>JAPPBY010000006.1 GCA_026702615.1 Chloroflexota bacterium | reverse complement strand
GTCCAGATCCTCCCCGAACGCATCCTCGTACCGGTTACGCAGGCCGTTGTCGGAGTAGGCGATGTTGATTGTGATCTCGCCAACGTGCGTGATCCCGTACTCCTCCAGCGCGAAGTCGATCACGTCCTGCACCTCCTCCACCACCGCCTCGCGAACCGCCGTGTTGTCGGCCATCCCCGCCACCTCGCAGCAGGGTCCCGCAACGGGGGTGAAGCCCGGCGCCTCCTCCTGGATAAGGCCAGTCGCTCCCCGCGGGACCGTTTCCCCCACCTCTACATCCACCTCGACCGGCACCTCGACCGTCACCAGGCTGCTCAGGTGGAACCGCCCGCTCTGATTGAGCCCGCTCATGTCGAGCGCCTCGCTCGTGACCCAGGCATCGGGTCCGGAATCGGCCGGCCGCGCACTGATGTACAGCTCCCCGTCCGAGACGCGCCGCCAGACGCGCACGTCCACCTCCGCAGTCGTCTCCACTGTGCGCGTGGCCGCAAACGCCCCCAGTGCCCCGCCGATGGCGATGGCCGCGATAAGCGCCGCGATGATCGTCGTCTTCACCCCTCAACCCTCCGGTGGAGTCAGCAGGATAGCGGATGCGTGCAAGTGGTCCGTGATCGGTGGCCGCCTCCCTCATCCAATAGCCATTAGCCAGCAGCCAACAGCCGCGAGCTCCGCTCGCCGGTAACCTTTTCCCACCCCCGGCGTTCTTAGGGCTATCACGTACTGTCTCGCTCTCGTAGCGAGGCGCTCCGTGCGTGGGGAACTGGAGGGAATGACGGGGTAAAACCGTTGACCGGTTGTTGGCCGGTCGGTAGGCTTCCCGTGATTCTGTTCACCTTCCCTGGTATGGAGAAAGGAGGCCGCTTTCCCCCGCTGAGCGAGGCGCGCGCGCCGGTCTAGAGGGCCCGCGCGAGAGACGTGAGACGCGAGGGTTTCACCTGACGATTACCACGCACAGGGGAACGGCCCGGACCCGCCTGGAGGCCTAGCGCCAGGCACTGGCGGCAGAACGAGCGGGCGGCCCCACAGAGGAAGCGGAGCACCCCTCCGCAACCGCCCGCACGATCCGGGCGAGTCCGGAACACGACCGGCCCGCACGGGCCACAGACAAGACCGAATCAACACCCACGAGAAAAGGGGTACTAGATTTGAAGAAGAACTTCATTAGCGCCATCGCCGGCTGGAAGTCCGCCGCGCTCCTGGCGCTTGTAGCAATGGTGGCAGCCGTCGCCTTCAGCGGCGTCCTCACCAGCACCAACACCGCCGAGGCGGCCAACGTTGACCTGACTTCCTCGGCCACCAGCGTAACCGCCGCTCCCGGCGACACGGTGGACATCATCATCGACGGCGCCGATTTCATTTCGGTGTCGGTCGACTCCAGCAGCACGGCGAGCGGTGGTTTCGGGGCATCCGGTGCCCAGTCGATCGCTTGCTCCAACGGCACGCCGTCGTGCGACACTGGTACGGAAGATGCCGACAGTGATCCGGCGACCCCGAATACGGACATTGGCGGAAGCATCCAGGTCACCCTGAGCATTGATAGCGACTCCGGTGAGGGCTTCATCCTGCTGAACATTGGGCAGGTTGGCGGCACGGCCGCTCCGGAAACCAAGGTCATCACCGTCTCGAAGGAGAACCAGGCCGGCTCGGTCAGCGTCAGCTCTGCTGCGCCGTCGATTGCGGCAACGGTAGCGATCGGTGACAACGTCACCGGTAGCGATCGGACTACGTTGACGGCCAGGCTGATGAATGCGCAGGAACCGGCCAAGCCTCTCAACGTCGCTGCCCCGGGTGGGGTCAAGTTCGACGTTGACGGTCCGGCCACCCTTGAATGTCCGGATGGTACCGCCAGTGGCCAGGTCTGCACCCGGCCCACCGCGAACCTCGATCCTGACGGGGCTGGCGAATTGCCGGCGGCTGATGGTTACGCCCAGGCCACGCTGGTCGCGACCGGCAGGCCCGGCGTTGTGACGGTCACAGTTTCCGTTGGTGCCATTGAGGACACCATCGAGATCATCGTCTACGGCTCCGCCGCCAGCATCACTGCTGAGGCTGACGAGTCCTCGATCGAAATCGGCGGCTCGACCTTCATCGTCGTGACGTCCTCGGACGCGGCCGGGAACCCGGTTACGCGCCAGAACTACGCCTTGAAGTCTCAGGGCGGAAACGTTGGACCGTCTGAGGCCGCTGTTCCGGTTGTCGTCTCAACCGTAACCAACAAGGACAACGCCGCCCCTCAGGGCACGCTTACCGCGCTTCTGGGCGATATTCCCGCCTGTGGCGACGTGACGGCAGTTGCAGATGACGCCGGAACGGAAGACGTGAACGAGGCCGTGGCTGCGTCTTTCGGCACCGACGCTGCTGGTAAGTGCGTCATCCATGTCAGCGCTTCCAGCAAGGCTGCTGGCGCCAAGGCTGACACCACCCGTGGCACGCACACGCTCACCATCGCCGGCCCCGCTGCCGATGGCTCGACCGACGTGAGCGTCGAGATTTCGGTTGGCGGTCCTCCGACCACCATCGAGCACGATGCTCCCGAGCGCGTTGACGCGCTGAGCGAGCACACTGTCACCGTGACCGTCCTCGACGACGAGGGCGTGCGCGTTGGCAAGCAGGCCGCTGAGGTCATCGCTATTGGCGGTGCCCTTGCCGGAACCATCACGACTGACATCCAGGACGATACGACGGACGGTCAGGCATCGTTCTCGTTCCTGGCTCCGCCAGGCACCGGCACCATCTCCTTCCTGGTTCGCGCGGGCACCCTGCCCAACCGCACCCAGCAGCTCATTGAGGTTGCTGTGGGCGAGGCGCCGGCTGAGGAGCCCGAGGGCCCCGCGCCGACGTGGAACAACGAACTCGTCTCCGGTCAGAACCTCGTCGTCTGGAATGGCGAAGATGGCGCTGATCCCTCCGCTGGCGCTGCCGACGGTGTGACGGCCATCTGGTCGTACAACACCGGCAGTGGCTCGTGGGACGGCTACTTCCCGTCCGCTGCTGACGTGCCGGGTGGCAACACCCTTGGCTCGCTCAACAACGGCCAGGCCTACGTGGTCATCGTCGAGTAACCTGTCCGCAAACCAACCCCACCCCTGGCCCCGCCTCGCGCGGGGCCGGGGGCCGGGGAAGGTCCGGGCTTTAGCCATACGGACAGACAAAGGAGCAAAACGGAATGACCAAGACTCTTAAGTGGCTGGGTGGAGGCGTCGCGGCGGTCATGCTGCTTGGCCTCGCCGGCCTCTTCAGTGGAGAGGTGGCCGAGGCCCAGCCGTCTGGCCCGCCTCACCGCTTCGCCGGCTCCGTCACCCTCGACGGTGAACCCGCGGCCGCTGGCACGTCGGTCACCGCCATCGTGAACGGCGCCGAGTGTGGCTCCGCTACCGTCATCGAAAGCTCTGCCGGGTCGACCTACGCACTGGACGTACCCGACAGCTGCGCCGATGACGGCGACCACGTCCACTTCCACGTCGGTGGCTACGAAGCCGAACAGCATGGGGATTGGTCCGGCGGTGGCCGAACCGATCTCGACCTGACGGCCTCGTCGATGATGCCGGACATGCCGGAAGACATGGACGAGTGTCCCGACGACATGGGCGACATGGGCGACATGGGCGAGGGCGACATGCCCGACGAGCCCGATGAGCCCTCCGAGCCTGACGAGCCCGCAGAGCCCATGGATGACATGGACGATATGGGCGACGACATGGCCGACGACTGCCCGACCGACGACATGGACGACATGGACGACATGGACGACATGGATGACATGGACGACATGGACGACATGGATGACATGGACGACATGGACGACATGGACGACATGGACGACATGGCTCCGGAAGCCGGCGACACCGGCACCGGCCTCACCACCAGCACCAGCTCCTCGCTGGCTGCCATCCTCGGTGTGACCACCCTGGCAATCCTGCTGGGCAGCTACACCTTCGCTCGCCGCCGCCGCTAGTCCGCTAGCGACGCAAACGGCACAACCCGAAAGGGGCCCTCCGGGGCCCCTTTCTTGTTGGGAGAGCGCCGCGCTGGGCGCGCGGCTGAGTGGGGCGGCGGACTAGCGTCCGCCTGAGAAGAGCGCCCGGCGCTGCGCGCCATCGCTGAGTGGAGCGGCGGTTTCGCCGCCTGAGTGGCGGTGGCACGTCGGGTCTCTTCCACTCAGGCGCGCTGGCGCGCCGATTTCCTCAGCAAGCGGCGCCAGCCGCGAGCGCTCTCCTCAGCCGCGCGAGCGCGGCGCTCCACTCAGCGAGCGAAGCGAGCGCTCTCCTCCGCTACACTGCCGGGCAGTGAAGAACTGGATCATCGCCGCGCTCGTCGCCGCGATCGCGCTCACGCTGGTCGCCGGCGCCGTCGCGCAGTCGCGCGTCGCCCAGCCCACGGCCAGGGTCCAGCTGCGCATCTGGGAAGAGTACGAGCAGCCCCACAAGAACTGGGTCAGCATCCGCACCGACGGCGCCCGCTGGGCCGCCGACACCCCCCGCCTCCACTTCGACGACGGCGTCACCCCCGACGGCCAGTACCGCTACAGCGAGCTCACCATCGACACCGCCGTCCCCGACCCCGTCCCCACCGGCCTGTACGTCACCGATACGTCCTGCTACCGCAGCCAGTTCAACGCCTTCCTCACGCTGAACGGCTACATCCACAACGTCACCAGCGCCACCGTCCGGGATGTCACGGTCACGGCCGCCCTGCGCGAACGCACGGGGGTGGAGGTCGCGCAGGCGTCGGCCATCGCCCTGCACGGCATCTCGCCCTGGGGCCAGCGCGCGCTGGCCATCAACTTCTTCAGCGCCCTCGGCCGGCAGGGCACGTGCCACGTCGTCGCCATCGAGTACGAGGCCACCATCCGCTACGACGAGCCCCAGGCGGCGCACGAATGATCAAGAACGCCGTCATCGCCGTTCTCGCCGTGGTCCTGGCGCTCTCGATCGCCGGGGTCGTCGCCCAGACGCAGCGCACGGCCACGGTCCAGGTGCGCATCTACGAGGACATCAACGATCCGACCGTGCACTACATCTCCTCCCGCCCCCACGGCGGCGAGTGGACCGAGTCGCGCGAGGTGCCGCCCCTCAACGACGGCTTCGTCCAGGCCGGGAAGTACCGTTTCGTCAACGTCTGGGTCGGCGCCACCGTCCCCCAACCCGTCCCCGCCGCCGTCGAGCTGTTCGACCTCGAGTGCACCGACCAGGCCGGCCCGGACGGGTCCCACCGCGTCCTGCGCGGCTCCCTCCGCAACCGCGCGAACGCGACGCTGTCGGAGGTCGCGGTCACCGCCGCCCTCGTGAACGAGGACGGCGTCGAGGTCCTGCAGGTCACGGACGAGATCGCCGGCGCCATCGGGCACGGCGGGGAGCGGCCGTTCGTGGTCAACTTCATCCGCGCCCCGAACGTCGGCGGCACCTGCCCCGTCGTCAGCATCGACTACACCGCCACCGTCCGCTACGAAGTACCCATCCCGTAGTGGTTAGTGGCTGGTGGCTAGTGGGTGGTCGGTGATCGGTGGTCGGTGGTCAGTGGGGACCGGCCACTAGCCACTACTTGCTACACTCGCCCTCGATGTCGCCTGTGACCAGGGAGCACTTCGAACAGCAGCTCGACCGCCGCTTCGCCCAGCACCGAGCCGGGATGTACCGCGCCCTCTGGATCCAGGGCGCCTGCATCGTGACCGCCAACGCCGCCTTCCTCGTCACGGTCATCTCCCTCGTCGAATTCCTGCGCCAGTAGTCGGCAGCCGGCGGGGACCGACCACCGACCACCGATCACCGACCACCGCGAGCGTAGCGAGCCCCACCCCCCACTAGCCACCAGCCACCAGACACCAGACACTCTCTCCGTGGACCTGATACTGGCCAACCGCGCGCTGGTCGACCACCACGCCCCGCCCGGGGGCGCGGGCGGTCCCGCGCCCGCCACGGGCGGGCTCGTCGAGGCCGTCCGGCCCGTGCTGGTCCCTTGGAACGGCGCCACCGGAACGACCTGGATCGGCGCCGGCCGCGGCCCTCACGACCGCGCCTGGACCGACCCCGACGGCTTCGAGCTGCTCGAGACGCCCGTGGGCCCCATCCGCCACCAGCGTCTCTACCTCCCCGAGGACGACTGGCGCGGTCACTACGCGGAGGTGGCCAACGGCTTCTTCTGGCCCCTCCTCCACCTCGTGCGCGTCGACCTGCCCCTCAAGCTCACCTACTACCCCACCCCTGAGCCTCCCTCGGAGGCGGCCTGGGCCGCCTACGAGCGGGTCAACCGCGCCTTCGCGGAGGCCGCCCTCGCCGCGAGCGGCGAGGTCTGCTGGGTGCACGACTACCAGCTCGCGCTGGTGCCCGCCATGCTCCGGGAGGGCGGCTTCGGCGGGCGCACCGGCTTCTTCCTCCACACCCCCTTCCCATCCCTCGCCGTCGCCGAATCCTCCCTGCCGCCACCCGCCCGCGCGCGCTTCGCCGCCTGGCTCGACGGCATCCTCGGCGCCGACCTCGCGGGCGTCCAGACCGAAGCCGACGCCGATCGTCTGCGCGAGGCCGCCGAGCGCCTCTGCGGCGCTCGCGTCGAGGGCCCCGACCTGCGCCTGAACGGCCGTATCGTGCGCATCGCCGCCTTCCCTGCCGGCATCGATGCGGACGACCTCGCCCGTCAGGCCCCCGCCGGCGACCTCCCCGCCGCCGTCCCCCACGACCCCACCCTGCCCCTCGTCGTCGGCCTCGAGCGCGCCGACTACACGAAGGGCGTCCCCGAGCGGCTCGCCGCCGTCGCCGCCGCGCTCAGGGGAGGCGCACGCTTCGCCTACGCCGGCTTCTCCGCCCCCACCCGCCCCGGCGTCCCCGCCTACGACGCGCTCCAGGCCGAGTGCGAGCGGCTTGGGGCGGAGGCCTCTGCCCTCGCCGCCGAGCGCGGCCTGCCCTTCGTGCAGAGCCGCGAGGCGCTCGCCTGGAGCGAGGTGCTCGCCCTCCTCCGCGAGGCCGACGTCGTCTTCACCGCCTCCATCGCCGACGGCATGAACCTGGTGCCGCTGCAGGCCGTCATCGCGCAGTCGTCGCGCCCCGCGGGCGACCGCGGCGTCGTGCTGGCGGGCCGCGACGCCGGCGTCTCCTCCGCCTACGCCGGCTTCGACGACGACGGGCTCGTCGCCCTCGACCCGCTGAACGCCGAGTCCTCGAGATGCGCTCTCCTCGACGCGCTGGAGGGACGCCTTGGCTGTGTCAGCGACCGGCTCGTGGCCGCCGTCCGCGAGCGCGACGCTCATGCCTGGGGTCGCACCTTCCTCGGCGCCCTCGACGGGGCATGACCCTGGACGCTGCGCTCGCGCAGCGCCTCCGTGAGCTCGCACGGGGTCCCGCGCCCCTGCTCGTCGCCAGCGACCTCGACGGGACCCTCGCCCCCATCGTCCAACGCCCCGAGGACGCCCGTGTTCCCCCTGCCACCCTCACCGCCCTCGAGCGGCTCGCGACGGTCGCGCACGTCGCCATCGTCACCGGTCGGGACCTGGCCACGGCGGCCGCCCTCGCGCCTGTGCCGGGCGTCGAGTTCGTGGCCAGCCACGGGCACGAAGCGTCCTTCGCCACCTCGACGCTTCCCGCCACCGGCCTCTCCGAGCTCATCGAGGAAGTCACGGGCGACATCGAGACGCGCTTCGCGGACACCGCCCTGGGGGTCGAGCGGAAAGCGCGCTCCGTCGCCTTCCACTACCGCGCCGACCCATCCCTCGCAGCCCCGCTCCGCGAGGCGCTGCGAGAACTGCCCGAGGGACTGCGCCTCCAGCCGGGACGGCTCGTGCTGGAGGTGCTGCCCGCTGGCGGGGGCAAGGGCACTGCTCTCGGCGCTCTCATCGAACGCTTCCTCCCCGGGTCGCTCCTCGTTCTCGGCGACGACCTCACCGATGTCGCCATGTTCGAGGGGGCTCGGGCGTCGGGTGGCCGCGTGCTCGTGCTCGCGATAGAGGGCGGCACGGAGACCCCGGCCGAGGTCGTTGCCGCCGCAGATGCGGTGGTGGACCAGGGGCAAGTCGACGAGGTGCTCGCGCTCCTCGTCGAGGCGCTCGCCGACCCTCCTCCCGCCTGACCACGCGGGTATACTCGAACTGATGGAAGTCCCGCCCGACCCCCAGACCGGTCCCGACCGCTCGCAGGACGCGTTCGACTTCACGCAGGGAGGGCTCGGCCTCCCGCCGGACCTCGCACGGCAGATCCGGGAAGCCGCCGAGAGCCTCACGGGCATGGGCACGGAACAGCGCCGCCACCTCACGATCGCCATGACCGCCGTCGGCGCGACCTGGATCGCCCCCGTGCTGGCGGCCCGTCGCCGTCGCAAGCGCCGCCGCCGCAAGCCGGCCTAGGCGGCCCCTCGCTTGTGCGCTGAAGCCCTCGACTCCCTGAACGGCGAGATTGCCGCCTGTCGCGCCTGCCCGCGGCTCGTCGAGTGGCGCGAGCAGGTGGCCCGCGAGAAGCGCGCAGCCTATCGCGACTGGACCTACTGGGGCCGGCCCGTACCCGGCTTCGGCGACCCCAAGGCACGCATCTACGTCGTCGGTTTGGCGCCCGCTGCGCACGGCGGCAACCGGACCGGCCGCGTGTTCACCGGCGACCGTTCCGGCGACTGGGTGTACGGGGCGCTCCACCGCGCGGGCTACGCGAACCAGGGCACGAGCGTCAGCCTCGACGATGGCCTGGAGCTGTCCGGCGCCTACATCGGCGCGATCGTGCGCTGCGCACCCCCCGACAACCGACCTACCCGCGAGGAGCGCGCCGCCTGCATGCCCTACGCCCGGCGCGAGCTCGACCTGCTCGGCTCAGCGAGCGTCGTGGTGGCGCTCGGCGCCTACGCCCATGACGCCGTCTGCGACCTCGTCGGGCTGAGACCCCGTCCGAAGTTCGGGCACATGGCCGAGGCGGAACTGGCCGATGGCCGCGTTCTGCTCGACTCCTACCACCCCAGCCAGCGCAACACGTTCACGGGGAAGCTGACGCAGGAGATGTTCGACGCGGTCTTCGCCCGCGCCCGCGAGATCGCGGCCGGCGCCTAGGCCCGCGCGAGCGCGACCGCCACCACCGCTGCCGTCTCCGTCCGCAAGGTGTTCGGCCCAAGGGAAGCGACGAGCGCGCCAGCTTCGATGGCGCTCGCGATTTCGTCCTCGCTGAAGCCGCCCTCCGGCCCGACGGCGATGATGACCGCTCCCTGCTCCGGAAGCTCGCCCGCTACATCAACCCAGGGCGTGCCGCCGCGGTTCGCGACAACCAGCGCCCCGTCACGGTCCTCCAGCGCCTCGCGGAACGCGGCGACCGGTGCGATAACGGGCAGGTAGAGGCGTCCGCACTGCTCCGCGGCCTCGATGGCGATGCGCTCCCAACGCTCCCGCCTGCTCTCCGAGAGCTCCTGCCCTCGCACCGATCGCTCGGTCGTGATGGGGCGGAAGACATCGATGCCCGCCTCGACGCACTTCTCGATCGCCCACTCCATGCGGTTCCCGCGCACGTTGGCGCACCACACCTCGACCGTTCGGGCGGGTCGCGACTCCCGCCGCGTGACGTCGCCCACGTTGGCGGTAACCCGCTCGCGCGACACGTCCTCGATCCACGCGCGGTACTCGACCCCATCGCCGGCGAAGACGAGGAACTCGTCGCCTCTCCGCAGTCGGCGCGAGCCCGACAGGTGCCGGGCCTGGGCGCCGGCAAGATCGAGCGTCCCCGGCTCCACGCCTTCCGGCACACAGACTCGTGGCAAGGACTCCATCTCTCAGCGCCGCGCCAGCTCCAGGAGCGCCCAATCGTGCTCCTCGCGTTCGCCCGTGAGGGTCAGGCCGTGCTCGGCGAAGGCTGCGAGCACGTCGTCCCGGTCCGTGGTCAGGAAGCCGCTCGCGATGAGCTTCCCCGTGGGTTTGAGCGCCCCCGCAAGCGCCGCCGCTAGCTCGATGTCGGCCCGCGCGCTCACGTTCGCGATCGCCAGGTCGGCAGGGGAAACGTTCTCGCCGGGGAAGCCGCCGTGGATGGTGACGCGGTCGCCGGCGCCGTTCGCCTCGCAATTCGCCCGCGCCACGTCCGCCGCTATGGGGTCGATCTCGAAGGCTTCCACCCGGTTCGCGCCCAGCTTCACCGCTGCGATCGACAAGATCCCCGAGCCCGCTCCGACGTCGAGGACGTGCGCTCCCGGCCGGACGGTCTCGTCGAGCGCCGCCAGGCAGAGCCGCGTCGTCTCGTGGTGGCCGGTGCCGAACGCCTGACCTGGGTCGAGCCGCACGATGAGCTGCCCCGGCGCGGCCTCGTAGTCCACCCACGAGGGCACGATGGCGATGCGACCCGCCTCCACGGGACCGAAGAACTCGCGCCAGCTCACCGCCCAGTCCTGCTCGTACAGCGGCCGTGCCGTCAGTTCGACCTCCGGGTAAGCCACGAGCTCCTCGCGCAGGCGCTGCGTCAGCACGGCGCCAAGCTCGCTGGCCGGCAGGTAGACCCGCAGGGCGACGGGCTCGCCGCCACGAACCGCGTAGCCCTCCTCGGGGCCGAGCAGGTCCACCGGCTCCTCAAGGGAAAGCCCGCCCGGGGCCGCCTCCCGCATGACCGCCGAGACGGCCTCGACGAGCGCCGGCGGCGTCTCCGCCGTGATCTCGTACCAGAGCCCGGTCATGCGGGCGCGCTCGCGGCGGTGCTAGCCGGCAACGGCGTCGCGCAGCCGCTCCAGGAAGCTCTTGTGACGACTGGGCAGCGAAGGCGTGCCCAGCGTGTCGGCGAGTTGCTCGAGCAGGACCTGCTGCTCCTCCGTGAGTGACTCCGGCACGACGACCGTCGCGCGCACGATCATGTCGCCCCGGCGGTTGCCGTTCAGCCGCGGAACGCCCTGTCCGCGCACCACGAACTCGTCGCCGCTCTGCGTTCCCGCGGGCACGTCAAAGTCCATCTCGCCTTCGAGCGTCGGCACGGAGAGGCTCGTGCCCAGCGCCGCCTGCGCCATGTTCAGGGGCAGGTCGTACAGGATGTGGTTGTCGATGCGCTCGAAGAGCTCGTGCGGCTCCACGTCGAGCAGCACGTACAGGTTCCCCGGCTGGCCGCCCCGGTCGCCCACCTCGCCCTCGCCCGTCAGCCGCACCTGCTGGCCGTCGTCGACGCCTGCCGGGATCTTCACGCTGATCTCGCGCGCCCGCCGTACGCTCCCACCGCCCCTGCAGTCTTCGCAGGGGTTCGTGATGACACGGCCGTCGCCCCGGCACGGCCCGCAGGTGGACACGTTCACGAACTGCCCGAACACGCTCTGCTGCGCCCGCCGGATCTCGCCCGTGCCATTGCACTCGACGCACACGTCGGGCGAGCTGCCCGGCGCCGCGCCCGAGCCGCTGCACGGCTCGCAATGCTCCAGTCGTGTGTACTCCAGCTCCTTCTCGGTGCCGAACGCGGCCTCCTCGAAGGTCAGCCTGATGCGTGCGCGCAGGTCGGCGCCACGGGCCGGACCCCGGCGCCGACCACCCCGCCCCGCGCCACTGAAGAACGCGTCGAAGATGTCGCCAAAGCCGTCGAACGTCTGGAACCCGTCGAACCCCGCGGGCCCGCCCGCCCCGTCGACGCCCGCGTGGCCGAAACGGTCGTAAGCGCTGCGCTTGTCGGTGTCCGAAAGCACCTCGTAGGCGCGGTTGATCTCCTTGAAACGCTCGGGCGCGTCGGCGCTCGAATTGCGGTCCGGGTGGTATTCCATGGCCAGCTTCCGGTACGCCCGCTTGATGTCGTCCGCGGACGCATTCCGGGCGATCCCGAGCACCTCGTACAGGTCGCGCTGAGCCGGAGGCATAGGTAAGGCAGTGTAGCACCGGCCCCGTGTAGGAGAGCGTCGGGACGCTACCGGCAGCGGTTAGGTGAGGTCACAGAAAAGGCGTGAGTCAGACGTTGCAGGGGAACAGTGTGCGATACGATGCACGGCGGAGGCGTAGCGGTGGCATTTGACACGCTTGGGGATGCGCGAAGGCTTCGCGAGGACGGTGGCGACGAGCGCATGGCTTCCTTCGAACGCCGGTTGGATGCCTGCTTCGACGCGCTCCGGGCCGACATGTATCGGGCCGCTGCAATCCAGGCCGCCGTGATTCTCGCCGGGGTCGGCGCCATATTGGCACTGGCGGAAGCCCTCAACTAGCGGCTCGCCAGCAGGCGCTCTCTCCTACACTGAAGTGGTGACCCCTCGGCCCCGACTCGCGCGCGACTGGCTCGACCTGCACCTCGACGCCCTGTTCCTCCACGACGAGCGCCGCCGCATCGTGACCCGCAACGCCCTCGATCGCGGCCCCGCCCCCCGCTTCTTCCTCGGCCGTACTCCCGACGGCAATCGCTGGCGCTTCCGCGACGACTTTCCCGATGCGCTCGCCTCGCGCCTGGAGGCTCTCTGTAAGGAGGAGCCGCCGGCCACCGACCTCCGCGCCCCGCTCCAACACGAGAACGGCTACCGAGAATTCCTCGCTGGCCACGCACCAATCGCGGAGACGTGGTCCGGCCCCGCCTACCGCTTCCCCGCTTCCCTTCCGCCCACCGCTCTCGACGTGGTCCGCCTTACGGCCGGGGACGCTCACCTGCTTCGCGGCGGCGACCTCGAGCCCTGGCTCGAGGACATCGGCCACAGCGAGCCGCTGGTCGCACTCGTGCGCGAAGACCACGCCGTCTCGGTGTGCGGCAGCGTGCGCATCACGCCCGAGGCCCACGAGGCTGGCGTCGAGACCAGCGCCGGCGCCCGCGGGCACGGCTTCGCCGCTGCCGTCGTCGCCGCCTGGGCCCGAACCGTCCGCGAACTTGGCGCCGAACCTCTCTACAGCACCTCCTGGGACAACGCGGCTTCCCAGGCCGTGGCCCGTAAGCTCGGCCTCACCCCCTACGCCTCCGACTACTGGCTCGCCTGAGCGTGACGCCCACCACCAGCCACCAGCCACTAACCACCAGCCACCAGCGCGCCGCTCTCCTACAATCCCCCCGTGCCCCGCATCCCCGACGCCCACGCAGACGTTTTCGACCGCTTCGCTCGCGGTCCCGGCCTCGTGCGGGAGGCGCTCGCCGGGACCGGCCCCGCCACCCTCAACCGCCGCCCTCCCGGCGAGGACTGGTCCATGCGAGACGTGGTCATCCACCTCGCCGACGCTGAGCTGATGGCGGCTATCCGCCTTCGTCTCGTCCTCGCCGGCGGCGAGCCCGAACTCCCGGTCTACGACGCCGACATCTGGAAGCGGAAGTTGCTCTACATCTTCCGCGACCCCGAGGCAGCGCTGAGCGCTTTCCAACAGGTCCGCTACGGCGCCGCCGAGCTGCTCCGCGAGTGCGCCCCCGACGCCTGGGAGCGCTCCGGCACCCATCCCGAGGTCGGGATGGTCACCGTCGCCGATCTGGTCGCGCGCGGCGCGGACCACGTCGATGAGCACATCGCCCAGCTACGCTTGCTACGGGAGGCATCGGCATGAGGAGTAATCGGAAGCCGCTGGTTGGCCGGGACTACCTGAGGGCGGAGATCCATGAGATCTTCGCTACTCACACACGCATCATGCTGGGCCTGATGGTCGCCATCGCCGGGGTGGCGATCACCGTCGCAGAGCTGATCTGAGCTTGCGCGGGCGCCACCGCCTGCGGTCCCTGGGCGGGATTTGTACGAATACTGGCTAGCCCCAGACCTCGTCGATCAGCGCGTCCTCGATATCGAACACCGAGGGGCCGTCGGGCATGGGCAGGGGCTCGTCCCGGAGCCACTGGGGCAGGCGGTCGTCCTCGCGGTCGAAGCCGGCGCGGCGGTTGAACTCGCGCTCCGTCTCGATCGCGTCGCGCGAGAGCGTCAGCAACTCGTCCTCGGAGAGCGGCTCGCCGAAGCGCTCGCTGATGAACGCCGCCATGTCCCCCGGAAGCGCGTTCGTGAACTGGCACACTCCCACCGAGTCGACCGCCATCATCGTGAGCTGCTCCTGGCGGCTCTGCTTCACGAGCGTGTCCGGCGTCGCGCCCCGCGCCGTCACCATCCCCGCCGTGTGGTCGGCGCCCTGGGGGCTGCTGCTGTAGGTGATGCCCATCCCCTTCAACGTGCGCGGCTCCCAGGCCGGGAGCCCCTGACCCTTCACGACCGGCACCCGGTCGATGCCGTAGGTCGCGGCCACGTGCGCCGTACCGCCCCCGATGATGCGTCCCAGTGGCGTGCCCCCGCGTACGTCCTCGTCCAGCAGCCGCTTCGTCCCCTCCCAGTCGCCCCACTCCAGCACGCCCGCCTCCATCGCCACGCCGATCGCGTTCCCCACCTCGATCGTGTCCAGCCCGATGTCGTCGCAGAGCCGGTCCAGCTCCGCGACCGCGTCGGCGGGGCCGATCTCCAGGTTCGATCCGAGCAGCGCGATCGTCTCGAACTCGAGCGCCGTGGTCACGTGTTCGCCGTGCTCGTCGTTGTAGAGGATGGCGCATTTGATAATGCAGCCCGCCATGCAGGGCAGCATCTTCCCGCCGCGCTCCTTGCCGAGCTCTTCGATCACCTGGCCGCTGATGGAATCCGCGTGCTCCCAGCTGCCCTCCCGGTGGTTGCGGGTTGGCATCGAGAGCACGTTGTCGCGGTTCACGAACTTGATGACGCCGGCCGTGCCGTAGCGGCTCGTGTTGTGGACGCGCAGGTCGTCCAGCACCATCTTGCTGAACTTCACGACCTCGCCCTTGAACTCCTTCGCGTTCTCCCCGGGAACCGTGCGAACGCCCTCCGCGTCGTCCACGACGATCGCTTTCAGGCCCTTCGCGCCCATCACCGCACCCGGTCCGCCCCGCGCCGCGTGACGCGTCGGGCGACCTTCCGGGTCGGTCACCGCCACCGAGGCGGAGGACATGCGGTGCTCGCCCGCCGGCCCGATGGTCGCGGCCGCGCGCGTCCGTAGCGCCTCGCCCACCAGCTCGCGGTGCAGGTCGTAGTTGCTGCGCCCCGCGAGGTCGTCGGCCCCCGAGAGACGCACGCCCTTGCCGTCGATGTCGAGGCGCTTCCAGCCGTCCGGGGAAGCGCCCGAGACGACGATCGCCTTGATCCCGAGCCGCGCCAGCCGGTGCCCCAGCTGCCCGCCGACGTTCGCTTCCTTGGTGCCTCCTGTCAGGGGGCTCTTGAAGCCGAAGCTTGTGCGGCCGCTCGTCGTGACCGCCGTGCCAGCCAGCAGCCCCGGCGCGATGAACAGCTTCGCCGCCTCGCTCAGGGGGTGGATGCGGGCGTCGGTTTCCTCCAGCAACATCCGCGAGGTCAGGGAGCGGCCGCCGAGAAGCGTGTACGCCTCGGGCGCGGGCGCTTCGGTCACGTCGCCCGTGGTCATGTCCACGCGGATGATGCGGTCGATGGCCATGGCCTGCCCTGCTCTCGGTCTCTGTTAAGGGTCGAAGGGACAGTTATCGTACAGTAGCGCCCGCTGAGGGCGAGCGCGGCGCCTTCCTTCCACGTGTTACACAAATCGCCTTTTTCGAACACGTCGCCGGCAACGTGTTACAGAAAACACCCCTTCGCGAACACGTTTCCCGCCCGTGCCATGTTCGCTTTCCTAACATGACCCCGAAACGTGTTATAAAAATCGAGAAATGCTAACATATCACGATGGCTACGCTGAAGCCGACGTACGACCTGCCGCCCTTGCCCCCGCCGGCCGACTTCGACACGGTGGCCATCCTGCGTGCCCTTGCGAATGCCCATCGCCATCTCGCTGAGATGAAAGGCCGTGCTGTCGCCGTCCCCAACCCTGGAGTCCTGATCGATACCCTCTCACTACAGGAAGCCCGGGCGAGTTCCGAAATCGAAAATATCATCACCACCCAGGACGAGTTGTTTCAGGCCACCCTCTTTCCAGTTCCCCAGGATACGGCGGCGAAGGAGGTTGCCCGTTACGGCGAAGCGCTCAGGCGGGGGTTTGTCGAGATGCAGGAGAAGGACCTCCTGCTCACGAACAACCTCCTTGTCGAGCTATACCGAGCACTCATTCTCCGTACCGACGGCTTCCGCGTGATCGCTGGTACTGCGCTCTTCAACGAGGCGAGCGGCGAAGTCGTTTACGTACCCCCGCAGGACGCCGGGGAGATCGTGAGGCACATGACTGCCCTCGAGCGATTCATCAACGACGATGACGCTTGCGACCTCGACCCTCTCATCAAGATGGCCATCATTCATCACCAGTTCGAGAGCATCCACCCCTTCTCCGATGGCAACGGCAGGGTTGGCCGCATCCTCAATGTGCTCTACCTCGTCCGCAGCGATCTGCTCGACCTCCCCATCCTCTACCTGAGCGGGGCCATCAACCGCTCCAAGGACGAGTACTACCGCCTCCTACAGGCGGTTCGAGATGAAGGAGCTTGGGAGCAGTGGGTGCTCTATGTCCTTGGCGCCGTTGCCGAAACCGCGCAGGCCACGTTGCGACTCATCAGTGGGATCGGTGATCAGATGGTGGAGATGAAGCACGAAATGCGGGAAAGGCTCCCGAGGGTCTACTCCCAGGATTTGCTCAACAACCTGTTCCGCCACCCCTACACGAAGATCGACTACGTCCAGCGCGATCTGCAGGTCGCGCGGCAGACTGCGGCCCGCTATCTCGATCAACTCACAGCCCAGGGATTCGTCGCCAAGTATCGGCTGGGACGCGGCAACTACTACATCAATCACAGGCTGGCCGCGCTGCTGGCTACTGCGGCCGAGGAGGGGTGACGAAGGTCGATCGTCCGAGGATCGCCCTAGAACAACGGGTTGAGCCACTGCGGCGCGACCACCGCCAGCGTTAGCCAGACCGTCCCCGCCCCCAGGGCCGCCACCACCAGCTCCGGCAGCACCCGCAGCGGCGCCGAGACCGCTGCCGTACGCGCGTAGGTGGGCCATTGACGGAAGCCCCACAGGACACCCGCCGCCAGCGCTCCCAGCAGCAGCCCTCCGATGTGCCCACCGAGTGAGATCCCGGGAATCGTCAACGAGATGACGATGTTGATCAGGAGGAAGCCGAGCACCCCTGAGTCCTGCCGGTTGAAGCGCGACGCCCGCTCCGCCACCACCACGACCCCGCCCAGCCCGAACACCGCCCCCGAGGCCCCCGCCGTGAACGCGTTCGGGTCGAGCACCAGCGCTCCCAGCGAGCCGCCCAGCATCGAGACGGTGTAGAGCAGCAGCAGGCGCGCCCCGCCGATGCCAGGCTCCAGCATCCGTCCCAGCCACCACAGGACCAGCATGTTCATGCCCAGGTGCAGCAGGCCGTAATGCAGGAACCCCGAGGTCACCAGCCGCCAGTACTCGCCGCTGTCGACCAGCCGCCCCTGCAGGGCGTAGTCGAAGTGCACGGACGTGACCTGGCCGCCCCAGAGCGACACATCACCCGTCGCGGCGGCCACGACGAACCAGACGAGCACGTTGGCCCCGATGAGCGCCGTGGTCACCACAGGGCGCTGCCGCGCCGCGAGTGAGAATTGCCGCGTCCGCCGCATCCCCGCCCGCACGCAATCGGGACACTGGAACCCGACCGCCGCCGAGACCATGCACTCGGTGCAGATCGGCCGCTCGCAGCGCTGGCAGCGAACCGCCGCGGAGCGCCGTTCGTGCCGGTAGCAGGGGGCTGTGCGACTCGTCACCCCCTGAGTATAGGGAGGCCGTCTGTCTGCCTTGGAGTGGAGCGTGTCTTCCCCGTACCCTCCCTGACCACCGGCGGCAGTCGCCGGCGGAAGGACGCGTCGATGGAAGCCCCGGCCCCGCAACCTGCCGCCCTCCAGTCGTGGCTCAGGACCCTCGACGGGTACGGCCAGGCCGAGGTGCTTGCCCTCCACCCGGTCGAGGGGGGCGCCTCCAACGTCATCCTGCGGGCCACCCTCGCGAACGCGCCCCTCCCCGCCGTCCTCCTCCGCCTCCAGCGCGAGCGCGGCATCTTCGAGCCCTACGACGTCGTCCGTGAGGCGGCCGTGCTCCGATGCCTCGCCCCCTCCCCCGTCCCCGTCCCCGCGGTCGTCGGCGAGGAACCCGACGCGGGTGTGCTCGGGGCGCCCTTCGTCGTGCTGGAGTGGGTCGATGCGCCCCACATGGGGGTCGCCGGTCCGGAAGCGAGCTTCAGCGCCTACGCGGCCATGGTCGTCCGCATCCACGGTCTCGACTGGCGTGCGCTCGGCCTCGACGAGGTGCTCGCCGTCCCCGCCTCCACAGCGGCCGCCACCCGCGCCGAGCTCGAGGTCGTGGGCGAGCGCATGGAGCGCTTCCCCGGCGCCGATGCCCCTATCCTCCGCCGCGCCTTCGAAGTCCTGCGCGAATGCGTCCCCGAGGGTGCACCTGTCGGTTTCTGCCAGGGCGACATCAACGTCTTCAACTACCTCTTCCGGCGGGGCGAGGTGGCCGCCGTCGTCGACTGGGAGCAGGCTCGTCTCGGCGATGTTCGCAGCGACATCGGCCAGGTGCTCGCCCTCGGCCACCTGAAGGGCGCCCCCTTCGGCCCTGTGCGTGACCAGTTCTTCCAGCAGGCCTACGAAGCGGCCCGCGGCGCCGGCGAGCTCGCCGACATGGAGTTCTTCCGCGCTCGCTGGCTGTTCGAGCTGGGCGTCATCTACCACGGCTGGCGCGCCTTCAACGACGACCTGCCCTGGTACACCTGGAACCACCTGGAAGGGCTGCTGGACCTCGCTCTCGCTGAGCTTCCATAGCGCCCCCACCTGGCCCCGTGACTGGCGAGGGGTGGTGGCGGGGAACCAGTCACCAGCCACCAGTCACTAGTCACCAGATTGCGTTAACGGGCCATTAATCGCCTGTCCATACGGTCCGTGCGAGTGTTGGCGATCGACCCCCTTCCCTTTCCGTTGGCCGGTGTGGCCGGAGGCGCCGCGTGGCGCTAGCCAGCCCCCCCGACGGCGCCGACCTCGCCCGCGCCCTGCGAAAGCGTCCCCTCCGCCGCCCCGGCGAGAACCTCATCGTCGTCGCTCTCGTACTCTGCGCTGTCGTCTCCATCGCGACGACGTTCGCCATCATCTACGTGCTCTTCTCGGATGCCATCGGCTTCTTCCGCGAGGTCTCCTTCTGGCACTTCTTCAACCCCGGAAACGAGTGGCAGACGCTCTTCAATCCGCGGAGCTTCGGCGTCTGGGAGCTCGTGCTGGGAACGATCAACGTCACCCTCTGGTCGATGGTCATCGCCCTCCCCCTCGGCCTCGCCGCCGCTGTCTACCTGAGCGAGTACGCCCACGTCCAGACGCGTCGTTTCCTCAAGCCGCTCCTTGAGCTGCTCGCCGGCGTCCCCACCGTCGTCTACGCCTACTTCGCCCTCACGTTCATCTCCGACGATGTGCTCCTGCCGCTCCTCGGCGGGAACGTCTCGTTCTTCAACTCCCTCTCCGCCAGCATCATGCTCGGCCTCATGATCCTGCCGATCATCGCCTCCGTGTCCGAGGACGCCATGGCGAGCGTCCCCCGCGACCTGCGCGAGGCCGCCTACGGCCTCGGCGCCACCCGCCTCGAGGTCGCCTTCCGCGTCGTGTTCCCCGCCGCTATCTCCGGCATCATGGCCGCCATCCTCCTCGCCATCGCCCGCGTCATCGGCGAGACAATGATCGTAGCCGTCGCCGCCGGCTCCACCCCCAACCTCAGCCTCTCGCCCCTCGAGAGCATCCAGACGATGACGGGCTACATGCTCCAGGTCGCCCTCGGTGATGCCGCCCGCGGCACCACCGACTACACCTCGCTCTTCGCCGTGGGCGCCCTCCTCTTCCTCATGACCTTCGTCCTCAACGTGGCCGCCCAGATCATCGTCCGCCGCTTCCGGGAGGCGTACGAGTAATGAGCGCCGCCGAGACCACCCCGCAGGACGTCACCCTCCAGGCCGAGGGAAGCGTCGCCAGGCGTCAGGCCTGGTCCCGCACCTCACGCTGGCTTCTCCTCGCCGCTACCCTCCTCGGTCTCGTCGTCCTTCTCATTCTCGGCATCGACAACGCCATCGTCGGCATCCCCTCGCTCGACTGGGACTTCCTCTCCAACTACCCCTCGCGCTTCGCCGAGCGGGCTGGCATCCGCTCCAGCATCCTCGGCTCGGTCTGGGTGCTCGTCTTCACCGTCATCTTCGCCATCCCGGTGGCCGTGGGCGCGGCCGTCTGGATGGAGGAGTTCGCCCCCCAGAACGCCATCCTCACCACCGTTCGCCTCAACATCGCCAACCTCGCGGGCGTGCCCAGCATCATCTATGGAATCCTCGGCTTGGCCGTCTTTGTGCGGCTCATGGAGTTGGGCCCGAGCATCCTCGCCGGCGCGCTCACCCTCGCCCTCATGATCCTGCCGATGACCGTCATCACCTCCGTCGAGGCGATCAACCAGGTGGCCCCCAGCATCCGCGAGGGCTCCCTCGCCCTCGGCGCCACGCGCTGGCAGACCGTCTGGAACCACGTGCTCCCCGGCGCCATGCCGGGCATCCTCACCGGCACCATCCTTGCTGTCGCCCGTGCCGCCGGCGAGACCGCCGCCCTCATCATGATCGGCGCCTTCACCTTCATCGCCTTCGACCCCTCCCTCAGCTTCAGTGGCCTGCTCGACTCGTTCACCACGCTGCCGATCCAGGTCTACAACTGGACGATTCGTCCGCAGCCCGAGTTCCGCGCGAACGCCGCTGCCGGAATCATCGTCCTGATGATCGCCGTCATCGGGCTCAACGCCCTCGCACTCGTGGTCCGCGACCGTCTTCGCCGCAACTGACAGGAGTAGGATTGAGGTCCAGATAGATGTCGATTCGCGTTCGTGCCACCAGCCCCACCGACGAACAGGCGCGTGAGGCCCTGCGTGGCAAGCCCGCCGCCGAACACAGGCCCTCCGAGAACGTCGCGAAACCGGAGGGCGAGCTCGCCTTCTCCATCTCGGATCTGAGCCTCTGGTACAGCGGCAAGCAGGCCCTGACCAGGGTCGGCCTCGACATCCCCCGCAAGAAGGTCACGGCCCTCATCGGGCCCTCCGGCTGTGGCAAGAGCACCCTGATCCGCTGCCTCAACCGCATGAACGACCTCATCCCCGGCGTCACCATCGAGGGCAACGTCACCTACCGAAACGCCGACATCTACGGCTCCGATGTGGACCCCGTCGAGGTCCGCCGCCGCATCGGCATGGTCTTCCAGAAGCCCAACCCGTTCCCCAAGTCCATCTACGAGAACGTGGCCTTCGGTGCGAAGGTGAACGGCTTCCGCGGCAACCTCGATGACCTCGTCGAGAGCTCGTTGAAGCGAGCCGCCCTCTGGGACGAGGTGAGGGATGACCTGAAGAAGTCCGGCCTCGCGCTCTCCGGCGGTCAGCAGCAGCGCCTCTGCATCGCCCGCGCCCTCGCCAACAACCCCGATGTCATCCTCATGGACGAGCCCTGCTCTGCCCTCGATCCTATCGCCACCCTCAAGATTGAGGACCTGATGCGGGAGCTGACGACCGACTACACCATCGTCGTCGTCACCCACAACATGCAGCAGGCCGCGCGCGTCTCCGACTACACCGCCTTCATGCTCACCGATGAGGAAATCACAGGCCAGCTTATCGAGTATGCTCCGACCGAAACGATGTTCACCCAACCGGCGGATCAGCGCACGGAGGACTACATAAGCGGGCGTTTCGGCTAGAAGGGCGGTGCCCCATGGCCCGAGAGCTCTTCCACAAGGAGCTCACCGACCTCCAGGACGATGTCCTTATCCTCGGCTCCATGGCCGAGAAGGCCGTCGTCGACAGCGTCGAGTCCCTCCGCTCCGCCGACTTTGAGTGGTCCCAGCGCATCATCGACGAGGACGCCGCCATCAATAAGAAGCGCTTCGACATTGAGGAGCGCGCCATCTTCGTCATTGCCTCCCAGCAGCCCATGGCTACCGACCTGCGCGCCGTCATGAGCGCCTTCATGATCACCACCGATATCGAGCGCATCGGGGACCACGCCGAGGGCATCGCCCGCATCAACCTGCTCCTCGGCGAAGCCGAGGAAGTGCCCCGTCGCATGGGCTACATCCCCGCCATGGCCGACCGATCCATCGCCATGCTGCGCGACAGCCTCAAGGCCTACGTCGAACGCAACGTCGACGAAGCCCGCCGCGTCTGCGACGCCGACGACGAAGTCGACCGCCTCCAGGATGCCGTCTATGAAGAGGCCTTCCGCGGCATGATCGAGAACCCCGACATGATCGAGCGCAACACCTACTATCTCTGGACCGCCCACAACCTGGAGCGCATCGCCGACCGCTGCACCAACATCTGCGAGCGCGTCATCTACCTGGTCACCGGGCGCATGGAAGAGATCAACGTCTCGAAGTACTAGCCGGCGCCTCCTCGAGGCCCCTGCGCACCTGCCGGAGTGAAGGCCGTAACGGCTCCCGCTGCCTGAGCTGTCGGCGTAGGGTTCGTGGCGCGAGGCTCGAGTGAACAGAACGCCGGCACTGCTGACCCGCATCACCGATCGGCACCCGTCCCTGCTGTACGCGGACTTCCGGCGCGTCTTCTGGAATGCCTTCTTCGCGTCGGCAGCGTTCTGGACCTTGCTGCTCGCCCGCGGCTGGCTCGTGCATGAGCTCACCGGGAAGGGCTTCTGGGTCGGGGCGGTCACATTCGCCGGCATGATCCCGCTGGCCCTCTCCGGGCCGATCGGCGGCGCCCTCGCCGACCGGGTCGACCGGCGGCTGATGGCCATCGGGGCCGACGCGGTCGGCATCCTCGCGGCTGGCGGCCTGGCCGCCCTCACCCTCGCAGGAGTCATCGAGGCATGGCACGTGCTGCTCTTCGCGAGCATCGACGGGGTAGGGCGATCCTTCGGCATGCCCGCCGAGCAGGCGATCGTCCCGAACGTCGTCCGCGAGGAGCACCTGCTCAACGCCGTCGCGCTCTCCGGCATCACCCGCCACGGCTCTCGCATCGCCGGGCCGCTTCTCGGGGGCGCGCTGCTCACCACACTCGGCGCGGGCTCGGTCTTCGTGTTGTCCGGAGTATTCCTGGCGCTCGCGCTCCAGCAACTCGTGCTCCTCGAATACCGCAGCGCGGCGTTCCCGGGCGGCGTCCGGAACGCCATGGCCATTGGCCCCGTGTTGCGTGATGTACGTGAAGGCTTCCTCTACGTTGCGAGCGAGCCGCGTCTGATCGTCGTGCTCGTGCTCGTCGGCCTCCACTGCGGGGCGACGATGGCGTTCGACTCGATGATGCCGTCGCTTGCGACGTCCGTTGGCGGAGGCGACGTCACGTACAGCGGCATCATCGTGGGCATCGGAGCAGGCGCGATCGTCGGGACGCTCATCATCTCGATGATCCAGAGCGAACCGGCGCTGGGACGGGTGTTCTTCCTTGTTGGTCTCGGGAGCGGTGTCTCGCTGTTCGTGATCGGGATCGCCACCACGCCGCACATCGCCGTCACCGGCGGTGTGCTCGCCGGGGCCACCCAGGCGAGCTTCATGGCCGTTTCGGTGGTGTTCGTGCAGCGCGTCACGCCCGACGAATTCCGTGCTCGGGTGATGTCCCTGTACATCATGCTCGCCGCCGGACTGATGGCTTCTGTGAACTATGGATTCGGGTGGCTCTCGGACGAAACCGGCGTACGCCCGTTGCTGATTGTGGCCGGCGCGCTCTGGTGCGTCGGCTTCACCGCCGCCGCCATGCTGCTGCCCGAGGTCCGCTCGCTCGTGCGCAGGGGGAACTTCCGCGCGGTCCTGCCCACCGTGGACGTAACCGATGCCGCCATGCGTCCCGCAGCCGCGCGCGAGGAGTAGCCACGCCCTCGCTTTGGAGGTAACCAGCCTCAGTCGCACCAAACCTGAACCGCGCCAATCACCTCCAGTGAGGCGTCCATCTGCCGGGCGTACTCGGATGGGTCGTGCCCCCCGCTTCGGGCGACGCGGCAGAACTGCTGTGCCTGCTGGCGCATCGTCCTACAGGGAGGAAGCGCCGTTCGCTGAAAGCGCCCGTACTGGTCGGGGTTGTCGCGGAGCAGGTTGTACCAGTCAGTCCCGATGAACGAATCGCCCCACTGCATGCACTCCCGCTCGAAGGCTGTGAAGGTGATCCGGCGGGGTGCCGGCTCCGCAGTCCGGGCGGGAGCGGGAGACCAACTCGGTTCCTGCTCCGATTCGTCGTACACGGCCACGGCAATGAGCACCACTAGAGCTACGGCCCCCGAGGCCAGTATGAGCTTGCCACCGAAGAACTTGAGGAATAGCGCGACCGTCCGCATGCAGAGAGCCCCCCTCGTGGCCAGTGATGAGGCGTCCCGTCAGAAAGAACAGCCGCAGCGCAAAGACACGAAAGGGGGCGCAGTGACCCCATCACCGAACAGCCCTCTACGCTGGGCCAGCGGTTCTTTCTGACGGAACGGGGGTAGCTTAGCCGGTCCGGGCGCGCTCCGGGCGCGCCTGGTTATCTTCATAATCCCCCCGCGTTGCCCGTGTGGGCGCGCTGGCTGATACTGAACGAGCCCGCCGTATGGCGGGCTATCCGTCTGCGAGCCGCGGCGCGACCGCGGGCAGCGACCAGAGAGAACCGACAGGCATGGCGAAGAAAGTCCGCGCAGTCCTCACGCTCCAGATTGAGGCCGGGAAGGCGAATCCCGCGCCCCCCATTGGCCCCGCGCTCGGCCAGCACGGCGCCAACATCATGGAGTTCTGTAAGGAGTACAACTCCCGCACGCAGTCCCAGGCCGGGAACATCATCCCCGCCCAGCTCACCATCTTCGAGGACCGCTCCTTCAGCTTCGTCCTCAAGACTCCCCCCGCCGCCGACCTCCTGCGCAAGGCGGCTGGTGTCGAGAAGGGCGCCGGCGCCTCCAAGATCGAGAAGGCCGGCGCCGTCACCTCAGCCGACATCCGCCGCATCGCCGAGACGAAGATGCCCGACCTCAACGCCAACGACATCGAAGGCGCGATGAACATCATCGCTGGTACTGCCCGCAGCATGGGCATCGACGTCGAAGACTAGCCCGGAGACCGGAGAACCCCATGAAGCGTGGCAAGCGGTTCACGACCGCCACCGAGAAGATCAAGAGCGACGAGAAGTATTCCCCCGAGGAGGCCATCGGCCTCGTCCGGGAGACTGCCACCGCGAAGTTCGACGAGACCATCGAGATGCACATCCTCACGGGCCTCGACCCGCGCCATGCCGAGCAGCAGATCCGGGGCAGCACCGTCCTCCCCCACGGCCTCGGCAAGGAAGTGCGCATCGCCGTCTTCACCGAGGGTGAGCCCGCCCGCGAGGCCCAGGACGCCGGCGCCGACATCGTCGGTGGGGACGACCTCATCCAGCAGGTCCAGGACGGCTTCACGGATTTCGACACGGCCATCGCCACCCGCGAGATGATGGGCAAGGTCGGCCGCCTCGGCCGCATCCTCGGCCCCCGCGGCCTCATGCCCAACCCCCGCGCCGGCACCGTCGTCGCCCCCGAGGACATCGCCCGCACCGTCACCGAGGCGAAGCGCGGTCGCGTCGAGTTCCGCCTCGACCGGCTCGCCAACATCCACGTGCCCCTCGGCAAGGCCTCCTTCGAGGCGGACAAGCTGCAGGACAACATGGCCACCTTCATCGAGGCCATCAACGAAGCCCGCCCCGACGTGAAGGGCGCCTTCATCCGCTCGGTCACCATCACCAGCACCATGGGCCCCGCCATCCCCGTCGACGTAAACCAGGCCATGGCCCTCAAGCCCGCCTGAGCAACACGCGGCTCCCGACCCCCTCGTCCGGCTCCCCAGGGAGCCGGATGCGAGTTAACGGCCGTTCCCCCACCCGCTACCATTCCCCCTGACAGCAGGAGGTGGGCCATGCCCAGACTCGACGACAGCGGCGCCGGGTTCGCCGGCGTCTACAGCCAGCACCGCGAGCTCTGGGAGGCTTTCCAGGTGCAGTGGGGCACGCTCTGGGAGTACGGCTCCCTCGAGCCCCGCATTCGCGACCTCATCCGCATCAAGTCCGCCACCCTCCACGACTGCGACTTCTGAGCGCCCGCTCGCACTGCTGCGGCGCAGCAGGACGGCATGGACGAAGGCATGATCGCGGCCATCCACGATCCTGAAGCCTCCGACCTCGAACCCCGCGTGAAGCTCGCCATGATGTTCGTTGAGCGCTGGGTCCGCGACGACGCCCGCTCCATCGACGACGGCTTCTTCGCCGAGCTCCGCGAGCACTTCAGCGAAAGGGAGCTGCTCGAGCTGGCCATCACCACCGGCACCGTCGAGCTCTCGCACAAGTTCAACACCGCCTTCGGCGTCATCCCCCGCCACGAGGGCGACACCTACGAGGTCGGCACGCCCAGCGCGCCGCAGTACATGCGCGACCACCTCGCCTCGCTCGGCATCGAGCCACCCCCCGCGACGGCGGATCGCTGACGTGCCACCGGCGGCGACGGTCCCCGAGCTGCTCGCCGCCGGCGCCGCCGATGCGCTCGCCCTGCAGGGCGCGGGCGGTCGCGACGCCACCTACGCCGACCTTCGCGCCACCGTCGACGCCCTCGCCGGTCAGCTGCGCGGCGCCGGCATCTCCGCCAACGAACGCGTCGCCCTCGTGCTCCCCAACGGTCCCGGCATGGCCGCCGCCTTCCTCGCCGCCGCCACCGCCGGCACCGCCGCCCCTCTCAACCCGCGCTACCGCGAGGAGGAGCTGAGCCTCTCCTTCCAGGAGCTCGGCGTCCGCGTCGTCGTGGCCGCCCCCGACGCGGAGGAGATCCCCGCCGTCCCCGGCGTCCGCCGCCTCGACCTCCAGGGCGACGGCCTCGACCTCACTCTCACCGAGAACGGCCAGCCGGTCCCCTCCGCCCCCGGCCCGCCCCCCTCCCCCGGCGATGTCGCCCTCGTCCTCCAGACCTCCGGCACCACCTCCCGCCCCAAGACGGTGCCCCTCACCCACGCCAACCTCGCCGTCTCCGCCGCCAACATCGCGGAGTCCCTTGCCCTCACCGCCGCCGACCGCTGCCTGATGGTCATGCCCCTCTTCCACATCCACGGACTTATCGCCGGGCTGCTTGCGCCCTTCTCAGCCGGCGGCGCCATCGCTTGCCCCGGCGACTTCAACGCCTTCCGCTTCTTCGAGTGGCTCGAGGCCTTCGAAGCCACCTGGTATACCGCCGTCCCCACGATGCACCAGCTCATCCTCTCCCGCGCCTCGCGCCAGGCCGAGACGATCGCGCGGACGAACCTGCGCTTCGTGCGCTCCTCCTCCGCGCCCCTCCCTCCGGTCGTCCTCGAACGCATCGAGGAAACGTTCGGCGCTCCCATGATCGAGGCCTACGGCATGACCGAGGCGACCCACCAGATGGCCGCCCAGCCCCTCCCGCCCGGACTGCGCAAGCCCGGCTCCGTGGGCCGCGCCACCGGCATCGAGCTCGCCATCCTCGACCCCGCCGGCGACCTCCTCCCGTCCGGAGAGCGCGGCGAGGTTTCCATTCGTGGCGCCAGCGTCACCGCCGGTTACGAGGCCAACCCCGAGGCCAACGCCGACGCCTTCACCGACGCCGGCTGGTTCCGCACCGGCGACGAGGGCTACCTCGACGAGGACGGCTACCTCTTCCTCACCGGACGCCTCAAGGAGCTCATCAACCGCGGCGGCGAGAAGGTCGCCCCCCGCGAGGTCGAAGAGGTCATCCTCCGCCACCCCGCCGTCCGCCAGGCCGTCTGCTTCGCCCTCCCCCACGCTACCCTCGGTGAGGACGTCGCCGCCGCCGTCATCCGCAACGACGGCGCCGAGCTCGGCGAGGCCGCCGTCCGCGACCTTTGCGGCCAGCACCTCGCCCCCTTCAAGGTCCCCCGCACCGTCGTCTTCGTCGACGAGATCCCGGTCGGCCCTACCGGCAAGCTCCAGCGCATCGGCCTCGCCGAGCGCCTCGGCCTCGCCTGAGGCGCTACCCGGCCTCGCCGGGCCGCCCCTCCTATAATCCCTGCCACCTCAACCCCCGGAGTGCACCCATGCCCGAGTACGAAAACCTCCTCCTCGACCGCGCCGGCACCGACGGCCGCGTCGGACGCATCACCCTCAACCGCCCCGAGAAGATGAACGCCCTCTCCCAGGAGCTTCTCTTCGAGTTCAACGAGGCCCTCCACGACTACGAGGCCGACGACAGCATCCGCGTCATCATCATCAAGGGCGCCGGACGCTGCTTCAGCGCCGGCTACGACCTCACCCCGCCCCAGGGACGCGGCGCCGACGCTGTCGTCCGCCGCCACCGCGCCGTCGACGACCAGGGCCGCCGCCTGCTCTGGAACATGCGCACCGGCATGCAGCAGATCACCGACATCCAGATGTACTACTGGAACATGGCCAAGGTCACGATCGCCCAGCTCCACGGCTACGCCCTCGCCGGCGGCTGCGAGATGGCGATGATGTCCGACATGGTCACCGCCGCCGAGGACGTCCGCATCGGCCACCCCGGCGTGCGCGGCCTCGGCGTCGCCCGCAACGGCGCCATCTTCCCGCTCGTCCTCGGCATGCGGAAGGCGAAGGAGCTCTACTACACGGGCGACAACGTCACCGGCAAGGAAGCCGAGGAGATCGGCATGGTCAACTACGCCTGGCCCGCCGACGAGCTCGAGGAGCGCACCACCGCCTTTGCCGACCGCATCGCCAACCTCAGCGCCGACCACCTCGCCATCGCCAAGACGAGCATGAACCGGTTCTACGAGAACATGGGCATCTACTCGTCCATCCGCAGCTCCACCGACCTCGACGCGGCCGGGCAGTTCACCGCCCAGGCGTACGAGTGGCAGGACCGCACCCGCCAGGCCATGGAGAGCGGCGGTGGCCTCAAGGAAGCCCTCGACTGGCGCGATGGCCCCTACCGCGACTACCGCGCCAGCGGGCGGTAGGGCGAGTGGTTGGTGATTAGTGACTGGTGGCTAGGGTCTGGAAGCGTTTCGCTTCTCCACCGACCACCGACCACCGACCACCGACCACCGACCACCGACCACTAGTCACTAGCCACCAGTCACTAATACGGCAGCCCCGGCTTGCCCAGCAGGGCGCGCGCGTAGGTCGCGCGGCCCAGGTGGCCGTTCGCGTGCCCGATGAGGCCGTGCCCGATCGCTTCCATGCGCGAGATCTCGCCCCACGGCCGGAACAGCTGGAACGTCTGGATGTACTCGTCGCTCATGTCCGCGATGCGCGGCACGACCGCCTCCCGCAGCGCCTCGATGTAGCGGTTGAACTCCTCCGGTGATGGAAAGACGAGGTCGTACGCCTCGTCCGCCGTCAGGTTCGTGCCCTGCTCGACCCGCGGCAGATCCCACGCCTTGTCGAACTCCTGCGCGAGCCAGACCGGCTGCTCCCGGTCGAAGGCGAAGTGGATGATGTTGTCGACCGTGCGCAGTACGTGCCACACGTCGAACCCGATCGAGCTCGTCCTCCGCCCTTGCGTGTCACACAGCTCCTCGACCGTCAGGTCCGCGACGGCCAGCTTGCAGTAGTCGAGCACCCGCTCGACCAACCGCGAATACTGCGCCTGCACCGTCGCATCGACCCCCATACCCGGCAGGTTGCCCGGGTTGGTCATGGCGTGTGCTCCTTCAGGAAGCTGCGAACCGTCTCGATCGTGTCCGGCAGCTTCGCCTCGCTGCGACAGTCGACATCGAGGCAGTGGGCGTTGGGCGCGTCCCGGCAGATCTGCTCGGCGATGCTCGTCGGGTGGAACACGTCGCTCCCCGGCAGGATCAGCAGCGGCGTCTCGCACGAGCGCACGAACGCCTCGTCGACGCTGAAGTAGGGCGGGCGATCGGGCCAGATGGCGTCCGCGTACCGCTCGATCAGGTCGACGTACGCATCCGCGCTCATCGAACCCATCTCCGCGCGGAAGCCGTCGTCGTCGTGGATGCGGCGGGCGAACGGCCCTGCCGCGTTGTTCGCCATGAAGACCCGGTTCGCCATCGCCGACTCGATGACCGCCCCCACGCCCTCCTCCCGCGCCAACGCGAGCGTCGGCTTGAACATGTCCATGAAGGTGTCGACCGAATTCGTGTGGTTCAGCCCCACCGGGTCCTGCCCCACCCCGGAGGCGATCCGGTCGGGTACCTCCTCCGCGATTCGGAGGATGAACGCAACGCCGATACAGCCTCCGAACGTGTGCGCCCGCTCGATGCCGAGGTCATCGAGCACCGCGATCTGGTCGGCGACCATCACGTCGTAGGGCGCGGGCGCCGCGGGCGCGGGGCTCTGGCCCGCGTTCCGCTGGTCCATCCCGATGACCATGAAGTCAGAGGCGAATTCCTCGATCGGGTTGATCGCGCTCACCGACCAGAAGTCGATCTCGCTGTTCACGCCGCCCGGCGCGAAGCACAGCAGCGGGAACCCCTCCCCAAACGTCTCGTAGTGGATGACCGCCCCATCGGGCCGCTCGATATCCGGCATGCGCCACCTCCAGCGCGCCGGATTCTAGCGGCTCCCGGGTGGCTTCACGCGATTGCCAGCTCGACCTCGATCGTCCCCACTTGCGCTGCTGGCTTCGGGAGGGCCTCACCACTTCGGCGCAGACGCTCGACGTACTCCCCTACCGCGCCGTTCATCGATAGCCGTACGGCGTCGAGTGTCGCCCCCGTTGTCTCGCATTCGGGCAAGAGGTCGGGGGCATGGG
>JAPPBY010000015.1 GCA_026702615.1 Chloroflexota bacterium | reverse complement strand
CGCTCCGCCCCCGCCCGAAAGAACTCGACCTCGATCTCGATTTGCAGCGCCCGCTCCGACATCCCCGCCCGCGCCTTGCGAAGTCCCGCCATGTGCCCGCGATGCGTCGCGCCTGCCGCCTGCCGCATCAGTGCAAGCTCGCGCGGGTCCTTTGCGCGACGGAGCTCCGCCACCACCGCGCGGAGCCGCTCGCTCTCCTCCTCGTCCGTTGCGAACTCCAGGCTGGCCCACGATTCCACGCCGTACTCCGCCGCCCGCAGCGTGAGGTCGTCGTTTCCGATCACCGCGAGGGGCTCCCCCCGGCGCCGCTCCAACCACTCGCCCAGATCCGAAGCTGGCCGAACCTGCTCCAGCCCCGACGCCTCCCCCACCGCCGCCAGCGAGGGCCCGTCGCCGGTCCAGACGCGCTCGGCCGCGTCTGGTTGCGGCACGAACAGCGTCCAGCCTTCACCTGCGTCGAATGCGAGCACGCCGCCCGGCTGCCCCACTCCCGCGAGGTACTGGTGCTCGGGATGCGCGTGGTACTCGTGGAACTGGTCCGTGCCCGCGATCGGCAGCATCGGGCCCGCCGGCACGAGCACGACGCCCCGGCCGAGGTTCCAGCGCTCCGCCGCTCGCTCCCGTCGCTTGGCGACAAGCGCCGCCGCATCGTTCTCCTGCATGTCCGCAGTGTAGCGATCTCCCGTCGTTCCCTGCCCGCGCGGGTGTACGCTGGAGGTGAGCCTCCCCCATGCGGCAGGGGATCCCATGAACGCCCGCGCCACGAATCTGACCCTCTTTTTCCTGCTTCTGCTGGAGCTGATCTCCGGGCTCGTCAGCTTCCTCGCCGGCAGCCCCGAGGGCCGCTGGGTCTTCTGGCTGCACAGCGCGGGCGGCCTCTCCATCGTCGTCCTGCTCGTCTGGAAGTGGCGCATCGTGGTGCGCTCGTTCGCCCGCCGGGGCGCCGGGCTCTGGTCGCTCGCGCCCGCCCTCCTCGGCGTGCTCTTCCTGGGAATCCTCCTGACCGGTCTCTGGTGGCTGGTGGTAGGGCGCGGGACCCTGCTCGTCCCCTTCTACGGCGAGATGCGGCCGCTCGTGCTGCACACCATCCTCGGGCTCGCGCTTGTGCCGTTCTTCGCTCTCCATGTCCTGCTGCGCTGGCCCAGGCGACCAGCCGCCGCCTTCGCCAGCCGCCGCGCCGTGCTGCGTCTCTTCGCCGTCGGGGCCGGCGGCTTCGCCATCTCCCGGGGACTGGCCGTCGCCGCTCCCCACTCCGGCCCCGACAGGCGGTTCACCGGCTCCCGCGAGGAGGCCAGCTTCACCGGCAACGCCCACCCCGTCACCAACTGGCTGTTCGACAACCGCCAGCGCATCCCGCGGGATGAGTGGCGCCTCGAAGTCCGCGGCGAGGTGCGGGAGCCCCTCACCCTCGACTACGACGAACTGACCGCCCTCGCCGAACGCACGCGCCGCGCCACCCTGGACTGCACAGGCGGCTGGTACACCGTGCAGGACTGGAGCGGCGTGCCCCTCGCCGCGGTTCTCGAACGCGCCGGCCTGACCGACGACGCTCATAGCGTCGTCGTCACCTCCGCGACCGGCTTCAGCCGCCGCTTCGGGCTGGGCACGGTCCCGCGGCTGCTGCTCGCCACCCAGGTCGGCGGCGAGCGGCTCAGCTCAGGCCACGGATTTCCCGTGCGACTCGTCGCCCCCGGCCGGCGCGGCTACAACTGGGTGAAGTGGGTCGTGAGCATCGAGGTCAGCCACCGCCCCGGCTGGTGGCAATCGCCCCTGCCCACGCAGTAGGGTCGCGGCGCAGCCCATGCGAGTCGGCGATTCAACGATCGAAGTCCTTGTCTTCGACCTCTTCGGCGTCCTCATCGCCTTCGACGATGACCTCGTGACCGCCCGTCTCGCACCCCATTGCGCCGACCCAACCGATGCCTTCGAGCGTCTCCACAAGCTCACCGCCCGCCACGACGTCATCACGGGCGAGAGGACGCTTCCGCAGGTCCACCGCGAGCTCGTCGATACCTATGGGCTCACGCTGCCCTATCCGGAATTTGAAGCTGCCTGGCTGGAGCCCTACCACCAACCGATCGCCGGTATGGCTGAGCTTGTCGAGGCCCTGTTGAGGCACTACCGGCTGGTGCTCCTCTCCAACGTCGACCGGGCCTACTGGCGGGTCGTGCGGGGGATGCAGCCCGAACTCCAACACTTCGAGTTCCTTCTGGTGTCCTGCGATCTTGGCAGGGCGAAGCCTGACCAGGAGGTCTTCCAGCACGTCTGCCAGTTGACCGGCACGGAACCGAAACAGTGTTTCTTCGTCGATGACACGGGGCAGAACGTCGAGGCCGCCCGCGCCCTCGGGTTCCATGGCCACGTCTTTCGTTCCGTCCCCGAACTACGGGCGGTTCTGGAGCAGGCGAACGCCAGCGGGCTGTAGGGCCCGCCCCGCACGGTAGGCGCGTTTCCCGCCCCGTCGGTAGGATCGGCAGCGATGCCCCTGACCGAGTTCGGGCCCGTCCAGCACCTCTCCGCCGATGCCGTGGGCCAGCCGGGACAGCGCCGTTTCCGCCTGCGCGCCATCAGTCAGGGCGGGGCCTACGCCTTCGTCTGGATGGAGAAGGAGCAGCTCTCGGCTATCGGCGAGGCCATCGAGACCACCCTCGAGCACGCCGAGGTGGTACTCACCCCCTCCGGTCCCGGCGAGCCGGAGCCTGTCTTCCCCCTCCAGGCCAACCTCGACCTTGACGTGCGCGCCGGACGCCTCTCGCTTGGACTGAACGAAGAGACGCGCGTCATCGTCATCGTCGCCGCCGAGGGCGCGTCCGAAGCCGACGGCGAGGCTATCTCGATCGAGTTCGACTTCGACATCGCCCGCCGCCTGCGTGCCCAGATCACCGAGGTCGTCGCCGCGGGCCGTGCGCCCTGCCCCTTCTGCGGGGCCCCCCTCGATCCCGAAGGGCACGTCTGCCCCCGGTCCAACGGACACATGGCCGAGGAGTAGCCTCGCTCGGGCCCTACAGCCCCCGCAGGAACGCGATCATCGCCTCGTTCACTGCTTCGGGCGCTTCCTGTTGCGTCCAGTGCCCGACGCCCGGAATCATGACCGCGTCGTGCAGGTTCGGCGCCGATTGCTCCATCTGCTCGCGCCACTTCGGCCCCATCAGCGACACCACAAGGTCGCGGTCGCCCGTCACGAACAGCGATGGCGGCGTCACCTTCTTCCCGTTGAACGCGGCCATCAGCTCCCAGTTCCGGTCGATGTTGCGATACCAGTTCAGCCCCCCGCGGAAGCCCGCCCGTTCGAACTCGCCTGTGAAGACGTCGAGGTCGGCCTCCGTCAGCCACGGCGGCAGGTCGTCCCCGGGATCCTGCATCGCGTCGAGGAAGCCCGCCGTCTTCGGCAGCGCTGCCGCGGCCGGATTCGGCGGGCAATCGCCCGAGGCGGTGTAGAGCAGCATCCGCATCGTCGTACGCACGTCCGCCTCCAGCTCCGCCTCCGCCTTGCCCGGCTCCTGGAAGTAGAGCTGGTAGAAGAAGGTGTCACCGAAGCGCTGCTTCATCCCCTCCGTCGGCGGAATCGGCCCCGACCACGCGTTCGGGGGCACGCTCAGCCCCGCCACGCCGCGGAAGCGGTCGGGGCGCAGGGTCGCCGCATTCCATGCCACGGGCGCCCCCCAGTCGTGCCCAGCGATCACTGCCTGCTCTTCCTGCAGCGCGTCCAGCAACCCCACGATGTCGCCGATGAGGTGGAGCTGCGTGTACGCCTCGATCGCTGCCGGCGCGTCAGTCTGGCCGTAGCCGCGCTGGTCGGGCGCGACTGCGTGGAACCCCGCCTCCGCCAGCGCCGTGAGCTGGTGTCGCCACGAGTACCAGGACTCGGGGAAGCCGTGGCACAGCACCACCAGCGGCCCCTCCCCCGCCTCCGCGATGTGCATGTTGATGCCGTTCGTCTCCACGAACCGGTGCGTAATCTCCGTCATGTGGCGCCTCCGGTGCGGATCCTAGCGGCTCGGCGCGCAACGGAACTCGCTAGACTCCCGCCACCGACAAGTTGCATCGGAGCGTCGGTCCGCCCGCGAGCGCGAAGCGAAGCGGAGCAGACGAGCGAAAGGTGTACAGGGCGCGAAGCGAAGCGCAGCAGTCGAAGGAGCAAGACAAATGAAGTTCGGGGTTCATCTCATCCAGCAGAACATCGAGATGGCGGAGCTCCGCCGCCTCTGGACCTGGGCCGATACCGCCGGCTTCGACTGGATCGACGCCTCCGACCACTTCTATGAAGCGCCCCTCGTCCATGAGAACCACGGCGACTACTGGGAGGGCACTACCATCATGACCGCCCTCGCCTGCGAGACGAAGAACCTGCGCATCGGCTCGCTCGTGCTGGGTATGAACTACCGCCACCCGGCCGTCCTCGCCAACGCCCTCGCCGCCATGGACCACCTCAGCGGCGGCCGCATCGAGCTCGGCATCGGCGCCGGCTGGTACGAAGACGAGTACCGCGCCTACGGCATCCCCTTCCCCTCCCTCGGAAAGCGCCTCGACATCCTCGAGGAGGGCATCCAGGTGATCCGCCTCCTCCTCACCGAGGACCACGTGAACTTCGAGGGTGAGCACTTCACACTCGCCGACGCCTGCTGCAACCCGAAGCCCATGCAGGAACGCCTCCGTATCTGGGGCGGTGGCGTCGGGCGCAAGCGCACCCTCCCGATGATTGCCCGCCTCTGCGACGGCTGGAACGGTCCCTACCTGACCCCCTGGCAATTCCGCCACCTCTCCCGCGTCCTGAACGAGGCCTGCGACCGCGAGAACCGCGACTTCGACGAGATCGAGAAGAGCGTCAACCTCAGCTTCCACCTCGCTGCCAACGAGGCTGCCCGCCCGCGCGCCGAGGAGCACGCCCGCACGGTCTTCGGCGGCGCCATCGACACCTGGCGCGAGCGCGGCCTCATCATGGGCACGCCGCAGGAGGCGAAGGAGCTCGTCGCCGAGTACCAGGACCTCGGCTGCGACCTCCTCAACATCGCCATCCGCCCGCCCCTCGATTGGGAGGCGTTGGAGGCCTGGGCACAGGAAGTCATCCCGGCCTTCAGCGAAGACTAGGCCGCCAGCGAGCGCGCGAGTCGCCCATTACTCCGCCGGTGTGGACAATCATCTCGGTGGTTCGGGCTGCCAAGTCCGGGCTCATGGACGAGCCAGTGCCCTCGCGACGACCGCGGTGGGCCCACCATCCAACCTGAGCTGAACGCCTGCGGGGAGACCATGACTGCTGCTTCGGAGCCCGGCGCCCCGTGACCGCGCTCGCCGAGTCCGGCATCGCCAACGCCCTGCGGCGCAACATCGCCATCATCGCGCATGTGGACCATGGCAAGACGACGTTGGTCGACGCCATGCTGCACCAGAGCGGCGTCTTCCGTGCCAACGAGCGAGTCGAGGAGCGGGCGCTCGACAACATCGACCTTGAGCGCGAACGCGGCATCACCATCATGGCCAAGAACACGGCCATCCACTATCGCGACTGGACGGTCAACATCGTCGACACCCCCGGCCACGCCGACTTTGGAGGGGAGGTCGAGCGCACCCTGACCATGGTCGATGGCGTGCTGCTGCTCGTCGATGCTTCCGAGGGGCCGCTTCCCCAGACCCGTTTCGTGCTGGGCAAGGCGCTGGAGCATGGACTGCCCGCCATCGTCGTCATCAACAAGATCGACCGTAAGGATGCGCGGCCGGCCGAGGTGCTCGACGAGGTCTATGACCTCTTCATCGATCTCGAAGCGAGCGAGCAGCAGATCGACTTCCCCGTCCTGTACGCGAACGCCAAGGCCGGAACCGCGAGTGAGGATCCGGACGAGCCGGGGCTGAACCTGCGTCCACTGCTCGACGCCATCGTCGGGCAACTGCCGCCCCCTCAGGGCGACCCCGAAGGCGCCCTGCAGATCCGGGTCGCGAACCTCGACTCGAGCGACTATCTCGGTCGCATCGCCATCGGTCGCATCGTCAACGGCCGCGTCGCCCTGGGCGACGAGATCGCGGTGTCGAAGCTCGATGGTTCCGTCGCACAGACCCGCGTCACGAAGCTGTACGTGTTCGATGGCCTGGAGCGGGCGGAAGTGGAGCAGGCCGCCGCCGGCGACATCGTGTGTCTCGCCGGCATCGACGACATCACGATCGGCGAAACCATCACCGCCCCGGACGACCCGCAGCCCATCGCCCCCATGCAGGTGGATGAGCCGACGGTCTCGATGATCTTCGGCGTGAATACCTCGCCCATGGCCGGGCAGGACGGCCAGTACGTCACCTCGCGGAGACTGCGCGAAAGGCTCGAGCGGGAGCTGGTGAGTAACGTGTCGATTCGCGTCGAGGACACCGACTCGCCGGACCAGTTCCAGGTGATCGGTCGCGGCGAGCTCCAGCTCTCGATCCTCATCGAGATGATGCGCCGCGAGGGCTACGAACTGCAGGTCGGCCGGCCGCAGATCGTTACCCGCGAGCGTGACGGCCGCATCGAGGAGCCCGTCGAAGAGCTGGTTATCGACGTCGCCGAGGATTACCAGGGCGTCGTCATCGAGCAGCTCAGCGCTCGTCGGGCGACGCTGAACCGGATGGCGAACCATGGCAGCGGCCGCGTGCGTCTTGAGTTCCTGATCCCGACCCGCGGGATCATCGGGTTCCGCTCACAGTTCCTCACCGACACCCGCGGCACCGGCATCATGAATCACCTCTTCGCCGGTTGGGAGCCGTGGAACGGACCCATCGCCGGCCGCCTGACCGGCGCGCTCGTGGCCGACCGGCCGGGCAAGGCGACCGCCTACGCCATCTACAACCTGCAGGAGCGCGGCGAGATATTCATCAGCCCCGGCACGCAGGTCTATGAGGGGATGATCATCGGTGAGAATGCCCGTCCCTCCGACATGGACGTGAACGTGACCAAAGAGAAGAAGCTCACCAACATGCGCGCGGCCGCGGCCGACGACGCCCTGCGTCTCGTTCCACCGAGACTGCTGAACCTGGAGCAGTCGATCGAGTTCATCAACGATGACGAGCTCGTGGAGGTCACCCCCGGGAGCATCCGGCTGCGAAAGCGCATTCTCGGGGCAACGCCGCGGGCCAGGAGCCAGCCTTCCCCCGGCCATTGACACGGCTCCCTGCGATTGGCAACGTGCGCGCACATAACTCCGGAGGTACCCCATGGCTGACGATGCCTACGCGCCCGACCCCACCAAGGATCACGAGACCGTCTCCATCTACCCCATCGACGACGACGTCAAGGAAGAGCTGCTCAACACCGTTGGGGAGGCCGTCCTCAACTGGTCGACGAAGGACGGCTGGCCCGTCGGCGTCATGCACGCCGTCGTCTGGGCCAAGGGCTCCTTCTGGATGACCGCCGCCGCCCATCGCCACCGCATGGCCGCCCTGCGCCGCGACCCGCGATGCTCCGTCGTCCTCACGAGCACGGGCACCCACCTCGGCCCCGGCAAGACCATCACGGCGAAGTGTCGCTGCGTCATGTACGAGGACCGCGAGACGAAGGACTGGTTCTACCATGCCCTCGCCTTCCGCCCCGGGGCCGACCCCGAGCAGGCAGCGGCCTTCGAGAAATCCCTCGACTCGCCCCTGCGCGTCGTGATGGAGCTCGTTCCGGAGAAGTGGATCACCTTCGACGGCGCCAAGATGGGCATGGCTACTGCCGGCGTGCTCCCCGACGAGCAGAAGGGCCCCATGCTCAGCTCCGACGCCGTCCGCCTCGAAAAGGAGCTCAAGGCCCGCGGCCTTGCCTGACGCCACCCGCTTCTTCTCGCGCTCGTAACCGGGACAGGCCTTTCCCGCTCGTCCCGTTCACGGTTCCGCGCTACGGTCGTTGCAGACCTCTTATGGGGAGGACACGGCCGTGCGTGTGGGAATCCTGACCGGCGGAGGCGACTGCCCCGGGCTGAACGCCGTCATTCGCGCTGTCGTCACCAAGGGCGAGCGCCAGTACGGCGATGAGGTCGTCGGCTTCCGCAACGGCTGGGCCGGTGTCATGGAAGGCGACGTCATGCCCCTCAGCGCCGAGCGTTGCCGGGACATCCTCCCCCTAGGCGGCACCATCCTCGGGACCTCCCGCGCCAACCCCTACGCCACCGAGGGCGGCGCCGAAGCCGTTCGCGCCACCCTGGAGCGCGAAGGCATTGACGGCCTTGTCGCCGTTGGCGGGGACGACACCCTTGGTGTGGCCGGGAAGCTCGCGGCCGAGGGCGCGAGCGTCATCGGCGTCCCCAAGACCATCGACAACGACCTCGGCGTGACCGAGGTCACCTTCGGCTTCCACACGGCCGTCCAGACCGCCACCGAAGCCATCGACCGCTTGCGCACCACCGCCGAGTCCCACCACCGCGTCATGGTCGTCGAGGTGATGGGTCGCCACGCCGGCTGGATCGCGACCTATGCCGGCATCGCGGGCGGCGCCACCGAAATCCTCATCCCCGAGGAGCCGTTCAGCATGAGCGACCTCTGCGAGCGCCTGCTTGCCCACCACAACCGCGACGTCTCCGCCTCGATCGTCGTCGTTGCCGAGGGCGCTCGCCCGCAGGGCGGCGAGGTCATCACCCAGACTGATCAGCGTGATGCCTTCGGCCATGTGCGCCTGGGCGGCATCAGCCGCGTCGTTGCCGACGAGATCGAGGCCCGCACTGGCTTCGAGACCCGACTTACCGTGCTCGGCCACGTGCAGCGCGGCGGCACACCCACCGCCTTCGACCGCGTCCTCGCCACGCGCTTCGGCATTGCCGCCATCGACGCCGTCCACGACGGCCACTGGGGCCAGGCCACCGTCCTCCAGTCGAACGAGATCAACCTCGCCCCCCTCGCCGACCTCACCGGCACCGCCAGGCTCGTCGACCGCGACCTCTACGAAACCGTCGCCGGCGCCCTCGTCTCCCTCCCCGGCTGAGGCCGTCCCCCCAACGGCCAACAGCCAATAGCCAACAGCCCCTATAGTCGCCCCATGCCGCCACGACCCTTCCGCATCGATGTCCCCGACTCCGTCCTTGACGACCTCCGCGACCGCCTTGACCGCACCCGCTGGCCCGACGCCATCCCCGACACCGGCTGGGACTACGGTGCCGACGTCGCCTACGTCCGCGAGCTCTGCGACTACTGGCGTAACGAATACGACTGGCGTGCGCAGGAGAATGCGCTGAACGCCTGGCCCGAGTTCCTCTGCGAGGTCGATGGCGTCGATATCCACTACTGGCACGTTCGCGGCCAGGGGCCGAACCCCCACCCCCTCCTCCTGACGCACGGCTGGCCCGGCTCCATCTTCGAGTTCCTTCACCTCATCGGGCCCCTCACCGACCCCGCCGCCCACGACGGCGACCCCACCGATGCCTTCGACGTCGTCATCCCCTCCATCCCCGGCTTTGGCTGGAGCGGCAAGCCCGCGGAGCGCGGCTGGGGCCCCTCCCGCGTCGCCGACGCCCTCGACCACCTCATGACTACCGAGCTCGGCTACGAGCGCTATGGGGCGCAGGGCGGCGACTGGGGCGCCATCATCAGCACGCGTTTGGGCGCCGCTCACGCGGACAACCTCAGCGGCATCCACCTCAACATGGCCCTCGCCGGTCCCCCCGACCCGCCCACCGAGGCGGACGAGGCCGGACTCGCGTCGCGCCGCGCCTTCCAGGCGCGGGAAACCGGCTACAGCAACGTCCAGAGCACCAAGCCCCAGTCCCTCGGCATCGCCCAGGCCGACTCACCCGCCGGAATCGCCGCCTGGATCACGGAGAAGTTCCGCACCTGGAGCGACTGCGACGGCGATGTCGAGTCCCGCTACTCGAAGGACACGCTGCTGACCAACATCATGTTCTACTGGGCGCCCAACAGCATCGCCTCGGCTGCCCGCATCTACTACGAGGCCCGCGCCGAGGGCGTCGGCGGCCGCGTTCCACCCGTCGAGCGTATCGCCGTCCCGACCGGCTTCGCGGCCTTCCCCCGCGAGATCATCCAGGCACCCCGCCACTGGGTCGAAGCCTCTTACAACCTCGTGCAGTACACGGAGATGCCCGCCGGCGGCCACTTCGCCGCCCTCGAGGAGCCCGATCACCTCCTCGCCGATATTCGCGCCTTCTTCCGCCAGGTGCGCTAGACCACGGGCCGGCCAGCCACCATAACCGCCGCTCGGGATATACTGCCGTGCGCGGATTTCGCCGCGGACTCCGCCAGCGAGAACACGCCCTGAAGGACGACGGATAGCGAAATGCCCAGCCAATCGAAAGAAGAGTGGCTCGAAGGTACGTACCGCAAGGCGGTCGAGCGCAACCCCGAGCGCGCCGAGTCGTTCCGCACCACCGGCGAGACAGTCCTCGATCCCGTCTACGCCCCCGAGGACGCGTCCGCCAACGGCGACCTCGGCTTCCCCGGCGAGTATCCCTTCACTCGCGGCGTCCAGCCCACGATGTACCGCGGACGCCTCTGGACCATGCGCCAGTACGCCGGCTTCGGCACCGCCGAGGAGTCGAACGAGCGCTACCGCTACCTCCTCGACCAGGGCCAGACCGGCCTCTCCGTCGCCTTCGACCTGCCCACCCAGATCGGCTACGACTCCGACGACTCCATGGCCATGGGCGAGGTCGGCAAGGTCGGCGTCGCCATCGACTCGATCGACGACATGCGCACGCTGTTCAAGGAGATACCCCTCGACCGCGTCACTACCTCCATGACCATCAACGGCACCGCTGCCGTCCTCCTCGGCCTCTATATCGCCGTGGGCAAGGAGCAGGGCGTGCCCCTCGAGAAGCTCGGCGGCACCGTCCAGAACGACATCCTCAAGGAGTACATCACCCGCGGGACGTGGATCTATCCGCCCACGCCCAGCATGCGGCTCATCACCGATGTCTTCAGCTTCTGCTCGGAGAGCGTCCCCCGCTGGAACACCATCTCCATCTCCGGCTACCACATGCGCGAAGCGGGCTGCACGGCCGCCCAGGAGATCGCCTTTACCCTTGCCAACGGCATCGCCTACGTCGATGCCGCCGTCTCCGCCGGCCTCGATGTCGACGCCTTCGCCGGGCGCCTCAGCTTCTTCTTCGCCTGCCACAACAACCTGCTGGAGGAGGTGTGCAAGTTCCGCGCCGCCCGCCGTCTCTGGGCCACGATCATGAAGGAGCGCTTCGAGGCCAAGAGCCCGCGCTCGATGATGATGCGCTTCCACACGCAGACCGGAGGCGCCACGCTCACCGCCCAGCAGCCTGAGAACAACATCGTGCGCACCACCCTCCAGGCCCTCGCGGCCGTCCTCGGTGGGACCCAGTCGCTCCACACGAACTCGATGGACGAAGCCCTCTCCCTTCCCACCGAAAAGGCCGTCCAGATCGCGCTCCGCACGCAGCAGGTCATCGGGTTCGAGAGCGGCGTCGGCGACGTCATCGATCCCCTCGGCGGCTCCTGGTACATCGAGTCCATGACCGACCGCCTTGAGGGCGAGGCGCGCGACTACCTGAAGACCATCGAGGACCTCGGCGGCGCCCCCGCCGCCCTCGAGCAGGGTTTCCAGCAGCGCGAGATCCAGGAAGCCTCGTACCGCTACCAGCGCGAGATCGAGGAGAAGGACCGCGTCATCGTCGGCGTCAACGACTTCACCGTGAGCGGCGAGGAGCCGCCCGAGCTCCTGCGTGTCGACCCGTCCATCGGCCAGCGCCAGGTCGAGCGCCTCCAGGCCCTCCGCGCCGAGCGCGACAACGCCGCCGCCGATGCTGCTAACGCCGCCCTCGAGGAGGGCGCCCGCGGCACGGACAACCTCGTACCCCTCATCGTCGCCGCCGTCGAGGCGCGCGCCACGCTCGGCGAGATCAGCCACGCCCTGCGCCGTGCCTGGGGTGAGTACCGCGAGATCGTGGTCGTCTGATGGCCGAGGACGACACCCGAAGCTACGCGGACGACCGCCGCCGCCTGCTCGGCGAACTGGAGCTGGAGCGCAACCAGCTCCTGCGCAACATCGAGACCTGCCGTATCCGCGACATCGAGCGCCCCATGATCGACGAGTGGTCCCTCAAGGACATCGTCGGGCATGTCGCAAGCTGGGAGGCCGAGGTCGTCAGCGCGCTGCTCGATATCCAGGAGGGCCGCCGCCCCGCCATCCTCGACTTCGACGAGGAGCGCACCGACGCCTGGAACCAGGATCACGTCGAGCGCAAGCGCAGCCTGACTTTCTGGAGCGTGCTCGAACAGCTCAAGGCGGGCCGCGAACGGCTGCTCGCCACCGTCGCCGAGTTCGACGACGCCGCAATCGGCGAGGAAGGCCGCGTCCCCAACCAGCTCCTGCAGGTGGTCGCCAACCACGACAAGGAGCACTGGCACATCATCGCCGCCTACCTCGCCGGCATGCCCGGTGTGCGCGAAACCAGCGCCGCCGGAACCAGCTAACGCCCAAAGGAGCCCTATGCTCAGCAAGGTCCACCACGTCGGAATCGTCGTCGAAAGCGCGGATGCCGCGCTCGCCTTCTACCGCGACCAGCTCGGCCTGCCCGTCAGCGTTGACCGTGTGGTCGATGACCAGGGCGTACGCGGCGTGCTCCTGCCCATCGGGGACGCGGAGATTGAGCTGCTCGAACCCAATCGGGAGGGCACGGGCATCGCGCGATTCCTCCAGTCGCGGGGCGAGGGGCTGCATCACGTCTGCCTCCAGTCCGACGACTGCGCCGCCGACCTACGCGCCGCCGCCTCACTTGGCGTCCAGCTCATCGACGAGTCGCCGCGCCCGGGTCTCGCGGGCAACATCGGCTTCCTCCACCCCAAGTCGAACCACGGCGTGCTCGTCGAGTACGCCACGCCTGTCGAGGAGCCCGAAACCGGCCCCTCCGACGCCGCCATCGCGCGCCGCCTGGACCACGTGGGCATCGTGGTGAAGGACATCTCCACCGCCGCCGCGACCTACGAACGCCACTTCGGCTTCAGTCTCGACCCCGAACTGGGCGGCAAGCAGGACGCGCTCGGCATCGAGAACGCCTTCATGCTGGCCGGCAACTGCCATCTCGAATTCATCCGCCCCACGACCGACGAGGGACCGGTCGCGACCTTCGCCGAAGAGCGCGGCGAGGGCTCGTTTCTCCTCTCCCTCGCCGTCGACAACGTCGAGGCGGCCGTCGCCACCCTGCGGGATGGCGGCGTCCGCGCCGGCGCCCCGAACGGGGGCGTCGCCTTCGTCTCGCCCCGCTCGTCCTTCGGCGTCACCCTGCAGTTGGTCGAGCGATCCTGACCCCACGACACAGAGGAGCAGCACCATGACCGCATCTCCCGAGACCCCCGCGCAGGGCGAGACTGGACAGAAGATCCGTGTCCTTATCGCCAAGCCCGGCCTCGACGGCCACGACCGTGGCGCCAAGATCGTCGCTCGCGCCCTGCGCGACGGCGGTTGCGAGGTCATCTACACCGGCATCCGCCAGACGCCCCAGATGATCGCCGAGGCTGCCCTCCAGGAAGATGTCGACGTTGTCGGCCTCAGCATCCTCTCCGGCGCCCACCTCGAGCTCTTCCCTCGCATCGTCGAGGAGCTCAGGTCGCGCGGGCTTGACGACGTCGTCCTCTTCTGTGGCGGCATCATCCCCGAGGAAGACACGGAAGCCCTCGAGGCGATGGGCTTCAGCGCCATCTTCCGCCCGGGCACCAACACCCGCGACATTGTGTCGTTCGTGTACGACAACGCCTCATCCGAGTGAGCGACCTGATCGAGCGGTTCCTCGCGGGTGAGCGCCGCGCCCTCTCCCGCATCCTCACGCGGGTCGAGAACGGCACGCCCGAGGGGCGCGAGTACCTGCGTCAGCTCTATCCCCGCTCCGGTCGCGCCCACACCATCGGCATTACCGGCGGCGCCGGCTCCGGCAAGAGCAGCCTCACTGGCTCCCTCGCCGCCGAGTTGCGCAGGCGCGGCCACGAGGTCGGCGTCATCGCCGTCGACCCCTCCAGCCCCTTCACCCAGGGCGCCATCCTCGGCGACCGCATCCGCATGCAGGATCTCGTCCTCGATCCGGGCGTCTTTGTGCGCAGCATGGCCAGCCGCGGCGCCCTCGGCGGGCTCGCCCCCACCATCGACGACGTCGTCGCCGTCATGGATGCGTTCGGCTTCCCCTACGTCTTCATCGAGACCGTCGGCGCCGGCCAGGACGAAGTCGAGATCGCCGGCACGGCCCTCACCACAGTTCTCGTCAACAACCCCGGCACCGGCGACGACATCCAGGCGCTGAAGGCCGGCATCATCGAGATCGCTGACGTGCTCGTCGTGAACAAGGCTGACCGCCCCGGCGCAGACGTACTCGTGAGCCAGCTCCGCGCCCTCCTCTCCCTCGCCCCCAGCGAGGGTCGCGACATCCCCATCCTCTCGACCGTCGCCACCACCGGCGACGGTGTCCCCGAGCTCGTCGACGCCATCGACGAGCACCGCGCCTGGTTGGACAGCTCCGGCGAGCTCGAGCGCCACCGGCGCCAGGAAGCGCGCCACCAGGTCCTCTCCGTCGCCCAGCGCATCCTTCTCGAACAGATCCGGCGCGAGACTTCCGAGGAAACCCTCGGCGATCTCGTCGGGCAGGTCGCGGGCCGCTCCCTCGACCCCCACACCGCTGCCGAACAGCTCGTCGAACAGGGCCAGGCGGTGTGAGCGAAGCTCGCCAGCGCATCCGTGCTCGTTTCCGCAAGGGCGAGCGCGTGCGCCACATCTCCCACCTCGACGTGCTCCGCTACTGGGAGCGGGCCATTCGCCGCGCGGAACTGCCCCTCCTCTACTCGCAGGGCTTCACGCCCCACCCGAAGATCGCCTTTGCCGCGCCCCTGCCGCTCGGGTTCATCGGCGAAGGCGAGATCATGGAGGTGCTGCTGGAAGAGCGCGTCACCCTCGAGGCTTTCGCCGCCGTCCTCTCGGCCCAGACCACCCCCGACCTCGAGCTCCGCGAGGCGAGCGAGGTTCCCCTCGGCCTCCCCGCCCTCCCGACCCTCCTCCGCTGGGCTGACTACCGCCTCGCACTCGATGGCGTCACGCCCGAGCACGCGGCCGAGTCGGTCAACGCGTTCCTCGCCACCGAGACCTTCCCCTGGCGCCAGGAACGCGAGGGGAAGAAGGCACGCGAGTACGACCTCCGCACGGGCGTCGCCTCCCTCCAGTTGGACACAAGCGAAGAACGCGTTGCCATCGACGCTCGCCTGAGCTGCGGGCAGGAGCTGACGGTGCGCCCCGAGCAGCTCGTCGCTGCGCTCTTCCCGACGGCGACTGTCGAGCGCTACGTGCGCGCGGGACTCGTGCTGGAGGAGCCCTCGGCTGCCTTGCAGGCGTGGCGTGAGAAGGGGCAGTACGAGTGAGGCTCACCCTCGTGCGTCACGGCGAGACCGCCCACAACCGCGACGGCCTCGGACTCGGCCGCGAGGACGCGCAGCTCACCGACCTCGGCCTTCGCCAGACCGCAGCAGCCGTCGAGCGGCTCGCCTCCGACCCCGTCGACCACATCCTCACGAGCCCGCTCACGCGCGCCGCCGCCATCGCCCGCCGACTCGCCGAGCGCACCGGCGCCCCCCTCCAGGTTCGTCAGGAACTGACCGAGATGGACGTCGGGGAGACCGAGGGCCTCCCCTTCGCCGAGATGCGTGCCCGCTTCCCCGAATTCATCGAAGCTTGGCGCGCAGCCAACCCCGCCGACGTGCTCATGCCCGGGGGCGAGAGCCTCGTGCAGGTCGCCGCTCGCCTCGAACCACTCGTCGGTGAGCTGCACGCGTTCCCCGACGCCAGCAGGGTCGTCGTCGTCTCCCACAACTTTGTGCTTCGCCTCCTCATCTGCCGCCTGCTCGGCCTCGAGATTGGCGTATTTCGGGCCTTCACCGTCGGTCTTGCGTCCGTCTCCACGCTCTCCCTTCGGGCCGGCCAGGCCTCCCTCCGCTCCCTCAACGACCGCTCCCACCTTGCCGGGGACCCAAACGAACGCGCTTGAATCTTGAACAGCGCAAGCCTAATTTGGTCACATGCCTATCCCGGTGTTCACTAAGACAACCCTGTTTCTTCTGGTTTGTCTGCTGCTCGCCGGGTACTTCGTCTACACCGCCTCGTCGGGCACCGTCCGCCAGCGCCAGCAGAACGAAGACCACGAAGCTGCGCTCGCGGAGATCGAGAATCTCCAGTCCAGGCGTGACCATCTCCTCGCCGTGTACGACTACGTCGTCTCCGACGCGTACGTCGAGCAGGCCGCCCGGCGCGAGCTCGGCTACATCCGCGCGGGTGAGACTGCATTCGTCGTGCTCAGTCCCCCTCCCCCCTCTCACCAGGAGCTGTCCGGTGAGTGGTGGGAGCGCCTCTTCCCCAAGTAGTGCCGGACGACACCCTCTCGCCTCTTGAGCGGGTTCGGCGCTTCGCCGAGCGCGAGCATCTCTTCCGCAGCGCCGGAAAGATCGTCGTCGCTGTGAGCGGCGGGGCCGACTCAGTAGCCGCCCTTCTCCTCCTGCGCGAGCTGGGCGAAGCGCACGGGTTCGAGGTTGTCGCCGCCCACTTCGACCACCACCTGCGCCACGAGTCCGCGGATGACCGTGACTTCGTGAGTGACCTCTGCGAACGCCTCGATGTTCCGTGCATGACCGGCGAGGGTGACGTGTTCCTTGCCGCCGGGGAGATGCGTATGGGCATCGAGGAGACGGCGCGCCGACTGCGCTACCAGTTCCTCGCCTTCGCTGCGGAGCGCCAGGGCGCGGGCGCCGTCGCCACGGGCCACACCGCCGACGACCACGTCGAGACCGTGCTCCACCACATCGTGCGCGGCAGCGGTGTGCGCGGCATCCGGGGCATGCTGCCGGTTGCTCCCCTTCCCGGAATGCCATCGCTACGACTCATCCGTCCCATCCTCCCTCTGGCCCGGGCCGACACCGTCGCCGTCTGCAACGCTGCCGGCATCGACTATCGCGAAGACGCCACGAACGCGGAGCTCCACGCCACCCGCAACCGCCTCCGGCACACGGTCCTTCCCCAGCTGCGCGAGGAAAACCCCTCGGTCGATGCGGCCATCCTCGGGCTCGCCGAGAGCGCCCGCGAACTCTTCCGCTCCGTCGAGCGTTCCGCCGACCTGGCCCAGCCTCGCGACCGTGCTCCTGGTTCGGTCGTGTTCGAACTCGAGACGCTGCGGGCCCTCGGGAGCGAGGCGCGCCTCCTGCTGCTCGAACGTGAAGCGGCTTTCCTCAAGGCCGAGGTCGACGCCAACCGCACCCGCCTCCGCAACCTCGACGAGGTGCTGTCGAGGGGTTCCGGCCGGGTCGCCTTCGGCGGCCTGACCGTCGAGGTCTCGGTCGGGCTCGCGCGACTCTCCAGCGGACTCGACGACGAGGACGCTCCCGAGATTCCCGAGCAGTTCGTGAACATCCCCGGGATCACCCGTGCCGGGGAGCGTGTCCTGCAGGCCGCGACCGACCCGTTCCCGGACGACACAGCTGCGCCCCCTGCTGCAGCCGTCCCCGCCGACCGCATCGAGGGGGCGCTGCGCCTACGCGCCCTCGTCCCCGGCGACCGCATGCAGTACCGGGGCTATCGCCGAAAGGTGAGCGGCGTCCTCAAGACCGCCCGCGTCCCCGCCTGGGAGCGCGGTGACCTAATCGCCCTCGCCGGAAGAGACGAGGTGGTCGCGGTGCTTGGTGCGAGTGTCGCCATTGCCGATGGCGGTGCGGACGACGACTGCTACTACTTCCGGATCGCGCCGCCGGCCGCCGCTTCCCCGCCCCTCCGTGTGGACGGCGCGTAGCGTCCTGCTACGACGTGACTGATATGGCCTGCCGGCTGTAGGTCCCCGCCGATGCTGCCGCGACAAGGAACTCTGCGAGGTCCGCGCGGCTGATCCGTCCGACCTTCCCATCGTTGGTTGCGATCACCCTGCCCGATGCGGGGTCGTCGTTGAGGATGGCGGCACGGACGACCGTCCAGTCCAGGGAGCTCTCCCTGACGATCGCCTCTTGCGCGGCGTGCTCAGCGAGGATGGTGCGCAGAAAGGTCCAGAACGCCACTCGTGCGAGGAGCGGGATCTGCCCCCAGCTCTCGTCCACCCCGGCGGCGGACAGGACGACGAGCCGCCCGACCCCGTGTCGCGCCATGCCCTCGACCACGTTCTTCGTGCCCGTGGTGAGCGTCGTCTTGTCGCGGAGCCCGTTCGCGCCGAGGGCGACGATCGCGGCATCGTGGCCCGCCACTGCCTCGGCGACCGCATCCCCGTCCATGACGTCCCCCTGAGCGATACGGACGCCGGCACCAGGGTCGATTTTCCCGGAAGAGCGGGTGAACGCCGTAACCTCGTGACCCTGCGCCAGCCCGTGCTTCCAGACGTGCTGTCCCACGCCCCCCGTCGCACCGAACACGATGAGCTTCACGGTCCCCTCCTCCCCCCCCACCCACCGGCTACCCCGTGTGAACGGCGGGTAGCACTTCCTCGATCAGTCGCTGTGTCTGTGCATAGGCGTCTGCGTCCGAGTCCGCCAGTGGGCGCAGGACGAACTTGCTGATGCCGCATGCGACGTACTCCTGTGCCCGCGCCGCGATCTCATCCGCGCCGCCCACCGCGAAGAGCGCTTCAAGGTCGAGCGCCGCGAAACGGCTGTACGCCTTCGCCGTCCGTGCGATTGGCTCGTCGTCCCAGCTCCCGAACCGGAAGGGGAACCCGGCGCCGTAGTGGTCCTCGTCGATCGTCCTCCCCGCCTCCGCGACCGCCGCCTTGATCTTGGTGACCACCGGCGCAACCTGGGCCGGGGTCTGGATTCCCGCCAGCCACCCCGTTCCCCGCAACGCCGTCCGCTTGATCGCCGCGTCGCTGCTCCCGCCGATCCACAGCGGCAAGGGCTGCTGCACCGGCCGCGGCGCGATCGATGCCGACTCGTACTGGTAGTGCTTCCCGTCGAACGTGACGTCTTCCTCCTCCCACAGCCGCACCATTAGATCGATCATCTCGTCGGCGATGGCCCCGCGACCGCGCGGTTCCCGACCCGTCGCTCGCCACTCGGGCGCATTCAGCGCGCCCACGCCGAAGGCCGGCAGGAGCCGACCATCGCTCAGGTAGTCGATGGTCGCGCACTCGTTCGCCAGCACGAGCGGGTCGCGCAGCGGCAGCAGCACGACGTTCATCCCGAACTTGATGCGCTTCGTGGCTCCTGCGACCGCCGCCATCGCCGTCATCGGCTCAAGCGCGTGTTGCGGCCCCGCGAGCCTCTCGCTGAACCAGATCGAGTCGACCTCGCTCTCCTCGCACAGGTCCACCCAGCGGAAGAAGGACGCCGGAGTCGTCTCCGGCAGCAGTGCCGCCCCCAGCCCGATGCGTACGCTCATCGCGATGCCTCCGCGCGCATCCTAGCCCGTCGCGCGCTTCCCTACCGCGACATGCGCCGGAAGTACTCGCTGATGCGGGCGTGCAGCCCCGCCTCCGCCACCAGCAGCCCCCGCACCACCGGACGCGGCTGGTTGAACTCGATGGGCTGACCCACGACGTCGCTGAAAACCAGCCCCTTCGCCAGGCAGAGCGCCGCTCCCGCCGCCACATCCCACTCCTGGCGGGCGTACCACGTCACCACCACGTCCCCGCGGCCCGCCGCCACCAGTGCGAGCCGGTAGGCCACGCTCCCGACTCCGCGCGTTCGCGCCTGCCCGGGGAGTGGCGGCACCTCCCCCAGCATGTCCTCCCCCCGGCTCACGAGCGCGAGGTAGTCCCCTTCCTGCTGGCCGCTGGGGATGGCCTCGGGCGTCGGGTCGGGGCAGACGGCTGCGTGCATCTCGTCCGTTGCGGGGTTGTGCACGACCCCGAGCGCCGGCCGGCCCTTTACCACCAGCCCCACCGAGATTGCGTACTCGGAGTGCCCCTGGAGGTACTCCCGCGTCCCGTCGATCGGGTCGACCACCCACACGCGTTCCCGGTCGAGCCGTTCGGCCGTGTCGCGATGCTCCTCGCTCAGCCAGCCATAGTCGGGAAAGGCGCCGGTGAGGGCTTCATGCAGGATCTCCGCCGCGTGGATGTCGGCCTCCGAGACGAGCTCGTAGCCACCCTTCCGCCCGTACCGCAACCCCTCCTCCCGCATGCGTGCGACCTCGCCGCCCGCACGACGCGCCGCCTCGATCGCCACCTGCAGTTCCTGCTCCAGCACCGCCCCACTGTGGGGGCGCTGCTCGCTCGGGGCAATCTCCAAAGGCGGCGCCCCCGTACACTACCCGCGATGCCAAACCGTCTTTCGGGCGAAACCAGCCCCTACCTCCTGCAGCACGCCGAGAATCCCGTCGACTGGTACCCCTGGGGCGACGAGGCCTTCGCGAAGGCCCGCGAGGAGGACAAGCCGGTCCTCCTCTCCGTTGGCTACAGCACCTGCCACTGGTGCCACGTGATGGCCCATGAGTCCTTCGAGTCGCACGAGATCGCCGGCCTCATGAACGAGCACTTCGTCAACATCAAGGTCGACCGCGAGGAGCGCCCCGACATCGATGGCGTGTACATGACCGCCGTGCAGGCCCTCACCGGTCAGGGCGGCTGGCCCATGACCGTCTTCCTCACGCCCGACAAGAAGCCCTTCTTCGCCGGCACCTACTTCCCTCCCGACGACGCCCACGGCCGCCCCGGCTTCCCCCGCCTCCTCCAGACCATCAACGCCACCTGGGATGAGCGCCGCGAGGACATCGTCAACTCAGCGGAGTCGATCAGCGACCAGCTTGCCGCAGCGTCCGGCCGCGCTGTCCCCGAAGAAGCGTTCGACCCCACCGTCGCCGCGAGCGCCGTGCAAGCCATGCTGCGCTCGGCGGATGAGGTCTGGGGTGGCTTCGGCACCGCCCCCAAGTTCCCCGCCCCCGCCAACCTCGAGTTTCTCCTCGGACGCGCCGCCCGCGCCGGCGAACCCGACGGGGCCGCCATCCGCACCATGCTCGAACGCACCCTCTGGGGCATGGCCAGCGGCGGCATGTACGACCAGATCGGCGGCGGCTTCGCGCGCTACAGCGTCGATGTCCAGTGGCTGGTGCCCCACTTCGAAAAGATGCTCTACGACAACGCCGCGCTCGCCCGCGTCTACCTGCACGCCTTCCAGCTCTTCGGGGACCCCGCCCACGAACGCGTTGTCCGCGAGACGCTGACCTACCTCGAGCGCGAGATGCTCCATGAGGAAGGCGGCTTCTACAGCGCCCAGGACGCCGACAGCGAGGGTATCGAGGGCAAGTTCTTCCTCTGGACCACCGCCCAGGTCGAGGCCCTCCTCGGCGAAGACGCCGAAGCGTTCAACCAGATCTTCGGCGTCACGCCCGAGGGCAATTTCTACGACCCCCACAACCCCGAGCTCATCGGCCGCAACGTCCTCTCCCGCCGCACCGATCCCTTCCCCGCCGCCAACACCTCCCCTGAGCGCATCGAGGGCTGGCGGCGCATACTCTTCGAGGCTCGCTCCGAGCGCATCCCGCCTCAGACCGACGACAAGGTGCTGACCTCGTGGAACGGCCTCGCGCTCGCCGTCTTCGCCGAGGCCGCCCGTGTTTTCGGCGACGCCCACCTGCGCGAGATCGCCGAGCGCAACGCCCGCTTCGTGCACGAACGCATGTGGTCGAACGGCGCCATGCTGCACACCTGCAAGGATGGCGTCGCCCGCATCGAGGGCATGCTGGAGGACTACGCCTACTACGGCCTCGGCCTCATCGAGCTCTACCAGCTCACGGGCGACCGCGAGCACCTCGACTGGGCGAACGAGCTCCTCGACGTCATCGTCGCCCGCTTCCGCGACGACGAGGGCGGCGCCTTCTTCGAAACGTCTGAGGGCGCAGAGGAGCTGCTCTTCCGTCAGAAGCCGCGCTTCGACCAGGCCACGCCCAGCGCCGGCGCCTCCACCGCCCAGCTCGCGCTCATGCTGCAGCGCTACGGACTCCGCACCGACGGTGAAACCATCGCCCGCGAGGTGGTCGCCGGCGTCCAGGGGCTCATCCTCAACGCCGCTACCGGCTTTGGCGCGACGCTCCAGGTCATCGACCTGCTCGCGTCCCCGTCGCGCGAGCTCGCCATCGTGGGCGCGCCGGAGGCGCGCGCCCCCTTCGAGCGCGCGGTGGCTGGTCGCTTCCTCCCCGGCCTCGCCCTCGCGCCCGCCGCCGAGCCCAACGGCATCCCCTTGCTCGAAGGCCGCGATTCCTCCAAGGAAGGCGCCACCGCCTGGCTCTGCGAGAACATGGCCTGTCAGCTACCAGCGGGGTCTGCCGACGAGTTGGCCCGCCAGCTCACCGAAACCTTCCCGCCCATCCCCGACCAGCCACCGGAGGCATCCCCATGACCGCTCCTTCCCCCGTCCTCGAAGTCACCGACGAGACCTTCGCCGAGGCTGTCATCGAGGAGTCGAAGAACCGCCCCGTTGTCGTCGACTTCTGGGCGGAGTGGTGCGGTCCCTGCCGCGTCCTCAGCCCGATCATTGAGGGCGTCGCCGCCGAGTTCGGCGAGGACGTCCTTCTCGCCAAGCTCCACACCGACCGCAACCCCCTTACGTCGAGCGCTCACGGCATCCAGGCCATCCCCTCCGTCAAGGCGTTCGTCGATGGCGAGGTCGCCAGTGAGTTCGCCGGCGCCCTCCCCGAGGAGCACGTCCGCGCCTTTTTCGCCCAGCTTGTGACCTCGCCTGCGGAGATGGCCGCCGCCGAGGCCGAGGAGCTCGCCGCCTCCGGCGACCTCGCCGCGGCCGAGGCGCGCTACCGCGAGATGCTGGAGGAGGACGACGAGAATACCGATGCCCTCACCGGCCTCGCCGCCATCCTCCTCGAGCGCGACGACCGCGAGGGAGCCGAGGAGCTGCTTGAGCGCGCCGGCAACGATCGCCGCGCCAAAGCCCTCCGCCACCACATCTTCCTCGCCGAGTTCTCCAGCAAACACGACCCCGCCGAACTGGAGCAGGAAGCCCGTCTCGACCCCGAGGATCCCCGCGCCCGCTATCGCTGGGGCGTCATGCTCGCCGCCTTCGGGCGCTACGAAGAAGCCCTCGACGAGCTGCTCGAGTCCGTACGCCTCGACAAGACGTTTGCCGGGGATGCCGCCCGCAAGGCAGTGCTCGCCGTCTTCGACATCCTCGGTCTGGAGAGCACGCTCGTGCGCGAATACCAGCGCCGCCTCACCCAGCTCCTCTTCTGAACCTGCTCACGGACAGCCCCGCGAATCCTTCGAAGGCTGGTCTATTGACGGCTCGCGTAGGAAGATGGGCGTTCGAAAATGGATGGAGAGCCCCGAAATTATGATCATCCACATGGTCGAAGGCGCTTCTGATGAGCAGACCGAGCGGGTAATCGACCGCGTCGTCAGCGACTACGGTCTCCAGTGCCAGACCATGGTTGGCGCCGGAAGCATGGTCATCGGCGTCAAGGGCATGGCCGGCATCATCGATGAGGGTCGGATTACCGAGCTTCCCGGCGTCGATCGCGTCATCCGCATCACCGAGAAGTACAAGGACGCCAGCCGCAACTTCCACCACGAAGACACCATCGTCGACGTAAACGGCACGCTGGTCGGCGGCGGCAACCTCACCATCTTCGGCGGCCCCTGCGCCATCGAGACCGAGGACCAGGCCGTCGATTCCGCCATCATGTCCCGCGACGCCGGCGTCGACATCCTCCGCGCCTTCGTCGACAAGTCTCGCACCAGCCCCTACGACTACCGCGGCCTCGAAATCGCCCGTGGCCTCGACATCGTCAAGTCGATGAAGGCGGCGACGGGCCTCCCCGTCGTCTGCGAGCTTATCGACCTGCGCCACCTCGATGCATTCCTCGAGGCCGGCATCGACGTCATCCAGATCGGGGCCCGCAGCTCCCAGTACTCACCCCTCCTGGAAGAGCTCTCCCGCATCCGCACCCCGGTTGTCCTCAAGCACGGCTTCGGCAACGACCTCAACGAGTGGCTCTGCGCCGCCGCCTACATCATGTCCGGCCTCGACCGGGCCGGGAACCACACCGGCGCCGGCAACCCCAATGTCATCCTCTGCTACCGGGGCATCAGGTCGTTCGAGTCCGAGACGCGTTTCTCCGCCGACATCTCGATGATCCCGGTCGTGCGGAGCAAGTCGCACCTGCCCCTCATCGCCGACCCCTCCCACAGTTCCGGCGACCGCGCTCTTGTCGAGCGTGTCTCCTACGGTTTCGTGGCGGCCGGCGCGAACGGTCTCGAGTTCGACATCCACTGCAACCCCGAGGAGGCCCTTTGCGACGGTCGCCAGGCCGTGCGCGAGGAAGCGGGCCGCATCGTGACCCATGCTCGCCAGATCCACGCGTTGCTCGCCGAGAGTGGCGTGGAGAGCAGCGTCGCGGCCCCCGCCGGCGTCTCCAAGTAGCGAGATGGTCAACCGGCCATGCTCCTGAAGCGCGAGACGCTTGAGGGCATCGCCGAGGCCCGCATCACGCTCGCCTTCCGCCGCTGGAAGCGCCCGACCGTGCGCGCCGGCGGCGAGCTCCGTACCGCCATCGGCGTCCTCGCGATTGAGGCCGTCGATGCCGTCTCCGAAAGCGACATAACAGAGGATGCCGCGCACCACGCCGGCTACCCCGGACGCGACGCCCTCCTCGCCGACCTGAACCGCCGCCCCGACGGCGACCTCTACCGCGTCGCCCTCCACCTCGCCGGCGATGACCCTCGCACCGCCCTCCGCCAGCAGGACACGCTCGACGGTGACGCTATCGAGGCCATCGCCGCCCGGCTCGCCCGCTTCGACCGGTCCAGCCGCCACGGCCCCTGGACCGAGACCATCCTGCGCCTCATCGAGACCTCGCCCGGCGTACGCGCTCCCGACCTCGCCGCTTCCCTCGACCGTGAGACCCAGCCCTTCAAGCGCGATGTGCGCAAGCTGAAAGAGCTCGGCCTCACCGAGAGCCTGAAGGTGGGCTACCGCCTCTCGCCACGCGGACGCGCCTGGCTCGCCACCCGCCCCCCGGAGCGCTAGCCGTCACTCCTCCTCTACCGACAGGTCCCGCTCGACCTCCCCCCGCGCCAGCTTCCCCAGCCGTTCGGGCAACTCGCGCGTCCCGAACCGCCACGCCACCGCCTCCTCGAAGACCTCAGCCGTCTCCGTGGGTATCCCGCCCTCGCTGGCGAGGATCCAGGCTCCCGCGAGCAAACGCAGGTGGTACACCGCCGCGCCGTTGTACAGCTTCTCGTCCGCCGCAGCTGCCTCTGACGCAAGCTCCCCGGTGACCCGCTGCGCCAGTGCTTCCGCCGGTCCCGCCACAAGCGGGTCCGCATCCACCGTCCGCCCGAACGACGTCATCAGCCGCCCGTAGTTCTCATCGGTGATCAGCGGCCGCCGCCGGAAGAGTCGCATCGCGCCATCATAGCGAGCGACGCTCGCGTACCCTGAGCCCATGAGCGAAGGCGTCACCGGCATCATCGTCGCGGGCGGGTTGAGCCGCCGTTTCGGCTCCGACAAGGCCTCCGCCAGCCTGCGTGGACGCCCCCTCCTCCAGTGGGTGCGTGACGCGCTTGCCCCTGCCGTCGACGAGATCGTGATCGTTACCGCCGCCGGCCAGACCCTTCCCCCCATGCACCCCGCCATCCCCGCGACCGTCGTCGAGGATCGCGAGCCTGCACGCGGCCCCCTCGCGGGCCTCGCGACCGGGTTCGCTGTTGCTGCCTCCCCGGTCTGCTTCGCCACCTCCTGCGACGCCCCTCTCCTGCTGACTGCCGTCGTCGAGCGCATCATCGGCGCCCTCGGCGACCACGATGCCGCCCTGCCGGAGGTGGGAGGCTTCCAGCAGCCGCTCACGGCCGCCTACCGCCGTGAGCCCTGCCTTGCCGCTGCCGAGGCAGCCCTGGCCGGCGGCGCCAACAAGGTCATCGATGCCTTCGCGGCCCTCGACGTGCTTGCCCTCAGCGAGGACCGGCTGACCCGCGTGGACCCCGACCTCCGTAGCTTCCGCAATGCCAACACCCCCGACGAGCTCGCCGCCATCGCTGCGCTGCTCGACTCCCCTCCCCCTGCCACTCCGTCCCCCCGCCGCAAGCGAGCCCGGGCCCGCACGAAGAGCCGCCGCCGCCACTAAGCCCGGCCCTGCGTACAATTCTCGATTGGCGCCCCGCGATGGGCCGATCGAAAGGACATGAAGGCAATGAAGGTTGGAAGCGGATTCGGCGGTGGCTGGATCACCGATGCAGCAGAAGGCGCGAGGCGCGCCGAGGAACTCGGTTTTGACTTCGCCAACGTCGCGGAGACCGCCCACGACTCGATGCTCGCCGCCACCCTCGCGGCGAATGCGACGGAGCGGCTGGAGATCGCCACCTCCGTCACCATCGCCTTCCCCCGCGTCCCCATGATCCTCGCGATGCAGGCCTGGGACATCCAGCACCTGAGCAAGGGACGCTTCGCCCTCGGTCTCGGCAGCCAGGTGAAGGGCCACAACCAGCGCCGCTTCAGCGTGCCCTGGGTGCCGCCCGCCCCTCGCATGAAGGACTACATCCGCACGCTCAAGGCCATCTGGAAGACCTTCCAGACCGGGGAGAAGCCGGACCACGTCACCGAGCACTACCAGTTCACGCTCATCAACCCCAACTTCAACCCCGGTCCGATCGAGTACCCCGAGCCCAAGGTCATGCTCGCCTGCGTTGGCGCAGGCATGGCCCGGGCCGCCGGCGAGGTTGCCGATGGCGTCTACCCGCACGGCTTCATGACCGACAAGTACATGCGCGAGGTCGTGCTCCCCAACATCGCCATAGGCCTCCGCCGCTCCGGCCGCAAATGGGAGGACATCGAGCTTTCCGGCGGCGGTTTCACCGTTTTCGGCGAGACCGATTCCGAGATTGAGCAGGGCCTTGAGGCCCTCCGGCAGCCGATTTCCTTCTACGGCTCCACCCGTAGCTACCACGATGTCTTCGAGATCCACGGCTGGAAGGACCTCGGCATGGAGCTCCACTCCCTCTCCCTCGCGGGCAAATGGGACGAGATGCGGCGCGTCATTCCCGAGGACGTCCTCCGCGGTTTCGCCCAGACCTCGACCTACGACAACCTGCCGAACTTCATCCGCGAGCACCGGGAGTACGCCAGCCGCGTTGGCTTCGGCATGCGCACCGAGACGCCCGAGCAGCGTGAGCGCTTCGCCCACATCCTCGGCGAGATTCAGAGGGTGGAGGTGCCGCGCGTGCCCCGCGGGCTTGAGGACGCCATCCTCCAGAGCGCAGCCGCCTCCTGAGGTCCGGCCCCGTGGCCGAGCGCAGGGATGGGCCCTACGTCTGGCTGACCTGGCTCGCTCAGTGGATGAGCGGGCAGAACACCTGCGAGTGGTCGGTCTGGTTCAGGGCCAACTGGCAGGACTACGAGCGCGTCGAGGACGAGACCGACTGGGCTTCCTACCGGGCCCGCCACACCAAGCTCTTGAGGGAAACGCACCGTGCGTTGAACGACGAGGGCTACCGGGTGAAGCGGGAGAACCAGAACCGCTTCGCCTACCGGCACGAGGCTTCAACCGATGTCGTCGTTGGTGGAAAGCCCGACCTCGTTGCCCTCGGCGAGCACGACAACATCGTCCTCGACACGAAGACCGGCAGGGCCCACGACTGGCACGAATTTCAGGTGCTGATTCCGATGGCGTTGCTGCCCCAGTCGAACCTCGTCGAGCACCACGAACGCCGCTTCCGCGGCCGCCTCGTCTACGAGGACGGCGTCGTCAGGAACTTCGATCAGCGCCAGGCCGATGACATCCTTGAGCAACTCCCCTACTTCCTCGACATCCTTGGCGGTTCCGAGGAAGGCGCCATGCGCGTCCCGAGCTGGCAGGAGTGCCGCTACTGCCCAATTAGCAAGACCCACTGCCCCGACCGCATCGAATCTGACCCCTCCGGGGAGTGGGAAGAGGACTAGAGCCGGCCCGGGTGCCCGGGGTGGTCGTCGGGAGTCGCCTCGACGCCCGGCGTGAAGCTCCCGATGCCCACGACCTCGCGCCTCGCGAACAGCCACTCCCCGTCGACCTTCTCGACCTCGTCAACCCAGCGCCCCCAGTAGTGCATCTGCTCCATGCTGCCCTTGAGCCGGTGGAACGCGTACACGTACGACTGCGCCCGCGCCGTCGTCTCGCCGGTCAGCTCGATCTGCACGTTCGTCAGGTGATGGCTGGTCGCGTGGAACCCGGCCAGGATGCCCGTGAGCCGCTCCGCGATCGCTTCCCGGCCGCGGGAGTCGCCCCAGTACACCCCGAGTCCGTCCGGGGCGAAGCAAGCCGCCGCCCCCACCGGGTCGTTCGCGTCGATGCGGTCGGCGTATCGCACCATCAGCCTGGTGATGGCGTCGCGCTCCAGCAGGTCGCGCAGGGCGTCGGCGTCCGGCACGTCAGCTCGCCTCCCGCGGGCCGCGGTACTCCCGGTTCGGCCAGACGAAGTCGATGTACGTCCGCTCGATCTTCCATTGCCCGTCGACCTTGCGGTACACGTCGTCGTAGATACCCATCAGCATCAGCGGATTCTGGTCCGCGGGGCCGCTCAGGGAGAGGTCGAGCAGGTACCAGCGCGCCTTCGCCGTCTCCGGGCCCGTGAGCTCGATCCACTCGTTCGTGTTCGCGTGCATCGCTCCCGTGAACTGGCCTGCGTCGCCACTGAACTCCTCGTAACCGGCGCGGATGCGCTCCTTGCCGACCCAGTCGCCGCCGTAGTTCGGACCGAACTCGCAGACCGCGTCGTCCGTGAACAGGTCCATGAGGCTGTCGATGTCGGCCATGTCGTAGTAGTGCGAGTAGAGGATGCGGACGCGCTTGATCGCCTCGATCTCGAGCAGTTCCTCTACGGTCACCGGGGCTGTCGATGCCATTGCGGGGCCTCCTTGTTGCGCCGGTCGCAGTCGTGCGCGCGGTAGCCTAGCACGCAGCTCCAGGCGGCAGGATCAGCGGGCCAGAACGCGCCGCAGCCAGGGCGCAAGGCCCCGCGGCGAGAACGTGAACACGATCAGGAAGAACACGGCCGCGGTTACGACGACCGCTGGGCCAGCGGCCACGTCTGCATGGAAGGAGGCATACAGCCCGATGACCACTGACAGCACGCCGAAGACGGCGCCAACAAGCATGATCAGCGGCACCCGGCGTACTACCAGTGCGGCCGTTGCCGCCGTGGCCACGACCATCGCCATCACCAGCGCCACGCCCACCAGCCGGAAGGCTGCCACTGCCGCCAGCGCCACCAGCACCATCAGGCCCGTCTGCACGAGCGCCACCGGCACGCCCGCCGCCGCCGCCATCGTGGGGTCGTACGCTACGAACAGCATCTCCCGGTAGAAGATGATCATCAACACCACGACCACGCTGGAGAGGATGGCCATCACGATGATGTCCTCTGTGGGCACCGTCAGGATGTTCCCCACCAGGAATGAGCTGAGTTCCAGCGTGTAGTTCCGCGTGCGGCTGATCAGAAGCACGCCGAAGGCGAAGAGGGCCGCGAAGACGATGCCGATGGCCGTGTCCTCGCGAATCCGTGCGCGGGTCAGCGCCGAGACCCCCACCGCCGTCAAACCCGCCGCTCCGGCCGCCCCGAGGCTGATCGCGATCGAGCCGCCCCCCGCCAGGAACGCGATCGCTGCTCCCGCCAGCGAGGTGTGCGCAACGGCGTCCGTCAGGAACGCCAGCCCCCTGATCACGACGAACGCGCCGACAACGGAGGAGGCCATCGCCACCAGCGCTCCCGCCAGCAGCGCCCGCTGCATGAACTGGAACTGCCAGGGGTCGGTCAGCCAGTCCATGTCCGCCCTACACCCGGCGGTGCTCGTCGTGGCTGTGCCGGTCGTGTTCGCGGTCTGCGCGCTCGTGGGGGTCGTGGAATGCCAGCGCCGGCCTGCCGCCTTCCGCCCCCATCACCAGCGCGTGTCCGTCGAACGCCCGGTTCAGCATCTCCTCCGTGATCGTCGTCGAGGGTGGTCCGTAGGTGACGACCTGCCGGTTGAGGAACAGCGTCAGGTCGCAGCACTCGGCTGCGCAGCCGATGTCGTGCGTGCAGAACACGATGCTCCTGCCGTCGGCGGCCAGCTCGCTCAGCAGGTCGATCATCTCCTGCTCGGAGCGGGCGTCGAGTCCGGCGGTCGGCTCATCCAGCAGGAAGAGTTCGGGATCCCTCACCAGCGCCCGCGCACAGAGCACGCGGCGCTGCTGCCCCCCGCTCAGTTCACCCGCCTGGCGGTCGGCGAGGTGGTCGACGGAGAGCCGCTCGAGTGCCGCCATGATCCGGTCCTTCTCCGCCGACCCGCGCAGGAAGCGGTCTAGCCCGAACGTCTTCCGGTAGAGGCCCATGGCCACGACCTCCCGCACCGTCACGGGGAAGTTCCAGTCGATGTCCTCCGCCTGCGGCATGTAGCCGATCTGCCGTCGCGCATCCCGTGGCGCGCCCCCGAGGACGCACACGTCGCCTTCCCAGGGCTCGATCAAGCCGACTAGCGTCTTGATCAGCGTGCTCTTGCCCGAGCCGTTCGGCCCCAGCAATCCCATGACCTTGCCCTGCGGCAGCGAGAACGACACGTCCTCGATTGCCCGGTGCCCTCGGTAGCCCGTCGTCAGGCTCTTCACCTCGATGGCGGGTACCACCTTGCGCTACTCCGCGATGCCGTTGGCGATGGCGCGGAGGAACTCAACGTACGTTGGATACTCCTCAGCCAGGGCCCCCGACGGAATCGTGCGGACGGTCGTGCCGGTGTCGCGGGCGATCTGCTCGATCACGCGCGCACTGAACTGCGGTTCGCTGAAGATGTAGGGGATCCCCAGTTCCTCGATGCTCTCCACCAGCTCGGTGATTGCCGACGCGCTCGGCTCCTCTTCGGGACCTTCCACCACGAAGCCCAGGATCGTCAGGCCGTAGCGGTCCGCGAAGTACCCGTAGGCGTCGTGGAACGTGACCAGGTAGCGGCGCTCCTCCGGAAGCGCGGCGAGCTGCTCGCGGATCTCCTCGTCCAGTTCCCGCAGCTCCGCGATGTAGGCCTCGGCACGCTCGGCGTAGTAGTCGGCTCCATCCGGATCGAGGCGTGAGAGCTCGTCGCGGATTGCCTCGACGGCCTCAATCGTGAGGTCGATGTCCATCCAGAAGTGCGGGTCGAATTCGCCGTGGGCGTGCCCATGGTGGTCGTCTTCGTCCTCGTGCCCGTGGTCGTCTTCGTCCTCGTGCCCGTGGTCGTCTTCGTCCTC
>JAPPBY010000038.1 GCA_026702615.1 Chloroflexota bacterium | reverse complement strand
GGCCATCCTCAACGCCATCGAGGCCGCCGGCTACGACACGCTCAGCGCCCGCCCCCGCGTCACGAAGGCCGTCAAGGCCCGGCTGGCGGTCGTGAACGGCGCCCGCATCGCTATGGGTATTTGAGAGAGGGGAAGACGCAAATGGCTTTCGACGTGCTGGCGGAGCTCGATGCTCACGCCGACGAGCGATTCACACCCGAGGAGGCCTACGCCTGGTGCAAGGCCTACACCAAGGATCGCGCCTCGAACTTCTACTACGCCTTCACCATCCTGCCCGCGCAGAAGCGCAACGCCATCTACGCCGCCTATGCCTTCAGCGGCTACGTCGACGACATCGCCGACGAGCTGACCGATCGGTCCCGCCAGGAGAAGGAGATCGCCCTCGCCCGCGAGCGCCTGGAGGGCTGCTACGCCGGCTCCCGCCAGGGACCGCTCTTCATCGCTCTGGGTGACGCGGTCGACCGCTTCTCCATGCCCCAGCAGCACTTCGAGGAGCTGGTGAACGGCGTCGAGATGGACTTCACCATCAACCGCTACGAGACCTGGGATGACCTCCGCCAGTACTGCTACCGCGTGGCCTCGATGGTCGGCCACATCTGCGTCTCCATCTTCGGCGCGAAGCCCCACCCGCGCGCCGAGGAGTTCGCCACCAGCATGGGGATCGGCCTCCAGATCGTGAACATCATGCGCGACGTGAAGGAGGACGCGGAGCGAGGCCGCGTCTACTTCCCCACCGACGAGCTCGCCGCCCACGGCCTCACGCCCGACGACATCCTCGCCTGCGACTACGACGAGCGTTTCCGCTCGATGCTGGCCGCCCAGGGCGAGCGCGCTCATCGCTACTTCCGCCGCGGACGTCACCTGCTGCCCCTGCTCGATGTGCGCTCGCGCATGTGCGTGAACGTGCTCCAGGGCGTCTACTTCGAACTCCTCCAGCGCATCGAGGAGCGCAACTACGACGTCCTCTCCGAGCGCGTCCGCCTGAACGGCCGCGAGAAGGCCTCGGCGATCGCGCGCCTCTGGGGTTCCGCCGCCCTCCTGGGGCCGGCGCGATCGGGCTGACGCCCGCACGGCCATGAGGGTCGGCATCATCGGCGCGGGCCTGGCCGGACTGGCCGCCGGGCTGGAGCTCGCCGACCGCGGCCACCAGGTCGAGGTGCTGGAACGCCGTCCCTGGGCAGGCGGCGCTACCTATTCGTTCCTCGACGACGAGACCGGCGACGAGGTCGACAACGGCCAGCACCTCTTCATGGAGTGCACCTCCGCCTACCGCGCCTTCCTCGAGCGCCTCGGCACCCTGCACCTGACCTACCGCCAGGAGCGCCTGCACGTTCCCGTGTTCGACCCCGATGGCCGCCGCTCCGACCTCTGGTCGACGAACCTTCCGCTCGGCCTGCACCTCGCCCCCGCCCTCCTCCGCTACCGGCACCTCTCCTGGCGCCAGAAGATCGAGATCGCGCGCGCCTTCCTTGCGCTGCGACTCCTCCAGGTCCACGAGCGCGGACGCCTTGAGCGGATCACCTTCGAGGAGTGGCTCCGCGAGCGGAAGCAATCGCCCGACACGATCCGCGAGTTCTGGGACTTTCTCGTCATCCCCACGCTCAATTGCCGCGCCGGCGAAGCCAGCGCCAGCCAGTCCATCTTCGTCCTGGAGGAAGGGTTCCAGAAGGACCCCCGTGCCGCCGCCCTTGCCGTGCCCGCCACCGACCTCTCGAAGCTCCACGTGGAGCCCGCCATCCGCGCGATCGAGGAGAGAGGCGGGAAGGTCGCCATGCGAGCCGGTATCGAGTGTGTTCGGGTCGAGGAGGGCCGCGTCGCGTCGCTCGCACTGGTCGGCGGCGAGTGCCGCACCTTCGATGCCTACGTCAGCGCCCTTGCCCCCTGGCGCCTCCTCCCCATCCTCCCCGAGCACGTGCGTGGGGACAGGCCCTTCGCCGACCTCGCCCACTTCCAGCCCGCCCCCATCCTCAACCTCCACCTCTGGTTCGACCGCCCCGTCCTGGACCTCCACTGCGCCTCCTTCATCCGCTCCGAGGTGCAGTGGGCCTTCAACCGCAGCCGCCTCGGCGGCGAGGACGAGTCGGAACGCCAGCACCTCGTCCTCTCCATCAGCGTGCCCGGCGATCTCTTCGCCCTGACGCAGGAGCAGGTCTGCGAGCGCGTCCTGCCGCAGCTGCGGCAGGCGCTGCCCGCCGCTCGCGAGGCCACCCTCGTGCGTTACCGCGTGACCAAGGAGCCGGAGGCGACCTTCGTGCCCGCTCCCGGCCTCTTCCGCCCCGGCCCCCGCACGCCGCTACCCAACTTCTTCCTGGCGGGCTCGTACACCGATACGGGCTGGCCCGCCACCATGGAATCGGCCGTTCGAAGCGGTCTCGCCGCGGCAGCAGCAGTGGAGGCGAGCAGTGCATAGCCTTCGTGCCCCTCGCTCCGTATGCTTTGCCGCCAGTCTCCCGGAGGAATCACGATGGGCATCCCCCTTCGCCAGGCGTTCGCCGTCAGCCGCTATCTGCTGAAGCAGAAGCTCCTGCGCAAGGAGCGCTACCCGCTCGTGCTCATGCTGGAGCCACTCTATCGCTGCAATCTCGAGTGCGAGGGCTGCGGCAAGATCCAGCACCCCGAGGAGGTCCTCAACACGTACCTCTCCCCCGAGGATTGCTGGGAAGCAGCCGACGACTGTGGCGCCCCCGTCGTCTCCATCGCGGGCGGCGAGCCCCTCATCCACCCCCAGATCGACGAGATCGTCGAGGGCCTGATTGAGCGCAAGAAGTTCGTCTACCTCTGCACCAACGCCATCCTCCTCGACCGCTGGCTGCCGAAGATCAAGCCCTCCCCCTACCTCACCATCAGCGTTCACATGGACGGCCTGCGTGAGCAACACGACAAGGCCGTCGATCGTGAGGGCGTGTTCGACAAGGCCGTCGCCGGCATTCGCAAGGCGAAGGAGCAGGGCTACCGCGTCAGCACCAACACCACCGTCTTCAACGACAGCTCGCCCACGGAGATGGGCGACCTCTTCAACTTCCTCATGGACGACCTCAACGTCGACGGCATGATGGTCTCGCCCGGCTACGACTACCCCAAGGCGCCCAACCAGAGCGTCTTCCTCAAGCGCCCCGAGATGATCTCCACCTTCAAGTCCATCCTCGATTCCCCCGACCGCCGGCGCTGGCGTTTCTTCCACACACCCGTCTTCCTCGATTTCCTCCAGGGCAAGCGCGCCATGCAGTGCACGGCCTGGGGCAACCCCACGCGCAGCGTCTTCGGCTGGCAGCGCCCCTGCTACCTGATGAACGAGAGCTACGCCGAGAGCTTCGTTGAGCTCATCGAGGAGACCGAGTGGGAGCGCTACGGCTACGGTCGCGATGCGCGCTGCACCAACTGCATGGCCCACTGCGGCTACGAGGCAACCGCCGTCGGCGCCACCATGGCGAGCCCCCTTGAGGGCGTCCGCGCGGCGCTGGGCACGCTAGGCGGCCGCGGCGATTCGTGAGCCTCCTCATCGTGGCGCCCACGACGCGCGAAGCGCGCGCGATCGGCTCGGGGTGCCAGGTCACGGGCACGGGTGAAGCAGGCGAACGCGCGCTCGCCGGCCTCCTGCAAGAGCAGAAACCCGACACAGTCCTCATCGCCGGCATCTGCGGCGGGCTCGACCCCTCCCTCGGCCCCGGCCACCTCATCCTCGCCCGCGAGGCCATGAACGAGGCTGGTGAGGCCCTCCAGCCTCCCCCCATGACGCTTCAGAACGCCCGCCGCGCCCTCCGCAACGAGGGTTCCCGGTTCGTGTGCTCGCGGCTCGTGACCGTCGCCAGGCCCGTCGCCACGCGGAACGCCAAGCGCGACCTCTGGAACGAGCACGGAGCCGCCGGCGTAGATATGGAGACCGCCGCCTTCGCCCGGCTGGCCGTTGAGCATGGCGCCGACTGGATGGCCCTCCGAGCCGTCATCGATCCCGCGGCCATGGAGCTACCCGCCCCCCTTCGCGACTGGAACGGTGAGTCGAGCGAGTTCGGCATGGCGGCCGGCATCGCAATGCGCCCCAACGCCTGGCTCGCCGGCGGACTTCTGGCGATCGCGCTCCGTTCGGCGGGACGCGCCCTGCGCTCAGCCACCCCCATCGTCGCCCGCGTGGTCCGCGACACCGTCCCCCTCGGCGACGACCTCCTGGCCTGATGTCCGCCCAGCCCGTCGTCGTCATTACCGGCGCCAGTGCCGGCATCGGGCGCGCAACCGCTATTCGCTTCGCGCGGGAGGGCGCCACGATCGTCCTCGCTGCGCGTTCGCGCGAGCGCCTTGAGCGTCTCGCCGAACGTCTCGAGCACCGCTTCGGCGTGGAAGTCCTTGTCGTTCCGTGCGACGTGCGCGATCGCGGCCAGGTCGAGGAGCTGGCGGAGGTCGCTATCGCCACCTTCGGACGCATCGATGTGCTCGTGAACAACGCCGGCTACGGCCTCTACGGTCGCATCGAGGACACCCCCGACGAGGCCTTCCGCGACCTCCTCGAAACCAACGTGCTCGGCGTACACCACGCCGTCCGCGCCGTCCTGCCCCACATGCGCCGCCGGGCCTCGGGCCACATCGTCAATGTCGGCTCGGTCGTCGGAAAGCGGAGCTGGCCGTATCACGGCGCCTACGCCGCCAGCAAATTCGCCCTGACCGGCCTGACCCAGGCATTGCGCGGCGAGCTTGCCGGCTCAGGCGTGACGGTCTCGCTCGTGCTTCCTGCCAGCACCGACACCGAGTTCTTCGCCAACGCCCCCACGTATTCCTCTGAGTACGCTCCCGCGCCCCTCGGCCCCGTCCAGACCCCGGGCCAGGTGGCCAGCGCCATCGTGCGCTCGGTGCAGCGCCCGGTCGCCGAGGTGCACCTGCAGCCCCTCATGCGTATCGCCCACGTCCTCTCAGAGGTCTTCCCCGGCCTCACCGCCTGGGCGAGCGAGCTCCACTACCGCTGGCTCCAGCGCTGACGACCCGCCTTCAAGTCCCGGCCCCTTCTGGTGTAGAGACAATCTGTGGTTCCTGTATTGTTGTGCTCATGACAATCGCTCCGGCGAGCGAACCGAACTCCATTCCGGGCGCACGTCTCCTGCTCGACCAAATGCTGCGGCTGAACGACAACGTGCTTGTCTCGGTCGATCAGCTCCGACAGAAGTCGCGCGCCTACCTCAGCGTGGGCGCCCTCGCGGTTACGGCCTCGGCAGCATTCCTTGCCCTGGCGGACGATCTTCCGGCAGGGCTGTGGGTTGGGTCAGTCGTCGCGCTCGTCCTGTTCGGAGTTTCGGCGGGTGTCGCCGTCCGGGCCGAGCTTTCAACATCGCTGCCCGATGCACCAAGCACCGGGAGACTCGCGTCACTCGTCACGGAGCCTGCATCCCAGTGGAGCGATGACCAGATAGCGCTTTGGGTGGCCCGCGAGTACATCGAGCAGATCCAGCCACTGGCGGAGCGAGAACTCACCCAGACGGCTTACCTCATCCGTTTCCAGCTAGCACTGTTCCTTGGTGAGATCGCAGCCGTGGGCGGAACGCTCGTCGCTGCCCTGGCGGCTTAATCGTCGGAAGGCGGAGGCTTCGGCGGGGGAAAGGATCGAGGGTAGTCGCGCGTAGTGACGTGGGGAGGCTCATCGGAACGGGGCGGTAGTCGCACTGGCTTCGGGCTTGCCGAACCTGGCCCCTGGTCCTCGTTCTTGCTCATGGCATCCATGATGCCGTTTCCCCGGGAATCTCGCCAGACCCCGACGCGAAGGAGGGGCGGCCTGGCCGCCCCTCCGGTCGTAGTGGCTGACGGCGCCCGCGGCTACTCCCGCGAGACCCAGTTCTCCAGCAGCGCGTGGAAGTGGCGGATCTTCGTCTCGCCGTAGTTCCCGAACTGCACGAACTCCTTCTTCGTCGCGTGCAGACCCAACTGCACCCGCGGAAGGTTGTACGTGTCCTGGTTGAACACCCGCGCGAGCATCCCCAGCTCCGGCGCCTCCGTCCAGTCGTCGTCGACCCCGATCCAGTGGATGGGGGCGGCCGGCGGACGCTCGCCGTCCTGCGGGTACGGCGCCAGGTAGAGGCATTCCATGATGCTCTCGTCCGGGTTGTTCCCGTTCGGCCGGAAGCGGTAGACGATCCGGTTGAACGAGCCCCATGGATGGAAGTTGGGGAACAGCGTGAAGTAGATGCTGTCGTTCAGCTCCGCATCCGGCACGTTGTCCATCAGGTCGCCGAGCACGGGGCGCAGGCCCTCGCGCATCGCGGCCGCGCCGATCTCGCGTACGGAAGCGCCGTTCGACGGCGCCGCCGTCATCTGCTCCATGCGCTTGTCCATCTCTTCCGCCGCGCTCTCGGCCTCGAGCTCCTCGCTGCCGTTGTCGTCCGTGGCCCCGTTGCCGCGACGGTTCTCCCAGTACTGGTCGTCCGTCTCGAGCTGCTTGCCCGCGAGCCACTGGCACATGTGCGGGTCGGCCTCACCGAGGTCGCCGCTGATCCAGGTGCCGCCCTCGGTGAAGAGCCCCGAGCGACCGTCCGGATGGGTGACGAGCACCGTGCTGTCGGGCTGCGTGTCGTAGATTGCGTTCGTCAGGGGGTGCCGCATCTTGAACGGACTCGTGTCCGGCAGCGGATCCTCCTGTTGCACGTTCGAGAGATGCGGGCTCGGAACGCCGTTCGGCGTGATCGCCCGCGCGTAGTTCCCGAACACGTCGTACTTGGAGTTCGCGTCGCAGATGCCCGCCAGGATCTGCGGGTGCGTCGCGACCACGTGGTAGGCCTCCATGAAGGCCTCCTGCGCCACCTTCCAGTTGCAGCGCAGCACCTTGGCGACGTGCGCCTCCTTGTAGCGCTTCTCGTAGGGAAGCAGCGTGAAGTGGCTCTCCAGGTCGCCCACGAAGTCCTCGAACGGCTCCGCGTCCGGATCCGGGTTGATGAACACGAACCCGCCCCAGCTCGCCACATTCACCTCGGGCAGCGACTGCTCGTCCGGGTTCACGTAGGGGAAGTCCCACTGGCAGGGGATTTCCTTCAGCGTGCCGTCCAGGTTCCAGGTCCAGCCGTGGAACGCGCAGCGCAGGTCACGCGCGCGCTTGCCGTCCTCCTGCCGAAGCAGGCGGCCCCGGTGGAGACAGGCGTTGTAGTAGGCCTTGAACTCATTCTCGGCCACGCGCACCACCAGGTAGGAGAGGTCGGCGAGGTCGTAGACCAGGTAGTCGCCCACGTCCGGGATGTCGTCCTCGTGGCAGGCCATCTGCCAGACGCGCTTCCACAGTTTCTCGATCTCGAGGTCGTGCCACTCGCGCGACGTGTAGCGCTCGACAGGTACGCGGGTTGGCTGGCCCTCCTCCAACGGGGAGTCGCGCAGCAGGTACTCCGGTACGGGATGGCTGTCCTCGGCGAGAAGCTGGGTGTAGGCAACGCCCGCGGAGCGGTTCGTGCCGGTCAAGGTTTCGGTCATGGTGAGAGCCCCCGATTCGAGACCGTCATGGTCTGCGGTTTCGCGCCGGATCGTAGCAGAGCGAGCGCCGCATTTGGGCGCACGCACGCGCGCAGCGGCGCATGGGGTAGGCTGACGCGCACGCGGCCCCTTCTGGCCGCCATGCACGAAGAGAAGGAGGGAGCACGATGCTCCTCGAAGGCAAGGTTGGGATCGTCACCGGAGTGGGCATGGGCATGGGCGAGGCTGTCGCCAGGCGCTGGGCCCGGGAAGGCGCCCGCGTCATCGGCACCGACGTCAACGACGAAGCCGGCCACGCCGCCATTGAGGCGATCACGGCCGCGGGCGGGGAAGCGCACTACGTCCACGCCGATATCGCCAGTGAGGACGACTGGCAGGCCGTCTCCACCTACGCCATCAACGAGCTCGGCGGCATCAACATCATGCACAACAACGCCGCCGTGCACTTCTGGTTCGACTCACTCGAAGACCCCATGGAGAAGTGGGACCAGATGATGGACATCAACCTGCGCGGCGTGCTCCTCGGCTGTCGCTACGCCATCCGCCACATGATCACGGCCGGCGGCGGCGCCATCGTCAACACGTCCTCCGTCTCCGCCCTCCACGGCGTCCCCATGCAGGGGCTCTACGGCTCGACCAAGGCCGGCGTCATCAACCTGACCCGCTCGCTGGCCCGTGCCTACGGCCCCCAGGGCGTACGCGTGAACGCCATCTGCCCCGGCACCATCGACACGCCCATGCTCCACACCGCCGCCGCCGAGGCGGCCGAGCTCTACCGTGACCAGGACGAACCCGTCGGCGGTCGTGGCGGCAGCACCGGCCCGACGCTCGACGGCGGCCGTCTCGGCACGCCGGACGAAATCGCGAATGCGGTGACGTTCCTCGTCTCGGATGAGGCGTCCTACATCAGCGGCGTCTTCCTCCCGGTCGACGGAGCGATGATGGCCTAGGCCGCCTTCGCGGGCTCCTTCGCCCAATCGAGACCGCGGCGCACGAGCTCGTAGAACACGGGTAGCTCCCACGAGCCCCGCATGATTGGCGCTTCCTCGATCATCGGCTGCATGTCGTACTTCCCACACGAATGTCCGAGCGTCAGGTAGAAGACGGCGCCCTCGCCCAGTTCGCGCAGGTAGGCGATCAGGCGCGGGTCGTCGTCCGGCCAGTCGTTCTCGACGTAGCCCGCCTCGAACTTCCCGGTGAAGCGCGTCTCCAGGAGTGGCGTAAGACCTTCCGAGTAGTCGCACAGGTAGATCTCGTCCGAGGCCTCGAACGGCTCGATGCCGGCGACGAGGGGGTGGTCCGGCGCCGTAACCGTCACCTGGAACGGCTGGGTGGGCGGATGCGAGATGAAGCGGCTGCCGAGCGTTTCCATGAACGTGTCGCAGATGCGGGGCGCGATAATGCCCTCGGGACCGAAGTCGAGCAGCGCGTTCGTCGCGTGCAGGGCCACCCAGCGCCCCCCGCCCGCGACGAAGTCGCGCAGGGCCTCCTCCTCCTCGGGTTCGGGGCGCAGGTCGCAGGTGTACGTGACGAGCACGTCGGCGGCGCGGATCCCCTCCGTATCCCCGAACGACTCGGCCACGCGCACGCGCACGTCGTCGTCCTCGTGGAGCAGCTTGAGCAACTCGAGGCGGGCGAAGTCGGTGTCGTGGAAGCGGGCGTTGGCGACGAGGTAGGCATCGATACGCGGCATGGCCGCGATGATACGCCGGCTAGCCTGGCGTTTCCGTCACTTCCACCTCCTGGACGAATTCCCAGAGATAGCCGGAAGGGTCGCGGAGCTCGAAGGAGCGCAGGCCCCACGGTTTCGTCTCGGGCTGGCCCTCGGGGGCCGCGCCGCGGGCGGACACTTTCCGGTGAAAGGCATCGACATCGTCGACGGCGAGGTGGAGGTGGAGATTCTGCTCGTCGGGAGTGGAGCCGCCGACGTGCAGGAGGAGGCGGAACTCGCCTGCGCGAAGCATCCGGGCGCGGGCGGAGCGCGTCTCCGGTTCGAAGCCCAGCACGTCCACGTAAAAGTCGGCTGTGCGGTCCAGGTCCTCAACGAAGAGGGTGGCGGAGTAGAGGCCCCGGATCGTCACCACGGCGGGCCTATCCGATCACGCCCCGGTCGAACAGTCCCTCGAGCTCGTCCTCGCTGAAGTCGAGCTCGCACAGCACCTCGCGCGTGTGCTGCCCGAGCGTGGGGGCCACCTCCATGGGCACGTCCGAGCCCGAGAGGAGAGCGGGCATGCGCATCACCTTCACCGTGCCGAGCTCCGGATGATCGAGCTCCTCCACCAGGCCGCGTTCGCTCAGGTGCGGGTCCGTGAAGAGCTCGTACGTATCGAACGTGGCCGAGCAGGGCACGCCTGCGCTGCCGAGCTCCTTCATCGCCTCGTGTTTCGTTCGCTGGAGCGTCCACTCCTTCACGATGTCGAAGAACTCCGCGCCGTGCTCGAAGCGCCCCCGCTGCGTTTCGAAGCGCGGGTCGCTGATCAGTTCGGGCATCCCGATGGTCATGCAGAAGGCGTCCCACTGGGCCGTCGTCACGACCATCACGAAGATGTAGTCGTTCTCGCCGCCGCCCTTACAGGGATAGACGTCGGTGCCGGGGCCGCGCGCGTTGCCGGTGCGCTCTTGTGGGGACTCGCCCCAGGTCCGCAGCCCGAGGGTGCGCATGAAGAGGGTGACGGCCTCCTGCATGGAGATCTCGATGAACTGGCCCTCGCCGGTGCGCTGCTTCTGCACGTAGGCGGCGGTAATGGAGAGGGCCAGCTGCGCTCCGGTCCCGGAGTCCCCGATGGTCGGACCCGGCCTCGTGGGTGGCCCCGCCGCGTTCCCCGTTACCGAGAACGTGCCCCCCGCCGCCTGCGCCACCCAGTCGTAGGAGGGGAAGCCCGAGTACGGACCACTCAGCCCGAACCCCTTCAACCGCGCGTAGATGATCGAGGGGTTGGCCTCCTTCATCACGTCGTAGGTCAGGTTCAGCTTCTCGATGACCCCCGGTCCGTAGTTCTCGACGAAGACGTCGAAGTCGGGCGCCATGCGGAGAAGCAGGTCGCGCCCCTCCTCGGAGGCGAGGTCGATGACGATGCTGCGCTTGTTGCTGTTGTAGTTGAGGAAGTACTGCGGGAGGCCCGCGGCCGCGACTACGCCCCGGCCCGGGTCGCCCCGCGGCGACTCTATCTTGACGACGTCTGCCCCCAGCCAGCCGAGGAGTTGCGTGCACGAGGTGCCGGCCTCGTACTGGGTCATGTCGAGCACGCGCATACCATCAAGAGCCGGCATCCTGTCCCTCCGGAACGACTGGCGCGATGATACTCCGCGGGCTCCCGCCGAGGAGTGCGGAGAGCGTTCGCAGTGCGTGTCGTATGCTGGCCTCGTGGCGTCTGGACCAACGACCAACCGGCCAGATGAGGCCCCCGACGACGCGCTCGACCCGCCTAACCTGCCCGACTTCCGCAAGCTCGCCCACGGCGACTTCAGCGCCGTCGACTGGCGCATCTTCTGGAGCCTCCTGCCGCTTGTGGTCTTCCTGGTCCTGAACTCGTTCTGGCCCGAGGACCTGTGGCGCACCCAGGTCGCGATCGTCGCCTCCTTCGCGGCCTCGACCTGGGTGTTCGCGACGAACCGCGACAGCGGCGTCATCCGCTTCATCACCGTGCTCGGCTTCATCGTGGTCGCGGGGTCGGCGGTTGTGGGGCTCGCGGCCGACAGCGCCAAGGCGTTCGCCGCCCAGAACATCTACAGCGACTTTCTCGTCGCCGCCGTTTGCCTTGGCAGCATCGCAATCGGGAAGCCGCTCGTTGGCGCGGTCGCCCGCGAGAGCATCCCCGCCCTCCGCACGCTGATGGACCCGCGCCACCGCGTGTTCGTCATCCTCACGCTCGTCTTCATGACCTACAACATCGGCACCGGCATCTTCCGCATCTTCCTGCTGGGCGAGTTCTCCGCCAACGAGTACGTCATCGTGAGCCGCGTCACGTCCCCCATCAGCCTCGCCTTCTTCCTCGCCGCCTACTTCATGATCAAGCGCGCCGCCGGCCTCAGCCAGCAGAAACCCGCCACCTGAAACCGCCGACCGGCCCGCGCCCGCTGCGTACAATGAACCCGTGGCGAAACCGTTCCTGAAGTGGGCTGGAGGCAAGGCGAAACTTGCCCCGCTCATTGCCGATCGGATCGGGCGGGAGTCGATTCAGATCGACCGCTATCACGAACCCTTCCTCGGCGGGGGCGCCGTCTTCTTCGCGTTGCGAGATGAAGGGCTGCTGAAGGCTGCATCCCTCTCCGACGGCAATGAAGCGCTTATCGAGACCTACCAAGTCGTACGGGACGACCTCCCGAGACTCGTAAGGCACCTCCGTGAACACGCTCGAAAGTACGACTCCCTTGAGGGTGTCGCTCGCACTGCCTACTACTACGAGGTGCGAGACAAGAGGCACCCGACCTCAGCCGCAGGCCGGGCAGCGCGGCTCATCTTCTTGAACAAGACCTGCTACAACGGCCTCTACCGGGTCAACAGCAAGGGTCACTTCAACGTCCCCCACGGGCGCTATGTGCGCCCCACCATTCTGGATGCCGAACGCCTGCGCGAGGCCGCAGCGAGCCTCGCCTGCGCCGACCTCCGAGCTGAGGACTTTGGCGAGGCTTGCGCCCGTGCCCAACCCGGAGACTTCGTCTATCTCGACCCGCCCTACCAACCGCTGAGCGCCACCTCGCAGTTCACGAAGTACACGGGCGCAGACTTCGACTTCGCGGACCAGGAGCGCCTGCGCGTCGCGTTCGATGACCTCACGTCCCGCGGAGTGCGGGCCTTGCTGTCGAACTCCTCCCACCCTGACATCCACGACCTCTATCGGAACTACGACCAGGACCTCGTGCCGATGGGCCGAGCCATTAACTCGAACGGCCGTGGCCGCGCAGCCATCGACGAACTGCTTGTCAGCAATCTTTCGCAGGTGGAGAGCGAGGCTAGCCGCGTAGCTCCAGCCCGAAGTAGAGCCTGAGCCAGACCTCAAGGTCGTCGAACGCGATCGCCTTGCCGGTCGAGTCGAGGTAGGCCCGCATATTCGCCGAGAAGCCGGGGCCGTCGTAGGCCACGATGCCGTCGATGGGCCAGCTCTCGATGTCGGCGATCACAGCTGGAAGCTTCTCTTGCGCTGTACCTGCGGTCCTCTGGTACTTGCACTCGATTCCGAGGCGCTGGCCACTCTCGGGGTCGGTCAGGATGAGGTCGATCCGGCGCCTGGAGCCCCAGAGGCGGCGTCCGACATAGAGTTCCTTGTCGACCGTGAGGTCGAGGTCCTCGGCAAGCTCGGCGACCCTGTCCCGAAACTGAGTTCCGGTCAGGGTTGATTCACCGCGACCGGGCACCGCTTCCTACCCCGCGGGGACCGGCGCTGCCAGGAACTCCGTGATTGCCGACGCGTACGCCTGCGGGTGCTCGACCAGCCCCGCGTGCGCGCCCGGAAGCTGGCGCAGCGTCCCGTTCGGGAGCGCCTCCGCCAGCGCGGCCGCGTCCGCCGGGTCGACGAGGATGTCCTCCTCGCCGGAGAGCACGAGCGCCGGCTGCTCGATGCCGGCGAGCTTCGAGGTCGCGTCGTAGGCGAGGAACGCCTGCGCCTGGCGGGTGTAGGCGTGGTCCTGAGCCGGATACGGGTCGTTCGCGCCGCTCTCGACCGCCTGGTTGCGACGCTGCCCGTCCGCCAGGAGCTCCGAGGTGTACAGCCACGGCGCCGTCAGCGCGAACGCCTGCTCACGGCTCAGGTTCGAGCGCCGCGCGTCGGACCAGCCCTCGGTCACGAGCCGCTGGCGGCCCGACGGGCTCGCCGATGTCCCGATCAGCACAAGGTTCTCCACGCGATGGGCGTGCTCGGCCGCCAGCTCCAGGGCGATTGCGCCGCCCATGCCGTAGCCGGCGACGCTCGCCGTCTCGATGTCGAGCTGGTCGAGCAGTTGGAGGGTGTCGTCCGCCATGCCCGCGATCGAGTACGGCTTGTCCGGGGCGCTTGTGCGGCCCGCGCCGCGGTTATCGAATGCGATCGCGCGCCGTCCCAGCGAGAGCGCGCGCAGCTGCAGCGACCACAGTCCTGAGTGCCCGCCGAGGCCTGCGATAAGCAGCAGTGGCGGGCCCGAGCCCGCCTCCTCGTAGTAGGCGACGACGTCCCGAAGCTGTACATGCGGCATGACGCGGCTAGCCTAGCGGGGCCGCTGGCTACTGGCTATCGCCCAGAGCCCGGCCCCACCAGCCCCCGCCGGTCCGCTTCCTCGATGATCTGGACCACGTTCGTGGCCGCTCCCTTGCGGATGCTGTCCGTCACCGCCCAGAGCGCGATCGCCCCCGGACACGAGCTGTCCGCGCGGATGCGCCCGACCAGCACGTCGTCGTTCCCGGCCGCGTCCACCGGCGTCGGGTAGCGCTCCTCGTCAGGCTCGTCGACGACGCGCACGCCCGGCATGGTCGCGATCGCCTCGCGCGCCTCCGCCGGGTCCACGGGCCGCTCGAACTCCGCCCAGATCGCCATCGCGTGCCCGAAGAACGTGGGAATGCGGACGCAGGTCGCGCTCACCGCGAGGTCCGGCGCACCGAGGATCTTGCGCGTCTCGTTCGCCATCTTCGTCTCCTCCTTGGTGGAGGCGTCCTCGCCGAAGACGTCGACCTGGGGCACGGCGTTGAACGCGATCTCGCGCTTCTGCGTCCCCGAGGGCTCGTGCCGGCCCGCGAGCGCGGCCGTTGTCTCCGTGCGCAGCCCCTCAACCGCAGCCGCACCCGCGCCCGCCACCGCCTGGTACGTGCTCACGACAATGCGGCGCAGGGGGTTCGCGCGATGGATCGGGTAGAGCGCCATCACCATGGGGGTCGTCGTGCAGTTCGGCTGGCTCACGATGCCGTTGTGCCAGCTCAGCGCGTCGGCGTTCACCTCGGGGATGACCAGCGGCACCTCGGGGTCCATGCGGAACGCGCTCGAGTCGTCGATGACGAGCGCGCCGCGGTCGCGCGCGAGCGGGGCGTACCGCCGCGAAGCTTCGCCCGAGGCCGACAGGAACACGACATCGTCGTCACCCGCGAAGGACGCCGGCGAGGTCTCCTCGATCGTGATCGTGGAGCCCCGGAACTCGACCGTCGAACCAGCCGAGCGTTTCGTCGCGAGCAGCCGCAGGCGCCCGACCGGCGTCTCGCGCTCGTCGAGGATCTTGAGGAATTCGCGGCCCACGATTCCCGCGCCGCCGACCACCGTGATCGCGTAGGGATTCATGCTTCGCATGGTAGCGCACGGCCTCGTACCGACCCACGCAGGGAGCCGTGCTGGAAGGCGAAGGGAAGCGGGTATTCGGGGGGCTAGTCGACGGTGGCGGGCTCGGTCGGCTGCGGTTCCAGTTCGACCGCGGGCTCGACCGCGGGAGGCTCAAGCGCCTTTGGCTTGGGCTCCATGTGCTCCAGCCCGGCGATGCTGAATCCAAGGTCACCCAGCTCGCAGAGGAAGCTACAGTAGGTGAGGCGCAGCGAGCTGGTCGACTTGGAAGGCACGTAGCGAAGATCGCAGCGCACGCAGAGCAGCATCTCCTCGCTATCCGGGCCAAAGACCGGGGCCGGCAGGGAGTCGGGGCCAGATGTATCAGCCATCGCACTCACCACTCTAACGCTTCGGGGACCGACCGCAAGCAAACGCGACTCGATCTAAACGGATTCTTGAAGCGGCCCGCCGAGGCTGGTAGCCTCGTAAGGCTACAGCCATCCACGCAGCAAGCCTTGGAGGGAGGCGATGCAGCGACCGCAGTTTCTTACCCGCCCCACCAAGCGGCCTCTCCCCTGGTATCTGGATGTGCGCCGGCTCGGCATCGCGTCCGTGGAGATGTTCGGCACGGTCGGGGCTCTCTTCATCTACTTCTTCATTCGAGGCGGCCGGCCCGACGACATCGAGGCCTCGCTCAGCCGCGGCCTTCAGATTATCGATATCGAGAAGCGCCTCGGAGTCTTCACGGAACTGCACTGGCAGGAGTTCTTCCTCCCCTACGAGCTCCTGATGGACATCGCCAACCAGGTGTACGCCTGGGGCCACTACCCCGTTCTCGCGGCCATCGGCACCTGGCTCGCCATCAAGAACCCTTCCCGATTCCGCTTCGTGCGCAACGTCATGCTGCTCTCGGGTGTTGTCGGGATCATTTCCTACTGGCTGCTGCCCACCGCCCCGCCCCGCCTCATCCACCTCTCCGGCATCGACTTCGGCTTCGTCGATACCGTCCACGGCAGCGCCGACGTGGTCTACCTCCAGCCAGCCCCCTTCGTGAACGACTTCGCCGCCCTCCCGAGCTTCCACTTCGGCTGGATCGCGCTCGCCTCCGCGGCCATCTGGGTGAACACCACCAACCCCTTCCTGCGCGCCTTCGCCGTCGCCCTCTCCGTTGTGATGTGGTGGGCCATCGTCGTGACGGGGAACCACTTCTTCTTCGACATGATCGCCGGCGGAGTCGTCGTCGCTGTCTGCTGGATTGCCGTCGCCTACCTCGACCGCATCGGAGTGAGCAGACGGCTAACCGACCTCCTCTTCGCCGCCGTCCGACGCCTCCGCTCCTACTTTGGTGCGTTCCTGCGCCGCCAGGTGATTGAGCGCCTGCGCCCCCACCTTGCTCCACGCCTGCGCGCGCCTCGCGTCGACGAGTGGCGCCGCTCGCGTGGCAAGGACGCGGTAGCGTAGCCTCCCGCCCGTGCCCGAGCTCGATCGCGGAACCTGGACCCTCTCGTACGATGTCGCCGGCGCTCCGGATGCCCCCGCCGCCCTCCTCCTCCACGACATCCCCGATGACCGCCGCGTCTGGCGCGCGCTCGCCACGGACATGGTCGAGGCGTTCCGCACGATCGCGCCCGACCTCCGCGGCTTCGGCGAAAGCGGCCAGCCCTCAGACCCCGCATCACCCCCGGCCATGCGTGACTACGCCGCCGACCTCGCGGCCCTGCTCGACGCCGAGAGCGTGAGCGCCTGCGCCGTCATCGGCGCCGGCTTCGGTGCGGAGGTGGCGCTCGAGCTGGCCCTCAAGGCCCCCGATCGCGTCGATCTCATCGTGCTCAACGGCGCCCTCCCCGCCGCCGACCACCCCACCTACGACGAGGCCCTCCGCGCCTGCGAGGCCGAGCGCGCCGAGCATGGCCGTCTCGCTGGCCGGTTCGGCACGGGACGTGTCGGCGCCGGCGCCGCTATGCCCCTCACGGGCGCGTACCTGCGCGCCTCCGCCCGCGAGCGCTACCGGCACACGGATGCCGAGGCTTTCGCCGCCGCGCATGGCGCCCGCGCTGACCGCGACGGCCTGCTCAGGCGCCTTGCCGTCCTCCCGGTGCCCGCCCTTGTGGTGGCGGGCGAGGATGACCCGCTGCTGCCGGCCGCGCGGCTCCTCGCGGAGACTCTCCCGAACGGCCGTCTTGAGGTCCTCAAGGACTGCGGAAGAGGCGCGCCCTTCGTTGCGCCGCGCGCCTTCGAAGGGGCGCTGGGCGCCTTCCTCGGCGACGTTCGCGCCGCCGGAGCGCACCCCTAGGCGGGCATGCCCGCAGGGGTCGGGCTGCTATACTCGCACTCGCTCCCTACGAGTCGCCAAGGGGTTGCCAACGCATGAAGCGCATTCTCGCCCTCCTCGTTCTCCTCGCCGTCGCCGCCTCCGTGGTGGTCGTGATGCGCCGTAGCGCCGGCGTCGACGACTTTCTTGATGAGGACCTCGACTAGCTGAGCGACGCGCCGGAGTTCCCAACCGAGCCCCTGCCGGGCCCCACCGCCGCCCCGGTCATCACGGGCTACGGCGCCGTGACCGCGCACGGCAGCGGCGTGGAGCCGATGTGGGCAGCCCTGGCCGAAGGCAGGTCGCCCGCCACTGACTGGTCCCCCGACGACAGCCCCGAAACCTTCCGCGCCGGCCCCATCCCCGACGACTACCGCCCCCACCCCCGCATCCCCCGCAACCTCGTGCACTTCCTCGACCGCGGCTCGATGGTCGGCCTCGATGCCGCCCTGCAGGCGGTCGAGGCTGCCGGGCTGACCGCTGGCATCGCCGATTCGCGCCGCTTCGCCGTGGCCGACGGGCTCGCCTTCCGTGCACCCGGCCAGGCGACGCTCTTTGTGCCGTACGGGCAGCTCGTCGCGCGAACGCTGGGCGTTCGCGGCGCCGTTGTCGGGCTCGCCGGAGCGGAGGCGAGCGGCCTTGCCGCCGTCGCCGAGGCAGCGGCGATCGTCGCCCGCGGAGAGGCCGACGTCGTCGTCGCGGGAGCGGCGCAGGCGCTACAGCAGCCCGTACTCGCGCACCTCTCCCAGCAAGGCCTGATCGCCACCGGCGACGCCCACCCCCTCGACGCCCACCCCGACGGCTGCGTCCCCGCCGAGGGCGCCGCCTACGTCGTCGTCGAGGCCGAGACGCACGCCCGTGAGCGGGATGCGACCGTGCACGCCCGCATCGCCGCCGCCACCCGTACCTTCGATCCGCTGGCCGAACCGCTCGATCCCAGCGATCCCGCCGAGGCCGGACGCGCCATGCAGGCCGTGCTGGGCGCCGCCGGCTACCTCCAGAACCAGGTCGACCACGTAGCCTCCTGCGCGGACGGCCGCGCCAACCGCGACGCTTCCGACGCTGTCGGGCTCACGCGCACCTTCGGGCGGCACGTCTACTACGCGAGCGTGACTGCCCCGGCAGGGGCGCTCGGCCAGACCCTCGCCGCGAGCGGTCCATTGGCCCTCACCTACGCGCTGGAGGCGATGCGCCGCCAGCAGGTCGCGCCCGCCGCCGGCTTCCGCGAGCCCCCCGAGCGCTCCGACCTGAGCGTTGTCCGCGAGACGCGCGAAGAGCGCCTCGACTGCGTACTCGTCACGAGCCTCGGGCTCGGCGGCTCGAACGCGAGCGTGCTCCTGCAGCGCTAGCGTCCGCGTTTCCTTCCGCGTTTCCCGCCCCGCCGGTAGCATGCGTTCGGTGGAGATCAGCTGGCTGGGACGCACCTGCTTTCGCCTTCGCGGCCGGGAGGGCGCCGTCCTCACCGATCCCGTCGCCCCCTCGACCGGCTACAGCCTCGGGCGCACGACCGCCGAGATCGTCACCCTCAGCCGTAACCAGGACCCCGAGATCAGCAACCATGACGGCGTTAGTGGCGACCCGCGCGTGTTCCAGGCCCCGGGCGAGTACGAGGTGCGCGGCATCCTCGTGACGGGCATCCCCGTCGCCCGCGAGGACGGCCGCACGATGGCGTTCCTCTACGAGATTGACGGCGTCAACATCGTCCACCTCGGCCTGCCCGACGCCCCGCCCGACGCCACCATCCTCGAGCGTTTCGAAAACGTCGATGTCCTCCTCATGCCCGTGGGCGGTGGCGGTTCGCTTTCCGCCTCCGTCGCCGCCGACCTGATGCAGCGCATCGACCCCAACATCGTCATCCCGATGAACTACCGCACCGACCTCGATAGCGCCCACCTCGACCCCATCGACCGCTTCCTCAGCGAGGCCGGCGCCACCCCCGAACCCCGCCCCCGCCTGAGCGTGACGCGCGCATCTATCCCCAGCGAGCTTACGGTCGAAGTCTTGAAGCCCCGCGGCGCCTGACCGTCATCCCTTACCGGTTCGCGACGAGCGCTCCGTACGCCTCGGGCACGCGATCGCGCAGTGCGTGTGTTCCCGGCGCCATGTCTTTCCAGCGCGCCTGCGAGCGGTTGACCTGCGCCGCCATCGCCATGTCCGTGCCCGACGGCACGGCCGTGAGCGGCGCGCCCGTCGGCGAGGTGATGACGCCGCCCTCGTGCCAGGCCGCGGCCGTGTAGACACGGTTCTCGTCGCTGCGGGCGCGAGCGAGGCGCTCGTTCATCGGGTGGTCGCCAAACGTCGGCCAGGCGATCACGTCCGCCCCCTCCAGCGCGAGGCAGCGCGCCACCTCGGGCGCCAGCCCTTCGTCCCCGCACACCAACCCCACGTTCCCCGCCTCCGTTCGCGTCACCGGCGCGGTCGACTCGCCCAGGTCGATGCCGCGTCCGTGCGTGGCCCGGTGCTCGACCGTCTCGTCCGGCGTCACGAGTACCGCCGCCTGCTCCATCGTGCAGCCGTTCGTCGCGACCGCGAAGGCGACCGCCCCACCGTTCGCCCGTACCGCCTTCTCTATCGAGGGCAGGACACCCTGCCACCCCTCGTTCCCCACTTCGCCCGCGAACACGGTCAGGTCGCAGTCCTGCTCGCGCAGCGCCTCGTACCGCGAGATAACCGTGCCCGTGTCGAACAGATCCCCCGAGCCCGGAACCACCGCGATGCGCCGGTTCTCCTCGGCGGGCACCATCGGTTCCTCCAGCAGCGCCCTCGCCGGAGCCCGCTCCCACGGCTCTGTCAGGCGCCCGTACAGGCTCGGCCGGCGCGGAACGGTCGCTGCCGACGCGTCCCCCGGGTCGATCGTGTAGGTGACCACCTGGTCGCCCGTGCTCGGCGCCGCCACCCGCGTCTTCCCTTCCGGGTCGATGACGCACGAGCGACCGGCGTAGATGAGCGTGTTGCCCTCCGGCCCCCACTTGTCCGCCGCCGCCACCCAGGCGCCGTTCTCGAACGCGCGCGTCGGCATCAGGTACTCGCACTGCGTCGTGCTCAGCTGCTCGACACTGCTCGCCCACGACACCCACGCCGTCAGGTCGAGAATGACCTCCGCCCCGTTCACCGCCAGAGACCGCGCGATCTCGGGCTGCCGCCCGTCCGCGCAGATGAGCACGCCGAAGCGCGCGAACCCGGCGTCGAACACGGGAAACGCATCGCCGCGCCGGAACCAGAAGTTATCGAAGTGCCAGAGGAAGCCCTTGTCGTACCGCCCCACCATCTCGCCGCTCGGGTCGAAGATGACGCCGCTGTTCGTCAGCGAGCCGTCCTCGTGCGGGACGGCCATACCCGCCGCCAGCCAGTAGCCGTAGCGCCGCGCCTTCTCCGCGAAGAGCGCGGTTACCTCGGCGAAGGGCCGCACCCCCGGCCGCGCGTACGGATCGGAGTCGCGCACGTAGTAGGCGGGGTACGCGCACTCGGGCAGCGCCACGAGTTGAGCGCCCGCTTCGCCCGCCTCATCGAGGGCGCGCAGGAGCCCCTGCAGGTTCTCCTCGGCGTCCTCAAGGGCATGGGCGCGGACCTGGCAGCAGGCGACGACAAACGGTTCCACGGCGCCTCCTGTCCCCGCTTCGCGTGCATTCGGGGACGTTGCTAGACTCGCTCTCGGAGAGGTGTCCGAGTGGCTTATGGTACCGTTCTCGAAAAGCGGTGTGCAGCAATGCACCGGGAGTTCGAATCTCCCCCTCTCCGCCAGCCAGCCTGATTCCCTTAGCTTTTTCGGCACGAGAGCGTCCTCCCCGTTCCTCAGGGAAGGCGTGAGTGATCCCTTCGCGCGGTGTGGGCCAGCAGGCGAGCAACCCCTGTAGACCCTAGGAAAGCATCCTTGAGCGAACGGACTCGATGGTCGAGGGGCTGAGTCCGAGGGTGCCCATGTAGCCGGCGGCGGAGCCCCAGCGGCCGCGGATGAAGTCGAGCGTGAGCTCCATTTCGCGCGGCGGCGCGGACATCATCAGGCGGCCCGTCTCGATGCTGATGCCGTACTCCTCGAAGCGTTCCATGCGCTCCTCGACGAATGGCTCCAGCTCGGATGTCGAGAGGGCGTAGTCGGCGATGATGTGCTCGTCGGGCACGCCTGCCAGGTCGAGCAGCAGGGCGGCCGCGACGCCCGTGCGGTCCTTCCCGGCAGCGCAGTGGAAGAGCACCGGCCCAGAGGCAGTGGCTATGGTCTCGAAGAGGGTGCGGAAGGCTCCCCCTCCCTCGGTCAGGAACTGCCGGTACGTCGCGGCATGACCAGGGTACTCGTCTATGCGCGCCAGAGCTCCGGGGGAGTAGTCGGCCTGGAAGACGGGCGCCTCGATGATGGTGATGTCGAGGGCGCTCAGGTCGGGGGTGGGGTACGTCTCGCGCTCGATGTCGGAGCGGAAGTCGACGACGACCTTGACCCCGAGGCCTGCGACTGCGGCCTGGCCGGCTTCGGTCATCTCATGCAGGCTGCCGCTGCGGATAAGGTCGAAGGCGGTGGTGTCGTGGCCGCTGGCGGTGGGGTGGCCGCCCAGGTGGCGGACGTTGCGGGCCTTCTCCAGGTGAATCCTTCGGTCGGTTGTGTCTCGTTCGATCGTTTCAGTAGGCACGTCGCTATTGTGTCAGGCGCGTGTGATCGGCGAGTGAACGCCCGGCGCTACTCACCTGGGATCGTCGCATCCGGGTGGGCGTCGTAGCGGGGCAGGTACGGCTTCAGGTCGAGCACCGGCGTCCCGTCGATGGCGTCCAGGCCCCGCACCCGCAGCACGGTCCCCTCAACCGCCAGCAGCGGCACTGCCGCCACCCCCAGGTGGTTCGGACGCAACTGGCTACGCGTCGCGAGGATCCCCGTCTCCACCCCCTCCACGGGCAGCGTCGCTGGCTTCTCCGGCGCGTCCGCCGCCAGGTCCATGTAGAAGACCGCGACCACGTGGCTGTACTCCTCGATCCCGCGCAGTCGCTCAGCGTGCTCCGCCAGCACCTCGATGCGGCTCTCGACGTCCTCCCACCCCCGTGGCCGCGGTTTTCCCACGTCGTTCCGAACCCACCCGATCGCCTCCACGGTCACCCGTTCCGGTGGCTCCGGCCGGTCGAACTTGCGGAAGCGATCGAGCAAACCCATGGCGCTGGTCAGTCGCTCGCCGGGGCGGAAAGAGGGGTGGAAGAAGGCATGTCGCAGTGGTGTTCTTGGTGGCGGAAATACGCCGTCAGTATAGGCGTGGAGAGCCCTCTTCGGACGCCTGAAAAACTGGCGTTTAATGCCTTTCTCATGGTAAAATGCACAGGAATCCTAACAATACCCGCGGTAGCGTTCCGAACGCTCGCGGTCGAGTTCTCCCAAGGCAGCGTATGGCGATCGAACAGGCGACCCCGAGCACCTACACCGCAGCCAATATCCAGGTGCTGGAGGGTCTCGAAGCGGTCCGCCGCCGGCCCGGCATGTACATCGGGACCACCGATAAGGCCGGCCTCCACCACCTCGTCAAGGAACTCGTCGACAACGCTGTCGATGAGGCCATGGCCGGCTTCTGCGACCGCATCGAGGTCGTCTTCCAGGCTGACGGCTGGTGCACCGTCACCGACAACGGTCGCGGCATCCCCGTGGGCGTCCAGAAGCAGACGGGCAAGACCGCCGTCGAGACCGTCATGACCGTCCTCCACGCCGGCGGCAAGTTCGGTGGTGGCGGCTATAAGGTCTCCGGCGGCCTGCACGGGGTCGGTGCCAGCGTCGTCAACGCCCTCGCCGAAGAGATGTGGGTCGAGGTCGTCCCCGACCCCGAGGCCCAGGGCAAGCGCACCGCCAACAAGGTCTACCGCCAGGACTACTCGCGTGGCGAGGCGCTGAACAAGCTCGCCCCCAAACCGCTCAAGAACGGCCGAGGCTACGGCACGACGATCTCCTTCAAGCCCGATTCCGAGGTCTTCGACTCCACCTCGTTCGACTTTGCCACCGAGGCCGACCGCCTGCGCCAGTACGCCTTCCTCACGAAGGGCACCTGGTTCCGCCTCTACGACGAGCGCGACGGGCAGGAGATGAACTACTACTTCGAGGGCGGCATCCAGAGCTTCGTCCGTCACGTCAACCGGGACCGCACCGTCCTCAACCACGACCCCGTCTACGTCGAGCGCGAGATCGAGGGGAGCCTCATCGAGTGCGCGATCCAGTACAACGACGGCTTTAACGAGTCCGTCTACACCTTCGCCAACGGCATCAACACCATCGACGGCGGTGCTCACCTGACCGGCTTCCGCAGCGCCCTCACCCGCGTTCTCAACGACTACGCCCGCAAGGCGAAGGTGCTCAAGGACGGCGACGCCAACCTCGGCGGCGAGGACGTGCGTGAGGGGCTTGTTGCCGTCGTCTCCGTGAAGCTCCCCGAGCCCCAGTTCGAGGGCCAGACCAAGACCCGCCTCGGGAACGCCGAGGTGGCTGCGCACGTCCAGAGCGCGCTCGGCGACGCCCTCACCCAGTACCTCGAGGAGAACCCCTCCGACGCCCGCCGCGTCATCGAAAAGGGCATGACCGCCGCCCGTGCCCGCGAGGCCGCCCGCAAGGCCCGCGACCTCGTCCATCGCAAGAGCGCGCTCGAGAGCGGCAACCTCCCCGGCAAGCTCGCCGATTGCTCCAGCCGCGACCCCGAGGAGTCCGAAATCTTCATCGTCGAGGGCGACAGCGCCGGTGGCTCGGCCAAGCAGGGCCGCGACCGTCACACGCAGGCCATCCTCCCCCTGCGCGGCAAGATCCTGAACGTCGAGAAGGCCTTCCCCGAGAAGATGCTCGGCCACGAGGCCATCCGTCTCATCATCTCCGCCCTCGGCACCGGCATCCGCGACACCTTCGATATCACGAAGCTGCGCTACCACAAGGTCATCATCATGACCGACGCCGACGTCGACGGCGCCCACATCCGCACGCTCCTCCTCACCTTCTTCTTCCGCAACATGGTTGAGCTCATCGAGAACGGGAACCTCTACATCGCCCAGCCGCCCCTCTACCGCCTCCAGCAGGGCAAGACGACCCACTACTTCTTCTCCGACCCGGAGCTGAGAGCGTTCCAGCGAGGGAAGAAGCAGAAGGGCAACGTCCAGCGCTTCAAGGGTCTCGGCGAGATGAACGCCGACCAGCTCTGGGAGACGGCCCTGAAGCCCGACTCCCGCATCCTCATGCAGGTCACGATCGAAGACGCCGCCGCCGCCGACCGCATCTTCTCCGAGCTCATGGGCGAAGACGTCAGCCACCGTCGCCGCTTCATCCAGACCCACGCCAAGGACGTCCAGAACCTGGACGTCTAACCACCACTCAGGCGGGCATTGCCCGCCGTTTCACAGCGGCGCGTTCTCCTCCCCACTCAGCCGCGCGGCAGCGCGGCGCTCTACTCGAATGGCGGGAGTGCATGGGAGTCGAACCCACCCCTCGCCGCGCTGGCGACGAGGCGACCGTTTTGAAGACGGCGAGGACCACCGGGCCCTATCCACTCCCCCGGACTGGCCATCCTACCCCGCCGCACAAGGGGCGGGCTCTCGTCGTCTAGACGTACGGCAAGACCTTTTCCGTGAAGAGCCGCGCCGGCTCGCGCGTGTCGCGGCCGAAGAACTCGATGACGAACATGTCGCAGCCCGCCTCGCGGTTGGCCGCGATCTGGTCGCGGATGCGCTCGGGACTGCCCGACAGCGCCAGTGGCCCCGTCGGGTCGCCCAGGTGGCCCCCGAAGATCTTCTGCGCGCGCTCGATCATCGGCGCCGCCGACGCCTCGTCCGGGGCGATCGTCACCAGACACTGCTGGCTGACCGCGATCTCGTCCGGGTCGCGGCCGATGTCCGCGCAGTGCTCGCGTAGAACCTCGACCTTGCGCGCGAGGTTCGAGTGGTGCCCCGCGAGGTTGTTGTAGATGTCGGCGTGCTGCGCCGCGATTCGCAACGTCACGCGCTCGCCCGCTCCCCCGATGAGGATGGGCGGCGTCCGCGGCGGCTTCGGCTCGCACACGAGGTTCTCGACGCGCACGTGCTTCCCCTCGTAGGTGACCGGCTCCTCCTCGCTCCACATCCGCTTCAGCAGGACCACCGTCTCCTCGAGCTGCCGCAGCCGCTCGCGCGTCGAGAGGAACGGCACGCCGAAGTCGGTGAACTCGCGCTCCATCCAGCCTCCCCCCAGCCCGGGAATGACGCGCCCGCCGGCGATCTCGTCGGCCGTCGCGATCGTCTTGCCGAGGTGCGCGGGGTTGCGCATCCCCGCCGGCGTGACGAGCGTGCCGATCTCCACCCGTTCCGTGATCGCCGCCAACCCCGCCACCGCCGTCCACGCCTCGAGGATCGGGATCTGGGGCGACTGTGGCCCGTAGAGGTGGTCGTTCACCCAGATCGAATCGAACCCGAGCGATTCGAACTCGCGCGCGGCCGCGCTCGACTCCTCCCAGGTGCGCTTGATCTGCGGCACGGTCACGCCGAAGTGGGCCTTGCGGGTGGCTGTCATGTCGTCCCTTCCTGCGGCGGCCGCCGCGACCCGCGCATTCTACGGGCAGCCAGCCCCCCGACCCGGCAGCGCGGGGAACGTGCCCGACACCGGCGATACAATGCCGATCGATGGTCGAGCTCGCGAGCTACCTGTTCTGGACCGGCCTCGCGTTCGCCGGAATTGCGTCCGCGACCTACCTCGCGCACGTCGCCAGCGCCTCCCTGTCGCTGCGCCGCGTAAGCGCCCAGACCTCCGCCGGGACCGTCACGCTCTCCGGTGCAACCGGTGCCCCGAACGCCGGCCTCGGGCGCCTCGCGACCACCTTCGCGGCGCTCACGGCGACTGCCCTCACGGTCTCGCTGATCGCCCGCTGGATCGCCGTCGAGCACGCGCCGCTCTCGAACCTGTACGAGTACACCGTCGCCCTCGCCTGGGGCGTTTCCGTCGCCTGGCTCGCGTTCGAGCGGACGGCGGGCGCGCGACGCTTCGGGCTGGTCGCCCTCCCCATCGTCACTGCCCTTCTCGGCATCGCCACCCTCTTCCCAGACGAGGTCATCCCCCTCATCCCCGCCCTCCAGAACGGCCCCCTCCTCACCCTCCACGTGAGCGTCGTGATGGTCTCCTACGCGGTCCTCACCGTGGCCTTCAGCGCGGCCGTCATCTACCTGGTGCAGGGCGGCGAGGGCCGCAGGCGCTTCGCCTCGCTCCCGGGCGGCGAGGCCGCCGGCGACCTCGCGCACCGCGCGGTGCTCGTCGGCTTCCCCCTGCTGGCCCTGGGCATCGCCCTGGGCGCCTGGTGGGCGAACAGCGCCTGGGGTCGCTACTGGGGCTGGGACCCCAAGGAGACCAGCGCCCTCGTCGTCCTGCTCGCCCTGGCCGCCTACTTCCACGCCCGCGCCGGCGAGGGTTCTGTCGCCGGCGCGCCCATCATCCGCTGGATCATCCCCAGACGGTTCCAGCGCAGCTGGCGGCCCGACCCCATGTGGTGGCTGGTCGCGATGTTCGCGCTGCTGCTGTTCACCTACTTCGGCGTGAACCTCTGGATCACCGGCCTCCACAGCTACGCGGGCGTCTGACACCCCGAAGACATCGTGACCCTCTGCCCTACCCCACCTCGCGTGGAAGCGCCGGGAACGGCCTCGCCTGCTCGTACGCGTAGGAGGCCCGCAGGACGAGTTCGTCGCGGTGCCGGGGCCCGACGATTTGCAGGCCGCAGGGGAGGCCGGCGTCGGTCAGGCCCGCCGGTACCGAGGCCGCCGGGTGACCCGTGAAGTTGAACGGGTAGGTGTAGGCGATGGCGTTCGCCGGCTCCCCCTCGATCTCCCGGGGGATGGGACCGGCGGGGGCGAATGCCTCGGTCGGGAGGGTGGGCGTCAGCAGCAGGTCGTACTCGTCGAAGAGCCCCGCCGTCCACGACACCAGGTCCCCGCGACGCCGCAGGAACTCCTGGAAGTCCGAGGGGCCTACCTCGAGGGCGCGGTCGAGCTGGCGGACGTAGCGCTCCGTGAACCCGTCGTGGCGCGTCGAGAAGTTGTCCCACTCCAGGCCGAGCGACTGGAATGCGGAGACGCGCGCCCACCAGCCCCCCATCTCCGGGATCGTGTCGTCGGTTTCGACGATTTCGTGGCCCATGTCCGCGAACGCCTCCGCTGCCGCCCGCACCTCGCGCAGCACGTCCCGCTGGACCGTGGTCACGCCCAGCGTCTCGTTGAAGGCGATGCGCAGCTTCGGCAGCGGCTCCTCCAGCGTCTCCGCGTAGGAGACGTCTGGCGCGGGCAGCGACTCCGGGTCGCGGGGGTCCGGCCCCGCCACGACGTCGAGGTAGATGGCCGCGTCGCGCACGCTGCGTGTCAGCGGGCCGTAGCAGCTGATGCTGAGCCACGCCGGCATCGGCCGGGGCGCGATCGGTGTCCGACCCTGCGACGGCTTCAGCCCGTACAGGCCCGTGTAGCACGCGGGGATGCGGATCGACCCCCCGCCGTCGCTCGCCGTGGAAAGCGGCACCATGCCCGAAGCCAGCGCCGCCGATGATCCGCCGCTCGACCCTCCCGGCGTGCGCTCCAGGTTCCACGGGTTGAGCGTCGACCCGAACAGCTCGTTGTCCGTGAAGGGGATGTGCCCGAACTCGGGCGTGTTCGTCTTCCCGACGACGATCGCGCCGGCCGCCTTCAGCCGCGCTACGAGCGCATCGTCGAAGTCCACGCGGTTGTCGCGATAGAGCCGAGAGCCCTTCGTCGTCGCGAAGCCCGCCGCGTTCTCCAGATCCTTCACGCCCAGCGGCAACCCCGCGAACGGCCCCGCCTCCTCGCCCCCCGCCAGCCGCTCGGCCAGCGCCTCCGCCTGGCGCATGGCCCCCTCCGCGTCCACCTCCACGAAGGCGTTCAGCGTCGGGTTGAGTGCCTCGATCCGCGCCAGCGAGCGCTCCATGAGCGCCACCGGCGAAAGCTCCCCGGAGCGCACCAGCGCCGCCAGCTCGTGCGCGGGAGCGTAATCGAGGTCGTGGTCGGGCACCGGTTCAGCCGCCCTGCATGTTGATGCGCAGCTCGACGGCGTCGCCGTCGGCGATGGGCGTGTCCAGCTGGGACTGCTCGTCGTTGATGACGGCCAGCACGGCCTCCTGGTCGCGCTCGTTGAACCCTTCGTCCTCCAGGATCTCCTTCGCCGTCAGCCCCTCGTGCCAGTCCAGCTCGAGCGTCTCGAGCTTCGACTTCGAAAGGTTCTGGAGCGTCGGGAACAGCTTCACCGTGACCGCCATCTGCGCCTCCGCGGGCGCATTCTACGGCCTCGCCGGCTCCCCCCGTGGCCCCTCGCGCGGGCGGTGGTTACGATCGCAGCACCATGCTCGTGCTCGCGATCGAGTCATCCTGCGACGAAACCGCCGCCGCCGTCGTCGAGGGCGGCACGACGATCCACAGCACGATCGTCGCCAGCCAGGTCGACCTGCACGCGAAGTACGGCGGTATCGTGCCGGAGGTCGCCAGCCGCGAGCACCTGCGCCAGATCGCGCCGGTTGTGCGCGAGGCCTTCTCCGAGGCGGGCTGCAGCCTCGACGACATCGATGCCGTCTGCGCCACCCGCGGCCCAGGGCTCGCCGGCGCGCTCCTCGTCGGCTACAGCACCGCCAAGGCGATCGCCTTCGGGCGCGACCTGCCCTTCCTCGGTGTGAACCACCTTGAGGGCCACGTCTACGCGAACTGGCTCGTCGAAGGCCCCCCGCCCACATTCCCCGCCCTCTGCCTGGTCGTTTCCGGCGGCCACACCGACCTCATCCTCATGCGCGAGCACGGCCAGTACGAGCGCCTCGGCGGCACCCTCGACGACGCCGCCGGCGAGGCGTTCGACAAGTCCGGACGTCTGCTTGGCCTCCCCTTCCCCGGTGGCCCCGCCATCTCGAAGCTGGCCGCGACCGCCGGGCCCTCCGCCCTCCGCCTCCCACGCGCCTGGCTGCGCGGCACCTGCGACTTCAGCTTCAGCGGCCTCAAGACCGCCGTCCTCCACGCCGTGCGTGAGGAGCGCGCCTCCCCCGCCGAGATCGCCTGGGAGTTCCAGGAGGCCGTCGTCGATGTGCTCACCGGCAAGGTTTCGCGCCTCGCCCGCGAGCTCGACGTTGCCGAGGTGCTGGTTGCCGGCGGCGTCGCCGCCAACGGACGGCTGCGCGAGGAGATGCAGGCCCGCAGCCCCGTGCCCGTCCGCATCCCCCCGCCCTCCCTCTGCACCGACAACGCCGCCATGATCGGCGCCGTCGGGGGCCACCGCCTCGCCCTCGGCCAGCGCAGCCCCCTCAACGAGGACATCTTCAGCACGAACGACTGGGCGCGGGTGTAGAAGGCCACTGGCTGTTGGCTGTTGGCTGTTGGCCGCCCCTCTTCCCCACCGACCACCGATCACCGATCACTAACCCCCGGTCCACCACCTAAGCGCCCGTCCCCGTACACTTTCCCCCACAGCCACCAGCGTCCTGGGAGTAGTCATGGTCTGGTTTGTCAGTGTCGCCGTCGCCATCGTGCTTTGCGGCGTCGCCTTCCTGTTCGGGCGGGCGATGCGCAGCGAGGCGGAGCCCGGGAGCCCTGAGGCCGACCGCGGCCTCATCGTGATCGTGCTTGCCATCATCGTGTTCGTGATCTGGGCCGGCGCCCACACCGCCCTCTCCTCGCTTAAGCAGATCGAGGCCGGTCACGTGGCTGTCGTCTACCAGTTCGGTGAGATCGTCGGGAGCCGCGGTGAGGGCCTCCAGTTCATCGCCCCCTGGCAGGAAATTCGCACCGAGAGCATCCGCGTCCAGCGCGCCCGCTTCGACAACGTGAGCGGCTTCTCGGCCGAGACCCAGGACGTCATCATCTCGACCACCGTTAACTACCAGGTGGACCCGGCGGCGGTTGAGGACCTCTACCGTGACGTTGGCCCCAACTGGTTCGACATCCTCGTCGAACCGCGCATTAACCAGTACTTCAAGGCCGAGACGGTCAAGTACAACACGGTCGATATCGCGCCCAACCGCGAGACCATCCGCGAGAACGTCCGCGCCGCGCTCGCCGCCGACCTCCAGGACTTCTCTGTCACGGTCCAGGACCTCCTGATCGACAACGTCGACTTCAACCCCGACTTCAAGCGCTCGATCGAGGAGAAGCAGATCGCCGCGCAGAACGCCCTCCGTGAGGAGGAGCGCATCGCCCAGGCCCAGGCCGAGGCCATCCAGGCCGAGGAGCGCGCCAAGGGTGAAGCCCGCGCCGTCGAGGCCCGCGCCGAGGGTGATGCCAACGCCGAGATCGAGCGCGCTCGCGGTAACGCCGAGGCCATCCGCCTCCGCGCCCAGGCGCAGGCCGATGCGAACGTCCTGCTCGATGCCTCCCTCACCGCCCAGGTTATCCAGTACCTCGCCATCGACAAGCTGGCGCCGGACCTCGATATCGCCCTCATTCCCTCGGGACAGAACATCATCATCGACCCGGCCACGTTGCTCTCGGGCAACAGCCCCGAGGACGACGACGAGGACGCTGAGCCGTCACCGGTGACGACGACGACATCGACGACGGCGGGAACCGGCGAGGAGAACTAGGGACGGTCGCTGGTCGCCGGGGTCAGTCCCGCAGCGTGCGCAGGCTCAGCACGTAGGTCGTCACGCCCACGCCGACGGCGGCCAGGATGGCGTAGATCCACACCGTCGGTGTGATCAGCCAGGCGGAGATCGAGAGTCCGATCCACAGCATCGCGATGGTGACGGCCTTCGTGCCCGGCGTGGCGCCGCGGTGTTCGCTGTAGTTGCGCAGATACCGCCCGAAGAAGCGGTTCGTCATGAGCCAGGTGTGCGCCCGCTCCGACCCGCGCGCATAACACGCCGCTGCCAGCAGGAAGAAGATCGTGTGTGGCAGCAGCGGCAGGAACACGCCCAGCACACCGATTCCGACGAGCAGGCTCCCGAGCGCGAGGTACAGCCAGCGCATCGGTGCCGATGACGCTACCTGGCTACGGACCGCTTCTGACGAACCTGCCAATTCTGCCAATTGGCTGCCAACCCGGAACAAGTGAGAGTTCCGATGGGAGTATAGCGCACTGCCGGGAGCGCCGACCGCTACCGCTTCGGCCGCCGCCAGCGCGTCCAGTCGAACGGCTCGATTCCCGTCTCCGTGAGCTGCCAGATCGACGCCTCCGCCCGTCCGTCCTCGATGTCGAGGAAGCCGATCGTGCCGAGCTGCGTGTTCAGGTTGTGCGGGTAGGTGGGCGACCCCGGGTTCACGCACAGCACCCCGCCCACCTCGTCCACCGCCTCCACGTGCGAATGTCCGTACACGACCACGTCGAGGTCCGTCCGTCCGAAGTAGCGCTCCATCGCCCGCTCCACCGTCAGGTGGGGAGGCATCTCCGGGACCGGCATGTCGTGTACCAGCCCGACCCATACCCCCTCGAACTCCAGCGCCCAGGCCTCCTGCAGGAGGGGGTGCTCCGGCTGTACCGCGCGCCCGCCCGACCCGTCCTCGCCGTTGCCCCGAGCCGCCCACAGCGGCGCGATCTCCGCCAGCTGGTCCAGCAGCCACACTTCATGGATGTCGCCGCCGTGGAGGATCGCGTCGACCCCCCGGAAGGCGTCGAACGCCTGCGGCCACAGCTCCTTGCGTGACTCCGGGATGTGGGTGTCGGAGATCAGCCCGATGCGCATCGGCGGAGTCTACCGCGCGCCCTGCCTCCCGGTGTTTCTTGAAATAGAACGTACGTTCTGATACGGTGGAAGCATGTCCAGTCACCCCGTCTTCCAGCCCACCCTTCTCGGCAACGAAGGCCCCTCCTTCGACCCAGCCTTCGCCGGTATTCGGCGAACGGAGCTCCCCTACGAGTCCTGGATCGACCAGGCACAGGGCTTCCTCACCGGCCACCAGTCCGTCTTCGACGCCCTCCACGATGACACCCGCTGGCACGGTCACAAGCGCGTCATGTACGACCGCATGGTCGACGTGCCCCGCCTCACCGCCTCCATCCCCCGCGACGGACCCGGTCATCCCGTCATCCGCGAGATCGCCGATGCCCTCGGCGAGCGCTACGGCGCCACCTTCGACCTCGTCGCCCTCGCGCTCTACCGCGACGGCCGCGACAGCGTCGCCTGGCACCGCGACCGGGCTCGTCGCGACCGACGCGGTCAGGCCCTCATCGCCACCCTGTCTTTGGGGGACTCCCGGCGCTTCCTGGTGCGGCCCCACGGCGGCGGCGAGTCACGAAGCTTCTCCGCCGGCTGGGGCGACCTGCTCGTCATGGGCGGCGCCTCCCAGCTCCACTGGGAGCACTGCGTACCGAAGACGCAGCAGGCCGGACCGCGCATCAGCGTGATGTTCCGCAGCAGCGCCGACTTCGTCCGCTTCTAACCCCGGGGAAGGGGCCTCCTAGAGCATCTGCCCCTTCTCGCCCTCCAGGCCCATCAGGGCTGCGATCTCGCCCTGGTGGGAGGCCACGT
>JAPPBY010000008.1 GCA_026702615.1 Chloroflexota bacterium | reverse complement strand
ACCAGTCCCCGCGTCTGCTCCCGGTAGCTCTCGACCAGCTCGTCGTAGTCGATGTGGCCCAGCGATGGCAGCTTCGTACCCGGACCGATCGTCCCCAGGCTGTAGCGCGGCCACTCCGGCGTCGAGAACTCATCCCGCACGCGCCCGAGCTGCTCCGCCGCCAGCCGGTTGATCTCGCGCACGCGGTCCTCGATGTCGTACTCGGCGAAGACCACGCGGTTCGCCCCGAACGTCGCCGAGTCGACGGCGTCGCAGCCGGCCTCGTAGAAGCTGCGCTGGATACCCTGCAGCAGCTCCGGCTTCGAGACGGTCAGGTACTCGTTGCAGCCATCGAGCCCGCCGTAGTCCTCGGGCGTCGGCTTCAGCGACAGGATCGTCGACCCAATCGGACCCGCCGCGAACAGCACCTGTTCGCGTAGCCGGTTCAGGAACGGAAGATCACGCGCGACGTAAGCGAACGGTCCAACCCCACGAAAAGCTGCCGTTCAAGGGTAGCAGCGACCGCGGCTTGGCTCCGCATCCCGGCTGCTCGCCGCACTCGGTTGCCCCTCGCGCCGGCGCCGACTACGATTGTTGACAGACTTACTCGACTTTAGGCAGGAGGCGAGTCTTGCGGCGGTTCCGCCGCCGCGGGCGAGGTCAGATGCGCTGTTCCACCCGGGGCGACTACGGGCTGCGGGCCCTCATCGAGCTGGCCGACCACTACGGCCAGGGTCCCCTGCAGTGCTCCGAGATCGCCCTCCGCCGCCACGTCCCCGAGCAATACCTCGACCAGCTCCTCACCACCCTGCGCAAGGCCGGGCTTGTGCGCTCCCAGCGCGGACCCGCCGGCGGCCACGAGCTCGCCCGCGACCCCGCCGAGATATCCGTCCTCGATGCCATCGTCGCCCTCGAAGGCAGCCTGGCGCCCATCGCCTGGCTCGATGAGCCCCCCGACCGCACCGACCACCCCCATCAGTGCGGCCAGCGCGAGATATGGGAGCGCATCCAAGCAGCGACCGTCGCCATCCTCGCCAGCTACTCCATCGCCGACCTCCACGCGAAGGAGCCCCAGGCGGTCGCCGGGAGGTACCAGATATGACGGCTCCAAGTCGACCCCGCGTCGCCGACTCCATCCTTGAGCTCGTCGGGGCGACCCCCCTCGTCCGACTCAACCGGGTCGTGCCCGAGGGCTCCGCTGCCATCTACGGCAAGCTCGAGAGCATGAACCCCGGCGGCTCCGTCAAGGACCGCATCGCCCTCGCCATGATCGAGGACGCGGAGCGCTCCGGAGCCCTCCGCCCCGGCGCCACCATCATCGAGCCGACCTCCGGAAACACCGGCATCGGCCTCGCCATGGTCGCCGCCGTCAAGGGCTACCGGCTCATCCTCACCATGCCCGAGGACATGTCCGTTGAGCGCCGCCGCCTCTTCGAGCGTTACGGCGCCGAGGTCCACCTCACCCCCGCCATCGAGGGCATGACCGGCGCCGTCTTCGCCGCCAGTCAGCTCGCCGAGTCCGAGTCCGACGTCTTCGTCCCCCAGCAGTTCGAGAACCCCGCCAACCCCGACGTCCACCGCCGCACGACCGCCCGCGAGATCCTCGCCGCCACCGACGGCGAGATCGACGCCTTCGTCGCCGCCGTCGGCACCGGCGGGACCATCACGGGCGTCGGCCAGGTGCTGCGCGAGGAGCTCGGCGACCGCATCCAGATCGTCGCCGTCGAGCCCGCCCGCTCGCCCGTCCTCAGCGGCGGACGTCCCGGCCTCAGCGGCATCCAGGGTATCGGCGCCAGCTTCGTGCCGGGCGTCCTCGACCGCGAGATCTACGACGAGGTCATCCGCATCGAAGACAAGGACGCCTTCGCCATGACCGCCCGCCTCACCCGCGAGGAGGGCCTTCTCGTCGGCATCTCCGCCGCCGCCAACGTCATCGCATCCCTCTCCGTGGCCGAGCGCCTGGGCGAGGATGCCCGTATCGTCACCATCCTCTGTGATACCGGGGAGCGGTACCTCAGTGTCGACCTCTAGCCCGGCGGCGGGAGCCGCTCCACAATCCGAAGGCCCCCAGGACGGGCCCAGCAGCGAGGCGCAGCCAGTGACCGTCAACGTCTACGTCCCCACCCCATTCCGCCACCTCGTGGGCAACCGCGTTCAGGTGCGCGCCACCGGCGCTAACCTGCGCGAGGTGGTGGACGACCTCGACACGCAGTTCCCCGGCTTCGGCCTCCAGGTGCGCGATGCCGACGGCGAGATCGCTACCCACATTGGCGTCTACGTGAACCAAGTCGAGATCGACACGCTCGACGGTGAGGCCACCGCCCTCGCCACCGGCGACGAGGTCGCCTTCATCCCGGCCCTCGCCGGCGGCTCCGACGTCGTCCTCACGCCCGAGATGGTCGAGCGCTATAGCCGCCACCTCATCATGCCCCAGGTCGGGAGCGCCGGGCAGCGCAAGATTATCGAGGCCAGGGTACTCGTCGTGGGCGCCGGCGGGCTCGGCTCCCCCGTCGCCCTCTACCTCGCCCTCGCCGGCATCGGCACGATCGGCCTCATCGACTTCGACATCGTCGACCGCTCCAACCTGCAGCGCCAGATTCTCCACCAGACCGATGACATCGGCCGCCCCAAGGTGCAGTCGGCGAAGGAGACCCTGCTCTCCCACAACCCCAACATCAATGTCGTCCTCCACGAGGCGCCCCTCACCAGCGATAACGCTTTCGAGATCATCGACCAGTACGACATCGTCGTGAACGGGGCCGACAACTTCGCCACGCGCTACCTCGTGAGCGACGCCTGCTTCCTCCGCAAGAAGAAGCTGGTCGATGGCTCCATCCTCATGTTCGATGGCCAGGCCACGACTTACCTGCCCGACCAGAGCTGCTACCGCTGCCTTTACCCGGCGCCGCCCCCGCCCGGCATGGTGCCCAGCTGCGCCGAGGCCGGCGTGCTTGGCGCGATGTGCGCCACCATCGGCAGCATCCAGGCCACCGAGGTGCTCAAGCTCGTCCTCGAACAGGGCGAACCCCTGGTCAACCGCCTCCTCCTCTACGATGCGCTCTCGCTCGAGTTCCGCACCGTCAAGATCCGCCGCGACCCGGACTGCCCCCTCTGCGGCGACAACCCCACGATCACCGAGCTCATCGACTACGAGGAGTTCTGCGGCGCCCCCTTCCCCCACCCGGAGGAAGAGGAAGCCGCCGTCTAGCCCGAACAGGCGAACCCACCACCAGGAGATCAGCCCGTGACCTCAGCCACCGCGCCCACCGTCCGCATTCGCGTCACCGCCGTCCTCTCGAAGCTCGTTGGTGGGCAGAAGGAGATCGAGGCGCGGGGCGCGACCGTGGCCGAGGTCGTCGACGATATCGAGGCCAGCTACCCCGGCTTCAAGGCCCAGATGTACGGCGAGGACGGGGAGCTCCAGCGCTTCGTCAACGTCTACCTCAACGATGAGGACATCCGCTACATGGGCGGCGCCGGCACCGCCCTCAGCGACGGAGACGTCCTCGACATCCTCCCCGCCCTCGCCGGGGGCTAACCCCGCCCCGCCGTGGCCCTCTATCGCTCCATCCTCGACCTCATCGGCGATACCCCCCTCGTCGAGCTGCGCGCCTTCGCGCCCCGTCCCGACGTCCACATCTACGCCAAGCTCGAGGGTCAGAACCCCACCGGCTCGGTGAAGGACCGCATCGCCAAGGCGATGATCGAGGCGGCCGAGTCGCGCGGCGAGCTCAAGCCCGGCGACACCATCCTTGAGCCCACGTCAGGCAACACTGGCATCGGACTTGCCCTCATCGGCAAGCTGCGCGGCTACCACGTGGTCTGCGTCATGCCCGAGAACGTCAGCGAGGAGCGTTCCCTCCTGCTCCGCTCCCTCGGCGCGGAGATCATCTACTCCCCGGGCGAACTCGGCTCGAACGGCGCCATCGTGAAGGCCAAGGAGATCGTCGCCGCCGACCCCGGCCGCTACCACTTCCCCTACCAGTACGGGAACGAGGCCAACCCCGCCGCCCACGAACAAGGGACGGCCGTCGAGATCCTGCGCGACCTCCCCGAGACGACCGCCTTCGTCGCGGGCCTGGGTACGGGGGGAACCCTCACCGGTACGGGCCGCGGCCTCAAGGCGCGCAAGCCCGACATTCGCGTCATCGCCGCCGCCCCTCACCCCGGCGACAACGTGCAGGGCCTCCGCGCCCTCGAAGAGGGCTTCATCCCCGAAATACTCGACGAGTCCGTCCTCGACGGGAAGATCGTCGTCGATAGCCAGACGAGCTTCGCCTTCACCCGCGACCTCGCCGAGAAAGAGGGCATCTTCGCCGGCGTCAGCAGCGGCTCCGTCGTGCGCGCCGCCATCAAAGTCTCCGAGCGCCTCCCCGGCGAGCAGCACATTGTCTGCCTGCTCGCCGATGGCGGCTGGAAGTACCTCAGCTCCGGCCTCTGGACCACGGACTGGGACGACCTCCCCGAGGACGTCGACGAGATGATCTGGTGGTAGCGCCCGCGCCTGCGTAGGCCGCCTTCCCCTAAACTCAGCCCCCATGCGCTTCGGTGTGACCCTCCCCAACACGGGTTATGGCGGCGACCCCGCCACCCTCATCCAGCTTGCGGTCGACGCCGAGGAGGCTGGCTGGGACGGCGTCTTCTTCTGGGACACTCCCTACGCCGCTGCCTCCGACGAACCCGTCATGGCGTTCGCCGACGCCTGGGTGCTCCTCTCCGGTGTGGCCCTGCGCACCGAGCGCGTGCGGCTTGGCACCATGCTCACGCCTCTTGCCTGGCACCGTCCCTGGCTGATCGCCCGCCAGGCCGCCACCGTCGATCGGCTTTCGGGCGGCCGTCTCACCCTCTCCGTCGGTCTCGGCGCCCCCGACGAGCAGGGTCCCTGGTTCGGCGGCGACGAGTTCGACCGCCGCACCCGCGCCGCCATGCTCGATGAGGCCCTTGCCGTCCTCGAAGGCCTCTGGAGCGGCGAGCCCTTCTCCTTCGAGGGTGAGCACTTCAGCACGCGCGAGGTCACCTTTCTGCCGCCCCCCGTCCAGCAACCGCGCATCCCAATCTGGGTCGTCGGCGCCTGGCCCCGCGACCCCACCATGTGGCCCCGCCGCAAGTCGATGCGCCGCGCCACTCGCTACAACGGCCTCCTCCCCAATGTCTTCGGCGCGGATGGCGAGATGGTGTTCGATGCCTCGCCCGATGAGGCGATCGAAGACCTCCGCGCCATGAGCGACTGGGTCGCACGCGAACGTGAAGGCACGGATTCGTACGACATCGTCATCGAACGCAGCCTCCCCGATGTCGATGCCGATGAAGTCGCCCGCTGGGAGGAGGCCGGGGCCACCTGGTGGCTCGACGACGCCTGGTGGGAGATGTACGGCGCCCCCGACGACCCCGAGCCTCTCCGCCGCCGCATCCTCCGCGGCCCGCCCCGCTAGCCCCTCCCATCCCACATCGCTATGCTGCGGCCAGCATAACCGCGCCGGGAGAGCCCCGTGCCCCTCGCCCGACCGCTGCTCGCGCTGGCTCTCGTCGGCGCCCTCCTCTCCGCCGCCGCCTGCGGCGGTTCCGACGATGATCCCGGCACGATCATCCTCGCCACCACCACCTCCACCTACGACAGCGGCCTCCTCGACGAGCTCGTCCCCCGCTTCGAAGAGCGCACCGGCATCGCCGTCAAGGTGATCGCCGTCGGCACGGGCGCGGCCCTGCGCATGGCAGGGGAGGGCAACGCGGACGCCGTCCTCGTCCACGCCCCCGAAGCCGAAGCCCCTTACATCGCCAGCGGCGATCTCGTTTCCGGCCGCCTCGTCATGACCAACGACTTCGTCATCGTCGGTCCCCCCGACGACCCCGCTGCCGCCGCCGCCGCCCCCGACCTCCCCGCCGCCCTCGCCGCCATCGCCTCCGGTGGCCGCTTCGTCTCCCGGGGTGACGACTCCGGCACGCACAAGAAGGAGCTCGCCCTCTGGGTTGCCGCCGGCCTCGACCCCGCCCGCCTCACGCGCGAGGAGACCGGCCAGGGCATGGGCGCCACCCTCACCATCGCCTCCGAGCGCGGGGCCTACACCCTCACCGACCGCGCCACCTACCTCGCCCTGCGTGATGTCCTCGACCTCGCCGTCCTCGTCGAGGGGGACGCCACGCTCCTCAACGTCTATCACATCCACGTCGTCAACCCGGACAAGCACCAGGGCGTCGCCGGGGAGCAGGCCGAGGCCTTCGCCGCCTTCCTCCTCGAACCGGAGACCCAGGCGCTTATCGGGCGCTTCCGCGCCGAGGAATTTGGCCGCTCGCTCTTCACCCCCGCCGCCCAGGCCCCGGTTGGAGGCGGCTAATGGAAGCCATCTGGGACGGCCTGGTCGAGGCGTTTCGCCTCATCGGCACGGGCGACGGTGAGCTCTTCTCCATCGCCGGCCGCTCCCTGCTGGTCTCCGGTTCGGCCACCGCCCTCGCCATGCTCGTGGGCGTGCCCCTCGGCTACCTCCTTGGCCGCGCCCGCTTCCCTGCCCGCACCCTCATCCTTGCGGCCGTTGGCACGGGCATGGGCATGCCCCCCGTCGTCGCCGGCCTCGTCATCTGGCTCCTGCTCGTGCGAAGCGGCCCCTTCGGCGGCTTCGAGCTCATCTACACCAAGCAGGCCATGATCATCGCCCAGTTCCTCATCGCGACCCCGCTCGTCATCGCCTTCACCGCCGCCTCCATCCAGGCCCTCCCCACCCGCCTGCCCGACCTCCTCGCCGTGCTGGGCGCCGGCAGGCTGCGAACCCTCTGGCTGCTCGCCCGCGAAGCCCGCCTCGGCCTCCTCGCCGCCGTCATGGCCGGCTTTGGCGCTGTCGTCTCCGAGGTGGGGGCTTCCATGGCCGTCGGCGGCAACCTCGTTGGCGATACGCGCGTCCTCACCACCGCCATCGTCACCGAGACCAGCCGCGCCGACACTGAACGCGCCATCGCCTACGGCCTCGTGCTGCTCGCCATGGCCTTCGCCATCGTCGCCGTCCTCACGGTGGTCCAGCAGCGGAGCCCTCGCTGATGGAAGCGCGTTTCGACCGTGTGCAGTTCGCCTACGGCGACCAGCCCGTTGTCGACGTGCCCGAGCTGCGCTTCTCCGCGGGCCGGGTGACCGCCCTTCTCGGCCCCAACGGCTCCGGGAAGTCCACCCTCCTGCGCCTGCTCGCCGGCCTCGAACGGCCCCTCTTCGGGCGCGTCTTGCTCGGGGAAGAACCCGCCACCACCGCCCGCGCCTCCGTCGCCTACGCCTTCCAGGAAGCGGTCTTTCTCAGCGGCACCCTGCGCGCCAACCTCGACCTCGCCCTGCGCCTCCGCGGTCTTCCTCCGCGGGAGCGCCGCGACCGCCTTGACGAGGCCGCGACCGCCTGCGGCGTGGCCCACCTCCTCGACCGTCCCGCCAACCGCCTCTCGGGAGGCGAGGCGCAGCGCGCCAACCTCGCCCGCGCCCTCTCCCTGCGCGCGCCCCTGACGCTTCTCGACGAGCCCCTCGCGGGCTTCGACGAGCGTGGACGCGGCCAGATGCTCGAGGAGCTCCCCGCCCTCCTGCGCCGCTTTGCCGGGACCACCGTGCTGGTCACCCACGACCGCGACGAGGCCCTGCGCCTCGCCGAGGATCTCGTGCTTCTGCGCGAGGGGCGCGTGCGCGCCGCCGGCCCCCGGCGCGATGTCTTCGCCTCCCCGCCCGACCCCGAGACCGCCGCGTTCCTCGGCTACACCCTCATCCCCACCGACGCCGGTCTCGCCGGTGTTGCGCCCGGCGGTCTCCGTCCCGGGCCGGGAGATTTCATGCTCACCCTGCATGTCGAAGAGATCGTCGATCTCGTCACCAGCGTCGAGGTGGTCGGGCGTGGCAACGGCGAGCGCATCGCGGTCGCCTTCCCCCCTGCCCTGCCCCTTCCCGGCCCCGGCGAGCAGGTTACGGTAAGCGCACCGGTGGAGATGGTCGTGTCCTTCACGGAACCCGCTCCCGAAACTGTTGACAGGCCCTCCCGCGCGCCCGTAGCGTGAATGGCGCGATGGATGCGCGAGCGGCACGCACCTCCCAACGGCGCCTGTAGGGCGCCGTTTCTGTGTCTGGAGCCGCCCGTGCCAGGAGGGTTTCAGCGAATATGCAGTCGAGCATCATCGGCAAGATCGAGAAGGCCAGGCGCTACGCCGCAGAACCCGAGCGGTTCTGCATCGAAGGCTTTGCCGTGACCGTCCGGGGCGACAACACCGACCACCGAGTCGAGTTCGCCGACGAGGTATGGACCTGCACCTGCGGTTTCTTCGCCGAGTGGTCGATCTGTAGCCATACGATGGCGATCGAACGCGTGCTCGCGGGACTCGTGCCCGCCCAGCCGCTCCCCTTCGTGAGCGCCACGGGCACCTAGCCCTCCCCGGCCGCCCTCGCCGACCCGTACCATGGCCGCCCGCCTCCGCGGACCAGGGACGTGGTCATGACGGCACCCGGCCCCCGCCTCCTGCTCGCCCTCTGGGCTGCGAAGGCCGCCGCTGCGCTCAGCTCCGGGCTCCGGCGGGGCGGCGCGACTGCCCTTCCCGGCCTCGTCGCCGAACGCCTCGATCCCGCCTTCGTCTCCACCCTCGGCCGCTCGCTCGAGGGCGGCGCCGTCCTCATCACCGGCACGAACGGCAAGACCACCACCGCCCGCCTCCTCGCCGGCATGCTCGCGGCTTCGGGTCACCCCGCCGTCCACAACCGCGAAGGGTCGAACCTTACGCGCGGCATCGCCTCCGCCCTCGCCGCCGCCGTCGACTGGCGCGCCCGTCCCCGAGATCCGCGCGCCCTCGCCCTCATGGAGACGGACGAAGCGACGCTTCCCGCCGCCGCCCGCGCCCTCCAGCCCCGCGCCGTCGCCTTCACGAACCTCTTCCGCGACCAGCTCGACCGTTACGGCGAGGTCGACGGCGTCGCCGCCCGCTGGCGCGAAGCCCTCGCCCTCCTGCCGCCGGCGACGACGCTCGTCCTCAACGCCGACGACCCCTCCGTCGCCGAGCTCGCCCTCGACTGGGCCGGACCCGTCCACTGGTACTCGCTCGCTGGCGCCCGCGCGGGCGCCTCCTCCCCCGGTCCCGCCGACGCCCGCTGGTGCCGCTCCTGCGGGGGCGTCTACCACTACGAGTCTCGCTACGCCGCCCACCTCGGCCGCTGGAGCTGCGCCGGCTGCGAACGCGCCGTCCCCGAGCCCGACACCAGCGCTACCGCCATCGAGTCCGGCCCCGACGGCCTCCGCCTCACCCTCCCCGGCCTCGGCGATGTCGACCTCCCCCTCGGCGGCCTCTACAACGGCGGCAATGCGGTCGCCGCGATCGCGCTCGCCCGCGCCCTCGATCTGCACCCCGACGACATCCGCGCCGGCCTCGTCGCTGCTCGTCCGGCCTTCGGGCGCGGTGAGCTCGTCGCCCTCGGCGATTGCCGCCTGCGCCTTCTGCTCTGCAAGAACCCCGCCGGCGCGAGCGAGGCCCTGCGCCTGGTCGAGGACGAGCCCGGCCCCGCCGAGGTCGCCTTCGTCCTCAACGACCGCTTCGCCGACGGCCGCGACGTGAGCTGGATCTGGGACGTCGACTTCGAGCGGCTCGCGGGGCGCGTCGAGCGCTGCTGGGCGGGCGGCATCCGCGCCGAGGATGCCGCCCTGCGCCTGCGCTACGCGGGCTGGCCCGAGCCCGCCGCGACCAGCCGCTCCCCCGCGGCTTTCCTCGAAGCGCTCGCCACGAACCCCGCTGATCGCCCCGTCACCGTGCTGCTCACCTACACTGCCCTCCTCGACCTGCGCGCCGAGCTCGCCCGCCTTGCCGCGTTTTCTGAGTCCTCCGGGACCCGTATCCCCTCCGCGACGTCGTAGCTCCCTCCCCGAATCTACACGGTAACGTGTAGGCTGAGCCAGATGCCGGAGACAACTCCTGAGGGCTGGGTCAGAAACCTGCGGGAACGTTCAGGCCTGAGCCAGGCCGCCTTCGCCCGCCGCCTTGGCGTTCGCCAGCAGACCGTGAGCGAGTGGGAGACGGGCCGCTACGCGCCGAGGGGCGCGAGTCTCACGGTGTTGCGGATGCTCGAAGAGGAGATGGTCCCCTACGACGCCTCCCCGCCCGCTCCCGAGCCGGAGGAGGAGGGAGGCCCGTGAGCGTGCTCGCCCCCGCTCGCTCCGCCCCCTGGCGCGCCCTCGCCGAGGAGCCCGCGGTTTATGCCCCCGCCCGTGGCGAGGCCGCCCTCGCCGAACGCTGGTTCGCCGGCCTGGGCGCCCCCTCGCGCGTCGAGGACGGGCGCCGCCTCCGCATCCGTTTCCCCGGCGTTCCCGCTCCCGGTTACGGCCCCGACGCCCGCGACGCCGTCATCGAGCTCGACGGCGCCGAGCTTTGCGGCGATGTCGAGCTCCACCTGCGCGCGAGCGGCTGGCATGCCCACGGCCACCATGACGACCCGGCCTACGCCCGCGTCGTCCTCCACGTCGTCGAAGAGAACGATGGCGCCTCCCTCGTCACGCCCCATGCAAGTGGCCGCGCCATCCCCCTCGCCGTCGCTCCCGCCCCTTCCACCCCGCCCCTGCCGGGCTTCTCCCCACCCTGCGCCGCCACCGCCACCCGCTCCTCCCCCGTCCCCGCCCTCGAACGCCTCGGCCTCGAGCGCCTCCGCGCGAAGACCTCCCGCGCCGCCAACTGGTCCGCTGCCCGTGGCCCCGGCCCCGTCCTCTACGCCCTCGCCCTCGAGACCCTCGCCGGACGCCGCAACCGCGAGTCCTTCGCCGAGGTCGCTCGCCGCCTTCCCCTCCCCGCCCTCCTCGAAACCGCCCCCGCGGGCGGCAGTGAGGAGCGCGCGGAAGCGTTCGCCGCTGCCTTGCTCAACGCAGCCTCCGCTCTCCCCCTCGTCCGCCACGGCGGCCGCCCCGCCGCCGCCCCCGAGCGCCGCCTCACCGCCTTCGCCGCTCTCGCCGCCCGCCTCTGGCCCGGCCCCCGCCCGGAGTGGCCCGAAACCCTCGCCGAGCCGGCCTCCGTCCCCCGCGCCCTGCGCGCCCCCGGCATCGGAGCCGGCGCCGCCCTCGAGCTTGCCGTGAACGCCGTCCTCCCCGCCGCCCTCGGCGCGCGCCTCTGGCCCGAGGGCGCCGCCCTCGATCGCTTTCGCGCCCTTCCCGCCCCCGCGCCCTACGGCCAGCTCCGCTCCCTCGCCGGCTGGCTCTCCGCCGCCGAGAGCGCTCCCCTGGCCCGCGCCGCCGCCCTTCAGGGCGCTCTCCAGCTCCACGCCCGGCACTGCTCCCGGGGCGGATGCGGCGCCTGCCCCCTTTCGTAGGACGCCGCCCCACGTGCGGGATTCGCCCCGGCGGGCCACAATAGCGCCCGCGGCGCCCCCCACCCGTTCGCCGCCCGAGGGAACCCATGCCGACGATCGCCGAGAAGATCTGGGAAGAGCACCTCGTTCGCCGGGAGGAAGGCCTCCCCGACCTCCTCTACATCGACCTCCACCTCGTCCACGAGGTCACCTCCCCCCAGGCCTTCGAATCGCTGCGGCTCGCCGGACGTCCCGTTCGACGTCCCGACCGCACCCTCGCCACCGTCGACCACAACGTCCCCACCGAGGGCCGCGAACGCCCCTGGGACGACCCCCTCTCCATCCAGCAGGTGGAGACCCTGCGCGCCAACTGCGCCGAGTTCGAGGTGCCCTTCTACGACATCGACGACCCCCGCCAGGGCATCGTCCACGTCGTCGGCCCCGAGCAGGGCCTCAGCCAGCCCGGCATGACCATCGTCTGCGGCGACAGCCACACCTCCACCCACGGCGCGCTCGGGGCCCTCGCCTTCGGCATCGGCACTTCCGAGGTCGAGCACGTCCTCGCCACCCAGACCCTCCCCCAGGCCGCCCAGCGCACCATGGCCATCGAGGTCGACGGCGAGCTCTCCCCCGGCGTTACCGCCAAGGACGTCATCCTCACCATCATCAACACCATCGGCGTCGGCGGCGGCACCGGCCACATCGTCGAGTACCGCGGCGAGGTCATCCGCTCCCTCTCCATGGAAGGCCGCATGACCATCTGCAACATGAGCATCGAGGCGGGCGCCCGCGCCGGCCTCGTCGCCCCCGACGACACCACCTTCGCCTACCTCGAAGGCCGCCCCTCCAGCCCCGCCGGCGCCGCCTGGGAGCGCGCCCTCGACCACTGGCGCGGCCTCGCCACCGACGAGGACGCCCACTTCGACACGACCGTCGCCCTTAACGGCGCCGACATCGAACCCTGCGTCACCTGGGGCACGAACCCCGCCCAGAGCGTGCCCGTCTCCGGGCGCGTCCCCGATCCCGGCGACGCCCCCACCGAGGCCGCCCGCGAGCAGACCGAGCGGGCCCTCCGCTACATGGACCTTGAGGCCGGCACCGCCCTTGCCGACGTTCCCCTCGACCGCGTCTTCATCGGCTCCTGCACCAACTCGCGCCTCGCCGATCTGCGCGACGCCGCCGCCACCGTGCGCGGCCGTCAGGTCGCCTCGGGCGTGCGCGCCATGGTCGTGCCCGGCTCCGGACTGGTGAAGGCCGCCGCCGAGGCCGAAGGCCTCGACGAGGTCTTTCGCGCCGCTGGCTTCGAGTGGCGCGATGCGGGCTGCTCCATGTGCCTCGGCATGAATCCGGACATCCTCCTCCCCGGCGAGCGCTGCGCCTCCACCTCGAACCGCAACTTCGAGGGGCGCCAGGGCCCCGGCGGCCGCACTCACCTCGTAAGCCCCCAGATGGCCGCCGCCGCCGCCATCGCCGGCCACTTCGTCGATATCCGCGACTGGGAGATGCGCGATGCGTAAGTTCGAGACCGTTCGCAGCAAGGCCCTGCCCCTCAACCGCGCGGATGTCGACACCGACCAGATCATCCCCGCCAAGTACCTCAAGCGGATCGAGCGCAGCGGCTTCGGCCAGTTCCTCTTCGATGACTGGCGCAAGGATCCCGAATTCATCCTCAATGAGGGCGTCTTCCTGGGTTCCCGCATCCTCCTGGCGGGCGATAACTTCGGCTGTGGCTCCTCCCGCGAGCACGCCCCCTGGGCCCTTGAGGACTACGGCTTTCGCGCCCTTATCGCCCCCTCCTTCGCCGATATCTTCCGCAACAACTGCGCCAAGATTGGGCTCCTCACCATCACCCTCGCCCCCGAGGATGTGCAGTTCCTGATGGCGCGCGCCGAGGAGCTGCCCGAGGCCGAGACCATCGTCGACCTCGAGTCGCAGACCGTCGCCACCGCCGACGGCTCCTTCGTGCGCTCCTTCGAGATCGACCCGGCGGTGAAGCGAAACCTGATCGAGGGCCTCGACGCCATCGGCCTCACGCTGGAGCACGAGGACGAGATCGCCGCCTTCGAGGACGCCCGCCCCGACCGCTACCCCTCCACCGCTTCCGCCGAGCCGCCGGCGTGAGCGGCGGCGGCCGTCCCGGTCCGGCGCGGCCCTGGCGCAACTGGTACCGCTCCACCATCGAGACCCTGGACTGGACCCGCATCGCCGCCCGCAACCACTTGATCAAGCTTCGCCACCTTCAGGGGTGCTGCGGGAACCACGGCCAACCGGGCTGCTGAAAGTCTGCCCCGCCGTCCGGTGCGGACGGCCCCGGGAACGAGGCAAGCTAGGCCCCCATGTCTTCCCCGCCTGTTGTGGAGCTCAACGTCCACACGCGGCTTCCGCCCCAGCCCCTCCCGCCTAACCGCTTCCGCTTCCCCGACGCCCGCAATGCGCCCCCCAGCGGCTTCGTTGCCGCCGGCGGCAATCTCGCCCCCGAGACGATCGTGGGGGCTTACCGTGCTGGCCTCTTCCCCTGGCCGCACGACGGCATCGATACCCTCTGGTGGTCCCCGGACCCCCGCGCCATCCTTCCCCCCGAGCGCTTTCACGTGTCCCGCCGCCTCGCCCGCCGCGTCCGCCAGGGCCGCTTCCGCGTCACGCTCGATGCCGCCTTCGCCCAGGTCATCGCCGCCTGCGCCGTCCGCCCCGAGGGCACCTGGATCACCCCCGGCATCATGCGCGCCTACCTGCGCCTCCACACGCTCGGGTGGGCCCACAGCTTTGAGGTCTGGAACCCCGAGGGCGCGCTCGTCGGTGGCCTCTACGGACTTCGAGTGGGCGCCCTCTTCGGCGCCGAGTCGATGTTCCACCGAGCCACCGACGCCTCCAAGATCGCCCTCCTCGCCCTCTGCCAGTTCGCCCCCCGCGACGGCATCGCCCTCATCGACGTGCAGCTCCCCACCCCCCACCTCGCCTCCCTTGGCGCCGTGGCCATCCCGCGAGACGCCTATCTGCGCCATATTGCCGCCGCGGGCCTCTGAACAGGCGAACCGGTACACTCGAAGCATGCCTTCCTACCCGATTCTCCTTGCACCCGGAGACGGCATCGGCCCCGAGGTTCTCGAAGAAGGACTGAAAGTGCTCAACGCCGTCGAGCGCCGCTTTGGCCACGAGTTCCAGTACGAGAACGCTCTCGTCGGCGGCGCCGCCATCGACGAGTACGGCATCGCCCTGCGTGACGACACCCTCGAGGCCGCCGCCCGTTCCCGCGCCGTCCTCTTCGGCGCCGTCGGCGGGCCCAAGTGGGACGATCCCCAGGCCTCCGTCCGTCCCGAGCAGGCCATCCTCGGTCTGCGCAAGGGGCTCGGCCTTTTCGCCAACATCCGCCCCGTGCGCGTCAACCCCCTCCTCCTCGCCGACAGCTCCATCAAGTCCGAGGTCCTCGAGGGCGTCGACATGGTCGTCATCCGCGAGCTCACCGGCGGCATCTACTTCGGCAAGCCCCAGAAGCGCTGGGAGAACACCCGCGGTCGCCAGGCGGTCGACACCATGCGCTACAGCGAACGCGAGATCGAACGCATCCTCCGCACCGGCTTCGAGCTCGCCCGGGGCCGCCGAGGCAAGCTCACCAGCGTCGACAAGGCCAACGTCCTCGATACCAGCCGCCTCTGGCGCGAGATCGCGACCGAGCTCGCCGCCGAATACGCCGATGTCGAGCTTGAGCACGTCCTCGTCGACGCCTGCGCCATGCACCTCATCACCCACCCCGCCACCTTCGATGTGATCGTCACCGGCAACATGTTCGGCGACATCCTCACGGACGAGGCCTCTGTCCTTGCCGGCTCCATGGGGATGCTTCCCTCCGCCAGCCTCGGCCGCCGCCGTCGCAACGGCACGGGCATCGGCATGTACGAGCCCATCCACGGCACCGCTCCCGACATTGCCGGCCAGGGCATCGCCAACCCCCTCGCAATGATCCTCAGCGTCGCCCTCATGCTGCGGCACTCCCTCGCTCTCGAGGCCGAGGCCGTCGCTATCGAGGAGGCCGTCGACGAAGTCCTCGCCGAGGGCTATCGCACCGCCGACATCGAGTCCGGGAGCGGCTCAACCGTCGATACCGCCCGCATGGGCACGCTCGTCGCCGAGCGCCTTGCCACGTGATCGAACGTAACGCCACGCCCCTTGCCAAATTGGTAGGATAGGGCGCTGTTTCACTCATCCACCGGCGCGCACCCGCGCCGCGGCACCCCGCCGTGAGAGAGAGGTTTCTGTGACCACGACCGAGATCCAGCGCGGCCTTGAAGGCGTAAACGTCGCCGCCACCAAGCTGTGCACCATCGACGGCCAGAAGGGCCAGCTCATCTACGCCGGCTACGACATCTACGACCTCGCCGAGCACGCTTCCTTCGAAGAGACCGCCTACCTCCTCTGGAACCTCGACCTTCCCACCCGCAAGCAGCTCAATGACCTCAACGCCCTGCTGATCCAGGAGCGCCCCCTCTCCGACCTGAACCGCACGCTCATCCACGAGCTCGCCGGCAAGTGCCTTCCCATGCGCGGCCTTGAGATCTGCGTGACGGCCCTTGGCGCCCTTGACCCCAAGGCCAGCGACTTCTCGCAGGAGCAGCTCAAGTGGACGGCTGCGCGCCTCACCGCCCGCATGCCTTCCGTCGTTGCCGCGTTCCACCGCCAGCGACAGGGCCTCGACATCCTTGCTCCCCGCGACGACCTCGGCCACGCCGCCAACTTCCTCTACACCCTCACCGGCGAGGAACCGTCCGAGCTTCAGGCCAAGGTCTTCGACGTCGCCATGACCCTCCACGCCGAGCACGAGATGAACGCGTCGACGTTCTCGGCCATCGTCACCGCCTCCACCATGAGCGACATGTATTCCGCCATCGCCTCCGCCATCGGGACCCTCAAGGGGCCCCTGCATGGTGGCGCCAACAGCGCCGTCTTCGAAATGGTCGAGGAAATCGGCGACGAGTCGAACATCGAGAGCCACATCGAAGCCATGCTCGCCCGCGGCGAGCGCGTCATGGGCATCGGCCACCGCGTCTACAAGACCACCGACCCCCGCGCCATCATCCTCGAGGAGCTTGGCGAGCAGCTCGCCGAGACCTCCCCCGACCGCAAGTACTTCGACCTCTCCCGCAAGGTGCGTGACTACCTCGCCGAGCGCCTCAGCGGTCGTCCCCTCTACCCCAACGTCGACTTCTTCAGCGCCTCCGTGTACCGGATGCTCGGCATCCCCCACGACCTCTACACGCCCATCTTCGCCGTTGCCCGCATTGCCGGCTGGAGCGCCCACCTGCTCGAGCAGTACGCCGACAACCGGCTCGTGCGGCCAAACGCCGTGTACGCCGGAGAGAAATTCCGCGTGTACGAACCGATCGAGGCCCGTGGTCAGGGCGAGAGTTCTACTCCTCGCTGACCATCTCCTCGTAGCCCTCGTCGCCTTCCTGCTCGCGCAGTTCGGCTTCCTGTGCCTCCAGCTCTTCGCGCTCTTCGCGCTGCTCGGCGCTTTCTTCCATCAGGCCGCCCTGCGCATCCACCTCGAACTCCGCTTCCCGCGCCTCTCGCACCTGCGCGTACCAGCTCCCTCCCAGGAACGTGAGCGGGCTGAAGTTTCGCTCTTCCAGCAGCCAGCGCTCGGCGTAGGCCTCGTCCAGTGCCTGCACCGCCACGACTTCGCCCACGAAGAGCACGTGGTCGCCCGTGGGAATCACGTCCCGCAGGCCGCACTCGATCCACGCCAGGCAGCCCTCCAGGAGGGGCGCGTCAACGCGCAGCGCCGTGAACGCATCCAGCTTGCTGCCCTCCACCTTGTTCTCGTCGACTCCGGAGCGGCTACCGAAGTACGCCGTCTCCCGCATGAGCTCCGGCCCGGGGATGTTGAGCGCGAACTCCTCGCTGAAGCGGATCATGTCCGCCGTGTGCCGGATCGGGTGCAGAACCACCCCCACCATCGGCGGCGACATCGAGAGCGGCGCCGTCCACGCCACCGGGGCGGCGTTCGCGTCCCCGCGCCAGCTCGCCGTCACGATGCTGACCGGCCCGGGGTTCAGCAGCCTCCGGGAATCCGTGGGATCGTAGACGCGACGCCCCAACGCGCTGCTCCTGGTCTGGACTCGGCCCCCGCCTCATGCGGGGGCGTGCGGCTATGTTAGCTGCCGCCGACCAGTTCCAACCCCTGCTCGCGCTCCTGCGCGTTCCGCCAGCGGACGAACTCCCAGTACTCGAGCAGCTCCTCGATGTCCTCAGGCCGCTTCTCCAGCTCGTTCGCCAGGTTCGCGATCCGGCTGTCCCGCACGTACAGCACCGCGTCGATCGCGCCCAGGAAATAGTGCAGCGGGCGGTTCAGGATGCGCGCCACGTTCAGCAGCATGTCGATGCCCACTGCCCGTTGCCCCGCCTCGTAGAGGCTGATCGCGCTCTGCGTCGTGTTCAGTAGTTGCGCCAGCCGCACCTGGCTCAGGCCCGCGTCCTTGCGCGCCTGCCGAATGCGATTGCCCAGTACTGCGGAAGTGAGGTCTTTTCCGTTTTCGGTCACTGTCGCTCACCGTCGTCCCTCGGGTGCGTGAAGCCTCTAGGCCATTCGCTGCGAGGGGTAGAGAAGATTGTGAAATAGAGTACAAACCTCCTCGATATGGGTCAACTCCTGGCCTGCGCGGCCGCCGCGCAGGCCTAACGCCCGTACCCGAGCCGCTCGGCGAGCGCCCGGGGCAGCCCCGCCTCCTCCATCCGCCGCTGCGTCTCGCCGATGTCGTAGGGAACGCGGTGATGCGCGACGGTCCTCGCTTCTGTGTTGACCAGCGCGTACGAAGACCGTGGGTCGCCGTCCCGCGGCTGGCCCACCGACCCCGGATTCACGCACACGAGCCCCTCCCCGAGCGCCACCGCCTCGCCCGGCACGGGCGTCTTCCCCTCCACGCCCTCCGTCCCCCGGCGCACCAGGAGCGGGACGTGCGTGTGCCCAACCGCGCTGTAGGGCGTTTCCTGCAGCTCGAAGTGCCCCTCCGCCGCCTCTTCCGTCATCAGGTATTCCCAGAGCGGCTGGCGCAGCGTGCCGTGCGCGAGGCTCCACTCCCCCTCCCGCACGACCTCCCCAAGCCCCGCGAAGTACCCGACCGTCTCCGGCTCCAGGTGCGCACGCGTCCACTCCGCCGCCTCCGCCGCCAGCGAGTTGAACCACTCCGTCCCGATCGCCCCCGTCGCCGCCGCGTCGTGGTTCCCCAGCACCGAGACCGCCCCCGCCTCCACCAGCCGCGCGACCACCCCGTTCGGATCCGGCCCGTACCCCACCGTGTCTCCCAGGTTCCAGATGGTCTCGACCCCGCGCTCGTCTGCGTCCGCCAGCACCGCCTCCAGCGCGACAAGGTTCGCGTGAACGTCCGAGATGAGCGCGACTCGCACGACTTCCCTCCCGTTGGCGGCGTGGGGCGCAACAACGCCCCTCCCTATACTGGACCAGCGATGACCGCCGCCGTTGAGGCTACGCTCACGACCAGCAGCGAGGAGGCCACCCGTGCCCTCGGCGAGCGCCTGGGCGCTCGCCTCCGCGCCGGCGACGTCGTCCTCCTCAGCGGCGACCTCGGCACCGGCAAGACGCGCCTCGCGCAGGGTATCGGCCGCGGCCTCGACTGCCCCGGCCCTGTTACCAGCCCCACCTTCGTCCTCGTGAACGAGCACGTCGGCCGCGAGCGTCTCTTCCACGCCGACCTCTACCGCATCGCCGGCGCCGGCGACCTCTCCGAGCTTGGCCTCTGGGACGAAGCAGAGCGCGGCGTCCTCGTCGTCGAGTGGCCGGACCGCGCCGAGGGCCACCTCCCCGCCGCCACCCTCACCATCGAGATCGCCGCCGATGGCGGTGAGGAAGAGCGCAGCTTCCGCCTCCGTGCCGGCGACGCCCGTGGCCGCGAGTTGCTCGCCTCCCTGGAGCTCGCGTGAGCGCCGTCCTCGCCATCGATACCGCCTCGCCCGCCTTCGCCCTCGCCTTCGACGAGGGCCCCGGTCGGGAACCCCGCGTCGTGGAGAGTGCCGACGACTTCACCCACGCCTCCCTCCTCGCGGCCGTCGAGGAGCACCTCCGGGGCGCCTCCCTCGCCGCTGTCGTGGCCGTCTGCGGCCCCGGAAGCTACTCGGGACTGCGCGCCGGGATCGCCACCGCCCAGGGACTCGCCCTCGCCCAGGGCTGCGATCTCGCCGGTATCTCTACCCTGGAGGCGGTTGCCGCGGCCTGCGAGGGGGAGACGGATGCGCCGGTCCTCACTGCGGTCCACCCCGCCGGTCGTGGAGAGCTCGCCGTCCAGGACTTCCGCGGCTTCGCTCCCGATGGCCCCATGCGCATCGTCGCCCCCGACGACCTTCGCGCTGACGCCCTTGCCGGCGAGGGTGCGGGCGCGCTCGGAGGCCGCGAGGTGTTTCCCCGCGACCGCGCCGTCGCGGCCCTGGTGCGCTTCCGTGCCGGGGTGCTCGATCCCGTCGCGGAACTGACCGCCGTCTACCTTCGCGACCCCAACATCACGACCCCCCGCCGCCCCTTCGGCGCCGCTGGCGCGCAGGACCGTCTGCCAGCACGATAGCCGCATGGCAACTGAACGCACCCTCGTCCTCGTCAAGCCCGATGCCATGCAGCGCGGCCTCGCCGGAACCATCCTCCAGCGCCTGGAGAACCGCGGCCTCCGTCTCATCGGCCTCAAGCTCATGCAGGTCGATACGGACCTCGCACGCCGGCACTACGCCGAGCACGAAGGCAAGCCCTTCTTCACCGGGCTCGTGGAGTACATCACCAGCAGCCCCATCATCGCCGCCGTCTTCGAGGGCGACTCCGCCACCGGAGCCGTCCGCAACAGCGTCGGCTCGACCAACCCCTCCCAGGCGCCCGCCGGCACCATCCGCGGCGACTTCGGCCTCGAAGTCGGACGCAACCTCGTGCACGCCAGCGACAGCCCCGAGAGCGGAGAGCGCGAGACCGCCCTTTTCTTCACGCCTGAAGAGCTCGTCGCCTGGTCCCGCGACACCGACCGCTGGATCTCCGAGGACGCCTGAGCGCGAGCGAAACGCCGCGCTCTCGTATGCTTGCCCCACCCCACCGATCGGAGCACCCGTGAAGCAGTACGACGCGCCCCCCGCCCTCTCCGTCGACCCGGAGAAGAGCTACACCGCCACCATCGAGACCTCCGCTGGCTCGATGACCGCCGAGCTCTTCCCCGACGACGCCCCCAACACCGTCAACAACTTCGTCTTCCTCGCCCGCGACGGCTTCTACGACGACGTCATCTTCCACCGCGTCATCAGCGGCTTCATGATCCAGGGTGGCGACCCCACCGGCACCGGCCGTGGCGGTCCCGGCTACCGCTTTGACGATGAGCCTGTCTCCCGCTCCTACGATCGCGGAACGCTGGCCATGGCAAACGCCGGTCCCAACACAAACGGCAGCCAGTTCTTCATCATGCACGCCGACTACCCGCTGCCCCCCAACTACACCATCTTCGGCAAGCTCACCGCGGGCGAGGATGTCGTCGACGCCATCGCCGGCGCCCAGACCGGTGCCAATGATCGGCCCGTCGAGCCCGTCGCCATCAGCGGAATCTCCATCGCCGAAAGCTGACCTCAGCCCTCAGCCGGCGTCCCCTCCGCCTCCGCCTCGTCCGGGTGGGCCGGCCGTGCGTATCCGTACACGAGCCCGTAGGCGATCGTCAGCACGGCCGTGAACCCGGCCACCATCGCCCCGGTTCGGAACGCCATCGGGGCGTCGTAGGCGTCCACCACCGCCCCGCCGAGCGCCGGGCCAATCGCCAGCCCCAGCCCGCTCAGCGCCACTGACCACCCGATCAGCGTGCCCCGGTACGACTCCGGCGCCAGGTCCATCATCGAGGCGTTCAGGGCGGGCACCTGCTGCACGTGCCCGCTGAAGATCACCGCTGTCGCCGCCGCCGCCAGGAAGATGTTCGTTGTGGCCGCGGCGGTCATCGCCCCCGCGATGATCAGGAACTGCCCGAGCAGAAGCGGAATCGTCCGCCCGATTCGGTCCGAAAGGTGCCCCGACGGCACGTACAGGATCCCGCCCGCCACCACCGCCGGGATCAGGAACACCGTCAGCTGCGCGAACGAGATGTCGAGAACGTTGTCGCCGTAGGGCCGGATCGCGGGCACCAGCGAGCTGATCCCGATCGTCGCCGAAAGGATCAGCGCGCTCAGGAACACCAGGCGCTTGGAGAGCACGCTGCGCAGCGGCGGCCGCTGCTCGTGCACCATGCCCAGCTCCCGCCGGTAGGCGGGCACGCCCATCTGTCCGGTGATCAGCGCCCCTCCCACCGCCACGACGCCGATGATGAAGAGTGAATCCGGGACCGTCTCCACCAGCAACGCCCCCACCAGCGCCCCCAGCCCGAACCCCAGCAACTGTCCCACGTTCAGGAACCCCACCACCTTGCCCCGCTCGCCCGGCGGGTAGAGGTCGGCCCCGATGGCGTACGTCGCCGGCCAGATGAAGGCTGTCGAGATTCCCAGCAGCGCGGAGAACCCGAGGTAGGCCCACTCCTGCTGGATGGCGCCCATCAGCGCCAGCGCCGGGACCATCAGCGCGAACCCCAGCAGGAGCGCGTACTTCCGCTCGATGCGGTCGCTGATCGCCCCCGCCGGCGTCTCGGAGAGGAAGCGGGCGCCCCCGTAGAGCGCCAGCAGATACCCCCCGAACCCGTCGCTCGCTCCCAGGTTGTTCGGGACGAACTCCTGGAAGATCGCGAAGATCACGATCCCCAGCGCCACCTGCGCGCAGAAGATGCTGAACCCGAGCGCATGGGGCGCGCCCGTCAACCATGTGCGCAACGCCAGCCACAGCCGCATCCCCGAGACTCTACCGGTGCGTACCGCTTTGGGCCTTGCCCCCCGCTCGCTCTCTGGTCCGTTGTCACTGCCGCGCCTATCCTGACCTCGCGGTGGAGAACACCCCCGAGAGCGATTTTTCCCGGGCGATCGCTGGACACGACCACGAGGTCGACCTCTTTGGCGGCGCCGTTGCCATTGCCCGTCTCGGACGTGACGACGTAGACGCGCACGCCCTCGCCCGCGAGCTCGATCTCATCGCGGAAACCGTCCGTGAACGCGACGCCGAGCGCTCCGGCCCCGACCAATTGGCCCGCGCCGTCACCGCCGAGCTCTTCGAGACACTTGGCTATCGCGGCAACCGAGAGCACTACACCGATCCCCAGAACAGCTACATCGACCGCGTCATCGAGCGCCGTCTTGGTATCCCCATCACCCTTTCCCTCATCTACATGGAGATTGCCCAGCGCGTCGGCCTGGAGTGCGACGGCATCGGCTTCCCCGGCCACTTCCTCGTCCGCTGTGGGGGCGACGACGGCTTCTTCCTCGATCCCTTCAACGGCGGCGAGCAGCTCGCCCGCGAGGATCTGGAGGGCCGCCTCGAAGGCCACACCTCCGACCTCCCCAGCATCGATTCCCTTCTCGCCGCCGTCACCCGCCGCCAGATCCTCCAGCGCATGCTCGTCAACCTCTGCGTGGCCTACCAGGGCATGGGCGATGCCCCCCGCTGGATCGCCGCCCTGGGCTTCCGTCTGCGCCTCGAACCCTGGAACGCGGCCCTCTATCTGGAACGCGGTCTCCTCTACTACCAGCAGGGCGAAGAGGCGCTTGCCTTGGCTGATCTCGAACGGTACGTTGACAGCGGCGAAACGAATCTGAGTCCGCAAGCGATCCGCGTACTCGATGACCTCCGAATGCGGCGTGGACGGGAAGGGGGAACTTCATGACGAGCGTTCTCCCCTGTGCCCCCTCTGGCCCAGAGAGGCCCCGGCGCCGCCAGCTCCAGATCGATGCCTACCTGCGCATCGCGCGTTCCTTGCGTCGCATCTCGCGCATCATGAACGTCCTGACCGATGAGGAGCTCGACCGCCTCATCCCGCTCCTCACGGAACGCCGCTTCGCCTCCCGCCAGCTGCTCTTCTCCGCCGGCGAGGTGCCGGAACGCGTCTTCCTCCTCCTCAAGGGCCGCGTGAAGCTCTACCACACCTCCGACAACGGCAAGGAGGTCATCATCGATATCGCCAGTAAGGGCGACCTTGTGGGCGATATGGCCATCCTCGAAGGCGAAGAGCACACCATCTACGCTCGCGCCCTGGAGGAGACCGTCGTGGTCGCGATCTGCTGGGACGACTTCTTCTATCTCGTGCAGCACTCCCCGGGTCTTGCCTTCACCATGGCCGAGATCATGGCCCGCCGCCTCTCCGGGGTGCAGCGCACTCTCATGAACCTGGTCTCCAAGCCCGTTTCCGGCCGCCTCGCCGACGCGCTCCTCGATCGCGTCGATGGCGACGATGTTCGCCTCGGCCTCACGCACGAGGAGCTCGGCCAGACCATCGGCACGAGCCGCGAGACCGTCACGGCTCTTCTCAGCCGGTTCGTCACCCTCGGCGCCATCGAGCACACCGACGACGGATATCGTCTCGTCGATGAGGAGCTGCTGCGCAAGATCGCCAGCGGTGCGGTCGCCGTCTCCCCGCGCCACCCCGTTCGAGGCCAGCCGACCGCCCCGAAGTCTTGAGCGTCCCCGGCAACAGCGGCGCGCAAGCATTCGCCGCGGTCTCGTCGCGCCCCACTCTCATCGCCCACGGAGGCGGGAACGGCCCGGACCCCGTCCTCAAGGCGCTCGCCTCCCGGGCCCCCTATGTCGAGGTCGACCTCTGGCTGCACCGAGGCCGCCTCGAGGCCCGTCACGAACGCCGCGTCCCTGGGCCCTTTCCACTCCTCTACGAGTTCTGGTACCTCACGCCGGCGCCCCGGCCGCCCTACCACCTGGAAGACCTCCTTCTCGCCTGTGAAGGCCGGGCGAGCGTCCTGCTCGATCTCAAGAACGGCCTCGGCAAGCTCGCTCCCGTCCTCCGCCAGACCCTCGCGGCCTTTGGGAGAGGTGTCGACGTCGTCGCCTCCTCGCAGAACTGGCCCCTGCTCCGTGAGGTCAAGGTCGCCTGCCCGCAGCTCGAGCTGTACTACTCGATCGACACTCCCGACCAGTTCGACCTCTTCCAGTCGGTGATGCTGCATGACCCCCTTCCCGCGGGCGTCTCCTGCCGTCACACGCTCCTCGACCGGCGCATCGTCCGCGACTTCCACGATGCCGGGCTCGCCGTAGCCGCCTGGACTGTCGACGACGGCGACCGTGCCCGTGATCTCGTGCGGTGGGGGGTCGACGCCATCACCACCAACCAGGTCGAGGAGATACGCGCCGCGCTCGCCGAGTCCCCGTGAACGCCCCTCGCCCCCTCGCCGTCTACGTCCATATCCCCTTCTGCGTGCGCGTCTGCGGCTACTGCGACTTCAACACCTACGCCGGCATGGATGCCGTCAAGGACGCCTACACCGCCGCTGTCGTGGGCGAAATCGAAGCCTGGGCGTCCCACATCCCCGGACGCGAGGTGACCTCCATCGCCTTCGGCGGCGGCACCCCCGGCGAGATGCCGCCCGAGTCGCTGATCGCCATCATCGACGCCGTCCGCGCCGCCGCCCCCCTCGCCCCCGATGCCGAGATCAGCCTTGAGGCAAACCCCGGCACCACCTCCGCCCCTGCTCTCCGCGATCTCGCCGGAGCCGGTGTGAATCGCATCTCCTTCGGGGCCCAGAGCTTCCACGCTTCCGAGCTCGCCTTCCTCGACCGGGTCCATACGCCCGAGGCCACCGCCGCCTCCCTCCGCCTCGCCCGCGAGGCCGGCATCCCCAGCATCAACCTCGACCTGATGTACGGCCTTCCAGGCCAGACCCCTGCGGACTGGCAGGCCACCCTCCGGCATGCCCTCGCCCTCGTCCCCGACCACCTCTCCCTCTACGCCCTCACCGTCGAGCCGGGAACCCCTCTCGATGGGCGGGTCGAACGCGGCGAGGTCACCCCCCTCGACCCCGATGGCGTCGCTGCCATGTACGAAGTGGCCAGCGAGCATCTAGCCGCCGCCGGTTACCGCCAGTACGAGCTCTCGAACTGGGCGAGACCCGGCCACGAGAGCCGCCACAACCGCGTCTACTGGACCTGGGGCGACTACCTCGGCATCGGTGCCGGCGCCCACGGCTTCCTCGATGGTGAGCGCTTCGAGAATGTCGCCCACCCCCGCGCCTACATCGACGCCGTCCGTCGCGATGGACGCGCCATCGCCGAGGCTGTCCGCCCGGCCCCCGCAACCTCCATGTCGGACTGGCTCGCCCTCCGCTTGCGCCTCGCCGAGGGCTTCGATCCAGCCGAGTTCGCCGCCACCTTTGGCGAGCCCCTCGAATCCGCCGCCGGACCACCCCTCGACGCCTGCCGCGCCGCCGACCTCCTCGATGACTCCGGTGGCCGCCTGCGCCTCACCCCCCGCGGCCGCCTCCTCCACAACGAGGTCGCCGTGCGGGTGATGCTCCACCTGCAGGAACGTGCCGGGCAGTCTCCCGCCCCTACGCGAGGGGCCGGCCCCGGCGTGGCATAATCGCTCCACGCCCATGTACGTCGTTGGTACCGCTGGTCACGTCGACCACGGCAAGAGCGCCCTCGTGCACGCCCTCACCAACATCGACCCCGACCGCCTCCGCGAGGAGAAGGAGCGCGGCCTCACGATCGACCTCGGTTTCGCCTGGCTTGCCCTCCCTTCGGGACGCGACATAAGCATCGTGGACGTACCTGGCCACGAGCGTTTCATCAAGAACATGCTCGCCGGCGCCGGTGGCGTCGATCTCGCCCTTCTCGTCGTCGCCGCCGACGAGGGCCCCATGCCCCAGACCCGCGAGCATCTCGCCATTCTTGACCTGCTCGACGTGCCCGCGGGCGTCGTCGCCATCACCAAGTGCGACCTCGCCGAAGAGGACTACGTCGACCTCGTCGAGGAAGAGATCGCCGACACCCTCGCCGGTTCCCGGCTTGAAGGAGCCCCCATCGTCCGCACCTCCGCGACGACCGGTGAGGGCCTCGATGACCTCGTCGCCACCCTCGACACCGCGCTCGACGCCACTCCCGCGAAGCGCGACCTCGGCCGTCCTCGCCTCCCCATCGACCGTGCCTTCACGATGCAGGGGTTCGGCGCGGTCGTCACCGGCACCCTCCTCGACGGCAGCCTGGAAGTAGGCCAGGAGATCGAGGTCCAGCCCGGCGGCCTGCGCGGGCGCATCCGCGGCCTCCAGCGCCACGGCGGGAAGGTCGAGCGCCTCGCGCCCGGCACGCGCGCCGCCGTCAACGTGAGCGGCATCCGCACCGAGCAGCTCCGCCGCGGCATGGTCCTCGCCGCTCGCGACGTGCTCACGCCGGCCTACGCCCTCGATGTCCGCCTCAAGGCGACCGACATCCTCACCCACCCCCTCGCCCACGACGCCGGCGTGACCTTCCTTTCCGCTACGGCCGAGTCGGAGGCGAAGGTTCGCTTCCTCGACCGCGACGAGCTTGCCCCCGCGGAGACCGGCTGGGCCCAGCTCGTGCTCGAAACCCCGGTCGCCGTCCTTGCGCACGACAGCTGCATCGTGCGCACCCCCAACGAGACCGTCGCCGGCGGGCCTATCGCGGCCGTGAACCCGCGCCGCCACCGTCGCAACCACCTCCCGACACTCGAGGGGCTGGAGCGCCAGCTCGAGGCGCCTCCTGCCGAGCGCCTCGCCGACCTCCTCGCCGCCGGTCCCCAACCCCGCGTCGCCATCGGCCCCGCCCTCGGTCTCGAGTCTGACGAAGCCAGCGCTGCTGCCGCCGACCTCGTCGCGACCGGCCGCGCCACCGACCACGGCCCCCTCCTCGCCGGACGCCCCTGGCTCGCCGCCGCCGCCGCCGACCTCGTCGCGGCCGTCCGCGACTACCTCGCCGAGCACCCCCTCCGCCCCTCCGCTCCCCGCGAGCACCTCCGCAGCCGCCTTGCCCTCGAACCACAGCTCTTCGAGCTCGTCGCCGCTGAGAGCGCCGCCACCGGCGATCTCGTCGAGCGAGACGGCGGCGGATTCCACCCCCCGGACTACGCCGTCACGCTCAGTGCCGCCCAGCAGGAGCAGGCCGACGCCTTCGTCGCCGCCGTGAAAGCCGGGGGGGCCAGCCCCCCAACGGAGTCTCTCCCGCCGTCCGACCTGCTGGCCTACCTTGCGGGTGCGGGACTCGTCGAGGACACAGGCTCGGGCGTCGTTTTCGAAGCCGGCATCTATGCCGATCTCGTTCGGCAAATCCGCGAGCACATCGACGCCAACGGTTCCATCAGCCTCGCCGAAGTGCGGGATCTCTTCGATACCAGCCGCAAGTACGCCCAGGCCCTGCTCGAACACCTCGACGCGACTCACGTCACCCGCCGCACCGGCGATGTCCGCGTCCTCCGGTCCCCTCTGGAGGCCCGCCGGTGACCCTGCGCATGGATACCGTCGCCGCCGAGCTTCCGGGTCTCATCGCCCGCCACGAGGAAACCCGCGCCGCGGCTGGCGCCGCCATCGAGGGCGCCCGCAGCGCCCTCCGCGAGTGGAGCGACGACCCCGTGGCTGCCTCCGCCCGTATCGAGCAGGCGCTCGGTGGGCAGGCCGTCCCCTACGCCCTTGCCGAGGACGATCCCGCCGCCACCTGCCCCGCTCCCGCCCCGGGACCCGTCACCGTTGTCGGTGTCGATGGCTCCTCCATCACCCCCGACCGCTTCTCCACCGTCCGCTGCTACGCCATCAACATTGGCCACGCCCTGCTCCCCTACGGCGTCGCTGTCGAGCCCTCCCTCGACGCCATCGCCGAAGTTGGCCTCGACGGTGACCTCCTCGAGGGTTCGGGCGACATGCGCCAGGCCCCCCGCGGGCTCGCCACTCGCCTTCTCCGCGACGTGCGCGAGCTGGAGCGCGGCGTCGAGCTCGCCGTCCCCGCTGCTTCGGCCGGCCCCGCCGTCCTCCTCCTCGATGGCACTCTCCTCCCCTGGGACCTCCACACCCGCCAGGCCTCCGACGAGGCCCTCGCTCCCTATCGCCGGCGCACCATCGACGCCCTTGACCGCATTCGTGACTGCGGCGAACCCCTGAGCATGGGCGCCTACATCTCCGCCTCTGCCGCCCGCGAGGTCGTGGCCGCGCTCGAGGTGCTCGCCCCGCCTCCGCCCTCCGCCCCGCCCCTCACCGATGGCGACGTGTTCCGGGGCCTGCTCAGCCCCGGCGAACGCAGCGCCATCTTCCACTCGCGCAGCAGCCGCCGCGGGAGCGTCGAGTCACTGCTCCCCGGCCACGACGTCGCGCTCTTCTACCTCCGCGTCGCCGACGACATCGCGCGCGTCGAGCTCCCCGCCTGGGCGGCTACCCCCATCCAGGTCGACCGCCTCCACGCCACCCTCGTGGACCAGTGCGAGCGCTGCGAGGGCTATCCGCGCGCCCTCCAGGAGGCGCACGAGCAGGCCGTCATCTCCGCCGGTGACCGCGAGCAGTTCGAGCGCCTCCTCGATCGCCTCGCCGGCGACGCCGGCATCCGCGCGCCCCTCAACGGTAAGCAGCAGAGCAAGCGGAGGAGGTCGATCTGAGCGAGACCTGTCGCGTTGTCAACGCCAGCGTGCGCGCCTTCGAATGCGCCTACGCCCGCTACACGAGTGAGCCCTTCGCCCTCGGCCAGATGCTCGTCGTGCGCGAGGGGCGCTACGACACCTTCGGCGTCGTGACCGGCAGCGAAAGCGGCCCCGACGACCCCTCCCGCCCCCTCGTCCCCCGCGGCGACCCCGGCCAGAGCGCCGCCGCCGTCATGGCCAGCAACCCCGAGATCGAGTTGCTCCTGCGCACCACCCTCACCGTCGCCATCTGCGGGCACATCGATCGCGAGGTCGCCCGGCCCGTCCTCCCGCCCATGCCCCCACCCCTCCTTGCCGAGGTGCAGGCCGCCACCAACGAGGAGAAGGTCCGCGTTGCCGACGAGGGCCGCTTCCTCGTCCCCCTCCTCGCCAACCCCGCCGCCGACGATGCCGTCGTCGCCGCCGCGCTCCGCGAGGTCGCCCACGCCGCCGGCCCCGGGGAGCGGCCCTTCCTCGTCGCTGCCGGCAAGGAGCTCGCCCGCCTCCTCAAGGCCGAACCCTCGCGCCTCACGAGTATCCTCCGTGCGGTGGAGCCATGAGTGACGCCAATCCCGACGCCACTCGGCCCCTCGGCGTCGTCGTCGGAGGCTCCCTCACGAAGGGCCTCGAGGTGCGGCTCGATCCGGGCCAGACCGCCCAGCTCGGCCAATACGCGAAGACCGAGGTTGGTGGCGGCCTCAGCATCCTCGGCATGGTCACCGATATCACCCTCAAGTCCGTCGATTCCGGCCCCACGGTCTGGCCCCCCGGCGAGGACGAACCGGCGCTCTTGCGCGAGGTGCTCCAGGACACCGGCGTCTACACCGCCCTCGCTGTGGACCCCTACCTGGAGCTCGGCGAGAACGGCGAAGAGCCCGCCCGTGCCCGCCGCCTTCCCAGCCACTTCTCCGCGGTCCACCCCGCCGACCAGGACACCCTCGACCGCGCTTTCGCCACCGATGGCCCCAACATCCCCGTGGGCGCCCCCCTCGGCATGGATGAGCTCGAGGTCGGCGTCGACTTCGAGCGCCTCTTCGAACGTTCCGCCGGCGTCTTCGGCAAGAGTGGCACGGGCAAGAGCGTGCTCGTGCTCCACCTCCTCGACGCCATGCTCACCCGCTCGACGGCCGCTGCCACCAACAGCGACCGCACCGTCGCCCTCGTCTTCGACATGCACAACGACTACGGCTGGGAGATGAAGTTCCAGGGGCCTTCGACCAGCCGTCTTCGCTCCCTCAAGCAGCGCCACCAGACCGACATCGAGCTCTACACCCTCGAATCCCGCGCTGCCCGCTCCGACGGCCAGATTCTCATCGGCACCCGCGACATCCAGCCCGACGACCTCGAAGTCCTGCGCGAGACCCTCGACCTCTCCGACCTCGCCGTCGATGCCGCCCACGCCTGTCGCCGCCGCTTCGGCCCCGGCTGGATCGACGAGATCATCGCCGATGAGCCCTCGGCAGCGGTCGTCGATAGGCTCTGGCGCGAGCCTCCCGAGGGCGACGTCAACTGGTCCCAGGTCGCCGCCCAGATGGGCTATCCCGGCTCGCTCGAGAGCCTCCGGCGACGCATGGAACGCCTCACCCGTCGCGAGTTCGTCCGCACCGAGGGTTCCCAGTTCGGCGACGTCATCGAGCACGTCGTGCGCTCCCTCCAGGGTGGCAAGAGCGTCGTCGTCCAGTTCGGCCGCTTCGGCAACGACCTCGTCAGCTACATGCTCGTCGCCAACATGCTCTCCCGCCGCATCTGGGAGCGGTACCGCGACAGCACCGAGCGCTCCGAAGAGCGCGAGGCCCCCAACCGTCTCGTCATCGTCATTGAAGAGGCGCACAAGTTCGTCGACCGCTCCCTCGCCGGCCAGAGCATCTTCGGCCAGATCGCCCGCGAGCTGCGTAAGTACAACGTCACCCTCCTCGTCATTGACCAGCGCCCGAGCCAGATCGATCCCGAAGTCCTCTCCCAGATCGGCACCAAGTTCACGCTCCAACTCGATAGCGACAACGACGTCGAGGCCATCGTCGGCGGGGTTTCCGGCCGGAGCGGCCTGCGTCAGGTCATCGCCGCTCTTGAGAGCAAGCGCCAGGCGCTCGTCTTCGGCCACGCCCTGCCCATGCCCGTCGTCGTCCAGACCCCCGAGGCCACCAACGCCGACTCCGCCCGCGCCTCCCTGCGCGCCCGCCTCGGCCTCCCCGAGCGGGAAGAAACGAGCCCCGCCGCCGCCCTCTTCGGCGCTCCCCCCGATTCCACGCCGCCCGGGGACGGGCGGTGAGCGATGTTCCCCGCGCCCACGCCGAGTGGGACGCTGGCGATATGGGCTGCGGCGAGGTTATCGTGATGCTTCGATCTCGCATGCGGGCACTGGCCGCGGGCGAGGTGCTGAAGCTCACCGTGCGCGACCTCGGCGCTCCCGAGGACATACCAGCGTGGTGCCGTATGACTGAACGCCAGCTCCTCCACGCCGACCACCCCCACTACTGGATCGAACAACGCCAAAACCCCTGAAGGAGACACCCGCTCCGTGCCAGGCAAGTTCTGCGTCAACCTCACCTCCTCCGGCAACGACCCCGACAAGGCCACCGTCGGCTTTGTCGTCGCCAACGCCGCCCTCGGCTCCGAGAAGGAAACCCTCGTGTTTCTCAGCACCGAGGGCGTCCGCCTGGCCGACAAGGGCTACGCCGACCGCATCCACGAGGATGGCTTCCTGCCCCTCACGGAGCTCATCGACGCCTTTACCGGTGGGGGCGGGACCATCTACGTCTGCGCCCCCTGTTTCAAGAAGCGCGGGCTCGACGAGAACAACCTCGTCGATGGCGCAACCATCGTCGGCGGGGCGATGCTCGTGGAGTTCCTCTCCGACGGCGCCCCCAGCGTCACCTACTAGCGGCGCAACCGGTGCCGTGAGCGGTTCCGCCACCCCCGTCGACCCCGTCGAGCGCCACCCGTTCGCGCCCGACGCCAGCTTCGACGGCGGCGACCTGGACTGCGGCGGCGGCCTCCTCCTGCTCATCCGCCGCCGTATCGACCCCCTGGCCTCCGGCGGCCTCCTCGAGATCCGCTCCACGGAGCCGACGGTCGAGATCGAGCTGCCGGCCTGGTGCCGGATGACTGGCAACGAGCTCGTTTCCTGGACGAAGGCCGGCGACCACCGCAGCTACCTTGTGTCGAAAGGTCCCCTCGCCGAGCGCACCGAGGCGCCGCCTGCCACGCCACCCACCGCGGGCGCGAACCGGCTGGTTGTCGAGGTCGCCATCCCCGATTCGCTTCCGGAACCCGCCCCTGCCCCCACCATCGAGCCCCTCTCGGTCATGGGTATCGGGAGCTGGCCCCGCCCCCGCTGGATGCTCCAGGCCATGCACGACCACCTTGAGGGACGTCTCAACGACGACGCCTTCCATGAGACCGCCGACGATGCCGTCCGGCTCGCGCTCGAGGCCCAGCGGCGCGCCGGCGTCGACGTCGTTACCGATGGCGAGCAGCGTCGGGACAACTACGCCAGTTTCGTCGGCGGCCTCCTCGACAACTGCCAGCTCATCCCCCTCAGCGACCTCACCGCCATGGTCGACGACCCCGACGAGTTCCACCGCGAGCTGCGCGCCCTGGACGTGCCCGCCGAAGACGTACGCCACCCCGTCGTCCATGGCCCCCTCGGCCGTAGCCATCCCCTCGCCGCCCACGAGCTCGCCTTCGTCCGCTCCTGCGCCGACACGCCCGCCAAGGTCGCCCTCCCCGGTCCCTACCTGCTTACCCGCACCATGTGGCTCGATTGCCTCCGCGAGCGCCCGTACAAGACCCGCGACGACCTCGCCGTCGACGCGGTCCGCGTCCTCCGGGAGGAGCTGCACGCCCTCCTCGCCGGTGGCGCCGCCCTCGTGCAGTTCGACGAGCCCGTGCTGACCGAGGTCGTTTACGGTGAAGCCGGCGCCAAACGCAGCTTCATGTGCGGCGCCCTCAGCGAGAAGCTCGCACCCGAGCGCGAGCTCGCCTTCGCCGCCGAACTCCTCCGCGAGGTCGTCCGTGGCCTCCCCGCCGAGCGGCTCGGCCTGCACGTCTGTCGCGGCAACTGGACGCCAGACGAGTCCGCTGCCCTCTCGGGCGACTACCGCCCCTTGCTCGGCTTCCTCAGCGACGCTCCCGTCGGGACCCTCTTCCTCGAGTTCTGCACCCCCCGCGCCGGCGAGATGGAGCTCCTGCGCGACCTCCCCGACGACAAGCGCCTCGCGGTTGGCGTGGTGAACCCGAAGGATCCCGGGGTCGAGTCCGTCGAGGCAATCCGGGAGCGCATCGCGTGCGCCGTGGGTCTACTCGGAGAAGAGCGCGTCCTTCTCGCCCCGGACTGCGGCTTCGCCACCTTCGCCGACAACCCCGTGGCCTCCAGCCGCACAGCTGAGGCCAAGCTCGCCGCCATCGTCGAGGCCCGAAACTCCCTGCGCTCCGCCTGAAGGGGAGGGCTCCTCCCGCAGCGGCTACGTCCGCCCCAGCGCCGCGTAGACGCGGTGGGGTACCGCCATCGGGTCCTCGGGGAAGTGCTCCGCCAGCATCGACGCGAGACCCTCGCCGAACCGCGCCACCTCAGCCTCGCTGAGCGTCGCCGCCACGCCCGCGCTTGCCCGGATCCTCCCGCGCCACGCCTCGTGCGTGTACGGCACAGCCACGTCGAACTCGAACGTGGCGCGCTCGCCGAACCCCGCCGCCCGCAGCTCGCCCAGCCAGCGTGGGTGCCGGCCGTCCCCGCCCCCCATCGTCCACTTCGGATTCGCGGCGGAGATCAGCGCCTCTGTCGCCTCCGGGATGCTCCCCGGCGAGGGCAGCCAGTCGAGCGAGCAGATCACCAGACGCCCTCCCCGCTTCAGCAGGCGCCTGGCTTCCGCAGCTGCGCGTGGCCGGTCGAACCACCACCATGCCTGTCCCGAGATCACGAGGTCGGCACGGCCCGACGGCAACCCTGTCGCTTCCGCCGTTGCCTGCACGTAGCGGACGCTCGCCCCTACCTGTTCGTCCAGCGCCCGAGCCTGCACCGCCATCGCCGCCGACGGATCGACCCCGACCACGGCGGCGCCCCTGAGCGCCAGGCCTCGCGCCACCGTGCCTGTCCCCGTCCCGAGGTCCACGGCATCGATGCCCGCGATGTCGACTCCGTGTGCCTCTAACTCGTCGAAGAAGCGGTCGGGGAACCCCGCCCGGAACGTTGCGTAGTCGGAGGCTGCCCTGCCGAAGTCCACGCCCGACATGCGCCGGGCCCGCTCCCCCCTGCCCTCCGGGGCTTCGTTCACGCCTAGCCGCCCGTTGCCGCGGCCTCCTGCGGTTCGCCCTCACCCCGCGATGTCAGCCGCCGGAAGAAGCGCCCGATGTCGTGGTTCTCCCACGCCACCAGCACCTGCGCCGCCACGAAGATGCTGCTGTACGTCCCCGCGATCACCCCCACCAGCAGCACCAGCAGGAAGTTTTGGATGGTCACCCCGCCGATCAGGAACATCGCGATGATCGTCAGCACCGTCACGAATGACGTGTTGATCGAACGCACGAGCGTCTCCGTCAGGCTCACGTTCACCGCCTCCGAGAACGGCACGAGCGTGTCTCGCGAGGTCACCTCGCGCACGCGGTCGAACACGACGATCGTGTCGTGAACGGAGAAGCCGATCACCGTCAGGATCGCCACGATGAATGCCGTGTCGACCTCCGTGCCGGCGACCTTCGCCAGCAGTGAGAAGAGCCCCAGCACGATCACCGAGTCGTGTACGAGCGCGATCACCGCGCAGAGCCCGTACCGCCACGCCGCCCGCTGCCGCCGGAACGCAAACGCTACGTAGATCAGGATCGCGACCGCCGCCGCCACCACGGCCAGCGTTGCGTCTCGCGCAATCTCCGTCGATACCGTCCCCGAGACCGTCGCGAAATCCAGCCGCTGAACCGGCCCGAACTCCTCCTCCAGCGCCGCCAGAATGTCGTCGATCTCGCCCGGCGGCACGGGCCCCTGGCCCGCCTCAAGCGGAGGCGCGCCCTGCAGCTCGATCGTCCGCACCAGGTACGTGTTGAACCCCGCCCCCTGGACCCGCGCCTCCTCGTGCCCGAGCCGGGACAGGGCTTCGCGCAGCTCCTCCGGCTCCACCACCCGCACCGGTTCCGGCGCCGGCGGTTCCGCCTCTTCTGCTGTCGATGCCCCCTCGCCGTCCGTCTCCGCCGCCGCCGCAGCTGGCTCCTCTTGCGCGAACTGCAGCGTGAAGGTCGAGCCCCCCGTGAACTCGATGCCCGCGTTCAGCGGGGGCGGCACCAGCAGCGTCACCGCCGCTGCCACGAACACGATCAGCGAGAGCCCCAGCGTGACCCAGCGGCGCTGCGCGAACGCGATGAACGTCGGGCGCGGGGCGGCCGTTGGCGCCTGGGTGGCGCCTTCCTCGTCGTCGTCGCCTTCCGGCTGTGAAGACAGCGGTTCGGCGTTGAACAGCCAGCGCGACCGCGCGATCCGCGTCCCCACGAAC
>JAPPBY010000012.1 GCA_026702615.1 Chloroflexota bacterium | reverse complement strand
CTGCGGGGCCATCCCCAGCCGGTGAATCTCCAGGTGACGGGCATGTACGACTCCGACGGGACCGCGCTCAGCGGTTTCGGGGCGGTCAATTCCTACAGCCCGGAATACCGGGGCTCCAAGCTCAGGATCTTCTTCACGCCCGAGACCTCGGGCGACTACTACATCGAGCTCACGGCGAGGAGCGCCGGCGGTGACACCGGATGCATCTACAACTCCCGCGGCCTGAGCTACACGCTGGAGCTGTGGGACCCCGCCGACGGCCCCCTGGCCATCACCGCCACCCCCACCACCGCCGTCACCGACGGCACAGACTACCCCGAACTCGATGGCGCCCGGGGAATCGCCACACACACCATCGGCAACAGCCACTACGCCATCGTCGCCGCTCCAACCGACGACGGGTTCCAGATCATCAACATCACCACCCCGGCCAGCCCCACCGCCGTCGCCGACGAGACCGACGGCGAGAACAGCTTCACCGCGCTCGACGAGGCATCCTGGGTCGCCACGCACACCATCGGCAACAGCCACTACGCCATCATCACCGCCTTCGACGAGGACGGCGTGCAGATCGTCGAAATCACCACCCCGTCCAACCCCATCCCCATCGACGCGATCTTCGACGGCGGCACCGACGTCAACGTCGAGACCTTCGATGCCCTCGACGGTCCGTGGCACGTCGCCACCCACACCATCGGCGACAGGCACTACGCGCTGGTCGCCGCCTCCAACGACGACGGCGTGCAGATCATCGACTTCACCACCCCGGAGAGCCCCACCGCCGTCGCCGAGATCTTCGACGGCGGCGCCGACGCCAACGGCAACACCTTCGCAGCGCTCGACGGCGCCTCCGGCATCGCCGTCCACACCATCGGCGACAGGCACTACGCGCTGGTCGCCGCCTCCTCCGACCACGGGGTGCAGATCATCGACATCACCAACCCGGCCAGGCCCAGAGCCGTCTCCCACATGACCGACGGCCGGGACGGGTTCGACCAACTCGAAGGAGCTAGCGCCGTCGCGACGCACACCATCGGCGGCCGTCACTACGCGCTGGTCGCCGCCTTGGGCGACGACGGCGTGCAGATCATCGACTTCACCGACCCGGCCAAACCCACCCCGGCCGCCAGCGTCACCGACGGTCAGGACGGTTTCGACCGGCTCGCCTGGGCCTGGGACATCACCACCGTGACCATCCGCCACCGCCACTACGCGCTGGTCGCGGCCTTTCAGGAACATGCGGCGCAGATCATCGACTTCACCGACCCGACCGACCCAAGGCCTGTCACGGCCCTGGTCAACAGCCAGGACGGGTTCACCACCCTGGACGGGGTCGCCAGCATCGTCGTTCACAACATCGGAGGCCGACAATATGGGCTGGCCACCGCCTTGGTCGCCGCCGGCGTGCAGATCTTCGAGCTGGAGTACACCCTGCCGAGCGAGGGGGACCTGCTGGTCGGGAACACCCACGAAGGGGACGTTGACGCGTCGTTCTGCGGCCGGATCCTCTGCGTCTTCCCCACCACCTCCGTCACCGACGGCCCCGACTACCCGGAACTCCAACAGCCCTTCCGCGTCGCCACGCATACCATCGCAGGCAGCCACTACGCCATCGTCACCAGCGACCAGGGGTTCCAGATCATCAACATCACCAACCCGGCCACCCCCACCGCCGAGGCCGACGAGATCGACGACCGGAACAGCTTCACCGCGCTCAGCGGGGGAGACTCGGTCGCCACGCATACCATCGGCAACAACCACTACGCCCTCATCACCGCCGTCGGCGACGACGGCGTGCAGATCGTCGACATCACCACCCCGTCCGGCCCCACGGCCGTCGCCGCGATCTTCGACGGCGGAACCGACGCCAACGGCGACACCTTCGCAGAGCTCGACAGCCCCCGAGGAATCGCCACCCACACCATCGGCAATAGGCACTACGCGCTGGTCGCCGCCGAAGATGACGACGGCGTGCAGATTATCGACTTCACCAACCCGACCAGCCCCACCGCGGTCGCCAGCGTCACCGACGGCGGCGCCGACGCCAACGGCAACACCTTCGCAGAGCTCAAAGGCGCCGTCGACGTCGCCGTCCACACCATCGGCGGCCGCCACTACGCGCTGGTCGCCGCCCACGACGACAACGGTGTGCAGATCATCGACTTCACCGACCCGGCCAGCCCCACCGCCGTTTCCCACATGACCGACGGGCGCAACGGCTTCGCAGAGCTCGGGAGCGCCAATGGCGTCGCCGTCCACACCATTGGCGGCCGCCACTACGTGCTGGTCTCTGCCGCAGACGACGACGGCGTGCAGATCATCGACTTCACCGACCCGGCCAACCCCACCCCGGCCGCCAGCGTCACCGACGGCCAGGACGGTTTCGACAGGCTACTGGGCGCCTTTGACATCACCACCGTGACCATCGGCGGCCGCCACTTCGCGCTGGTCGTCTCCATCGACGAACATGGAGTGCAGATCATCGACTTCACCGACCCGACCGACCCGCAGCCGGTGACGGCCCTGGTCGACGGCCGGGGCGGGTTCACCACCCTGGCCAGGCCCGTCAGGGTCGTGATGCACGAGATCGACGGCCGGTACTACGGGTTGGTCACATCCCTCCGCGACGACGGCGTGCAGATCTTCGAGCTGGCGTCGTACGACGCCTTTGCGACCCGGTTCACCATGGGGAAGGGCCACTCGGGCCAGCCGTATGTCCCGACCTCGGTGGAGCTTGAATTCCTGTCAGCCAATGCGAATTTCAGGCCGGTGGTCAGCCTGCACGTCGATGACAACGGGCAACCGGGTTGGAAGATCGCGACGCTGGAACAGCTTGAAGACGTCACGGCGGGTGTCACTAGCGTAGTCAGGTTCGCGATACCCCAGGGACTCCTGGGGCCAACCCACTACCCCGGCGAGGTCAGCCTCACGGCCAACCGGGTGTTTTGGATCGTGGTCGAGTTCAATGTCGCGGGGTCTGTGTATCTGGCGCCGGACGGGGATGACTCCAGCGGTTTGCCGTATTACAGCGTCGGCTGGGACATCGGCAGCGATCTGTATTGGAATTCCTCCGGAAGCTGGAGCAGGCTGCACAGCGATCAGCCTCTGTACTTCCGGATCAAGGGATACGAGCGAGTAAACCCGGCCTTTGACAGATAGCGGGCATACTCGCGGCCCGGATGGCGCGGCCGGGCCGCGGGTGCGCCCGGCTTGCCCGCTCCGCCGCCAGGGGCTTGGGTAGAGGTACGTGAGACCCGCGCTGGAGCAGAACGCATGGACAGGAAGACAGGAACGGCAGGGGAAGCGCCGTTCGCCCTCGCGGCGGACGACGAGGCTGCGCGCCTGGCTGCCCACCTGTTCGGCGGGGAGTCCGCGGGCAGCTACCTCGTGGCGGGCCGGTTGATCCGCTTCGACGGCCTCCCGGTCGGCGATCTGGGGCTGCTCACGGTCGGTTTCCGCATCACGGACCGGCCCGGCGAGAAGTGGACCCGGCGCTTCAACCGGTTCAAGTACGGCGAACCTACCGCCGCGAAGGCGGCCATCCGCACGTTCTGTGCGGCGTTCGAGGACTTCCTCCCCCCCCCGGAACCCGCGCATCGTCGTCGTCTCCTCGGTCTCTTCCGGGCAGAAGGGCGTTGAGAGACTGCGCTGAGACAGTGGTCGACGGGGAGGGCCTCACGCATGTCGGAACAGTGAACTCTCGTTCCTTACCGTGAGAGAAACGTAAGAAGAACACTGTCTTTAAACTGCAGAAAGCCTATTTTTACGTTAGAATATCTAAATTGCATCCTAGGCGAAAAGGAACTTGTTCCCCACGAGAGGGTTTGTCACACCCATGACTTCGGACATCAGGCCCAGGCGCTCCCTGGTCGGAATCGACTTGGTCCGGCGACTCTCCTATGAGGGCGACCGCATCTTCACGACGGACCGCGCCCGGGAGCTCGCTCCGCTCGTAGGCTTGAAGGACTCCTACGTCTGCGAGGCGCTGCAACGACTCGGGCGCGATGGCTGGATCGTCCCGCTGCGACGGGGGCTCTACGCGATGTCCTCCGCGCTGCCGGGCAGCACCGTCGTCCACGAGTTCGAGGTCGCGATGGCCCTGGTCCATCCCGCCGCCATCTCCCACTGGTCGGCGCTGCACTTCCATGGCCTGACCGAGCAGGCGCCACGGGCTGTTTTCGTCCTCACGACAACAGAGTCCTCCGTACCGCGCACCCGCGGGCAGGGAGCTGACCAGGGCAGCGACTGGCCCGTAGTCGGGGACACCGCCTACCGGTTCATCCAGGTGCAACCAAAGCGCTTCTTCGGTGTGGAGCGCGTCTGGGTCGGCGACGCCCGTGTGACCGTCACCGACCGCGAGCGCACGCTCCTGGACGGACTCTCGATGCCCCGACACTGCGGAGGCTTCGCCGAGGTGCTTCATGCGTTCGACACCGCTCTGCCCGACCTCGACATCGACCGCATCACCGGTTACGCCCTGCAGCTCGACGCGGCGACCGCCAAGCGTCTCGGTTGGGTGCTGGAGCGGCTCGGCGTTGAGTCGCCGCCGCTGGAGGAGTTGCCCATCAAGGGCTACCGCAAGCTCGATCCCTCGGGGCCGGACAGTGGACCCCACAACGGCCGCTGGATGGTTCGCGAGAACCTGCCCGGCCTGGTCGACGCGTGAGGCCGCTCCGGACGCGTCTTGAGGAAGCACGCCGGCAAGGCGGCGTGCAGTGGGACGTGCTCGAGCGGGACTACTTGCTGTCCTGGATCCTCGCCGGCGTGGGCCAGGTCCCGGTACTCCGCGACACCCTGGTCTTCAAGGGCGGCACGGCGCTCAAGAAGTGCTACTTCGGCGACTACCGCTTCTCCGAGGACCTGGACTTCTCAGGGCTGGACGGTCTTCCAGCGGGCGACTCCCTGGAGGCTGCGGTGAGGGAGGCCGGCGAGGCCGCCGTCCGCCTGCTCGACGAGTACGCGCCGGTGGAGCTCGCCTGCGAGCGCTACGTGGAACGAGAGCCACATCCGCGGGAGCAGGAGGCCTTCACCCTGCGGGCTCGCCTGCCGTGGCAGAGCCGTCCGCAGATACGCGTGATGATTGAGATCACCGTGGATGAACCGGTCCTCTGGCCCGTGCAGGTGAGGCGGGTGATGCACGACTACGAGGAGCCGCTCGAGGCGGCCCTGCAGGTCTACTCGTTGGAGGAGGCCGTCGCGGAGAAGCTGCGGGCGATCCTCCAGCAGGCGGAGATGCTTGCGAGGCGCGGCTGGAGCCGCTCGCGGGCGCGCGATTACTACGACCTGTGGCGGGTGCTGGGCACCTACCGGGACAGGATGGACTTCGCCGGCTTCGTCCCTCTGTTGCGCGAGAAATGCGCCGTCCGCGGTGTCGGGTTTGAAGGTCCAGACGACTTCTTCCGGAGCCCCATGCTCGCCGAGGTCGAACGGACCTGGGACCAGTCGCTCGGGCTGCTTGTTCCCGGGCTCCCGGCCTTCGAGACCGTGATCGAAGGGCTCCGACCAGAGGTTGCCGCGATCCTCGCCCCGGAATAGCAGCGGTGGCTCCACCGAGCATGATCTGTCTTCAGCTGGACATCGGCAGCGCGAAGGACCGGTGAGGAAGCAGCGGGCCGTGCTCGCCGACCCACGCCGGCGGACAACGCTGGCGCCGCGATCCCTGCTGCCCCCTCCATACAGACTGCTGGCTACGGCTACCACTTAACGCACGGGAGCCCGTACACAAGGGGGACCGGAGGGGAGGGCGTCACTTGTGACGCCCTCCCCTGCCCACCGCTTATCCGACTGCTCCCGCCAGCACCCCCTCGCGCTCGCGGTCCCGCGCCCACTCGAAGAGCGAGAGCGTCGGTGCTTCGTCCCGGCGACGGCCACGAGACGGCTCCGGCTCGTCCGGCGTGTCCGCCAGGAACTCGGCCCATGAGAACAGCGACCGCTGAGGCTCCGAGGCCACGGTGTCCGTGACGCTCTCGTTGACCACCGTACCCCCGACCGTGACCGGCTCCGGAGCAGCCCACTCAGCGTCGACAAGCAGCGCCTCGGCTTCCGCCGCGACCTGCCGCGCCTGCTCGAACACCGACTCGACCGAGCCGGCGTCCTCCTCGCCCGCGACGATCTTCCTCGCCAGGGCGAGCATGAGGTCGTCACCGTCGTCCCCGTAGGCGGCGAGACCGTCCTCGGGCAATTCACCCTCGACGGCGAGCGACGACTGGAGCTTCTGCGCCACGAGCTTCAGGGCGTCCGCCTGCAAGGTGTTCCGGTAGGCCATGAAGACGACCTGGACGGGCTCGGTCTGGCCGATGCGCCAGGACCTGCGCGAGGCCTGCCGCATGGTGTAGACGGAGTAGTCCGTCTCGTACCAGCAAATCGTCGGGAACTCCACCAGGTCCAGACCCGTCTGCACGAGCCGCGGGTGGCAGACGAGCACGTCGACGCCCTCCTCGACCCGCTTCGCCACCCACGCCTCGCGGCGCTCGGGCGGCACGGCGTCGGCCTTCATCACCGCGACGCGGAAGCCGTGGCGGGAGAGGAACTCCTCCATCCGCCCGGTGATGTCGCGCGTGCCGGTGTGCGTGGCGTAGACGAGCACCCGCCTCCCCGCCAGCCGCTCGGCGGCGACGAGGTCGACGAGCGCGCGCTCCTTCGGGTAGAGCCGCTCCTCGGAGAGGGGCGGCACCTGCACGAGCACGTCTGCCGTCTCCGGGTCGAAGACCGTCTCCCCGCGCGTGCAGCCGTCCGGGTAGGCCAGGAGCGTCTGCAGGTAGGTGGCGAGGAGGCGCTTCGAGCCCTTCGCGAGGAGTTCCGTCAGCGCCTTCCGCAGCGTCCGGAAGAGCTCGTCGTAGGCGCTCCGCTGGGAGAGCCCGGTGCCGTCCTCCTCCGTCTCCATGTCGGAGAGAAGCACGCGCTCCTCGTAGGGCGGGAGCCCCGCGGCGACGTCGGACAGCCTGAGGAAGACCGAGTTCCCGATGAGGTGGAAGAGCGCCGCGGGGGCGAGCCCCGGACGCTCCCGGATGACCTTGCGGTACTTCCGCCGGCGGCTCGTGCGGCCGTCCTCGAGGGACTCGCCGTCGTCACGCCCGATCGTGTGCTCGACGAAGCCGTAGCGCTCGATCCAGCGGCTCTCCTCCCCGCGCCCGAACTCCCCCCGGATCTCCGGCGAGAACCGGTACAACAGGTGGAAGAGCGTGGAGGAATACCCTCCCATCAAGGTGCCGCTCAGGGAGAGCGACTTGCCGCAGGCGTCGGCGAGGATGCCGGCGGCGATGCCCTGGGCGGAACCCCTTCCTTTGTATTCATGGGCCTCGTCCCCGATGAGGAGGTCGAAGAAGCCCCGGAGGTGGTGCTTCACGTAGTCGGCGAGGGGGTAGCGCTTCGGCCCCGAGGGGTCCGCCTTCCAGAGGGCGGAACCGCACTCGTCGCAGGTGCGCTTCCTGCGGGCGAGGTCCTTCTGCGTGAGGGGCAGCCCGTCCTTGTCGACGATCGGCTCGAAGCAGTCCGGGCAGCAGGGCACCCGGAACGGCTCCAGCGTCTCCTCGTGCCGGACGAGCCTGCCGTCCGCCGTCGCCCAGCGCTCGACGACGGCGGGCAGCCAGCGGTAGGAGAGCTTCGCGCGCTCCCTGGACATGACCGCGAAGAGCGGCCCCGGTCCGTGCGAGAGGCGCAGCTTTTCGAGGTCGGTGATGGAGGCGACGATGGCGGCGCGGGCGTCGGGCACCGTCTCCTCCACCTCGCGCTTCCACTTGCGGGTGAGGTGGGGCGGGCAGAGGACGAGGATGCGGCGGAAGCCGGCCAGGTGGGCGGCGGAGGCCGCGATGAAGGTCTTGCCCGTCCCCATCTCCCCGACGACGGTGGTGCCGCGGTGTTCCTCGAGGGAGAGGGCGGCGCCGCGGATGGCGTCCGCCTGCGCCCCCAGCGGCATCCGCAAGAGTCGCGGAAGGGGCCGTCCATTCTCGGAGGGCCGGTAGCGGGGCGGGTAGGACTCCACCACACGTTGGGCGATGGCGTCGCGGTAGGTGTCGATGAACTCGCTGAGGTCCATGGTTCCGTTCCTTTCGTGTTGCTGTAGGGTTCGCGGGCGGCCGCGTATTGCGGCCGGGATACGACGAGGCCCCGCCGGCGCCAGGGTGGTCCGGCGGGGCCTTGCTACGTGCGGCCGGGGGTGGGCCGTCAGGCGGCTTCGGGGGTGCGGCCGTCCTCGCGGCAGCCGCGGTCGAGGTGGACCGTGCGCACCGACGAGGCGACGGCACGTCCGTAGTCATCGAGGTCGACCGAAGCCGTCCGCATGACGGGCTCGCCCGGGCGGACGGGACGCCCGCAGCGGTCGCAGCGCTCTGGGAACAGGGTCTCTTGCATCTCTGTCTCTCCTTCCTTGGTGGTGTTCCCGGATGTGGCGAGGCCCCGTCGCTCCGGTAGGGGGAGACGCGGGGCCTCGTGTCTGCGGATCGGCGTCGACCCGTCGGGAGCCGCCAGTTGGCGGCGGCGTGAAGAAGTCAGGCGGCGATGTCGGTGACCTGTCCGGTGTCCAGGTCGAGGGCGACGACGGTGGTGAGGAGGCGTTCTCGGAACGTCTCCTTCGTGGGCGTGGTTTCGATAAGGTGCATCTCCTTCGAGGTGCGCCCCTTGACGAGGATGCGGCTGCCTTCGGCCTCCAGCTGGAGGTTGTCGAGGAAGCCCGCCGCCACGAGCATGGCCAGGTGGCCGCGCCGGAGCGGCATGAGCGGTCGCGTGCGCTGGTCCATGGCGGGCCAGAGCAGGTCGGTGACGGCAGTGCTCGCCCAGAGCCCCGAGCTGCGCGCCTCCTCGGCCGCCGCCACCGGATCAACGGTGCGGGTGGCGAAGAGCACGTCCCCCGCGGGCGTGGCCGAGGCCAGGTAAAGGGGGTAGCGCCGGGGAGCCAGCTCGGGAGCTTCTCCCGCAGCCCACCCTTGGATGCGCTCCTCGGCATGGGCGTCGAGGAAGACCTCGGCCTTGCGGTAGCCCATCAGGACGACCTGGTCGTAGGCCTCGCGCTCCGGTGCCGGGAAGGCCCAACAGTCGAGGCGCGCGTAGTGCGAGGCGAGGTACCTCGCCGAGACGGAGAGCCGCTGCCGGGGCACGACGAGGACGAGCAGGCCGTCCTCCGCCAGGTAGCGGCTGCAGTGGGTCAGGAAGCTGTGCTCGACGCGTTTCTCCTCCCCCGAGTCCCAGTCATAGGGTGGGTTGAGGTAGAGGAGCCCGAAGGCGCCGTTGGCGACCGAGGTGGCGAAGAGGTCCGTCCCGAGCACGTGGTCGAGACGGGTTCTCGCCGTCTCGGCACGCTCGGTGTGGAGCTCCACGCCGTACGTCTCCACCTCGGCGGCGTGCGGTTTCCTGAGGGCGTTCGCCAGCCGCACGAGGGCATCGCCCTCGCCGCAGCAGGGGTCGAGCACGCGGAGCGTTTCGTCCTTGCGGGCGTAGCCAGCGGGGGGCTGGATCAGCTCCGCGATCAGGTCGGTCACTCGTGGAGGCGTCGGGAAGAAGCCTCCCTTTGCCAGGCCTTCGGGTCTCATCGGATGTCTCCTTCCTGCTTGGTGGTCGATGTGGATGGGTCCCCGTCGTGGGGCAGCGTCAGGAGGCCCGACGCGACCGCCACGGAGAGGTCCTCCCGGAGCGCCTCTGCGTCCGGGTCGCAGCGGTAGGCGACGACGCCCTCCGACTGCAGGGGGACGGCCTCCTCCCGCGCCAGCGCCCGCCGCCAGAGCCAGTCCGCCCAGGAGCGGTGCAACGGCAGGGGACTGCGGCGGTCGAGGAAGCGATGGTGCGACGACGGCGCTTCCTCCTCGCTCTTCGCCAGGAGGAGGAAGGCGTCGCGCTCGAAGGCGTACTCGGCGAGCCTCGTGTAGACGAGGGCGTGCCAGCCCCCCGAGACGGGCAGCCGGGCGATCTTCGTCGTCCACGTCCCGACCGTCTCGCGGGGGACGTGGCAGCGCTGGTAGCCCCCGCTGAGGGCCATGCCGTCCGCCCCGCGGATGAGGTGGGCGGGATCGGGCGGCTGCTTGAGGAGCGAGCCCCAGATGGCCTTGAGGGCGGTCTGGGAGCCCACCATGGAGAGGAACCAGAGGCCGCCGTCGTCGGCGTCCCTGGCGAAGGCGTCGGCCGTGGCGGAGAAGCCGCCCGCGCTGACGGTGTGGAGGTCGTCGCCTGTCACGACGCGGCCTCCAGGTAGTGGGCCCCGAAGGCGGCGCCCAGGTCGCACCAGTCATCCGACCGGAGGGACCATTCGCCGCAGGCGCAGCGCCCGTCGTAGAAGAGCGGCCCTGCATCGAGCCTCACCGTCAGATCGTGGGGAAGCGTCCACGAGGGCAGTTTCTCGAGTGACGCCATCTCAGCAGCCAGGTGCTGGTCGCAGTAGTGACCCCAGGTGTCGTCCCCGGGGTCGTCGAGGATCTCGGTGGTCGCGGGATGCGGCTGCGGACAGTCGTCGCAGAGCATCCCCTCGACCGCGGGCTGGGTGGTGAACGTGTGCCGCCGGTCCTCGAGGACGGCACGGACGGTCGTCATGACTCCTTCTCCTTTAGGTAAGTGGGCGAAGTGGACGCACGGGGAGGAACCCCGCGTGATGCCGGGCAGTTGGGGGACGCCGGTCGTGGTGGGTGCGGTCAGTCGAGGAGACCGCGGTCCTTGAAGCTGACGGCCTCGTCTCCGCCGATGACGACGTGGTCGAGGAGCGTCAGGCCGAGCAGCTCCGCCGCCTCCCTCAGCTCCCCCGTGACCTTGATGTCCTGGGGGCTGGGGGAGGGGTCAGCGGAGGGATGGTTGTGGGCGATGATGAGATGGGGGACGCCTTCCAGCACCGCCGGGCGCAGCACCTCGGCCGGCCTGATGACGCTGCTATAGGCATTCCCCTGGTAGATGACCCGCTGCCCGACGACGCGGTTGCGGCGGTCGAGCAGGAGCACGCGCACCTGCTCCTGGCAGAGGGCGCCCATCTCCTCCCCGAGGAGGCGTTGAACGTCCTCCGGGCCGGTGATGGAGGGGCCGCCCTCCGCGCGTCCGGGGTCGGTCTCGACCTCGTAGCGCACGGCCAGCTCGCCGAGGACGTGCAGGTTGCGGCGCAGCGCCTCCAGCAGGGCTTCGGTGTGGGCCGTGGCCGTCACGATGTTCCCTCCGGTCTGCAGATGCAGTCCTCGTGGTCGGGGGACTCGGGCTCCTCGCAGGTGCGGCAGTTGCCGCACTGCGGGCAGGTGTCGGTCTGGTGGGCGGCGTCGCGCGCGTGGCGCCGGGCGACGGTCGCCTCCCAGCAGCAGTTGCGCTCGCAGTTGTCCCCGCACCCGTCGTCCGGGGCTTCCGCGCAGGCGCGGCAGTAGGTCCGCCCCTTGACGACGGGGGTGCCGCAGCCGCGGCAGTCGCCGCCATAGTTGGCGAGGTCGCCCAGCTCGGCCCGCACCGTCTTGCGGACGAGGTCGTCGTCCGTGGGCCGCTCGGTCGCGGCGATGTAGTGCCAGGCCCACTTCATCCCGAGGTCGCTCCAGTCGTCCGTCCGGTAGGACCAGCGGTCGCAGGTGCAATGGCCGTTGTAGTGGTCGGGACCCTCGAGCAGGGTCATGACGAGGGTGTGCCTGCTCACGCAGGGGAGTTGGTCGCGCGTGGTCGTCATGGGGTTCTCCTTCTGGTGCTGGGTGGTCGGATACGAAGCGGGGCCGCCTCCCCGGAAGGAAGCGGCCCCGTGTGCGCTCCCGTTCGGGGAGCGTCTCGTTGGTTGGCTGGTGTTCACCTGGTCGGGCGCTCAGCCTCCTTCGACGTCTCGGCGGCGCGGGGCTCCGCACCCGCCGTCTCCTCGCAGGAGTTGCAGCGGCTCCGTCCCTTGACGAGGGGGAAGCCGCAGCCCTCGCAGCCACCGCCGTAGTCGTCGAAGGCCTGCAGCTCGGCCTTCACGGCCTGCCGGATGAGCGGGTGGTCCTCGGGCCGCTCGGACTCGGCGACGCAGTGCCAGGCCCAGCGGGCGCCGAGCTCGGCCCACTCGCCCGTCCGCCAGGACCAGCGGTGGCAGGCGCAGTGGCCGTCGAATTGGTCGGGGCTGAGCCGCTCCGCGCCGTCCAGCAGGGTCACGATCAGCCTGTGCGTTCCGTCGTCCGTGTAGTACACGTCGGGTTCTCCCTCCTCAGTTGACTCGGACCGAGTCGGAGGTCTGCTCGGTGACGATCTCCTTGCGCGTCTCCGCGTCGAGGAGGGCGTTCAGCCGCTTGTGGTCGACCGCGTAGCGCGTGCTGCGCACGAGGCTGACCGTGTGGTCGGCGAGCTCCGCCTTGGCGGACCCTTGCCGGCGCATCCACGCTTTCAGGGTGTCGAGGGCCTGGCGCTTCGCCCCCTCGGGCTCGCGCAGGGCCTCCCGTGCGGCGACGTAGGCGACGACTGCCGCGCGGGCCTCCTCGTCGCTCACCTCGGGCTCCTCGGTCTGCAACGTTTCCGCGTCCTCCTCCGCGTCACCTGGCAGGCAGGTGGCGAGGAAGGGGCAGGAGTTGCAGCGCCAGCTGCCCGCCTCGAAGTCGCGATCGGGGAGGGCCTCGGGGTCGGCCCCGTGGCTGGCGTAGTGGGCGCCCAGCGGCGTGAGCCAGTCGCGCGTCCGCTCAAGGGCGCGCTCGACCCGCTCCGCCGGGATCACCTCGTGGTCCCAGGTGCGCTCCGCCGTGTCCATCACAGCGATGACGGCGTCGCGGGCCTCCCCGAAGAGCCCGTAGGTGTAGAGCGCGGCCTGGGCAACTGAGTCGGGATGGCTGCGTTCCGCTCCCAGCGTTTGCCAGCGCTTGAACGCCGAGGGCCCGCGGGTCTTCACCTCGATGACGGACTCCTCCCCGAAGAGGGGTGGTGTGCCGGTGGCGTCGGGGTGTCCCGTCACCTTCACCATCGGCGTGAGTTGCAGGACGACGCCGGTGGGACGCGTCGCGTCCGCAGGCGCGACCTCCCAGCCCTCCCGCTGCATGGCGCGCAGCACGACCGGCTCCAGGGCGCGGCCCGTCTCCAGGACGGTCAGCGCCGCGTCGTCCGGCGGCGCGGGCTCGTGGCCCGTGGCCGCGTACCAGAGGGCGCGCCGGCAGCTCGTCGCCGCCGAGGCCCGCACCTCAAGCTGCCCCTCCCAGTCGAAGCGGGCGTTTGGGCGGTCGTAGGCGCCCGCGTTGGCGGCGGGCGCGTCCGCTGTTTCCTTCATGGGTTCCTCCTCTGAAACGAGAGCGAGGCCGCCCCCGGAGGGACGGCCCCGTCGTGCCTTCGCCTGTGGCGAGCGCCTAGAAGGGCGTGGGTCCCGCCGCCTCGGCGACAGGCTCCGCGTCTCCTTCCTGCTCCCCGGAGCGACCGTTGTCGTTCCCGTTGGAGTCGAGGAAGACGACCTCCTGGGCGTGGATCTCGGTGCGGTGGATGCGCTGCCCTTCCTCCGTCTCGAAGGTGTTCTGGGCGAGGGAGCCCGCCACGTAGACGCGGTTCCCTTTCTTGACGTACTCCGCCACTGCCTCGGCCTGCTTGCCCCAGCAGACGACGGAGTGCCAGTCGGCCTCCGTCTCGCCGTTCTGGCGGCGGCGGTCGGTGGCCATGCGGAACTGGGTGATGGCGGTGCCGCCCTGGCTATACCGCATTTCGGGGTCGGTCCCGACGCGGCCCAGCAGCTCGACTCGGTTGATCGTTCGTGACATGTTCAAATCTCCTCTTGGTGTTGGTGTGTGGCGTCACTCGTGGGGGTAGCGGGGAGACCGCCACCCGGGCGGATGGACGGCGGGCTGCCCGAGGGCAGGCCCGTGATGGGCGCTCCCTCGCGGGAGCGTCGGGGCGTGATGGTCAGGCGGCCTTCGGCTCCTCCTCCGTTTCGGAGGATTGGAGCTTGCGGGCCATGGCTTCGAGGAGGTTCGTGAGCTCGGAGACGGGCACCTCGTCGAGTTCCCGGCCGGTGCGGGTGCGCACCGCGTCCCGCACCTGGCCCTCGTCGAAGCCCTGCTTGCGTCCCAGCGAGACGATCGTGCGGCGCAGGCCGGGAGCCACGTCGCCGGGGGCGCCGTCGCCGTAGAGGCCGTTCCCGAACTGCTCGCCGTAGCCCCGCAGGGCGCGCTTGAGCGCGTCCGTGACGCAGCCCTTGAAGGCCGTCTCGTGGCCCTCGACCGTCTCCTCCGTGATGGCGTGGAAGCCCACGTCCGTGCGCGGGGTGGAGCCGGGGACCGTCACCCGCACGGTGGCCGAGTACGCGCGGAAGCCCTGCGTCTCGCCGGTCTTCTGGTCGACGCTCTCGCTCTCGTGGAGTTCGACGGGGCCAATGACCTCCCACCCCCAGCCTCCGAACCCGAAGATCCGGTTCGCCTGGTCGATGGCGGCGTGTCCCTCGAGGTAGGCGAAGGTGCGGCCCTTGCGACCCTTGCGGTAGGAGACGAGCCCCTCGTCGAGGGGCTCCCCCAGCTTCTGCGTGGCGGCGGGCGGAAGCCCGTCCCAGAGCAGGTCGATCTCGGCGGCCGCGGCGGGCTCCGGGTGGGAGCCGTTGCGGCTGACGAGGGCGGTCGTTCCGTTGTTCATGGTGATCTCCTTCGTGGTGTGCGGTCGGTTCGGTGCGGGTCTCCGGGGCGGGAGACCCGTGGGCGGGGCAGGGCCCCGGCGGGCAGCGGTCATGGGACCTCCTTCTGTCGGATGGATGGGCGGCAAGCACGCGAGGCCAGCCGGCCCCGGAGTGGGGCCGGCTCGTGTGCAAGCCGGGGGCGTTGGGGGTGGGGTTAGACGGCTGCCCGGGCGGCCCGCGTCAGCAGGTGCTCGAAGACCGTCCGTCCGTGGGCCGAAGCGGCAAGCTCGGCCACGTCGACGATGCCGGGGGGCAGGCTCAGACAGGCGGCGCGGCGGCCAAGCAAGCCCGCGAGTCGCTCCGTGGCCTCACGTCCCGCCTCGTCGCTGTCGAAGGCGATGAAGACCCGCGGGCAGCCCCGCAGGGCCTGGACGATGCGCTCAAGCCCCTGCGTGCCGAGGGCGGCGCAGGCGGGCAGGCCCCACCGCGCCAGCACGAGCCAGTCGAAGAGGCCCTCCGTGACGACGGCCCAGGGCGGGGCCGCCCCGAGCTGCCCAAGCCCGAGCACGGGCTTGGGGCCGGGCAGCGCCTGGAACCGCGGCGACCGCTGCGGGTCGATGGCGCGCCCGGCAAGCCAGCGCACGCGCCCGCCCGCGATCTCGGGGACGACCACCATCCCGGCGAAGCGTGCACCGGCCCCGGTGAAGAGCCCCGAGTTCTGCAGCCGCTCCCGGCTGAAGCCGCGCCCCTCAAGGGAACGGCGCAGCCCCCGCCCTGATGCGTACCCGAGGCCGAGACGCACCGCCGCCCCGGCGGGGATGCCCCGCGAAGCGAGGTAGGCCCGCGCCTCGCGGCTGCCGCGCAGCTCGTCGGCGTAGTGGCGAACCGCCGCCGTCAGCAGCGCCGGGTCCCGAGCGGGACCCGCGGGTGGCGGGGCCGGGCGGCTGGATGGCGTGGCGCGGATGGGGGGCGCCGGAGCCGCTTCGAGCCGCCGGATCGCCTCCGGCAGGCTGAGGCCTTCGAGGCGCTGGAGGAAGTCGAGGACGTCGCCGCCCTCGCCGCAGCCGAAGCAGTACCAGCGTTCCGAATCGGCGTAGACGGTGAAGCTGCCCTCTTGCTCCTGGTGGAAGGGGCAGACCGCCTGGCGCACGCGGCCCCTGCCCCGCAGGGCCACGCCCGCCGCCTCCACGACGTCACCGAGGAGGTGACGTCGCTTGAGGGCCGCCAGGTCCACCTGGGCGGATGCAGGGGCGGCACTCACGATGGGCTCCCGTCGAGGGGCCGGAGGCCCCGCAGGCTGCGCCGCGAGACGGTCTTGCCGGGACGCCAGCGCATCCCCAGGGCCGCCAAGACCTCCAGCGTCGAGCCGTCCCCGCGTGACGCGAGGACGGCCGCTGCGCCCAGGCCGGGGCTGTAGACGAGCGCCCCGCCGTCGCGGAAGCGGCGGCGGGCCAGGTCGAGCCACTCGGCGTACGCCCAGCGCGCCTGGCCCGGCTCCGCCTTTGCTGTGCCGGTGTCAGCGAGAAGCGCGAGCGCCCGGTCGAGGTCGCCCGCCTGCCGCAGCCGGCGGGCTTCGTGGACGGTCCGTGCGAGGCTCTGCTCGGGAGCCTCCGGGGAGCCGCCGAAGATGCTGTCGATGAGCCGGTCCACCAGCGCTTCGATGGTGGGCCGGGGTGAGGGCGTCGTGAAGGGGATACTCGTGGCTGCCGTGGTCATGCGGTCCTCCGTTGCCTGGTGGTCATGCCGTCGGGTGGATGATCTGGCGGAGCACGAGCGCTCCCAGGACGAGGCCCGCCGCGTTCAGCGCGAAGAGCTCCAGGTCGCCGGTCAGGGACAGCGGTCCGATCAGCAGGACCGCGAGCGCCAGCCGGGTGCGCCACCCCAGGCGGGCGGCGAGCGTGATGGCGTCGGTGACGAGTTCCGTGATGCGCATGCGTTTCTCCTTGCGTGCGTGCTTGTCCGCACCGGCATCCCCGGCGCGGAGGTCGTCGGTCGCTGGGCACACTCCGCCCACGGTCGGATGCGAACCGGGGAACGGGGGAGCGTGGCTTGTAACCCGGGGCCGCTCGCGGATCGAACGCAAGGGGCCGGGTCGGGGAGACGTGGCGAGGGCTCGCCCGCGCGTCTCAGAAGAGTCGCCGGCGAGCCCCCGGTTGCTCACGATGTGGAGTGGTCTGCCGCCGTCCGTCGGGCCTTCGGGCGCAACGAGGCGGCTGTGCGCGGGGCGCACCTTCTCCAGGGTCTCCGGGGTCGAAGCGTTTGAGGCGCCTCGCCCGCGGCATCCCGTCCTGCGAAGCGGCCTCGGGGGAGCAAGGCTCGACCCTTCGGCTGCCTCCCGCGACGGAAAGGCGGTTCTCCCTCACTGGCCGGCCTTCGGGAGAGCAGAGCTCTATCCGTTCGGTCGTCCGGGTCCGGGATGGACCCCCAGGTTTCTCAGGCGGGAAACGCTGGAAAAGCCAGAAACCGATCCGAGTGTTGTCACACGCCGGGCCTCATGGGAAGAGCTGGGAGGCCCTTCTGGCCCAAGTGTTCACTCCGGTTCAACAAGAGTGCGACAGGAATGCAACAGGAGGCGCGCCCCCTATCGCCGCCAGAGCCCCAGGGTCAGGACCCGTCGCGCCCAGCGCCGCACCACGGCCCGCCTGCGGTCCACGCGCAGCGCGCCCAGCCACTCCCGCCGGCGCCACACCTCGTCCCTGCGGTCGGCGCGGTCCCAGGGGAACACGGCCGGAGGCAGGGTCAGCTCGTGGTCACCGATGAGCGTGACCTCCAGCTCCCGCCTCCGCACGGCGGCGTCCAGCCTTTCGACGCCATGCCTGCTCGTCTCGTGCGCGCGACGCGCCCGCCGCCACTCGGTGACGGCCGGCATCGCCTCGCCGTAGAGCAGCTCCTCACCCGCCTCGGGCTCCACGGTTACCAGCTGGGGGTACGGCCGCCTCGGCGGGGCGACGGCACTGCCGCCGATCACGGCCTGGGTCGCCGGGCCCCCGCCCGTCGCAGGTTCCCCCGGGGAACCTGTCGCTGCTCGCTGCACGACCCCGGCCTGTGACAACAGCCCTTCCAGCCGACGCAATGCCTGGTCCTGGGACTCCCCCAGCGCCGCGACGTGCTCTCGCACCTCCGTGAGTCCATCGCGGACCGCTTCCTCCAAAGCGTCAAGTCGCCGCTCGAGGGCCTCGGCGTGCTCCCGCTGCCGGGACACGGCCTCCCCTTCGTTCGTCAGCAGCCGGTGCTCGAGGGCTTCCGCCAGCCGCGGCGTCAGGCGGCCCGAGGACATGCTCCGCCAGAGCGTCTTGCGGTCGATGCCCAGTGCCTCCGCCGCCTTCACGCGTCCGACTTCGTCGACGAGGGTGTGCAGGAACGCCTTCAGACGCTGCTCTCGCAGGCCATCGAGGATGACCGCCTGGTCTTGCGCGTCGCCCTTCTCCATGTCTGGCTGCCCCGTTTCCCGCGTGTTCCGCCCCATGGACCGTGGAAGGAAGCCTTCCGTCGAGGTGTTTGCCGGATACGTCCGGTAGGGGCGGTGTTTCCCCTGTACCCACGGGGGTTTCCGGGGACCGTGCCCCATCGCCCACGGGCGTCGTTTCCCTGTACAGCCCCATGACATCACGGCTGCCCCATAAGCCGTGAGGTCCAGGAAGGGACTGCACCGATGAAGTCCCCTGCGGGGGGCTTCGCTTAGCCGCTTCGGCAGGGACACTCCGTCGCTCCGCGACAGGCGTCTACCCGAGGAGGCACCCAATGGAGCGAACAGGACGAACCACATCCCGTAGGAGGCGGCCGGCGCTGCTGGTGGCGACGCTGCTGTCAGCCCTGTTTCTGGTCGGAGCCGTGGCCATCCCCGCCGCCCTCGTCTTCGCCCAGGACCCGCCGCCGGATGAGCTGGCCCTCGTCAACGCCAGCGAGGACCCCGTGGAGCGAAAGGGGGACGGGCGCTTCATCGCCCGCCCCGTCTTCAGCCACCCCGTCGGGCCCCTCTACTACGGCGTGCGCGACCCCGACTCGGGCGAGTGGCTCACGACCATGTTCAGCGTGCGGGGCGGCGAGAAGAAGCGCAGCGACGGCTGGGAGTACTCCTTCGAGTACCCCTTCGAGGACGGCCAGGTCGAGCTCGACAAGGAGCGCCCCTACCTGCTCGCCATCCTCGCCGTCAAGCAGGGCGAGACCTACCGCTTCTACGCCGCCATCCCCGAGCACCGGCCCGGCGGCATCTGGAACAAGATCCTGCGCGCGCTCGACCCCAAGCAGTGGGGCCGGGCGATCGCGGGCTGGGTGATCGAGGGCACGCACGGGACGCTGTGCGGGGTGGTGGAGCGGGCCACGGGCGAAGACGCCGACCGCTGCGAGGGGCCGTAGGCCATGCCCGACATCATCAGCGGCACCCCCGCGGAGATGACCTACCTGCACCCCATCGTGCGCGAGGCGTGGATGGTGGTGTGGGCCATCACCTCCGCCATGCTCGTCGCCATCCTCGGCTGGATGGGTCTGAGCTTCGTCATCCAGGAGCACCTCGGGCAGGTGCCGGCCGGCTGGCGGGAGATGGTTCCCCGCCTCCTGCTCGGACTCGTGGCGGCCGCCACCTCGCTGTGGTGGTGCGGCCTCGTCATCGACGTAGCCGACGCCGTCTCCGGCTTCGTCGCCGCCTCCCTCGGTCTGAGCGCCGGCGACCTCCTGCGCTCGTCGGCGCAGACCCTCCTCACGGCGATCGAGGTGGGGAGCGTGGGCATGGCCCTCTTGCTGGCCCTGCTCTACCTCGTCTACGGCTTCTTCGTCCTCTACGTCCTGCTGCAGCTGATCATGCGGCTGGCGCTCATCGACCTCCTCATCGTGCTCGCCCCGGTCGCGCTCGGCCTCTGGATCCTCCCGCACACGGCGGGCTGGGGGCGGCACTGGCTGCGGCTCTTCATGACGACCACCTTCCAGCAGGCGATCCAGCTCATCGCACTGGCGATGGGCTTCGGGATGCTCAACCTCGTCGCGGACATCGCCGCCTTCGAGCCGATCCAGGACCTCGTCTGGAAGCTCCTGCTATCCCTCGCCTTCATCTACCTGGCGACGCGCGTGCCTTCGCTGCTCGGCAACGCCGGCACCTTCGACGCCTGGATGCACACCCTCTACTTCGGGATGTCCCTCCCGGGGAGCATGGTGCGCTCGGCGCGCACCATCGGGCTCCTGGGCAGGACGGCGATGGGGGCGGGCAGGGCGGCGACGGCGGGCGCGGGAGCGGCAGGCGCGGCGAGCACGACGCTGGCCGCCGGGGGCGCCGTGCGCTCCGCCGCGGACACGGGCACGCCCGCCGGGGGCGGGGGGCTCCCCCGCAGCGCCAGCGAGTAGCGGTCAACACGAGCCACAACGCGGCGCGCTACGCCGCGACCACTCAGGGAGACGGAGTGATGTGCGACTAGGGCAACGGACCCACCGGCAACGACCAGCACATGCGCAAGGAGTCGCAATCCAATGGAAGACCTTGTCCAGACCATCTCCAACATCGTCGGCATCCTCCTCGGCCTCGTGGGGGCCGTGGGCGTCGGCTTCTTCATCTACGGCGCCTACATGTACCTCACCGCCAGCGGGGCACCCCACCAGATGGAGCGCGGCAAGAGCGCGATGATGACGGCCCTCGCCGGCATCGTTCTGGCGATGGTGGCCTTCGGCATCGTCGAGCTCGTCATGAACGCCGTCGTCGACCCCGCCGTCGACCCCGGGGACGTTCCCGACCCGACCACATCCCTGATCGGGGCGCTGCGGGGTGAGGGGGCCTAGATGCACGAGCACGAAGTCCCCACCCACGTGCAGGCCGAGGACCGCGTCCTGCTCTGGTTCACGTTCCCCCAGATCGTCGCCCTGACGGCGGTTGCGGCCGTCGCCTACGGGCTCTACAGCTTCGCCCCCGGTCCCTTCGGGGTGAGGCTGGCCCTGGCCATGCTGCTCGCGCTGGCCGGCGCCGCCGCCGTCGTGGGCCGCATCGGCGGGAGGAAACTGCCGCTGGTGGCGGCCGATCTCCTGCGCTTCTGGCTGGGGCCGCGCCGCTACGCCGGCGCTCCCGCCGAGCTGGCCAGGAGCGAACCGCCGCCCGCGCCGCCGCCGGCGCCCAACCCGGTCCAGCTTCTCGTGAAGCGGACCCGCCGGGGGCTGCGCAAGCTCCGCAAGAAGCGGCGGCGCGGGGAGCGCAAGTCCTTCCGCGCCCACTGCCGCTTCGGCAAGCCCCGCTTCCGGCGGCAGTGCGAGGGTGGGAAGGGAAGTCGTTTCGACATCCGTCCCCTCGCGCAGCGGGCGGGGTACGCCCTACTCGCCGCCTCGATAGGCGTGACGACGGCCTGCGGGGTCATGGCGCTCGCCTCGCAGCCGGCCAGCGCCGACGGCCACGACCAGTGGTTCGAGGAGGAGGTGCTCACGCCCGAGTCCGTTCCCGGGCAGCGCCTCTTCGTCGAGCGGCTCACCGTCTACGGCGAGCGCGCCGGGTTCGCCCTGCGCGCCGCCACCGACCTCGACGTCCAGGTCCGGGCCTACGGGGGCGACGACGGCCAGACCCTCGTCTACCAGGCGAAGGAGAGCCTCGTCACCGGCGAGCGCCGAGGCTGGGACGTGCCCCTGGACGGGGACTTCCCGTCGGTGACCGTGTCCTGGCAGGACGGCTTCGGCGAGGCGGGAGCCTTCAGCCTCGAGGGCGCCCAGCTTCCCTACCCGTTGCCGACGGTCGAGGGGGAGCTCTGCTCCCTGTCCGTGACCTCCCTCTCCTGGTCGCGTGGGCGCATCGAGGGAGGCATCGCCTCCACCTGCGTCACCGAGGTCGAGGAGCGGTTCGACCTGCCCGTCGTCTCCGGCCACCACACCGAATCGGTGACGGCCCTTATCGAGGCGGCCGTCTCCGGCCTCTCGGGGACCGTCACGGTCACGTCCGGCGCCTACTCGACAAGCGTCGCGCTCGTGCCGGACGGGAACACCGCCTTCCGGTTGTCCATCGGGAGCGGAGCGGGGATCCAGAGGGTGTCGATCGAGGCCGCCATCGAGGCGACCACGACCTCGCAGCTGCCCGCGCTGGTGGAGCTGACGCACCACCCCGAGCGCACGGAGCGGCTCACGGAAACGGCCTCGGTGACCATCCCCGCCTTCGGCGACAGCGTGACCGAGAGCATCACGGTAACCGGCGAGGACGGAGTTCCCGTGGTGCACAGCGTCACAGCGAGCTGCTACGCCCCTCAGTCGACCGTCCGCCAGGACGTCGTCTTCACCGTCGTCCACGAGGAGCACGTGCGCGCCGAGGTCGTCACACGCGCTCCCCTCGTCCGCGCCCGGAGCGAGTCCCTCGCTCTGGGACAGAGCGTCGCCTCCGACGACCCCTACGCAGCCCTCGGCTCGCAGGCGCCCGAAGAGGAGGACCCGATCCCGTCCGTCCAGACCGCCGTCGACCCCGAGGTCCTGCAGTGGCTCCTCGGGGTCATGGGCGAGCAGTAGCCGTGCTGCGGCGCGGCGGAACCGTCTTCGTCCTCGCCGGCGTCGCGCTCCTCTCGATGGGCGCGGCGCCGACGGAGGCGGAGGAGCAGGCGATGCTCGAAGCCTTCGACCAGGCGCTGACGGCGATGGCCTACGCGGCCTCCGGCCTGGCCGTCTTCGCCATTGCCTGGGCGGGCGTCGTCCTCATGGCGGAGGGCGCCGAGGGGCGCGGCGGCCGCGCCAAGAGCGCCGTTGTCATGGCGGTCGTCGGCCTCGTCATCGTCCTCTCGGCGAAGGGCATCGCCCTCGCCCTCCGCAACGGCCTCATCCCTGCACTTTGAGACTCCCTCCGGGAGTGCCTTTCCGAATGGGCCGTCCTGTTCTGGACGGGCCCGCCAACCAAGACCAAGGAGAACGACCATGCGACTACCGGTACTCAAGCGAACGGCGCCGACCCCCATCATCGGCGGCACCGCGAGCGCGGCTCCCGAGCCGAAGCCACCCCTGCCGCTGCCCCTCTGCTTCCTCCTCTCGCACCTGGAGGAGGAGGCGGTGGTGAGGCTCGACGGCACGAAGGTGGGTGTCAGCGAGGTGCAGGGGCTGGAGCTGGACGAACCGAAGCTCGGGGCCTTTGCGGGCTTCCTCAATGCCCTCGACTTCCCCGTGCAGCTCCTCGTGCGCCAGCACCCGCCCGACCTCGGGCGGATGCGGGAGGCGCTCCGCGAAGACGAGCCCGAGCGCCTGCCCGAGCGCACGAAGGCGGCGGCGGACTCGCTGCACGTCCTGCTGCAGGGCCTGGAGCGGCGCGAGGGCATCCTCGACCGGCGCTTCTACGCGGTCTCCGAGATGGACCACGCGGAGGAGCTGCAGTCACTCCTCGTGCGGGCGGGGCTCTCCGTCCACCCTCTGAGGGGTCGCGTCCTGCGCCGGCTGCTCCTGGCCGCGGCCCTCGGGGGGACCCCCGCCGAGCGAGACGAGGCGGCGGGGGTGGAGGTGGAGGTCAACCGCCGCGACCTGCGGCTCGGGGACCACCTCGTTCGCGCCCTGCACCTCGGTCGCTGGCCGCGCTCCCTCGCTCCCGGCTTCCTGCAGGGGCTGATGACCGCGGGCGTTCCCATGGACCTCTCCCTCCACCTCGGGGCCATCCCCGCCGAGCAGGCCGCACGCACCCTGGAGTGGCAGAAGGTGCGCTTCGAGTCCGCCCAGAGCCTCTCCATGAGCCGCGGCCGCACCCTCTCCTCCGAGGCCGAGATCGCCCTCGAGGACGTGACCCGCCTGCGGGACGAGGTGCAGCGGGGGCGCGAGCGGCTCTTCCACGCCTCCCTCTCGGTCACCCTCCACGCCCCCGACGAGGCCACGCTGAACGATCTCACCCAGCGCGCGACCGCGCACTTCGCGGCGACGCTCGGGAAGCTGGACGGGCTCGCCTTCCGCCAGCGCGAGGGGTTGCTCTCGACGCTTCCCCTCGCGCTCAACGCCGTCGCCGCCTGGCGCACGCTCGACACCTCGTCCATCGCCAGGCTGTACCCCTTCTCGCCCCCCGACCTCGACACGCGCAGCGGCACCCTCGCGGGGATCGACCTGCGCGCCTGCGCCCCCGTCGTCTACGACCCCTTCGACGGCACCCACCTCAACGCCAACACGGCCGTGCTCGCGCGGTCCGGCAGCGGCAAGTCGTTCTCGACGAAGCTGGGGGTGCTGCGCGGCATCACCCGCGGGGTGGTCGCCTACGTCATCGATCCGGAGGGCGAGTACGCCTCCATGGCCCGCGCGGCGGGTGGGCGCGTGCTCTCCCCGGGCGTGGCCGGCCAGGGCCTCAACCCCTTCATCATCGAGCGCCGCGACGCCGAGGAGCTGCTGCAGCGCATCGGTAGCCTGCGCCGCCTCATCGAGGTGATGGTGGGCGAGTCGCTGGGGGCCGAGCGCCGCGCCGCACTCGACCACGTCCTCGCCGCCTACTACGGGGAACCGCGCGAGGGCGCCGGCTTCGGCGCCTTCTACCGCTTCCTCCAGGAGAGCGACGAGGATCTCGCGAAGCTGCTGCGGCCCTTCGCAACGGGAAGCCTCCGCCACCTCCTCTCCGACGAGGGCGACGACCTGCTTGCCAGCGAGGCGCTGGTCACCGTCTTCGACCTGCATCTCCTGGAGCCGGAGCTGCGCCCCGCCGCGACGATGGTCTGCACGGAGACCGTCTGGGCGGCCGCCGCCCGCGACCCGAGGCCGAGGCTCCTCGTGGTCGACGAGGTCTGGAGCATCATGCAGCACCCCGAGGGCGCCGCCTTCATGGTGTCGATGGCGAAGCGGGCCAGGAAGCACCGGCTGGGGCTGCAGTTCATCACGCAGGACGTGCAGGACCTCCTCAGCGAGGACTCATCCCGCACGATCACCGGCCACTCCGGGCGCGCTCTCCTCCAGAACGCCGCCTTCAAGCTCCTTCTCCAGCAGGACGCCGCCGCCATCAGCACGGTGGGCGACGCCTTCGACCTGCCCCCCGACCTGCAGCGCTGGCTCCTCTCCTGCCAGCGCGGCGACGGGCTCCTCCTCGCGCGGGGCAACCGCTTCCCCATCCGCATCGAGGCGACACCCGAGGAACACGCCCTCGTCGAGTTTTCCCCCGGCTCTTCCTGAGGCCGGCAGACCGGATCGGCTCGCACGCGTTCCGCAGAGAACAGGGACGCCCATCCCGCCAGTGACAGAAAAGGACCACCGCCATGCGATTTAACCCCTTCACCCGTCCTGCTCCCAGGCTGCCAGTCCTCCTGCAGGTCACGCCCCCGCGCGGCGGCGAGCACACGCTCCTCGGGGTCGAGAACCTGCTCGGCTCCATCGCCGTGCCCGAGCCCTTCTCCCTCGACCTCGCGGGAGACGCGGACGGCGTCACCCTGGTCGCCCGCTGCCTCGACCGGGAGGTCGTGCGCGGGCAGATCGCCGCCCACTACCCCCAGGCGCGCATCCACGACGTGCCTGCCGGCGACGACCCCCTGCGCCTTCGCGAAGGAGAGCAGGCGTGGGCGATGACCCTGCGCGCGAGCGGCCCCGAGTACGTCTCCCTGCGCGTCTTCAGGGACGACGACCTCCTCGACCCCGGATCCGACCCCCTCATCGCCCTCCTGGGAGCGCTCTCCTCGCTGGAGGAAGGCGAGCGCGTCGTTTCCCGCCTGCTCCTGCGCTCCCTCGGCCCCGACTGGGCGCAGGGGTACCAGGCGAAGGCCTACGAGCGGCCCGTCCCCCAGCAGGGGCAGGCCGCGCCAGCCGCCCAGGCCCGCCCGCAGGGGACGGAGGGGCTGGCCATGGCGGTCCTCGCCGTGGTGGCGCTCGGCGCCGTCCGCGGCTACCAGTGGGTGCAGGCGGGCGAGATCTGGAAGACGCTCGCCCTGGCCGGGGGCATCGTCGGCGCGCTCGCCGTCGCCGGCTGGCTCCGCCAGCGCTGGCTGCGGTCGCGCAACCGCGTCCATGACCCCCTCCTCATCAAGGAGAAGGTGTCCCGCATCGCTTTCGACGCCGAGGTGGAGGTCACGGCCATCCTGCCGGGGCTGGAGCCACAAGCAGCCCGCAAGCGGGCGCGCGAGCTCCTCGATCCGGTGGCCGCCGCCTACCGCCACTACGACCACCCCGCCGGAGCGCGCTTCACCGTGAGCGAGGTGCGGCCCGCCCTCCCCGATCCCTCCAGGCTCCACCCCTCCGCGCCCGGTCTCTTCGGCAGCCGCAGCGTCCTCGGCGTGCGCGAGGCGGCGGCCCTCTGGCACCCGCCCGGGGCGAAGGACGAGACGCCCCTCGTGGGGCGCTCCGGGGCGAAGGTACTCCTGCCCGACGGGAAGATTGTCGCGGGGGGCGCCTATGTGGGCGAGACCACGGGCGGCAGGTCCGCCCCGATCCACTTTCCCGAGGACCTGCTCCGCCGCCACCACCTCTACGTGGCGCGCACGCGCATGGGCAAGTCCACGCTCATGCGCCACCTCGTCGCCCACCGGCTCGCGGAGAAGGCGGCCGGGCGCGACCGCGACGCCGTCGTCGTGATCGACCCCCACGCCGACCTCGTGGGTGCCCTCCTCGAGCACGTGCCCGAGTCGCTCGCCGGGCAGGTGCGCATCGTCGACCTCGCCGAGGAGCGGGGCGCGCCCGGCATCAACCTCCTCGACACGCGCATCTTCAGCGACCGCGATCGCACGGCCGACTCGGTCGTGCGCGTCGCCAGGGGCCTCTGGGAGCAGTGGGGGCCGAGGATGCAGTCGATCCTCGAGCAGAGCGTGAAGACGCTGCACGAGGCCAACGCCCACCCGGACACCGCCGCGGAGGAGCAGCACACCATCCTCGACGGCCTGCGGCTGCTCTCCGACGACGGCTTCCGCGACGGCGTGCTGGAGAAGGTCTCCGACCCCTACCTGCTGGACTGGTGGGCGCGCGACTTCGGGGGCTGGCGCCGGGAATACCGCGCCGAGGCCCTCGCGCCCGTGCAGACGCGGCTCTCCTACTACGCCTCCTCGAAGCGGGCGCGCGCCATCCTCGGCCAGCCGCGCTCCACGATCGACCTTCGCCGCACCATCCTCGACGGCGGGGTGCTGCTCGTCTCCACCGCCCAGGGCACGGCCGGGCGCGACGTGGCCGCGCTCGTGGGCGCCTCCCTCCTCAACCTCGTCGACTCGGTCATCCGCGAGCAGGGCGCACTGCCGCCCGAGCGGCGGCGCGGGGCGCTCGTGGTGGTCGACGAGATGCAGTCCATGCCGGGCGTCGACTACGAGTCGATGCTGAGCGAGCTGGGCAAGTTCGGGGCGTCGTTCGTGCTGGCGACGCAGAGCCTCGCCAAGCTGGCCGACCTCTCCCCCACGATGCGCGACACGCTCCTCGCCAACGTGGGCTGCCTCGCCGTCTTCCAGGTGGCCGGCGCCGACGCCCGCCAGCTCGTCTGGGAGCTGGGCAGGGAGCGCATCTCCGAGGAGGACATCGTCTCCCTGCCGGTGCACCACTGCTACGTGCGCGCGACCGTCGGCTCGGAGCGCATGCCGGCGTTCTCCATGGTGGTGCGCAAGCCCGACGCGGGCGACCCCGAAGCGGCTGCCCGTATCCGCGCATCCGCCTCCTCCTACGCCGTCAGCCCGGACGAGATTGCCGCCCGCGAGGCCGAGGGTCGCAGGCGGGTGGAGGAGTTCCGCGCCGGCGTCGAGGCTCTCCGCCAGGAGCAGGCCCAGCCCCAGAACGACAAGAAGGCGCCCCCCACCCCCAGGCCGCCGCGCGAGCGGCAGCGCAGCAAGCACTTCCAGCCGCCCGCGAACTCCGCCGGGGAGACCGACAAGTGAGCGCGCGGCGCGACCTGCTGCGGCTGCTCGCCGCCATGCCCTTGCTCGACCGGCTGGAGATGGTCGCCCTCTCTGGCTGGTCGCGGGGCGCGGTGTACGGCGCCATCGCCGCCCAAGAGCGGGCGGGGCTCGTGGACGCCGTTCCGCACGCCTCCGGGCTCACCCCGGCGACGCGCCGCTACTGCCTCACCGCCGGAGGCCTGCGCCGCCTCGCCGAGGAGAACGGGTCGAGCGTTGAATCCCTCCTCCGGCGGCGTCCCGTCTCCGAGCAGTGGCGCCGCATCCTGCTGCAGCGCCTCGACGCCGTGGCGACCGTCTACCGGCTCGCCTCCGCGCTCTCCGACGCCGCCTACCCGATCCGCCTCCGCTGGTACCGCGCCATGCCCATGGACGCGGCGCTCGCCCTCCCGGACGGACGCACGCTGGCCGTCGTCCGTCTCGGCCCCACGGCCGACCGCACCGCTTTCGCCAAGCGCCTCTGGCGGCTGCGCCGGGGGCCGAGACCGGGGGCCTTCCTCCTGGTGGTGCCCGACGAGATCCGACTCAGGCACACGGGCCGCCTCATGGCCGGGGCGTCCGCGATCACCTTCCTCGCCCTGGAGCGCGATGTCGCGGCATCCGGGGCCGACGCCCGGCTCTGGCGAAGCAGGTCGGGGCCGACTCCCCTCAGCCTCCGCGAGGTCCTGGCGCACGCCGGCGGAGGGCGCAGCTGGCCGCGGGAGCGACCGCTCCGGCGGCTCACGCCCCCGCAAGCCCTGCCCGAAACGGAAGCCCCCACCGCTCCCGACTGGCTGCTGCCCGCCTCCCTGGTGCCTGCGGGGAAGCGGGTGCTCGACCTCGTCGCGGACTGGCCGTGGATCGCGCCGCCCCACCTCGCCGCCCTGCTGGGCGTGTCCGCGCGGCGCCTGGGGCAGGCGCTCCGCCCCCTCGAAGAGGCCCGCCTCGTGGCGCGCGCGCCCGCACGCCGCCTTGTCCTCTCCGATCGCGGCCTGGCTGTGCTCGCCCGTCGCGACCGCGCCTCCGTCGGTCTCGCCCGGAAGCGCTGGAGCGCCGCGCCCGTCGACCCTGCGCGGCCCCTCTCCTGGCGCAACGTGAGCGGCCGGCGCAACCGCCAGCTCCTGCGCAACCTGGAGCACACCGCGGCCGTCCATGAGTTCATGGCCACGCTCGCCGCGGACGCCCGCGACCAGGGCCACGAGCTTGTCCAGCTCGACCCCCCGCATCGCGCGTCCCGCTTCTTCCGGCACGAGGGCCGGTTGCATTCCGTCCACCCCGACGCCTTCGGCGTCCTGCGCCTCGGGGGTCGCCTCTGGCCCTTCTTCCTCGAGTGGGAGCGCCGCGCCGTTCGCCCCGCCACGATGGCCGCGCGGCTGGCCCCGTACCTGCGCTACTACACCTCCTATCGTCCCACCGACGACCATGGCGTCCGGCCCGCCGTCCTCGTCGCCTTCGAGGACGAGATCGCGGCGAGCCACTTCCGCGGCGTCGCAAGGCGGGAAGTCGCGCGTGCGTCGATCGACCTGCCGCTCCAGGTGCTCCACGGGCGCAGCCTCAACGGGACGGGAACACCGGGCGGAGGACGGCCGGGGCAGGCACGGCGTGCGGGCGCTCGCCTACTCCCGGGCGGAGATGACCTGCACGCGGACCATCACTTCGGGGACTCCGAAGTGACGGGCGAGCTGCCATGAGTGAACGAGTCCCTCGGCGCCAGCCTCCAGAGCGTCCACCAGCAGGCCGAGGGCGAAGTCGTCCGCATCGCGCTCGAAGGCGCGGACGCGGTCCGTTCGCCGGTGGATCCACAGGTCGTCGCCGGGATGGAGGACGCAGTGTCCGATAGCATGACCGACCGCCCACCGCCGCCACGCCGGGTCGAGCCGTTCGGCGACGGCGACGTGGTCGACAAGTCGCATGGCCTCCGGGACCGACAGCGACCACCGCACCACGGTCAGGCCGAGGTGGGCAGCCACGGCCTCAGCGTCCACCCGACCGCTCAGCCCGAGCCGCCGCCTGATCCGAGAGCCCTCTTCGTGAGCGCGACTCATTTCCCCATCGCCCCGTCCCAGAGACGGCGGCGTGCGCCCAAGGCGCGACAACTCGTCAGAGCCGTCGCGGGCGCTCCGCCTGACCCGGTCGCGACTCAAGGCAAAACCCTAAGTCAGCGAGGTTCCCATGACGAGAACAAATCGACGCAATTGCGTGGGTCAGTCCAATCGAGCGGAACCAACCGGTCAGGACGCAAGGCAATGCTGCCGTTCTTAACCTGCGAACCACCCTGGCAGGCGGCCGGGACGAGGTACCCGGGTAGCTCAGCGCTCGTCGCGCAGCCGCTCACGGTGCTCGGCCCGGACGAACCTGATGAACTTGTAGATCGACTCCACGTCCTCGGGCGGGAGGCCGACGACCGCGTCCCGGAAGGCGACTTCCGCGGCCTCCAGCAACTCCGTCTCGACGGCCTCCTGCCCGAGAAGGCGCCCCGGGCTGGTCTCGCAGTGGAACGCCAGCGCGACCAGATGCTCGTGGCTGGGTTTCATGCGCCCCGCCTCCCAGGCCCAGACCGCGTGCGAGGACACGCCGACCAGCTCCCCCAGCTCCCGCTGGGTGAGGTCCGCCTGCTTGCGCGCTTCGCGGATGCGCGTCCCGAGTTCCTTCCAGCGGTCGCCGCGATCCCTGGGCATGCGTCGGACTCCTGCCTCCGGGCCTCTTCGTGAGCGGCTCACTGGCGGGCGCCACCAGTATAGAACGTCCGTTCTTGACAGACACTGTAAGCGTGCCTACAGTTTGGCATTGTCCAGACATAAAGTCTCCGAGGAGCGCAACCACCCCGCCATGCGCCGCCGACGAGTCGTGGTCACCCTCAAGCCCGAGCCGCTCTGGGAGCGGCTGGCCTTCCTCGGCCGCTCCCAGAACTGGCTCGCGCGCGAGGCCGGGATCAGCCGCGGCTACCTCTCCATGCTCGTCAACGGCAGGCGCTCCCCGTCTGGAGAGCTTCGCCGGCGGCTGCAACGCATCCTCGAAATGGAGGACTTCCATGAGCTCTTCACGATCCGGTTCAGGCGAGACGACCCGTAGGGGTTCGTCGCGGGTGCCGCTCTGGGCCGGTGGCCCCGTGATCGCGGGTCGCCCCGTTCCCTTCCCGAGCGGGGAGCTGCCGGAGGACTTCCCTCGACGGCTGGAGCGGCTGAAGGAGGCCAGTGGCCTCCCCTGGGACGCATTCGCGGAAGCCGTCGGCGTCGAGCGGAAGCAGGTCCTGCGCTGGCGCCGCGGCACCGATCCCAGCGGCAGCGCCTACCACGGACTCGTCGAGCTGGCCCGCTGGATCCCGGGCGGCATCGACATCCTCTTTGGCGAGGACTTCCTCGCATCCCCGGAAGGGAGCTGACCGATGCCGAGACGTCGCGCTCGACCGCGTCGGGTCACCTACGCTCACCCCGCCGGATTCGCCCACTGCCTCGTCCGCATCCAGGAGGCGTCGGGCCTGACGTGGGCGGAGCTCGCCCGCGAACTCGGAACATCCACCCTCAACGTCTGGCGCTGGCGCAGGGGCGTGTATCCGAACGCGCGCCACCTGCTCGCGCTCCAGGATCTCGCCCGCCGTATGGACCTTGAGCACCTGCTGCCGCGGGCTCGCGTGCGGCGCCCTCCCCACGTGTAGGGGAGGGCGTGAGGGCCCCTGGCCGACCGTCATGCCCGGCACGGCGCGCCCACCCGTTGACACCCCGCGACACGCCTCCGTACATTCCCGTTTCCGTGCCGGTCTTCCACGTCAGGCCCATTCCACAAGGCGGCGGCTGGCAGATCACCCGCGACGACGAACCCCTGGCGATCGCGTCGTTCATGTTCCGGCACCAGGCAGTCGCCGAGGCTCGCAAGTTGAGGGGATCGGAGCCCGGCGAGGTCAGGGTGTATGGGCTCGACGGCGCCTACCTCTTCAGCGATACGGCCCCGCGGCGTGATGGCTGAAAGTCGCCGGCTCTTCCCGACAGCAGGGTCAGTTCTTCAATCTCACGAACACCTGTGACGGCCCCTCCTGGGTCTTCTCCTCACGGACCTCGAACAGGTCGGGACGAGACTCAACGAGGGGCCACAGCCGTTGATGCCCGTAGGTGCGCACGTCGAAGGCCGGGTCCAGCTGGCGGAGGGCATGGCCGACGGAGGCCAGGAAGGCCCAGCCGTCGTCCCGGATTGTCATCTCGATGGCGCGCCTGGTGAGCGCAACCCACTCGGAGGACGCCTCAGGCGACCGGGCGCTCGACCCTTCCGGCGGAGAAAGATTCTCCGTGTAGACGAAGACCTGGCAGGCCTTCACAAAGGCCTCGGGGGTGTCACCCCGGCCGACGCCCATGACGAACAGCCCCTGCTCGCGGACTCTGGTGGCAAGTCGGGTGTAGTCGCTGTCGCTGGACACGATGCAGAAACCGCCAACCGTGCCCGAGTGCAAGAGGTCCATCGCATCGATGATGAGCGCGCTGTCCGTGGAGTTCTTGCGCTTGGTGTAGCGGAACTGCTGCACCGGCTGGATGGCAAGCGAGTGCAGCGAATCCTTCCAACTGCCCATCTCCTTCGTGGTCCAGTCTCCGTAGATGCGCCGTGTCGTGACGGTCCCGTACTTGCCGGCCTCAGCCAGCACGTGCTCGAGAAGGGCCGCCTGCGCGTTGTCACCATCGACCAGCATGGCCAGCGGCCGGGAGTCTGTCGTCATGGCGACAGTGTAGCCGCTGACGGCGGCTCGCCCGGCTCCCACTCGCCGAGACCCAGGTCCCGTCACCACAGCAGGCTCCCCCCGGCTGGACCTTTCCACCAAGTCCACCGGACGGGACCGCACTGCGCGTGTTCGGCGCTTCGGCATCGGTCGCTTCGCCGGGTCGCCTGCCGCCCTACCGGCTGGCGACGAGCGTCGCGGCGGGAATGCCGCCGGTGAAAGGGTCCCCGAAGGCCGCGTTCACGAACGACGGCGCGCGGGGATGTAGGCGACCCACTCCCCCTCGTGCAGCGTGTAGAGCGCCGCCACCTTCCGCTCTTCCGCGCAGGCCATCAGCTCCGCGACGCTGCCCCCCTCATAGAGCACGAGGCTGGAGCCCTCTGCGAGCTCGCCGCGCAGGCACGCCGTCCACGCCGCCGCCTCCACGTCCCTTGGCGCCGGGACCGCCGTCGCCGGCCCCTCGCTCGCTACCGCCAGCGGCGCGAACGCGGGTACCTCGCCGGCGTACAGCTCCCTGAAGCCTTCGTTGACGAAGTCCGGCGCCAGGGATGTAGGAGACCCAGCCGGCCTCGTGCAGGACGTGGAGCGCCATCACGTTCCGAGGGGGCGTCGCCTTCGAGCGAGAACTCGCCCTGAGCGTGAGGGGAAGAAGGGGCTGAAGGCTATGGGGCTGCTCCGTCTATGCCGCGCGGGAGGCCTCCCGGCGCTCCCGGCGCACCAACCTGAGCGCGCCCGCCTAAGCCGTTTCGTGGCCGGGAGCCGGACCAACCACCGCGCACGCGCTGTGACAATGCTCCGACGCTCTCGCCCGGCGCGAGGTCGACGGGGGCAAGCCGCCGGGGCATACGGCAGGTGCGGCCGTCTCGCCATGTGTGAGGGCTTCGCCGTGCCCGCAGCAGGGACCGCCCACGGGCCTGTCGGGAAGTCACGGGCGCATCGCGCGTTGCGCGCCGACTAGGTGGAGAGCGGTAGACAAAACGGACGACCCTGGTAGGCGAAAAGAACCTATTGCGGGATCCCTCCGGCCGTTACAACCCGGTGTCGAGAGATTGCGCCGGCTGTCGAGGGCCGAGTTGTCGACGGGAGGGCCTCACGCATGTCGGAACAGTCCCTTCGGTCTGAGAGGGGAAGAGTAGGCCGCCGCTCGGTGCGGACCCGGCGCAGAAGGGGAGGGCGGCAGGGGAGGGTGCATGGAGCGGGATGCGGTCCAGACGGCCCCGGGCGAAGCGCGCGTCGCGGCGTGCGGCGGCGTCGGGTTGGGTGGGAAGGGGCCTGATGCGCCGGCTCGCAGGCTCAGCGGGTATCGCTCTCGCGCTGGTGGCGGTTGTGCTGGTCGTTGGGATAGGGGGGCATTCACTGGGCGTGAGCGCACAGGGAGATCCGCCTTCGGGGGAGGAGGCCGAGCCGACCCCGACGGAGCCTCCGGTGGGGGTGACACAGGACGAGGAGCCGGTTGAGCCCCGGGAGCCGGCAGTGCCTCCGACGGAACCTCCGGTCGAGGAGACGCCCGAAGCGACGCCCACGCCCCACCCCACGCCCTACCTGACAGGCCCCGGCGTAGAGGAGGAAGAGTCGGAGGAGGAAGAGGCCGAGGAGCGGTCGGCGCGGAGTCCCATCCACAACACGCCGCCGCCCGCGCCCACGGGTCTCACGGTCGGCGATGTGACCGTGACGGGAGCAACGGCCACGGTCGACCTTGAGTGGACCGGTGTCTTCGGAGCGGCCAGGTACCGCGTCGAATACATGGGAGGCCTCGTGGTCTCATGGACCTCGGCCGGCACCACGACCGCCACGACCACCACGGTGAACGCGCTCACCTGCGGCGAGGCCTACGACTTCAGGGTGCTGGCGCGTGGGGATGGCATCACCTTCCAGGTCTTGTGGAGCAGCGCCTCTTCGACGGTCTCGAGAACGCCTGGACCGTGCGAGGTGCCGCCGCCGCCCACGGGCCTGAGCGCGACCGGTGGCGATGAGCGTGTGCGCCTGAGCTGGACTTCGGTGTCGGGTGGCTACCGCTACAAGGTGGAGCAGTGGGTGAGCGGTAGCACCTGGAGCCAGGTCAGCGACAGCATCACCGGCACCAGCCACACCGTCACCGGCCTCGCCTGCGACCGGACGTACTTCTTCCGGGTCAGCACGCGAGGCGATGGTTCTCCGTACTCGACGATGTTTGGCAGGCCGTCTTCCTTCGTCAGCGCCACGACGGACGCCCCGTGCCCCGACGCGCCGGCGCCCACCGGCCTCAGGGCCACAGGCGGCGGCGAGATGGTGGACCTCCGCTGGAACGCCGTGCCAGACGCCCATCGCTACCGGGTTGAGCAAGGGGTGTCCGGAGGTACCTGGGGCGTTGTCACCAGTAGCGTCGCCGGAACCACCTATCAAGCGACAGGGCTGGAGTGCAACACCAGGTACTTCTTCAGGGTGAGCACACGGGGCGACCGATCGCCGTACTCCACGACGTTCGGCGACCCCACCTCCTCCGTCAACGTCACGACCGATCCCTGTCCACCGGTTCCAGCCCCCATCGTCAGCGTGACCGGCGTCACCGACACGAGCGTCAGCCTCAGCTGGCAGCCGGCCGGCGGCGTGGCCCTGGATGACATCCTCTTCTGGCGGATCGACCAGCAGCGCACGAACGGCACCTGGGGGATCGTGGCCTACACGCGGAGGGCCGCGACGACCCACGAGCAGACGGGTTTGAACGCCGGCGCCACCTACCGCTTCCGGGTTTCCGCGCGCGGGGACGGCCACCCCTACCTGGCCGAGTACGAGAACTTCACGGAAGTCTCCGCCACAACCACCGCCTCGACCCCCATCGTCACGATCGCCGCCGCCCCGACAACCGTGGACGAAGGAGAGAGCATCACCTTCACGGTCAGGGCCGACCCCGCACCCACGACGAGGCTTCCGGTGACCGTGAGTGTGAGTGAGGTGGGGGACTGCCTGGCAGGCACGCAGCCGTCCTCCGTGACCATCCCGGCCAACCAGACCTCCGAGACGTTCACGGTCGAGACGGAGGATGACGACGTGGACGAGGCAACCTGCACGGTCACGGGGACACTGGTCGCCGGGAGTGGCTACGACCTGGGCACGCCCGCGTTTGCCAGCGCGACAGTGCGCGACCCCCGGCCCACGGTCACCATCTCGGCGAGCCCGACGACCGTCGACGAGGGTGACAGCATCACTTTCACGGTGAGGGTCAACCCTGCACCCGAAGCCGAGCTTCCCGTGACTGTCCGCGTCACCGATGTGGGGGACTGCCTGACGGGCTCGATTCCCTCACCCCTCACCATCGGCGCCAACCGGACCTTCCGGACCTTCACGATGGGGACGGAGGACGACGACGCGGTGGCTGCCTGCACCGTTACAGGAACGCTGGTCGACGCCGACGGCTATGACCTGGGGCCGCCCGCCACGAGGTCGGACAGGGTGACCGTGCTCGACCACCACCCGAGGGTCACCATCTCCGCGGACCCCACCAAGGTGCGCGCGGGCGAGCCCGTCGTCCTGACCGTGACGGCCATCCCGGCCCCGAAGAAGAATCTCACCGTGTCCCTCGACATAGGGGACAGTCTGCTCACGGGCACGCCTGAGCCCGTCTCTGTTCCACAAGGGACGAGTTCGGCTCCTTCCAGTTCGGGAAGCGTCACCGTCACAACGAGCAGCAGCAGGACGGGCACCGTCACCGCAACGGTCGAAGAGGACGCCAGCTACGCGGTGGCAAGCTCCGGTGGCTCGGTCGACATTGCTGTCGTGCCGGGCGTGACCATCACGGGGCCGTCGCCAGCCGCGGAGGAGGGAGACACCATCACCTACACGGTGACGGCCTCACCCGTGCCTTCGGCGAACCTCGAGGTGGAGGTCCACCTCACGCAGGTGGGGAACTTCATCCGGGGCACTCTCCGCCCGGACGTCACCGTGCCCAGCACTGGTCCCAGCGCAGGCACGGCGACTCTTCTGGTCAGAACGTGGGATGACGCGTTGGTGGAAGCAGACGGCTCCGTCACGGCCACGGTCGTCGACGGGACGGGTTACGTCGCCGCGACCCCGGGCTCGGCCAGCGCCGCCGTCGAGGACAACGAGCCCTACGTGCACATCACGGCGGATCCCACGACGGTCTCCGCCGGTGGCAGCATCACCTTCACGCTGACGGCCAGGCCGGCGCCCAACACGGCACGCACGGTACGCGTCAACGTGGGGAACACCCTCCTCTCCGGGACACCCCCGTCGACCGTCTCCATTCCAGCCGGCGCGGGCGAAGAGTCGGAAGCGACCTTCAGCATGACCACGGCCGACGACGTCATGGGCACCGTGACGGCCACGGTGCAGCCGGGGTTGCAGCCGTCATCTGGCTACCACGTCGGGAGCCCGAGTTCCGCCAGCGTGACGGTGACCCGCGACCCCGTCGTCACCGTCGAGGCCAACCAGGACTCGATCACCGAGGGCGCGACGATGGAGCTCGTCGTGACCGCCTCGCCCGCTCCCCCCGCGGGCACGACTCTGTCCGTGACGGTGGAGCTCGGCGGTGTGGTGTCCTTCCTCTCCGACGCGGCCGACCGGACGGTCGACCTCACGCGGGACGCGCCCTCTGCCACGCTTTCGGTGCCGACGGCCGACGACAGCGCCGTCGACGGCCACGGCCACGTCACGGCGACGGTCCTCGAGGGGACGGGCTACCGGGTGGGGGGTGACGGACAGGCGGAGGTGTTCGTGTGGGACAACGAGTCCCCTCCCCCGGCGCCCGAGAACGTCCGCGCCACCGCGGTCTCCGAGACGGGCCTCACGCTCAAGTGGGACGATGTCGAGCACGCGACGAAGTACCTTGTCGAGCGTCCCAATCCCCAGACTCTCTCGTGGGAGCAAGTCGGCAGCGAGGTGACCGACACTGCCGGCGCGACCAGCTACGAGTTCCCCGTGACCGGCCTGGAATGTGGGACGACGTACAGCTACCGAGTCCGCACCTACGGCGACGGCGTCAACACGAAGGCCGCCTATATCGACCCGCACGCGAACCAGACGTTCTCGCCGAGCACGGAGCCATGCCCCACCGTGTCGATTGCCTACGAAGCCCCTTCGGACGGTCAATCGGCGACCGAGGGTGACACCCTCAGGTTCACCGTGACTGCCAGTCACGCTCCGGTCGGGGATCTGGTCGTCCCCGTATCTGTCACCCAGCGAGGCGGGACGTTCCTGAATGGCACGCCGCCGCTGCGGGAGACTGTCACCATTCCCGCTGACGGCACGTCGGAGGAGCTCGACGTAAGGACCGTCCAGGACATGGTCTACGAGCCCAACGGCGCTGTCATCGCGACCGTGGAGGACGGAGCAGCCTACGACGTCTCAACTGGCATGGCGGCCGCCACCGCTCCGGTCGTGAATGACGATACCTCCCTCCCCGGACCCACCGCCCTCTCAGTCGAACCCCTGACTGGGCGCAGGATCAAGCTCACCTGGGAGTGGCCCCGACCGCTCCTTCTGGAGAGCATCCCGGGCTCAGTTACCTACATTGTCGAAGCTAGGGGAGTCACTGGTGGCCAAGGCAGCGCCGCGACCGGCTGGGGCAGCGTTTCTCCGGCTACACTGCCTCTTCTCCACACCGAAGTCGACCTCGACGGGTTGTCCATTTACGACTCCGACCAGGTTGCTGCTGGTGCCGATCGGCCGGACAGCCTCGGTGCCTTGCCGCTCGTCCGTTATCCCCGTCTGGAGTTCCGCATCCGAGGAACGTACACCCCGGACACGGGAGACCCCATAGAACTCACCACCAGCCAGGGGGTCGTCGTCGTCGACAACCCCCTGCTGGCCGTGACGGGACACGCCTACGCGGGTGCGAGGCCTCCGGAGAACAGTCCGTCGTTCCACGCCAATCTCAAGTGGGCGGCGCGGGGAGATGTCAGCAGCTACTCCATCCGGTACCGCCCGCTTCTCTCCTATGGCGCACACAGCCACTCCTCGGAGTCCTGGCGGCTGACGGATTCCGTCCTCGGGGCCTGGGGGAGCGACGGCAACGTGCGAATGTTGGCGACTTCCGGCGGAACCAGGACCGCCAGCATCGACTTCCTCTCCCGTGGGTCGCTCTACGCCGTCCAGCTCAACTTCGAGGAGAAGCTGGACCCCACCTGCCAGGACACGCAGGCGTCACCCTGCCCTACGCGGCCGGGCTTCTCGGGTCGCTATGCCTACGTCTGGGCCTCAGGCACACGGCCTGACGCCGGTCCCGGCACGCCTGAGCGCGTTGCCACATTCCCCTACTACGGCCACTTCCCGAACAGGACCTTTGCCTACCGCATCTGCGACGAAGCATTCCCGATGCCAGAGGCCGAGTGGGATAACTGGGCTGACGCCATCCAAGCTGGGATCTCGGTCTGGAGCACGTCGACTGGGGGCCTGTTCCAAACGTCCCGTAACACTACTGACGACTGCCCCCCTCCGATTCGCTCAGGGCTTGCGGACGTGGACATCGCGGACATCTCCTGTGACGGCGATGGGTTCTGGGCGTTCATCCTTCGCCCGTATTGCCAGCAGGGCCTAAACACGCTCGCGCTTGCCGAGCTGGTCACGCGAGTGGTTGACCGCATTTACAACGCCATGGCGGTTGGCCTGGTTCTGAACGCCGAGAATGAGGTGAGCGAAGTTCGCATTGTCGATAGGAGCGTGCCGAAGGACCTCGAAGTCATTACGAGCACCTACAAGCTCTGCATTCTTTCCGGCTCGCACAGCGCCTGCGTCACCTCCCCTGGCTACTTCTCTGGAAGCAGGGGCGGGAACACGGTTTCGTCGGCCGACATTTTCTTCAACTGGAGCAAAGTCAAGAACCGTGGACACCGCGTTCCAAAAGAGGTTCGGTGGAACACCTGTCATCCATCCACGGGGAATTACCGGTTCTATCGACTCGCCGTGCACGAAGCAGGACATGCCCTGGGCTTGTCCGGGGCCAGCCTGAAGAGGAGCGGAGCGGAGGTTGTCATCGGTGGACTCCTCGCTGGCGCGGAGAGCGCCATCACCGTCCTGGAGTGGATCCAGGGAGGGGATACACCCGGAACCATCCTCGCACGACTCGGCATTGAAGAGCTGGAAGACCTTGCCCCAGAGCTTGACTACGTGACATCCCACCCGACTGCTGCCCCGACTGTCATGGACTATACCGGGAGCACGTACTCCGACTGCGCGCCTTACCCACTCGACATCATGGCGATCAACGCCCTGTATCAGAAAGACTACGAATGAGCGGGCGATACAGGGCCACATGGATGAGCGGCTTGCTCGCGACGGTGGCGTGCACGGTCCTCCTTGGCGGTTGCGAACTTCCCTCCAGCGGGATGGTGCCACCCAGTTTGGAAGACAGCTACTGCTATGACTTCAATGACCATGAGTGTCTCCCCAGTCACATCGAACCGGTGTACACGCCTGTGTGGCTAGACGCCTCCCGCATTCTCTTCTTCTTCTTCCGGGCCCAAGAGGAGCGGGAGGACAGCCGCGAGGGGGCCGGGGGAGGAGGCCTCTATGTACTGCAAACCAGAGGAGAGGTGGAGGTTCGGAGGTTCACGCGCCCTTCCGGAGTGGACGAGCGATTCGCCGACGACTACTCGCCCACCCTTGCACCGGACGGCACGACCGTCGTCTATGCGACGCTTCGGCTGAAGACCTCCGGCGGCGAGCACAACTTCGAAATCGTCTCGTCGAGCCTTGAGCTCGACGGTGAGGAGGTCAGGCGACTGACGAAGACGATTAACCAGGATACCAACCCCGTGGTATCCCCGGACGGCGAACGCATCGCTTTCGTGCGTACCGAGTTCTTGTACTCCGAACCCGGGCTCCGCGTGATGAATCCAGATGGCACCCGCAGTCGGCGACTTGCGCCGAATGTTGGCATTCGGGGCACCCCTGCCTGGTCGCCCGATGGCAGGAAGCTGGCATTCGTGGGAACGGACGAGGGTACCAGGGTGCCTTTCGCCCTCTACGTCGTGGACCGAGACGGGCCCAACCTGACGCGGCTGATCGAAGCCTTGTCGGGTGTTGCCTGGTCTCCCGACGGACAGCTACTGGCGTACAACGGTCCGCACCCGGGGTACCACGATCAGCACCACGGTCAATCGGTTCTCTATGTCGTCAACTCCTCCGCTGACCTTGCCGACGGCGAGGCACGCATGCTCATAGAAGAGCCGTGCTCGGCGTTCCTGTGGTCACCGGATGGGCGGGAAGTGCTGTGTGCAGGGTGGTGGTCCGGGTTGATTGCGGCCGATGTGGAGACCGGCGAGATAAGGGTCATTCGCCCAACCGACCGGGGGGTGCTCGGCATGGCATGGGCACCGGATGGCAGGACCCTCGCCGTGCGGATGACGCCGATGCAGGCCCCTCACTCGTGTGGCGGCCTAGTGCTCTACACCATCGATCGCGACGGTTCCGATTACAGGCCCCAGGTCTTGGAGTGCGACGGGGAGCTAACGATCGTGGGCGCCGACACCACCTCTCTGCCTGAAGAGCAAGAGGGGACCGGAAGGGCGGTGGCGCGGTGACGCCGAGGGTGAGGATCGCGGCAGGCATAGCGGTCGTGCTCGTCTTCGCGGCTGTAGCCTGCAATGGTGGCGAGCAGTCGCACGAGAGTGGACTGGAGGAGGCTGCGCGGGCAGAGGCCGATGACAATATTGATGTGCTGAGGGTGGCACACTCCTACGATGCAGCTAGCCCCGCGGATCGCACCACAACGACCAACCCGCGGCAGCCCTGCACGCCATCCGGTGGAGCGCCCCGCCTTTGCGGCCAGAGGGACCTAAGCCACACCGACCTGTTTCCCATCCTGGGAGGGGGAGCAGCATCGATTCCCGAGAAGGCCACGGTGGAGGAGGTGCTGGAGAAGGGCCTGCGACTCGCCGAGTCCTCACCTGTGCACTTGGCCTTCCGTGGCACTGCCAGCACGGACTCGATCCGCTGCGGCTGGCGGGGGGTTGCCCGCACCGTCACTCAGCGTGAGGAGGCGATACGGTTCTGGCTCGGCCTTGAAGCCAGCGTCGCCCTTCCGCCGCCAGCCGAGTTGGAGCAAATCTTCATGGAGGTGCTCGAGGACCTCGATCCCCTGCACCCTGAGAGCACGCGGGCAAGCTTCCGCGCGCTGGCACGGGGCGGCATATCGAAGGACTACCTGTTCCTGAGTTGCTACGTCGACTACACAGTGTCCGAATACCTGCTCGGGGCCGGTCCTGGTTCTCTCACCGTCGTTTACGACAGGCTGGGCGAGAGCATGTCGTACGAGCTGTATGCCCGGGCTCACGTCGTAGGGGAATTCGGGGACGGCGCTTTGGGTAGCCCAGCGCAATTCGCCTTGGCCAACGATCTCATGGTCTGGGGAGCCGAACAGCGGCTGGCTGCCGTCCTTGGCGGTCGAGAAGCGGTCGTGTTCGTGGCGCCGTTGGGAGCGCACAACGCCATTGCCGTGGAGGCGTGGCTGGCGGTCGACCAGTGGGACCTGCAGACGGACGACGACGACGTGGTGCAAGCGGTGCGCTACGGGACGCCGGAAGGGGATCCGGAGCACACGCAGGCACTCGCCGCGTTGAGGACGCGCATCACGACGGCTGCCGCCGGGGACGCCCACGCCACGACCCGCATCGTCAACGCCAGCGGCCTGCGGGCCTACTACCGGACGATTGGGGCGTATGGCGACATCACGCCCGGCGACGGCGAGACGACGACGTTCACGCCGGCACAGCCACCGCCGGCCCTCACGTGCGCGGGGGGGACGGCCGTGTCGACGCCCGATGAGAACCGCGCGCTCGTACACGACTGCGAGGTGCTGCTGGACCACAAGGCAGCGCTGGCGGGCACGGCCACCCTCAACTGGAGCACGACCACCGCCATCGCCAGCTGGGACGGGGTGACGACCGGGGGTACGCCCCTGCGCGTGACGGGCCTGGCGCTGGCGAGCGAGAGCCTGGGCGGGACCATCCCGGCGGCACTGGGCGGGCTTTCCGGCCTGACGACGCTGAACCTCTCCAGCAACAGCCTGACCGGCTCGATCCCGGCCGAGCTGGGGATGCTCTACCAGCTGACGACGCTCCGGCTCTCCGGCAACAGCCTGACGGGCTGCATCCCCGTGGCCCTCAAGGACGTGGCCACGAACGACCTCAGCTTGCTGTCGCTGCTCTACTGCTCGCCGCCGTCGCCCGCGGCCCCCACGGCCGCGACGGCGGCCGAGGGCAGCGTCGCGCTGAGCTGGAGCGCGGTCACGGGCGCGAGCGCGTACCGCGTCGAGTATCGCCTCGACCGGGACGAAGGCTGGACGGAGGACAGCGCCACCGTCACCGGTACCACCCACACGGTGGACGGGCTGCACTGCGAGGACACCTATGTGTTCCGGGTGAGCGCCCAGGGCAGCGGAACGACCTACGCCACCGGCTGGAGCGCGCCCTCCGTGGCGTTGCGCACGGCCACGAACGACTGCACGCATCCCGTCTTCGGGGCCGGGTCGTACGCCTTCACCGTCTTTGACGACGCAGCCGCGGGCGACACGGTCGGCTCGGTGACGGCGACCGACGCGGCCGGCGACACCCTCACGTACGCCATCAGCGGCGGCAACGAGGCGGGGGCGTTTGCGATCGACGGAGCCACGGGTGTGATCACCGTGGCCGCGGCGCTCGACCACGAAGTGACGCCCACCTACACCCTCACGGTCACCGTGCAGGACGCTCCCGGCGGCTTCGCCAGCGTGGACGTGACCATCACGGTGACGGAGCCGCCTCCCTGCCGCACGCCCACGGCGGCGGACTGCATCCAGGCCGTCTATGCCGGCGCGCCCGCCGACTACACCGAGGTGTCAGAGATCCCCGCATCGGCGTTGCTCGAGCCGGCGAGCGACGGTCGCTACGACGTCCAGCGCGGTCAGCAGTACACGGTCGTCACGTCGTCGTCGGTGCCGGAGGGCTACACGCGCCTCTCCCTGGTGCTGAAGCCCCTGGGGCAGCCCTCACCGGTCTCCGCCTCGCAGCTCATCGCGCCCCTGGGCACCACCTACACGTTCACGCCGACGGCGAACACGGCGGGAGCCAACCTGTTCACGTACGAGCAGCCGGCGGCGCGGCCCTTCGCACGTCCCCGGCCCGACAACAAGCCCGAGCTCGGCCCGGTGGTCGTCACGACCGGTTTCCGGGTAGTGCCGCCGGCGCCGGCGAACCCGGGCGCGACGCTGGCCGATGGCGCCTTCACCCTCACCTGGGACGCGGTCACGGGCGCGGACCGCTACCGCGTGCGCTACCGCGCGGATGTCGAGGGGGCGTGGACCGATCTGAGCGACGGGGTGGCGACGGACACGAGCGCCACCCTCACGCCGGCGGCGCTGTCGTGCGGGGAGCGGTACGAGTTCGAGGTGGAAGCGCACGGTGACGGCAGCGCCTACGCCGCCGCCTGGGGAGCGACGGCGACGGTCAGGGCGGAGACGGAGGCTTGTCCCCCGCCGGTGTTCGGCTCGCCCGGCTACGCCTTCTCGCTTGTGGATGACGCCGCCGCCGGCGCGGTCGTGGGGCAGGTCGAGGCGAGGAGCGCAGATGGAGACAGGGCCGTTTCCTATGCCATCACGGCGGGCAACACCGGCTCCGCGTTCGCCATCGGGACCGCGAGCGGCGAGATCACGGTGGCGGGAGCCCTGAGCCATGGCACCACACCCACGTACAGCCTCACGGTCACGGCAACCGATAGCGGGGGCGGCTCCAGCGCGACGGCGAGCGTCACGGTGCGTGTGACGCCGAACTGCTCCGGGGGCACGGTCGTGGCGAACCCGGGGGACAATCCCGGCCTGGTCGGCGACTGCGAGCTTCTGCTGGCGGTGAAGGACACCCTCCGGGGCGCTGCTCCCCTCGGCTGGAGCACGGACACCGCCATCTCGTCGTGGGAGGGCGTGACCGTGAGCGGCGAGCCCTCGCGGGTGACGGGGCTGGTGCTGACCTACCACAGCCTGACGGGAACGATTCCCGCCCGCCTGGGGGAGCTCACCGCTCTCACGAGCCTGCAGCTGGCGGGGAACAGCCTGACGGGCTCGATTCCGGCGGAGCTGGGGTCGCTGGCGGGGCTCCAGGTTCTCTACCTCGACAACAACAGGCTCACGGGCTCGATTCCTCCGGCCCTGGGGAACCTTCCTGACCTGTGGGCCCTGGGCCTGAATGGCAACCGCCTCACGGGTGTGATCCCCGACTCGTTTGCGACCCTCTGGGCGCTTCGCTATCTCTACCTCGACCGGAACCGGCTGAGCGGAGCGATACCCGCGGTCCTGGGGGATCTGAACCTGCGCTGGCTTTCCCTGGGGAGGAACGCCTTCACGGGCTGCATCCCGGCCGCACTGGGGGAGGGGCCTGCCAGTGACGTTTCCAGTCTCGGGCTGAGCGACTGCGCCGCCGAGCCCACGCACACGCTGACGACGTCGGCTGGAGCGGGCGGGAGCATCGAGCCCGGGGCGGGAACGCACACATACCGCAGCGGTGCGCTGGTGCGGGTGCTGGCCAAGCCCAACAGTACGTTCCGCGTCGCGTCCTGGAGCGGGGCCTGCGCGGGCACCCCCGCCACGGAGACGGCCTGCATCCTGACGATGGGGGCGGACCAGGCAGCGGGGGTCACCTTCGAGCGGGACACCCCCTGAGCGCGAGGGGACGAAGGCGGCTGAAGGCCCTGCCGGCCTGCTCGTCTACACCATGTGAACTCGTGGCTGGGGTACTTCCCGGAGCTGGAGCAGGTTCCCGGCCTCAACACGGTCGGGGCGAGGGACCACCACCTCCGGCGGAGCTGGCCAGGCCCGCGGCTTCCGCCGCGGCCGCGCGCAGCAGCTAGGTTCCGTAGGCCTATTCGCTTGTAGTCATTCTCCCGTGCCGGAGCGTTCCTTTTGACCTATCGCGTCCCCGGAAGCCACTAGAGACTGCCTCGAGGCCAAGAGAAGCGCGGGTTGAGTTGTGTCGCTCAGGACCCTGGTCTGGGTTCCACGCCGCTCACGTCTTGTGTCTGGCTCAACGCACACGGGTGGCGGAAGGTAAGTGGATTCACGGGTCACATGGCATGGCCGGCCAACGCGCCACCGCCGAGGTGCGTCAGCGACCGCCGCGCTGATTGGGAGCGCCATCCTTGTTGCTCTGTCGCTAGCGCCTGAATCGGCGGTCGCTCAAGGACAGCCCTCAGATTCACTCCCTCCCGCACCCGGCGCACCCACTGTGTACGACAACGGGCTCAACGCGCTGACCGTCACCTGGACAGCGCTCGATGACGTCGAGCCCCCCGTCACCGGTTACGATCTTGAGTACCGTCTCCGCGACAGCGCGGTGTGGCTGACCGGTCCGCAGGACCAGACCGGGACGAGCGCCACGATCACCGAACTACAGCCGGACAAGAACTACCGCGTCCGGGTACGGGCGCAGAACGGCAACGGACCCGGAGCGTGGTCGGAGCCGGGCGAAGGCACCACCGCGCTCTATGTGGGCACGATGAGCGCCGGAGCGCGGTCATCCGCCGCCGAAACAGGCTATCTGGGTTATCGATGGGAACCACAGGGCGATGAGGACACCAGGCGTAGGAATAGCTTCGGAGGCCTGGTCCCCAGATCGGTGACCTACAACGGCACGGAGTATCAACTCATCACGATGGCCTGGTGCCGCTGCAACAGGGCAGGGGACTACGCCCACACCACCGCAATGGACCTGTACTCCATGTTCAACGTGATTCCGAATGATTGGGTGCTGCGTGTAGGAAGTCTGCGGTTGCTCCTCTCCGACGCAGTGCGACCAGACCTCCGGCAGGCGGGGCTGAAGTCGTACTGGCCTCACATCGCACCGAATTTCACGTACGGCAGCGAGTACGAAGTGTCATTCTCCAGGAACCCGCTGCTCTCCAGCAGCGGGAGCGGGACCATTCGGGGCCCGTTGACCGCCGAACTGCTCGGGCTTCCCCAAACGCACAATGGGCAATCTACATTCCAGTTCACGTTGAGCTTCAGCGAAGACGTCGCAACCGGCGAGAGTGACATTGAAGGGGAGGTCTTCGAGGTCGTTGGCGGCACTATCAGGCACGCATGGAAGGTTCGCAGCCCCAGCCACAGGGAGTGGCGGATTGAGATACAGCCGAACGGCGCCGAAGATATCTCAATCACCCTGGAAGCCAACCGCGACTGCGATACTTCCGGGGCGGTCTGCACGGAGGACGGCCGAGAACTGAGCCAGCGGGTCACCGCGATCTTGACGGGGCCGCATCCTCCGATGATCAGCGGGCAGACCCACTTCAGCCAGGCCGAGAACGACGCTGGCGTGGTCGGCCGCTTCACGGCATCGGACCCGGATTCGACCAGGCTCACCTGGCAGTCGCCAACCGGTGTTGACGGCGCTGTCTTCACGATGGACGGCTCCGGCAACCTGCGGTTCCTGCGTGCGCCGAATTTCGAGGCTCCCGCCGATGCCGGCGCCGACAACGTCTACGAGGTCACGGTGGCCGTCAGCGACGGGCTGCAGCTGGCGACCCATGACGTGACCGTTACCGTGACCGACCGGAACGAACGCCCGATAGCAGTCGACGACGAGGCCCGGACGTTCGAGGACCAGCCGGTGGTCATCGGTGTTCTGGACAACGACAGCGACCCCGACAACGGGGACTCCCTGACCTTGCGTATCGTCTCTGCGCACAACGGCGCGGCGACAATCGAGGGCGATCGTACTGTCAGGTTCACACCCAGGGCGGACTACCACGGCGACGCTCGCGTCCTCTACGAGATCAGCGACTCCGGCGGGCTGACCGCGCGGGCCGCCGCCGGCATCGAGATCGAAGCCGTAAATGATCCTCCGGTGTTTCCATCGCCGGCTGCGAGCCGCGCCGTCTCCGGGAACGCTGGGGAGGGTGACAGGGTCGGCGGCCCGGTGAGAGCGACGGACATTGAACGTCACGCGCTTACCTACCGGATGTACGGCTCGGCCGAGTTTGCAATCGACGCCGGCACCGGTCAGATCAGGGTCGCTCAGGATGCCGTGTTTGATCCCTCCGTCCTGGACACCTACGTGGCAACCGTTGAGGCCGATGACGGACACGGCGGCGTCGCAGAGGTCACGGTGACCATTACCGTGACGCCGGGCCCGAGTACGGCACGGCAGGCCAGCGGAGGCGGTGGCGGCGGCGGCGGCGGTGGCGGCGGCGGCGGCCCCAGCGGCCCGACTCCGAGCCAGGCCGACTACGAGTGGACGGTGAAGGACGACATCGACGAGCTGGACGGTGCCCATGACATGGCCACGGGGATGTGGTCGGACGGGACGACGCTGTGGCTCCTTCAGAACGGCTCAGGCGCCGACGACGCCATCTACGCCTACAAGCTCGACACGGGCGAGCGCGTCGCGGAGCGCGAGTTCGCGCTCGACGAACGCAATCGCGCCCCGCGCGGCATCTGGTCCGACCGGGAAACCATCTGGATCTCCGACAGCGGCCAGGACAAGCTCTTCGCCCACGACCTCGCGAGAGGTGAGCGCCTCCCAGACCGCGACCTCGTGCTCGCCCCGCGCAACCGCGACGTGCGCGGCACCTGGTCCGACGGCGAGACGATGTGGGTGCTCGACGGCGGCAAGGACAGCCTCTTCGCCTACGACCTCGACACCGGTGCGTTCCTCGCCGAGCACGACCTCGACGCCGCCAACGGCGATCCCCACGGCATCTGGTCGGACGAGGTGACGGTCTGGGTCTCCGACCACGGCGCCAAGCAGCTCTTCGCCTACCGCCTTCCGGTCGTGCCCGACGGGCCACCAAACGAGCCGGAACCCCTCGATCGTGTGAAGGATGAGGACTTCACCGAGCTGAGCGGCGCCAGCAACAACAGCCCCCGGGGCATCTGGGCCAACGGCGACTTCATGTACGTCGCCGATGCGAGCGACGGCAAGGTCTACACCTACAACATGCCCGACGCCATCGACGCGCGCCTCGCCTCCCTCTCGCTGCGCGGCGTCGAAATCGGCGATTTCGACCCCGAACGTACCGCCTACAAGGGCGCTGCGGGAGAGGGCGTGACGGAGACGGTCGTGACGGCGCAGGCCATGCAGCGCCGCACGAGGATCGTCGTCGACCCGCCCGACGCCGACGGCGACGCTGCGAACGGCCACCAGGTGGCACTGGCCGGCGTCGCCGGGATCACCGTCAGGGTGACCTCGGCGGACGGCACTCGCCAGAAAATCTATCGAGTCGTCTTCGAGCCCACGAAGCAGGAACTGGCGCTGGGACCCGAATGGACAGCGCTCGAATGGACCGGAGTCGACGGCCTGGCCATCAACCAGGCCGGCCTCCCCGAAGGGGTGGTGGCCGTCTACACCTGGGGCGGGACAGCGGGGGTGTGGCTGGGGTACTTCCCCGACCTGGGGGCCGTACCCGGCCGCAACACGCTCACGGCGTTCACCTCCGGGGCGACCTACTGGATCGCCGCCCGGGACGCCGTCACCTGGACGATTCCCCTGGCCGGAACTCCCTAGCCGCGGGTGTGGGACCCGAACCGCTCCGGATCATCGTGCGGGCCGGGCAGACATCGCAGATTCCACCCCCTTGCTCCGCTGGCACCGAGCCCGTTGGGTCCGCCTGGGAACCGGTGAGGACCGATTCCTCACCACGCAGGGGAACAGCACGCTAGAGTCCCAGGCCCGCCTCCACGTCGTCGAGCAGGCCCTGGCGCACGGCCCAGATCACGAGCTGCTGCTTCGATTGGACGCCGACCTTGTCCTGGATGCGGTTGAGCCGGTTGCGCACCGTCACGGCGCTGTTGCCGCCCGCCTCCGCGATCGCTGCGTAGGACCTGCCGCTGGCGAACAGCACCAGCGTCGCCCGCTCCTTCCTCGTTAGCTGCTCTGCGAGCTGTGGGGACTTGGGCCCCTCGTCCCGGCGAAGCATCGCGAAGACTTCCTTGACGATATCGTCGGAGACCTGCAGCCGGTCCTCTGCGACATCGATGACGGCCGCGACCAACTCGTCCGGGTCGGCGTGTTTCTGGAGATAGCCCGTCGCCCCGGCGGCGACGGCGTCGATCACCGCGTCCGTCCTCGTCGAGGCGGTCATCATCAGCACGCGCGTCTCGGGCTGCCGTTCGATCAACTCGCGGCAGGCGTCGACGCCGTCCTTGACGGGCATGAGCACATCCATGACGACCACCTCGGGCTGCACCTCGAGCGCGATGCGCAGCGCTTCCTCGCCGTCCCGCGCCTCGGCCACCACTTCGATCCGTTCCGAGGCCTGCAGCGCTTCGCGCAGGCCCGCTCTCATGATTGGATGGTCGTCCACGACCATGACCCTGATCCTGCTTGCTGACGACATCTCAGCCTCCTGATTCCGTTGCCGTGAGGGGGATGGCGCACGAGACGGTGGTCCCGGAGGCGCCGCCGTCGCCGCTGCGCACGGTAAGCGTGCCGCCCAGCGCCTCGGCGTTCGCCGCCATGCCCCGGAAACCGTGCCCCCGGTCCAGGTAGTCGTTGGGAAGTCCCACGCCATCGTCCGCTACCGACAGCCTGACCCCCTCGGTCTCGAAGTCCAGGTTCACCCACACCTGCTCGGCCCGCGCGTGGCGGGCGGCGTTGGTCAGGGCGTTGTGGGCGATGGAGAAGAGCTGGCTGCTCGTCTCCACCGGCAGCGGCGGCTCGGTTCCCGACTGCGACAGCCCGACGGGCACGCCGGTGACGCGCTCGAAGGTCTCGCAGTGCCCCCGGAGGGTGGGCCCCAGGGTGCGGCCCTCGAACAGGCGGCCCGAGTCGGCCAGCCGCCTCGCCTCCCAGATCGCCGAGGTCGAGAGCGACCAGCTGGCGTCCAGCGCCGCGGTCAACTCCTCGTTCGAGCCGTCCGCCAGCCGCCTCGCCCGCCGGATCCCCTGTTCGAGCAGGTAGGCGGTCTGCGCGATCGTGTTGTGCACCTCCTGGGAGAGCTCGATCCGTTCGCGGTGCAGCCGCCGCTCGCGCCGCAGCGTCGCCTGCCTGAGGGCGCGCTCGAAGCGGGTGATCAGCAGGACGCAGAGCACGAGCACGTACATCGCCGCTACCCGGCTCAGCAGCGCCCGTTCTTCGCCGGTGTCGAAATCCAGGCCGCCGGCCGCGAGCAGGGTTGCGGCGGTGCAGGCGGCGGCCGTCACGGTGGTCCAGCCCAGGGCGATCCGGGCCGAGGCGAACACCAGGACGAACATCGCGAGCGCCGGGTAATAGCCCACGAAGACGAACCGATCGAAGCTCGGATACGTGGCGATCGTGGCGGAGAGCACGGCGACGTCCAGGCCGCCGAGCAAGAACATCCAGGACCTGGTCATGGGCCTGTGCAGCAGCAGGCGGCAGTGGGCCAGGCCGTTCACGACGACGACCGGGATCAACAGCACGGCGGTCGAGATCTGGTCGGGGTACCAGAACTCGGGGCGGTAGACCAGCGTGACCGCCGCCACGAGCGCCGCGACCCAGCGGGCCCAGACGGATACCTGCACCGCGTACGGCACCACGTCCCGCTCGGCTTCGTCCTGCGGCGAACCCCGGAAGGCCGTCGCCACATCAACATTCAGCAAGGCGGGGCTCCGATTCCAGCGTCATTGGCCTGCCTGCTGAGCCACCGGGTGCGACCGGTTTGGCGAGGTGACCGGTGCCTGTGACCACATGCCAGTGCCAATTCACGTTACAGCAAATTGCATCGCTTCCACGAGAGCAGGATGTTTATTCCAACCAGTCGAAGAGGACGGCCGAAAGGAACTGGTAAGAAGAGCTGCCCATGCCTTCGCTTTCGACCTATTGCGAAACCAGGTATCCGTTCCAAGCTCTGAACCGAGGCGCGGGCATCGCGTGATGGCTGAGTGATTGGGCTTGAGGCTGCATCACAGGTGAACACCCTCCCCTGACCACACCCACTGATCTTCGTGAGCTGCGTTAGTCGTGAGCGGCGAGTCGCGGGGCGAAGCACGCTCCGGCCATGGACCGGGCGGCTCGCTGCGCTGTTCGTCCTGGCGCTGCTGGCCGCGGCGCTCCCGGCCGGCCCCCCACGCGCAGGATCCGGGCGAAGACCTCGTCGAGGTGACGGTCTGGTTCCCCTTTACCGAGGAGAGAGTGATCGAGGGTGAAACCATACGACCGTGCCTGCGTCTCAGTGAGGACCCAGGTCGGGAGGTCACCATCCCGCTCACGGTCACTCACCTGAGCGGGGCCAGTGCCGCCGACTACACCATGGAGGAGACGAGCGTTACTTTTGTCGCAGACGATGATAGTGAGTGCTTTGATTTTGAGGCGATCGCCGATGGTATCGACGATGACGGCGAGAGGGTACGGATCGGTATCGGCACGCCGTTGCCGGATCCTGAATCGCCTGGGTGCCTGAACCCGTCTGGCGCCGGGGAACGTTCGCGGTGATGGTGGTGGCCCTGTTCCTGGAAGGAGCCGCGGCCTTCATCTCCCGACAGGCTGGAGCGGCAGGTTCACGGAGACGGGCTCGACGCCCGCATCGGACCGGCCTTCGTACGGCCGGTAGGCAACGTCCAGGAAGCGGACCACCCCGTCCATCGAGTGTGAGCGGCAGGCGGCCCAGGTCACGAGCAGGGAGCCCCCGCCGTAGAAGGTGATGTTCTCGTCATTGCGATGGCGGGCGAGATGGTGACGGATGGAGCCCTGACCCACGCGCACCACCCGGCGCTCCCGCACGTACAGGAGGGGCTCCCAGATCACGTAAACGCCGGTTGCGTGCGGCGGCGGGTCGCAGGACGCGAGCAGGCACCATTCGCGACCGCACCGTTGCCAGCTCAGCTCCAGGTCGAGCACTCGCCGCACGACGGAACGGGAACTTATCTCCGGAGGCCGGGGAGCACCCAGGTAACGTCCTCCCCGGCTACGACCCAGTAGGTCACGCCGGAGGAGAACGCGGTCAGGCTGTTGAGGCCGGGCACGTTCTCCAGGCCGGGGATGTACCCCAACCACCGGCCCGCGGCCTCGTCCCAGGTGTAGACGGCGACGACGGCTTCGGGGAGGCCGGCTTCGGCGAGGGCCACACCGTCAGGTCCGGGCCACTCGAACGAGGTCCACGCGGGGCCAAGGGCGAACTCGACCACCGCGGGCTCGAAGGCCACCCGGTAGGTCTTCATCCGGCTGCCGTCGGGTGAGGTCACGGTGACCGTGATCTCTTCCAGCCCGTCGAGGGCGACCCCGTTGCGACCGGCGTCCGGCGGGTCGACGACGACCCTCGTGCGGCGCTGCACAGTCTCTGCCGAGACAGTGGTCTCCGTCACGCCCTCGGCGATGACGCCCTCGTAGTCGGTGCGTTCGGGGTCGAACTCGCCGATGTCGACGCCGCGCAGCGAGAGGGAGGCGAGGCGCGCGTCGATGGCGTCCGGCATGTTGTACGTGTAGACCTTGCCGTCGCTCGCATCGACGACGTACATCAAATCGCCGTTGGCCCAGATGCCGCGGGGGCTGTTGTTGCTTGCGGCGCTGAGCTCGCTGAAGTCCTCGTCCCGGACCCGTTCGAGGCTGGCGTCCTCGCCCGCCGCCTCGACCTCCGCGCGAGTGGGGAGTCGGTAGGCGAAGAGACGCCGTGGACTCGAGCCGGCGTCGGAGATCCAGAGGGTGACGCCATCGGACCAGGCGCCCCGGGGGGAGCCGTTCGAGGAGTCGAGGCCGAACTCGGCCAGGAAGCCGCCGCTCGCGAGGTCGTAGGCGAAGACGGCGTTGCGACGTTCATCGAGCACCCACATGGTCCCGCCGTCGGACCAGATGCCGCGCGCGTCGCCGTTGCGCGGGGCGAGCACGAGGTCGCGGTCGGGAAGGCGCTCGCCGGTCGTGCGGTCGTAGCCGAAGAGGAGGTCGCGGCCGCTGTCCGAGACCCACATCACCCCCTCCGCATCCGACCACACCCCGCGAGGGGCGCGGTTGCGCTCGTCGAGCGCGAACTCGCGCTCCTCGATGCGTTCGCCGGTCTCGAGGTCGTAGGCATGGATGGCGTCGGCGGCGCCTGAGCCGTTCTGAAGGATCCAGAGCGTGGCGCCATCGGACCACATCCCGGTGGGGGAGTCGTGACCGCCGGCGAGACTCTCGATGTCGTGCTTCACCGTCCACTCGTAGTCGACGGTGCTCGGGCTGGGCCCGCCGCCACCGCCGCCGCCGCCACCTCCGCCGCCGCCACCTCCGCCACCTGCGCCGGGCTGCCGTGCGGTGAGCGAGACCGTGACGCTCACGTTCTCGGCGGTGACGCTGCCGTAGCCGCTGACGGTGTGGGTGACGGTCGCCGTGTCGCCATCCTCTGCGCCGCCCCCGCTCACGGTGACGGTTTGCCAGGAGGACCAGGTGCCCGTCGTGAACGTGAGGCTGTCCGGCTCCGCCGTCACCAGGGTGCTGTCGGTCGGGTCGTTGATCGTCACGACCACGTCGCCGGTGGGCTGCGTGAGCAGCCGCACCCGATAGGTCGCGCTCCCTTCCGGCCTGACCTGGAGCGTGCGCGGCGAGATGCTGACGCCCGGACCGTCGTCGTCGTCGATGGTCACCGTGGTCGTCGCCTGCGACCCCGGCGCCACCCCGCTTGGCAGCGGCGATCCAAAGGAGACCTGCACGGACTCCCCGTCGTCGTCGATCTGGTCTTCGGTTGTGGAAATGGTGAGGGTCGCTTCGGTTTGTCCGGCGGCGAAGCGCACCGTGTCCGGCGCGCTGAAGTCTGCGGCGGTCGCGCCGCCGGCCCCGGATGTAGTGACGGGGATGACCAACGCTTCCGTGTGAGCGGGGTTCAGACGCACCTGCACCCGCGCCGATCCGCCTTCGATCACGCTGTAGTTCGCAGCGCCGAATTCCACCGACAATGAGGTCTCTCGCACGGTCATCTCGGCCGCCGCTGCCTCGAGGATCTCGATCGATTGCCAGTTCGGGAAGCCCTTGAGCACGTAGTCGGGAACAGAGCCGAAGCGGATGTTCACCCGTTCTCCCGGGTCCATCACCCCGTCGTCCGTCGCCTCGAATCTGAGCCGCTTGTCAGTCTCGCCCGACAGGAAGGTGACGCTCGTCGGGAAGGAGAAGTCATCGCTGGACGCGCCGTCCACCAGCTCCCTGGTGAGCGGGAGCGTCAGCGTGTGTTCCGGGTCCTTGTCCAGAGCGAATCGCAACGTGATGAACCCGCCCTCGTTGACCACCACGGGGACGCCAAAGCTGAATAGGAACGCCGACATCGTCACTGTGACGGTCGGCGGGTTGACGGCGCTGAAGTCGGTGAAGCTCGCCAGCTCCAGCCCACCCACGTCCGTGATCGCGTTGGTCGACGGCTTGGTGTAGCTGACCGTCACCGGGGGCGTCGCCGCAGAGGCGAGGGTCAGCGTGACCTGGCTGCCGCTGACCGCGACGTTCGTGGGGTTGACGCCTGTGGCGCTGCCCACCACTACGCTGAACGCGCTCGCGGCCGGGACCGATGTGCCCAACGCTTCGCTGAGCGTGAGCGTCAGCGTGCTGCCGTCCAGCGCCGCCGACCGCACCGTCGGCGGGTGAACGTTCACCTTGTGTTCGGCGAGCGGCGACTGGGCCGGTACCGCTGTGTTGGTTAATGATCTCGTAGTGTCGTCTTTGTACGCAATCGTCCCGCCGTTCAACTGGAGCGCGTTTGAGCCCCAGGAGATACCGTCGTGGTCGTCCAGGCTGCTTAAATCAATCTCGATTTCGAAAGGCAAAAGCCTAGAATCATTAAGGTCCACCCCCCTTGACGGTAGATTCCGGGTCTGCCCGCCGATTTCGACTTGGAAGTAGGGAGTTCCGCCCGTGGCGTTTTCGGTCACGGGGGCATTAAACTTGACCTGGACAGCAAATTTGTCGAGTAACTGGTAGTACGGAGGGTTGGTGGGCGCTGAGATCACCGTCACCTCCTCCACGGCCAACTGGTCGTTGTTGTCGGCGATGGTGATGGTCGGTTCCGTAGCAGTGTCGAGAGCGACTGCAGCATCTAGCCCTGGACCGCTCCGCATGTACACGACGAACTGTTCGCTCACTTCCGGTATGCTGTCGTCGACGATTGTGATCGGTTCACGCGCGGTGAAGCTTTGCGTGCCATCGGAATGAGACGTCCACCCTGACGCCGGAAACAAGAGATTAGTGGAGACGTGCGTGTAGTCGTCGAGCGTTGCGGCGTTGTCTCCGGTGCCTGCCCGTGTGAGGAATCCGACCCGGAAGTCCTCCCTGACCTGCGCCAGGCCAGCAGCGACCTGAGCGACCAGACCGACTTCGACCGTGCCGTCGCCCTCGGTCACGCTGTAGGAACTCTGGAGGTGGGAGATCTGGACGGCCGGCCCGGATGCCGGCATCTTGACCTGGACGGTAGCCGAGCCGGCGTCGGCGTCGACCACGTAGTTATCGCTCGGCTGCAGGGTGAAGGTCGCCTCGCCGGACGTGTTGATGGCGTTGGCTGACGCCAGGAAGGTAACACTGCGGATATTCGTGGTCGACCCAGGATTGACAACGACTATCGTGAAGGTACCTGTCTCGTTGAAGTACTGCGCCGCCTGCGAAGTCACTCTGTAGTTCACAATGAGGCTCTGGGTCGAGCTCAATGACCGAGTGAGTTCGAACTGGGGGGCCGCGACGCCCGGCGATGCATCGGGGTAGACCGCGCGGATGCTGACAACCGGGATCCGGCTTGCATTAGCCACCGAGAGGTCCTGGAACCCCGCAAGGTTGCTGGCATCGGCAAGCTGCAAGGGGGAAGCGGACGGTACCTCATAGTCGACCGAAACATCAGTAGCGTTGTGGGCGACGGGACGCTCCAGCGTCAGCACGACGGTGTTGCCCGAAACGTTGACGGAGGCCACGGTCACGGTCACGGGGTCCGCGGCGCCGCTGGGCAGCGCGCTCACGGTGAACGCAGTCGCGGCCGGCGTCGAGGACTCGTTCAGCGCCCGGCCGAAGTCAAGTGTCAGGGTCTTGCCGTCGGCGCCGATGCTGCCGCCCGGGGCCTGGCTCTGGTTCGTCACCGGAAGGTCGTCGAACGCCGGCGCGTTGGCGCCATCCGCATCCTGCACTGGGGAGGTGGACGGTACCGCATAGGAGATGGCGATCTGCTCAGCAGCGCGGACGGCATTCCCCAGCGTCAGCACGACGGTGCTGCCCGAGACGTCGACGGAGGATACGGTCAGCTCCTCCTCCGTGCCCCCACCGAGAGTCCGCACCACGGTGAACGCAGTCGCGGCGGGCGTCGAGGACTCGTTCAGGGCCTTGCTGTACGTCGGTGTCAGGGTCGTGCCGTTGGCGGCGATGCTGCCGCTCGGGACCTGGCTCTGGTTCGCCACCGGAAGGCCGTCGAACGCCGGCCCGTCGTTGCCATCCGCGTCCTGCACGGGGGAGGTGGCCGGTACGGCATAGGAGATTTTGACTTGCTCAGCAGCGCGGACGGGACCGCCCAGCGTCAGCACGACGGTCATGCCCGAGACGCTGACGTTGGATACGGTCAAGTTCTCTGTGCCCGAACCAACCGTGCGGACCACGGTGAACGCGGTCGCGGCCGGCGTCGAGGACTGGTCGAGAGCCTCGCCGTAGGTAAGTGTCAGGGTCGTGCCGTCGGCGGCGATGGCGCCGCTCGGGATCTCGCTGTCATTAAGTACGGAGAGGTCAGTGAATGCCGGCACGTTTGTATTCGCTGTGGTCTGCAGGGGGGAGCTGCCTGGGACGACGTACGTGACCTTGAGCGAACCATAGTCGTGGGACAAGGGACGCTCCAACGTGAGAACGACAGCGTTTGCCGTCAAGCTGACTCCATTGGCGGCCACGGCAACGGTCTCCTCGACGCCGGCGGGGCTAGTCCCCTTCACTGTGAACGCCGACCCAGCAGGAGTCGAGGACTCGTTCAGGCTATCCACGAAAATGATTTCCAGTGTCTTGCCGTTCTTTAGCAGGTTGGCTCCGAGTGGTGGGAGCTGCGCCTGGGCGGGTTCAGGCGCGGGGACTAACGTGACGCCCAGCACCACCGCCGCGAGCACCGCGATCGCCAAGCCCCGCAGCCACCGTGCGCGGCGCGCCGCGCGCGATGGCTGCGGAACCCGATCCGGTTCTATTCCATATGGCATAAGCGGTCCGCAGGCCCCTTCTTACCCGCGGCAGTGTGAGCGGCCCGCCGGGCCACCCGATAGGTCTTTCCGCACCACACTTTCTGGTTTTCGTTTCGCACCAGTCACTTCGCAAGCGGGTTCGCGCTCAACGCGTCGTGCGTATCTGCAACGGCGGGCATCCGCCATGCTCACCACCCCCGGTGGGCGCCCCTGGAATGCAGGTGATGGGTTCCGGGGATCGCGTCGCTCGCGGAAGGCCCGTCGCGCGAACGAAGGCCTGGTGTCCCGGGCGCCGCTTCGTATCCATGAAGGAAACCGACGGAAGCGCGGTATCCAGGTTCAGAACAGCGAACTTCACTACGGTTCGCCGAAGGCCACAGTTCCCCGGGCCTGAGCCGCCCGGGGGCTGATGGGCACGGCTCCGGCAACAGGCGAGGAGCGATCTGGGGGCGCGGGTCCGGCATCGCCCGCTGTCGTGCCGACTCCGAGCCAGGCCGACTACGAGTGGACGGTGAAGCACGACATCGACGAGCTCGACGACGGCAACGACATGGCCACGGGGATGTGGCCGGACGGGACGACGCCGCGGCTGGTGGACAACCCCGACGGGGCCGGCGACGCCGTCTACGCCTACGACGCCAGGACAGGCGAGCGTCTGGAGGAGCGCGAGTTCCCCCTCGGGGAGCGCAACCGCGCGCCGCGCGGCGTCTGGTCCGACGGCCTGGGGATCGTGTGGGTGAGCGACAGCGGCCGGGACCGGCTGTTCGCGTACGACCTCGAGACGGGCGAGCGGCTGGAAGAGCGTGACATCGTGCTCGCCCCGCGCAACCGCGACGCGCGCGGCATCTGGTCCGACGGCGCCACGATTGGGTGCTCGACGGCGGCAAGGACTCCCTCTTCGCCTACGACCTCGAGACGGGCGCGCTGCTCGGCGGGTATGAGCTCGCGGAGGCCAACGGCGACCCCCACGGCATCTGGTCCGGCGGGGTGACGGTCTGGGTCTCCAACCACGACCCCAGGCGGCTCTTCGCCTACCGCCTGCCCGTGCCGCCCCGGGAGCCCCCCGAGGAGCCGCCCGCCCTGGAGCGCGTGAGCGGCGAGGACTTCGAGGAACTGGGCCGGGTCGGCAACAACAGCCCGCGCGGCATCTGGTCCGGCGGCGCGGTGATGTACGTCGCCGACGCGAACGACGGCAAGGTCTACAGCTACAACATGCCGGACGCCATCGACGCGCGCCTCGCCTCGCTGGCGCTCAGCGGACTAGCGATCGGGCGGTTCGCTCCGGGGAAGACGGACTACGAGGGGACGGTCGCGGAGGGGGTCACGGTGGCGACTGTCGACGCGATGTCCGCGCAATCCGGGGCACGTGTCGTCATCGAACCCCCGACGCCGACGGCGACAGCACGAACGGCCACCAGATCGCTCTGGCCGGGGCGGCCGAAATCACCGTCACCGCCGCCTCGGCGGACGGTTCGCGCATGAAGGTCTACCGGGTGGCGCTCGAAGACGCCGCACCCGAACCCTGGCCGCACTGCCTGCGGGGCGATCTCGCTGAGGGCTTCAGCCTCGTCGTCTACGAGGGCGGCAGCGTCGAGGCGCTGGCCGCCTGCGCCGAGAGCCGGGAGGTGACCGCGCTCTACGCCCTGCACGAGGGTGCCTAACCTCTCCCTCATCCCCGGCGCGCCAGACTTCGTCAATCAAGGCTTCAGGGAGTTGTACGCCGACGGCTTGCCCGCTCTCACGCCGCTGGTCGCGGTGAGCGCCGGGCCGCCCAGCGCCGACCCGGTAGGCGACGTCGGCGCGCCGCGACCCTGCCCGCTTGCCTGCGGGGCGAGGTGACCGAGGGCTACAGCCTCGTGGTCTACGAGGGAGGCAGCGTCGAGGACCTCGAGGCCTGCGCGAGGAGCCACGCCGTCACAGCGCTCTATGCCCTCGTGGCTGGCGGGTGGCTCTCGTACCTCCTCGGTGCGCCAGTGTTCGTGCACGTCGAGTTCCGGGAGCTGTTCGCCGGCGGCGTCCCGCCCGTCACCCCGCTGGTCGTCAAGCGCGACGGGCCTCCCGCAACTGGCTCGGACGGTGGCGGCGCGGCCGGCAACTGAGCCGGCGAGATCAGGGCGCCTGGGTCCCGGCGGCCAGCGGCCGCCGCCGGCCGGCGGCAAGTTGCCCAGCTTGGCTCGCTAGTGTGCTCACTTCGGACGGTTGATCGGAACCGGTGCCAAGTGAATCGGTCAGAACGAAAGCCGAAGTGCTGGTGCGAACTGACCTGTCCCGCCGCGGGCAGATTGCTCAGACTTGTCCTCTTGTAGAGGGAAGGAGCGGGAGAGATGACTACGGTTCGTCAGCATGGGCGCTGTTGCCGTAGCCATCGCCATGGTGGCGACCGGGCGCTTCTGCCTCATCCAAGAATCCGAACACGCCAATGAGAGGCTCCGGGAGCCCCTTGCGAAAACCACATGGAGACCATAGTCGTGATCGCCTGGCGCAACGCTGGCGACATCAGTGGCTAGAGCTCATGGCCGCAGCGTATTGACCAGATTCTTACTCGTTACAGTCTTGGGCTTGTTCCTGGGCTTGTCTTCCTCTGTACACGCCCAGCAGGCCACAGCGCCGACTATCACGGCCATAGCCATCACGTCCACGCCCACCGCGGGCGGGATAACGCCCAACGTGGATGGAGCGGTGAGAGGCTACGCCATCGGCGACGTCATTCAGCTTGGCCTGACATTCAGCGAGGCGGTCACCGTAACCGGCATCCCGCAGATCACGCTTGACGTAGGAGGCGCGAGCCGTACGGCCCCTTACTCCGCAGGTAGCGGCAGCACTGTGCTCACATTCACGTACACCGTTGCAGCGGGCGACGAGGATACGGACGGATTAGCCGTGGTGGCCAACAGTCTGTCCCTCAACGGCGGGGCCATCCGTGCGGGCATAACCGATGCCGCGCTGGGCCATGCCGGGCTCCAGGCCACCGATCACAGGGTGGACGGCATCGCCCCCACGGTGACGGTCGGTGGTGAGACGCGCGTCTACGTTCCGCCTGACCGCCAGTTCAACGTGGTCTTCTACTTCAGCGAGCCCGTCTTTGGCCTGACCGACTCTGACATAACGGTAACCAATGGCGCTGCCCATGACGTGAGGGCCCCCAGGCCCTACGGCAGCGCCACATGGTCCAGGTACACCCGCTGGGACGCTGTTGTCGAGCCGGCGTCGGAAGGACCGGTGACTGTCACGCTGCGGGCAGGGGCGGCCACCGATGCCTACGGCAACGGGAGCTCCGCGCCAGGCAACGCCCTGTCGGTCATCGCTGCCAGTCCGGTGACGGTGGCGGTGACCAGGATCACCTCAGGCTTTGCGGAGGGCGGAACAGCGGAATTCACGGTCACGCGCTCCCGGGACAACGGGGCAATTCCCGTGTCCCTCTCCCTTGACCAGACCGGGGACATGTTGTCCGGCACCGTTGAGGTCTATCCCGCGCCGGCCGATCCCAACGCCCCAGCAACGCCTCGGGAGGTTACCTTTACGCAGACTCCCTTCACGCTGAACGTCACCTTCGCGGCAGGTGAAACAAGCAAGCGCATAGCAGTGCCGACCGAAGACGACCGCTGGGTCGAGGAGGACGGTACGATAACGCTATCTGTGCCCAGCAATACCACCCAGTACAAGTACATCCCCGCGCACGCCGATTCCGCTACTTCCGAAGTACGCGACAACGAAGTGGCCCCGATAGTGAACGCTTACTGGATCCCTCCCGTCCAACCTTACACCGCCACCCAATTGGAGACTGAACGAGAGGGGGGCCGTTTATCCATTGCCTATTTGCGCAATGCGGACAATGGGCCCTTGGCAGTGTCATTGCATGTCACGGATTCAGCCGGACTATTGGAGCTGGAAAGCCCGCAAAGTTCCGGGTATGAGGTGGAAAACGATGGGACCCTGCGCTTGGACTTCGACGAGGGAAGCAGATACGAGACGATTTCTATTTCCATTCGGGATGACGATACGGTAGGGGCGGGCGGTTCAGTAACCATCGCCGTACTGGCCGACGATGACGGCCAGTACATGGCCGGTGCGAACCGCGGATCCATCACAGTCCCCATAGCGGACGACGACTCGCCTCTCACCGTAACGCTGGACGCCCCAGCCGCAGTAGTCGAAGGGGAGCAGGTGCTCTACACGCTCACCCGCGTGTGGGAGGTGAGCGGTAGGCTGGACGAGCTCACGGTAAACCTGCAGTTGGAGCAGACCGGAGACTATGTCATCTGGCCCCAGGGTATTGCGCCGGACGGCAACGGCCTGGTGAACATTCCAGTGACGTTCGCGGACCGCGCCCTTACCGCCACCCTTGCCCTGGACACCGAGGACGACGAGGTGTCCAGGGCCAACGGTTCGCTCTCCGCCGAACTCGCGGCCTCCTCTGACAACAGCTACACCGTTGGGGCAGGCAGTTCTCAGACCACCGTATTGCGCGACAACGACCTGCCCACGGTGTCCGTGATTCCCGTCTCCAGCACAATCACCGAAGGCGCCAGCGCCCGGTACCGAATAACCAGGCAGGGCAACACCGCCGAAGCCATCAGCGTGGGCCTCTACGTAACCGGCCTCCCGAAGATCATGACTGTCGCCACAGAGGCCATTGTCCTCACCAGCGAGAGTGAGGACCCCTCGGTGCAACTGGCTCTGTACGGGACGCGGGTGGACTACATCATGGAGTTTGCAGCCGGAGAGACCCAGAAGGAGCTTTCTCTGACCACCGAAGCGGACAGCAGGAATGAGGGTGACGGGTGGCTTGCCGTGAGCATCCTCGAGGCGGATCGCGCGCCGTATGCGGTCGGGGTTGATCGCGCCCAGATCCACGTCGTGGATGACGACCTGCCGACTGTGAGCCTGAACCAGCCGGTGGGCCCAACTGAATTGACACTCTCTGCCGATGGGACAACGTGGGAGGGCGAGATTGGGGAGGCGACTTCGTTCAGCTACAGCGTGAGCTGTTCCGGCGTTGACCAGTTCCCTGAAGAATCAGGCACATTCCTGGCTCCGCTTACCACACGCGTCTTCCATTCCAACCATCCCGCCTTTTATGGCGAGGAGGCTCAGAGCATTCTGGGATACAACGTCAGCAGCATTCGCCCTGTGGGTTTTAACTGCAGTGACACTGCAATCACGCAATCCACATATCGCTTCTATGTCGGTCCGGAGAACGGCGTGCTAGAGATCGAACTCATTTTACCAAGTGATCTGATTCCGCTTCCAGGGAGACGGAACCAATTCCAGACGGAGCTCTTCGCCGAGCACCGCAGACAATATGCTGAGGCCGCGATGGAGGCGGAGTCGGCCGGCACGCTGATTACCAGGGAAAATGTCTTTGCCCCCGGCTCTACTGCACGCCTCACTCCCCGATTTTGGTGCAATGAATCATCGGTGGAGTATTGCCCCCGTTATGCGGTTGGGACAGTCAAAAAGATCCGTCTCACCGTCATCAACCGCGACCCGACGATATTGATCAGGGCGGAGACCGCCGCCGTCACTGAGGGACAGCAGGCCAGATTCATCCTGGAGCGGCAGTGGGCCCAAGACCTCCTGGAAGACGCTGCGCCCTATTCCGAGACAGAGGTGTATCTGCGGGTTTCGCAGGAGGGCCGCTACATCACCGACGCTCTGCCCACAACAATCACCTTCGGCCAAAATGAGGTTCGCAAGGTGATTGCGCTTCAGACAGTCGACGACGATGCCTTTGGCGGAGGCGGGTCAGCGACCATCGAGCTGCTGCCGGATACTTCCACCGGCAGTGTCAACCAGCAGGGCAAGTACAGCACGTGGCAGACCTGGCGAGGACACACTCCGGCGGGGGGGCGCTCCGACAGGGCAACCATCACCATTGCCGATAACGACGAGAAGCCCGGCATTTCCATTGCCTCGTCCATGGCCACGGAGGGCGATGCGGGTCAGGCCAGCATGGATTTCACTGTCACCCTGGATAGTGCGCTCTCGGAGGCGGTGACAGTCGATTACGTCACCTCAGACGGAACCGCATCGGCGGGCTCTGACTACACGGCTGTCACCGCCGGCACTGTCACAATCCCTGCCGGTGACACGCAAGCCACCTTCAGCGTCGCCGTACTCGGGGACACAACGAACGAGGCTGACGAAACATTCATCGTCACCATTTCGCTGCCTGTCACCATTTCACTGACGGATGCGCCTCCGGGGGGTGGGCATCTGGCCGCCATTACCGGCGGCCCCACGGCCAGCGCCGTGGGCGCCATCCTGGACGATGACCCGGCCGTGGTCACTGTGGTCGCCAAACAAGAGTCCGTCGTTGAGGGCAATGCAGCCATCTTCACCCTGACAAGGGCCGGTTTTGCCGGGCAAGAGTTGCCCTTGCAGGTCCTGCTCCGCGCCCCCGGCAGGGTGGAGATGCAGTCTGCCCTGTTCGCGGCGGGTGAGTCCTCTATCGAACTGTCCGTCCCCACGACGGATAACGACCTGGTAGACCATCCTTCCACGCGTGAGTATTCCGTTCAGGTCCTCGGCGACGGGGCGGGCCCTGATGGGTCCGATATGTCCTACACACCCGGGGATCCGGAGATGGCCACTGTGGAGGTCACCGATAACGACAGCCTGCAAGTGGTTACTATCGAACCAATCATGTCCTTTGTGCCGGAGGGAGGGAATCCAGGTTTCATCTTCAGGCGGACCGGCGCGGACATGGACATTAGCGAAGCCCTTCCCATCACCTTGTACAGGCAATCGGGAAGTCCCCAAGGTGATCCTGGGTCCACATCCTTCGTTCGCTTTTATGGCGCTGCCCTTACCTTTGCCGCAGGAGAATCAGAACTTACCTACAATAACTTCCATGTCTGCACACCAGATGTAAACGAATTGTTCTGTGATAATGACATGGTTGATTCATACTTACCCTATATAATAACGGCCCAGATTTTTGGCGATGGCGGCCCCTTTGGGCTGAACAGGGTCTGGCGGGCGGGAGACCCCGACACGGCCACGGTTGTCTTTTACGACAATGACGGTACCAAGAGCATTGAACTCGTGGCGCAATACCCCAATTCGGTCGAGGTTGGCCAGACGGTTCGCGTTGACTTCACCGTACGGAACACAGGCTCCGCGGCAACCGGAGACACGATCACAATCAGCAGTGTGCGCCGGTCTCCCGGTGACAGCGACAAGGTGAAGCCGGATGAACCCAGGGTGAGCTGCGCCATCAGTGGATCTCTCCAGCCGAATGCACAGGGGACCTGCCGAGCCAGGTTCGTCGTCACGCAAGACGACCGCGAAATGTCCCCCCTATCGCTTGATTCAACTGCCACAGACGGCGAAGGCGCTTCTGCCTCGCAGCGACTCTTCATCAGGATCTTCGACGGCGTAGCCGTCGGCTTCACGGAAGCAACAAGACTATCAGTCACTGAGCCGACATACGGTGAGGATCCCGCCAAGGCTGTCCTGGAAGTGACACGAATCGGTGAGTCTGATCAAGAACTCCAGGTGGCGTACACCGTGGAACCAATACATACACAGAACAGGCCGTACCCTGCGGAGGAAGGGTTGGACTACGTGGACAACTCCACAACCCCGGGCATTCTCACCTTCGCGGACGGAGACGCCACAAAGGACATCATTATCGATATCCCGGGGGATCAGATTCAGGAACAACGGGAACAGTTTCGGGTAACGCTCCATCCGCCTGATGGCGTGAGGACCTCGACTAAGCATCGCGTGGTGGCGATAGTGGACGGCAGCCCCCCCGAAGGGGTGTCATACCGGCCAACAGCCAAACTGGTGCGTCGCAGCCCCGAGCGAACGCCGGAGAGCGCAGGAAAGTTGGATTTTACTGTGTCCCTGGATAGGGAGTGGGGTGAGGAGGCGAGGTTCGAGGTCAGACTGGACACGGAGCGTGACCTTACCGCCACTCCGGCAATTCCGCGGCTCGGCCAGGCGGGGGATTTTGAGGCTCCCGACGGCGCGATCCAGGTGACCATTCCGGCCGGGGAACTCAGGTTTAGATTCTCCCTTGACCTCTACGACGATGATGTGCGCGAGGAGGACGAGACCTTCCGGTTGGTGTTGGGCTCTACCAATAACAGACATCGCAATCTCATCGGTAGTCAGAACACAGTGCTGGTCACCATCGAAGACGACGATGTTGTTGAACCTGAGATGATTGAATTGGCCCTGATCCATGCCGACATGCCTTTCGAGTCTCTGTCCGAAGCGGCGGATCGGCATGTCATCAAGGTCACGGCGTCATTCTCCGATATCCGGTGGCCCACAGATGCCGCGGACGCTCCTTTGCGCTCGCCAGACCCAAGGACTGTCGATACTGAGGTGCGGGTACAGATCGACGCCGTCAACAGCACTGCTGACCCGAATGACCTACAGCAGTTTAACGTGGCGGACTCCGATGGCGACTTCCGGCGGGTCGAGTTCTTTGACATCGTTATCCCGGCCGGGGAGACCAGTGGCACGACAAGGCTCAGACTAAAGCCACGTGACGACGACGTGGACGAGGATGATGAAACCGTCATCTTGCTGGGCACGGAGATAGTCGGGACCGACTCTGACGGACAGTTGACCGTCACCCCCACCTTAATCACCATCGAAGACGACGACACGCGTGGCATCACCCGTACCCCTTGGGAAGTTAACCTGTTGCCACAGGTTTCTATAGACGAAAATTCGACGTATACGTACACGATGGTATTGGACTCTGCGCCCACGGGGCCTGTAACGATCGCCATAGCTCCCATAAACGAAGACGATCCTGTCAGCATCGATCCTGCCACTCTCACATTTACGGCGTCCAACTGGGGCACACCCCAGGCGATCGAGGTGACCGCGCTGGAGGATGGAAGTAAAGCTGCTCCCACCGTGCATGTTGGCATCACTCACGAGGTATCCGGCGGTGACTACGAAGACATCACTGTAGGCAACATCAACTTCAATATCAGTGACACCACACAGGCCTACGTCTTTCTGGATGATGCGGAGGCCATGGAATCTGACGGTTACATCGAATTTATAGTCAACGTCCGCCCGAGTAGTTACAGATCGTCTGTTTCTGTCCGATACACCACTGTGGACGGCACTGCCGTTGCGGGGACCGATTACACCCGGGAGGTCGATGCGGGTGAGTCATACAAGGTGGTCACGATTCCTGGTATCCAGGGCTCTGCCACTATTCGCATACCCATTGCCGACGATCAGGTCTATGAGCCCTCCGACAAGACGTTCAGTCTGCAGTTGAGATTTCACGCAGGGAGAGCTCTCCTTGACGGTAATGTATCGGTACTGAATGCCACAGGCACTATACGGGACGATGATCCGCAACCGGTGGTGGACGTGGAAGGTCCGGCAGGCGGGGTCAGCTACATTCCAGAGAATGTGAAGAGCCCCGTCACGTTCAGCGTGACATTGACAGGACGGAGCGCAGAGGACGTAACGGTCTCCTACAGCACCGGTATGCCGGAATTGGCGAGACTGAGAGCCAGAACCGACTCCAATCAGCTGTTGGCGGAAGCCACCGCAGGTATGGACTACGCCACAACATCGGGATCCGTCGTCTTCAGCCCGGGGGAAACGACGAAGCAGGTAACGGTTGAGGTCATCGATGATGACGTAAGCGAGGACACCGAATTCTTTGGCCTGAGGATAGGCAACGCGCAGAACGCCCGGCTGCGCAATGGCGGTACAGAGGCAACCGCCGACGTGGGACTCCTCGATGATGACCCGCGGGGTGTAGTCATAGACCCCATCAGCATCAACTTGCAGGAGCCTGCTTCCGGCCAGGCGGCCCAGTCCTCCACCTACACCGTCAAGCTCACTTCCACACCAACGGATTCCGTAACCGTCGCAGTTGGTGGCGCTGACTCTGCTATTGCGCTGTCAGGCGACACACTGAGCAGCACGAACACGTTGACCTTCACTACTTCGAACTGGGACACGGCCCAGACGGTCACCGTCACACCGGTCAAGGACGCCAACGGAACCAGTGAGACTGTCACCCTGACTCATATGCTCGCGGGCGGCGACTACACGGGAATTGCGGCAGACAGCGTGACGGTCAACGTTACAGACAGTGATGTCAGGGACATTGTCCTCTCTCCCGCTTCCCTCACAGTTACAGAGGGTCAAGAGGCCGGCGTCAGCTACACGGTGAAGCTGGCTACCCAGCCTTCGGACTCCGTTCGCGTGACCGTGAGTGGCCACGTCGGCACTGACCTGACAATCTCCGGAAGCACACTGACCGGCACTCAATTGACATTCACGACCTCGAACTGGGACACGGCCCAGACCGTTGTCGTGAAAGCGGGCGATGACCCCAACAACGTCAACGAAGAAGAGACTCTGACGCACACCGCATCCGGAGCGGACTATGAGAATCTGACCAAGGATCTTAGTGTGACGGTGGATGACGACGCCCCGGAGACCGTCGAGGTCTCCTTCGGAGCGGCCGAGTATCCCGTCAACGAGGGGGACCCGGTCACCGTCACGGTCTCACTGAGCGCCGATCCCGAGCGAGACGTGACCATCCCCATCAGGGCCACGAACGCCGGCGGCGCCTCGAGCAGCGACTATTCGGGCGTGCCCGCCAGCGTCAGCTTCGCCTCCGGCCAGACCGAGAGGACCTTCTCCGTCCTGGCCGAGCAGGACACCCTCGACGACGACGGGGAGAGCGTCACCCTCAGTTTCGGGACCCTCCCGGCGGGCGTCACGCTGGGAACGCCCGGCACGAGCTCGGTGACGATCAACGACGACGATGTGACGTCGGTCGAGGCCTCCGAAACTGTCAGTAACGTGCTAACGGTTGAGTTCGTCAGCGAACACCATTCGATTCCGGAAGGCAGTACAAAAGAAATCGCCATTAGGCTAAGCGGTGCCACTGACCAGCGGCTTGTCATTCCTCTCACATACGAGAGACTAGGTCAGACGACAGATTCGGACTTCAGCGGACCACCGCCCTGGGTCAAGTTCCAACCGGGAGAAACGTCGAAGTCGTTCAGTCTCCATGTGACTCATGATCTCACCTATGAGATGGAGCATGGCGTGCGGATTGCATTTGGAGACTTGCCGGCGGGCGTAGCAGCCGGGAGCAAGTCTCTCACCACGGCTCTTTTTGTTGACGACGACAAGGGCGACAGCACATTGAAAGTTGGTCGACCAGGCTTGTATTGGTACGACGACTACTCACACGTCAACACTCTCGACGAGTGCTCCGGTCACGTTCGCTTCAAAGTCATCTGGACAAACCCGGCCGGTAAGGAATCCGCTGACGAGTGGAAAGCCTACATCCGCTCGTACGGAGAGATGAGAGTCCTATCATATGAGTTCAAAGACACGCCAATCGGCCCTGAGATGGTCGGCACGATTGACACGACAGGCGGAGGATCGATTTCGGTTAGCATTCGGGGGCGCTGGGGCGAAACCTGGGGAACCTGGTCGGACATAAGCGCCCTCTGGTGCCGGCCTTAGGGGGAGAACCCAGGTCTCCACGAGAGTTGCGCATCGCGAGGGCCTGCCCTCAGTTCCCCGACTCCTCGGGTTGCCATCCGGAACCCTGAATAGTCGCAATTCTATTGACCGCGTTCTGGTATTCCCGTAGTTCCATGTGCTGTCCGTCGCTTGCCATACGTTCCATGCCGTCACCGTGCTGATGTGGCGCAACTCCCCGTCCAGGACCACGTCGACGACGAGGTGACGGTGTACGTGCCGCTCCTGGTGGCCACGCTCTCGCCATGGGTGGCAGAGGCGCCGTTACCCATCGAGAGGTCGCTAATCTCCAGGGGTGTGGGCAGCGCCGAAAGGATGGTCGTGACGCTGCTCTCCAGAACCGGCCGGCTTACCGACGTACCTGCCTCGGGCAGGGTCAGGCTTGGCAGTATGTTCAGGTTGGCGCACACGAGCAGACCGAAGCCACCGTTGCTCAGGGCGTCCCCCAGCGCGTCCGCCTCCCCGATCCAGATGGTCGTCCCGTCCTCACAGAGAACAGCCACAACATGCTTCCCGTTCACGTAGGAGGTCGAGAACCCGTAGTCATAGTCGGGACCTGGGATCTCGCTCCGCACCGGTGCAGGCTCCGCCCACTCCTCGGGCAAGACGTCGTCGATGCTGGTCGGAGCTGCGGTGTCATCAAGATGCTCCCGACAGGACGCTCCTCAACTCAGACCGCGTGAGAGTGCGTCCGTCGAGCTCCAGGGAGTCCGACGCACCACTGAGAGAGCAAGCCAGGAGACCACCCTTCCCAAGGTTATGCGTGGCGGCAGAACTGGACGCAGGGCCAGGAGTGAACGTGTTCCCGTTGTCGCAGGTGACGTTGGCGTAGTACGACACCACCTGAAAGATGTTGATGCTGGGGGTTCCCGCTGGACAGGTAGCATTGAAGGCACCGAAAGCTGCCTGCGCTGCCGCTGGCGTAGTGGAGGTGCAGTCGCCCTCTGTGGCGCCACCGATTCTGCAAGTCCCCGACCAGCAGTAGGTGGGACAAGGGTCCACGTCCGCCACCACGGTGCCGTCCGGGCATGTCTTACAGTTGGCCGTGATCCAGGCCGCCTTGGCGGCGTCGGCCGCTGCCTGCGTGGCCGCCGTTTCCTCACCGCTCGCGCTGCCGCAACTCGCCTACCTGGTCACTGGCTCGGTCGCCGCGACCCAGAGGGCCCAGACGGATACCTGCACCGCGTACGGCACCACGTCCCGCTCGGCTTCGTCCTGCGGCGAACCCCGGAAGGCCGTCGCCACATCAACACTCAGCAAGACGAGGCTCCGATTCCGGGGTCATTGGCCGACCTGCCGAGCCACCGGGTGCGACCGGATTGGTGAAGTGACCGGTGCTTGTGACCACATACCAGTGTCAATTCACGTTACACCAAATTGCATCGCTCCTACGAGGCCAAGATGTCCATTCCAACCAGTCGCAAGAATCGGTCAAAACGCGCTAGCAAAAAGGCTATCCACCCTTTCGTTTTCGACCTTTTGCGAGATGAGCAGGCCTGCAAGTCTGCCGCCGGAGGCGGGACCGTCCCCGCGCACCGTTTCCTGACCACGCACCGGAGGAATGTGAGCATTGGGCCGCGTCAGCCGCGGGCAGCGAGTTGCGGGCCGGAGCACACTGCGGCCATCGACCGGGCGGCTTGCCGCCCTGTTCGTCCTGACTGCCCTTGCCGTGCTGGCGTCGGCGACCCCTGCCGACCCCACCCAGGCGCAGGAGGGCAGCGGAGAACTCGTCGAGGTGACGGTCGCGTTTCGGATCGACGTTCAGCGGGTGAACGAGGGCGAAACCGTGGATGTGGAGGTGACACTGAGCGAGGAACCAGGGCGGGAGGTCATCATCCCGATCACGGCAACCCACCTGGGCGGCGCCAGTACGGACGACTACACCGCGGCTTCGAGCGTGACCTTCGCCCCCGACGACAGGTTCGCGTCGCTCGAGTTTTACGCGATCGACGACGTCATCGACGACGGCGGAGAGAGAGTGTTGGTCGGCTTTGGGGAGCCGCTCCCAGCGGGAGTTAGCCTGGCGGCAGAAGCGCACAGGACCACCGCGGTGGACATCATCGACCAGGCATCCCGGGCGTCAAACTCGTCATCTGGACCGCGAGGTGTGAGCGGTCAGGTACAGGCGAGCTCGTCGGGAGCCACGCTGAGCATTGCCAGCGCCTCGCGGACGGCAGCCACAGCCACGGTCGCCGTTACCGCTGCGGGAACCTTCCACCTGAGATTCTCGCCGCAGGGTCAGGCCACCTGGACCACGCTTGCGTCCCAGACGGCGGCGGATGCCCAGGATTTGACCTTCAGCCTCACCGGGCTGAAGGAGAACGCCTACTACGATGTCCAGGTCTCCACGAGTTCGACGTTCGCGTCGGCGACTGCCACCGCCACATTCCAGAACCGCCCGTCGCATCTCGACTTCTCCACGGGTGTGGCCCACCGGGCGCAGGGCATCGCCGGGAACGCGGCGACCCTCTGGATCACGATCGACTATCCGCTCGGCCACACCCCCCCAGAATCCGAATTCGCCGCCTACAAGTTGAGCCCCGCAACGGAGCATGGCCAGCGCGACACGGCCAAGAGCTTCACGGGGACCGTCGGCAATCACACCTCGGGCGGCTCGTGGGCTGATGGGGACTATCTGTATGCGATCGACTACTCCCAGACCCGGACCTATGCGTACAGGATGTCTACTGGAGTACGGGACCATACGAAGGAGCAACTGCTGCCTGCGGACCACGACTATCCCCAGGGCGTCTGGGGCAGTGGCAGCACGGTCTGGGTCGTGAGCCCGCGGGACAAAGCGCTGGCGTATTCGCGGACGCAGAAGGACGGCCCGGCCGCCAAGCGGCTCCCGGAACAAGACAAGACCATCCATCCGACGGGCATCGACACGATCTGGGGCATCTGGTCCGACGGCACGACGATGTGGTCCATCGACAGGATCAGCAAGCGCGCCTATGCCTGGAACATGGAACTGAACCAGCGCTGGCCCTCCCTGGACATCGTCCTCAGCAGAGACCACTCGTCTTCGAGCAACGGCTTCGGCCCGAGTGACCTCTGGGGACAGGGTGAGTACCTCTGGGTCCTGGACAACGCCCCCGGCGCTTCGAGCGTCTTCGCCTACTACTTGCCGAAGCCCGGGCCCCAGGTATCCGGACTGAGGTTGACCGCCGCGACGAGCACTGCAACCACGATCCGGGCCCACCTCATCTACGCGTCCAGCAGCAGCACGGTGTACCTCCGGTATCGGGACCCCTTCGCCACCACCTGGTCTGCCGCCGTCAGCGCCAGTGGCAGCGAGACCGCGGACTTCACGCTCCCCAGGATCACGTCATCGCAACTGGTGGTGCAGGCCTCCCTCAGCAACACCTTCAGCGACGGCACCGAGGCGACGGAACTCGTCCTGGTGCGGCCCGTCCAGGAGGACTTTCAATTCGACGACAGGCATAACCGCGGTGAGGTCCGTGGATTGTGGACCGATGGCACAACGATGTTCACCGTCCAGAACACGCCCAGCCCGTACGGAGGCCACCGCCCCAATGTCTTCGGGTACCGCATGAGCGACAAGGCGTTCGACAACACGAAGCACTATGGTCCTGCGGGCGACTTTTCCCCACAGGGGCTAGCCGGTGGCGGTGGCTTGCACTGGATCGTGGATCGCAACGGCAAGGCCTGGGTGTACGCCGGCGTTCCTGGGTCTGGCACCAGGTTTGGCAGCAGGGTTCGGGTGGTCACGCTCGACCCCGACCGGGGTGATTTCCGGGGTGCCTGGCTCACCGGATCGACCCTGTATGCCGCCGGCCATACTCGTGAGCACGTGTACGCCTTCGATGTGTCGGGTGGGAAGACCGTTGGCGTCCGCCAGGAGGCCAAGGAGGGAGCGCTCGCCACTAGCTATGCGCAGCCCCGCGGCATGTGGTCAGACGGCGCCACGCTCTGGGTGATCGACCGCCTGGACAGACGCGCATATGCCTATGCCATGAGCGCCGGCGGCATTGGGGCACGCAAGCCCTTGCTGGACTTCTACGTGAGTGCTGAGAACTCCGACCCGTGGGGCATCACCGGGCACGGCGATTACCTGTGGGTCGCCGACACCAGCGCCGGCAGGATCTTCGCCTATCTGAAACCAACGCAGCCAAGCGGCGACGTGAGGAACGTCACCGTCACGGCAATCGGTACGACAACAGCAACCGTCACCGTCACGATCAGCAACAGCGCTTCCCAGTCGAAGACGGTGACGGTCAAGTACCTGGTCGCTCCCGACGGCGCGGTGCAGACATCCAGTACCACCACCACCGGTACGTCAGCAGTGGTCAATCTCACGGGGCTTGTGGCGGACACGAGGTACGCCCTTCAGGCCAGTGTCTCCGGCGGAAGCACGATTCTCACGCCGGGGTTCAGGACCAGCACGCTGTCGAAGTTGCGTGCCGCCTACCTCAAGAACACCGTCGTCTCCACCCTTGAGACTTCGCACCCATGGGTAGGAACGACCTACGATGGCATGCGGCGCAGCGATGTCGAGGTCACCGCGACAACCGGCAGCGCGAGCCAGGTGTTTATGAACTGCTTCTCGGCCCACGCCGACCTCACGGCGTGCGCGATCGAGAAGATGGCCATCGCGCAGGCCCACGCGAGCGATACGGGCGTCTATCTCCACGAACTGGGCCATCAGTACCCGTCCGCAACCAGCTTCCTGGACCCGGATGACAAGGGCGGTGTTGGGATCGGGTGGCTGTACTTCACGAAGCTTGCCGACGGAAACGCGAACTGCCGGGTTCACGAGATGTATGCGGATGGCTATCGGTTCGCCACGCAGGCGGGCACGACTTCCAACTGGTTCACGGCCTGCTCCGAGACAAGCAGCTACCCGTCCTCGGACACGCTGGCGTTGATGGGGAGCATCGTCACCAACGAGGTGCCCGCCTGGTTCGGGGATAACTACGCGTTTGCTGCAGACGACACTCACCATTACGCGACTTCAGATCTGGACGGCTACGACACGGACTACAACCTCGAGGAGTTCTGGACGGACATCCTGGCAATTCCGAGCTGGAAGGTGGCTGCGGTTTCCTCCCTGCGGTACGCATTCGGCGGGTTCTGCAACAACAGCCTTGCCAACAGCTATGCCTACCCCGGCGATAGCAGCGAGCGGGAGTTCATCAGCAACCCCTGGCGGGCGGGCGGGTGCACGCCAGGCGCTCCAGTTGTGACCGTCGATGCCGCAGGCAAGGTCAGCTGGGCGGATCCTGTCAACACCGGGGGAGGGAAGGCCGTCGCCTATACGGTCTGGTGGAAAGATCACGGTCAGAACTACGACGACGCCCGCTCCCAATCGCGGGAAGCCGATGAGTTCACGGTCGAAGGCGGGAAGTTCACGCTGGAAACGCCCAGCGTGAAGGGCGGTTCCTCGGTGGTGGTCAGGGCCTTCAACCTGTTCGGCAGGGGCGAGGCCGGCGAAGCGACGCAGCCCAGCACGGTCCCGGGCGCCCCAGATGCCCCGATTGCAAGCCGGGGCGGCACGCTTCCTGTCGTGGAGTGGAGCCCCCCCGCCGATGGCGGGGGTGAAGTGATCACCAGCTACGACCTGCGCCACATCGCCACTGACGCCGTGGACAAGTCCGACTCCGAGTGGACGCTGCTCACGGGCGTGTGGGTGCAAGGTGGCGGCGATCTGCGGCGCAACGTCACCGGACTCGAGAGCGATGTTTCCTATGACATCCAAGTGCGGGCAGTCAACAGTGTTGGCGCAGGCGCATGGTCTCCCACCACCGAGGCCGCGCCTCCTTCAGACGATGCCACCCTGAGCATGCTTTCGCTGAGTGCGGGGACGATCGCTCCCGCATTCGCCGCCGAAACCACCAGCTATACCGCCAAAGTTGGCGACACCGTGTCGCGCATCACCGTGCGTGCCGTGAAGAACAACGCCGGAGCCTCCATCAGGTTTCTAAGGCCCCGCGACGCCGATGGGGCAGCGGGACATCAGGTTGACCTCCAGGTTGGGGAAACCCAGGTGGTCATTCGCGTTACCGCGGAGACCGGCGCTCAACAGACATACACCATCACGATTACGCGCACTCAACCAGACACGGCCTTGACCCCGGCCGACGGGGATCCGCGCGCCGCGTTTCACTCCACGGCCGTCTACCTGCTGACGTTCCAGGGGGCATGGACAGCAGCCGTCACGCCTGACGGCGTGCCCTCCGGAGCCCAATTCTCGCGCCCGGTCGTCGCCGTGCATGGCGATGGCGTGACCTTCCTGGCAAGCGGTGCGAACGCTTCCGCGGGCATCAAGGCCCTGGCCGAGGCCGGGACGACCGAGACGCTGAAGTCAGAGGTGCAGACGGCGATCACGGCCATGACCGCACTCAGTGTGATCGAAGGCTCCAGCAGCAGCACCGGCACGTCAGGTTCAGCAACCCTGGAGCTCACGCTGGATACATCGAATCCCCGCATCACCCTGGTGTCCAGGATAGCCCCGAGTCCCGACTGGTTCGTCGGGGTCTCCGGCCTGACGACGCTCGACCGAAGCGCCCGCTGGATCCGCTCGCACAGTGTGCCTCTGTATCCCTGGGACGCAGGCACCGAGGATGGCGACAGTTTCTCCTCCACCAATTCGGCCACGTCTCCTGCCCAGTCAATCGCCGGCATCCGCGGGACAGGCAAGTTCTCCACTGAGCCAATCGCATCGCTGACGGTGCAGTTGCAGTCCGCCAGCGCCACCTTCGAAGTCCCCGAGAGCGACGAGGCTGTTGACGTTGGCTCGCCTCTGCGCCACATCGCGACCGATCGCAGCGCCACGTATGCCCTCGGCGGCGCCGACGCAGGCGCTTTCACCATCAATTCGTTCGGACAGCTGCGATCGACCGGCGCCCTCAATTTCGAACGGCGCCGCAGCTACGAAGTAGAGGTCACCACCACGGACGCCGATGGCTCCGTGGTCACCTCGGTCACGGTCAATGTCACGAATCAGGACGAGGTCGGAATGCTGGTCCTCTCATCGAGGCAACCTCAGGTGAATTCGACCTTGGAGGGGACGCTGACGGATCCGGACTCGGTTGTTTCGACAACCTGGATGTGGGAGCGCGCAACGAGCCGCTCCGGTAGCTGGGAGGTCATCAGCGGGCAGACCACCAACTCGTACACGCCCGCCACAACCGACCTCAATTTCTTCCTGCGGCTGACCGCCAACTACGTGGACGGCCACGGTGAGAACAAGCAGCTGGTTGCAACCTCCGAGAATCGCGTCCGGGCCGCCCCGGCTGCGAACAACCCTCCCTCCTTCTCCGAGATCAGCCCCGAGCGTTCCGTCCCCGAGAACTCCCGGCCGGGAATAGCGGTCGGCCGGCCCCTGACGGCCACGGACGCCGACAGTGACGTGCTCACGTACAGGTTGGAAGGAGCCGATGCCGACGTGTTCACGATCCACCAGTCCACTGGACAGATTTACGTGGGGCCCAACGCGTCGCTCGACTACGAGAGCCGGACCAGCTACAGCGTCACGGTCGTAGCCACCGATCCCTCACTGGGCACGAGCAGCATCGCGGTGGTGATTCGGGTCACGGATCGCAACGAACGCCCGATTGCGAGCGACGACCATGCGACAATAAGCGAAGACAGTCCCGTCACCATTAGCGTCCTCGCGAACGACACCGACCCCGAGAATGACAGTCTGATCGCCGTCGTGTTGGAGGCGCCCCGGAACGGAACCACCACCGCCTACAACCGCACCACCATTACCTACACGCCCAACCCCAACTACAACGGGACCGACTTCTTTCGCTATTCAGCAAGGGACTCAGGCAGTCTTTCAGGTAGAGCCATTGTTTCTGTCACCGTCACCCCGGTGAACGACCCTCCCACATTCCCAGGCGCCGCGACCACACGCCGCGTGTACGTGAACGCTTCACCCGGCGACAACGTCGGCTCTCCCGTCTCTGCCACCGACGTCGACCGCGACGACACGCTCACGTACGGCCTCTCGGGTCTGGACGTATCCTCCTTCGAAATCGACACCACCAGCGGCCAGATCATGGTGGCCCCCGGGACTGCTTTCGACATCGAGACGCAAGACACCTACGAGGTCACGGTCGACGTCCAGGACCAGGACGGAGAACAGGACAGCATTAGCGTCACCATCACCGTTTCGGCGACGCCAATCCTGCCGCCCACTATCCCGATACCCGGTGGTGGCGGTGCTGGCGGCGGCGGCGGCGGTGGTGGCGGCGGCGGTGGGCCCAGCCCGAGCAGGGTCGACTACGAGTGGACCGTGAAGCACGACATCGAGACGCTCGACGATGGCCACGACCGCCCCACCGGCTCCTGGTCCGACGGCGCGACGCTGTGGCTGCTCCAGAACGGCGAGGGGACCGATGACGCCATCTACGCCTACGACCTCGCCACGGGCGAGCGCCTCGAAGGGCGCGAGTTCCCGCTCGGCGAGCGCAACCGGGCGCCCCGGGGGGTGTGGTCGGACGGCAACACCATCTGGATCTCCGACAGCGGCCGGGACCGGCTGTTCGCCTACGACCTTGAGAGCGGCGAGCGGCTGGAAGAGCGTGACATCGTGCTCGACGAGCGCAACGGAAACGTGCGCGGCATCTGGTCCGACGGCGTGATCATGTGGGTGCTCGAACGGAACCCGTCGCTGTTCGCCTACGCCCTTGCGAGCGGTGACCTGCTGGGCCGGTACGCCCTCGACTCCGCCAACGGCGACCCCCACGGCATCTGGTCCGACGGCGTCACCCTCTGGGTCTCCGACACTGGCTCAAGCCCCCGCCAACTCTTCGCCTATCGCCTCCCCACCCGCGCGGAGGTGGAAGCGGCAGGCGAGGAGGCCAGCCTGGAGCGTGTGAGGGATGAGGACTTCACCCACCTCTCCAGCTCCAGCAACAACAGTCCCCGGGGGATCTGGTCCGACGGGGAGGTGATGTACGTGGCCGACGAGAGCGACAATCGCGTCTACACCTACAACATGCCCGACACCATCGACGCGCGCCTCGCTTCGCTCTCGCTTGAGGGCGTCGACTTTGGGGAGTTCGACCCGGGCCGGACCGACTACGAGGGCGTCATCGGCGAGGGCGTGACCGAGACCGTGGTGAGAGCGGAGGCGATGCAGCGCGGCACGGGCGTCGAGATCAAGCCCGACGACACCGACGCCGCCACTCCCGGCCACCAGGTCACCCTGGCTGGCGTCACCGAGATCACCGCCAGGGTGACCTCGGCGGACGGCACTCGCGACAGAACCTATCGTGTCGTCTTCGAGCCCCCGAAGCGGGAACTGGCGCTGGGACCCGAATGGACAGCGCTCGAATGGACCGGAGTTGACGGCCTGGCCATCAACCAGGCCGGGCTCCCGGAAGAGGTGGTGGCCGTCTACACCTGGGACGGGAGAGCAGCGGTGTGGCTGGGGTATTTCCCGGACCTGGAGCCGGTACCCGGCCTCAACACGCTCACGGGGTTCACCTCGGGGGCGACGTACTGGATCGCCGCCCGGGACGCTGTCACCTGGACGCTTCCCCCGGCCGGAACCCCCTAGCAGCGCATTCCGCGGCAAGGACGCCACAAGTCTGGGCGCGCGAATCCACTTCGAAGCCAGGCGAAAACGGTTGGAGGCGACGGGCGACGTCGCGGCAGCTGTCTGGGCACGCGCTTGGTTGCGAAGTGCTTGGTTCAAAACGAAAGCCGAAACAAACCGGTGCGAACCGACCTGTCCGGCGGAGCCCAGGTCGGGTAAATCCGCGCAAGAAGCACGAGTCGCCGCTGGCGACGGGGGGCTGTAGTCGATGGCTGGACGGGGCGGGCGCCTGCTCCTCATCTCGATCGCGAGCCTGGCGGCCCTCCTGATGGTGACGCTGGTGGCCGCGCAGTCGACCTCCACGGCGACGGTGGAGGTGCGCGTCTGGCGCCACGTCGAGGATCCCGAGCGCCTGCACCTCTCCACGCGCCCGGCCGAGGGCCGCTGGGTGACGCACCAGACGCCGCTGGACATGAGCGAGCTGTCGCGCTCGGGGAACTGGTACCAGTCCAGCATCGTGTCGGTGGACGTGGAGGTGCCGGCGGCGGTCGTCGGGCCGGAGCCGTCGGAGCTCTACGGCATCGACGAGACGGCGGCGTGCGCGGCGGTTGTGGCGCTCGCGGCGGAGCACGCCTCCCTGCAGCTCACCGTCATCAGCTGCGAGGCCGAGCCGCCGGAGTCGGGTGATCGACATGCCGTGCGGGGCACCCTGGCGCACCGCGGGAACAACGCCTGGTTCGACGGGACGTGGACGGAAGCCACGGGCCTCACGAGCTTGGCCTGGATACCGATCGATTCGAGGGTCTTTGTTTCTCAGGCGTGCCAGCGGGTCACCCCACTGCTAGCAGAACAGGACCATAGGGCTGGAGCCTGCGCCGGTTGGGCGTCTGTCGCGGGCCTGCAGGGGGACAATGCCGAGCCGCACGCGCGATGGCTCGTGTACGGGGCGATGCGCGCCGGCGACGGACCCTGGTTCGGGTTCGCCGGCATCTTCAGGGACGGCGAGGAGGAGGCTGTTGAGCTTCACCAGTACGGGTCGAGTGACTCGCCGTTCTACGGCATCGACTTCACGCCGGAGTGCAAAGCGCTGGTCGCCTTCGTCGAGGAGCACTTCGCGGAGACGACGAGCATCACCAGTTGCCAGGGGCAGGCCGACGGGCCGGGCTCGCTGCGCGGGCTGCTCGAGCATCGCGGCGAGCCGGCCTACTTCGATGGCGCGTGGTCTGAAGACGGTGGCATCACCAGCCTCAACTGGATCCCGACCGTCGTATGGCCCGCGGCGCCCGCGTACTGCCAGATCGCGCGCGACTGGCTGGTGCAGCACGACGACCGCTGGGCACGCGGCCACTGTCGAGGCGCGGACGCGACCGTCGTCACTCGGGATGGCGGCAGCCGCTTCATCGATTGGAATACGCTGGGTCTCCTGGAGCCCGGAGCCGGCGGTTCCGCTGTGTTGTTCGAAGCGTGGGTGGGCGATGGCGGGGAGAGGCCTTGGGCCTGGCGAATCTACGGCGAGCCAGGGCCGCTTGAGTTTTCCCCCAATGAGTGAGTAGCGCGAGGTTCCGCGGGGCCAGCGCATCGCGGGATTCCCACCCCTCCAGGGGTCGCCCGAGCAGCCCCTGTGCCGCGGACCCACCCGCCGGACGGCGGCTGTCCGGCGCGACCGACGGCAGAAGGGCCTCCGGGAAGGGACCGTGGCCGGCCCAACTCGAGACCATGGCGCCATCTTCTCACCACCGGCAGCGCCACCGGGCCGTGCGGAGGGCGGGCAGATGCCGCAGGTGCATCCGCGCACGGCCAGCCAATCGCGACCGGTATAACTTGATGCATCAAAACGAAAGCCGAAGTGCTGGTGCGATCTGACCTGTCCCGCCGCGGGCAGATGGCTCAAGGTTTGATAGGAGAAGGAAGGAGACGCGTGGTGTTGAGGCACTTCGTCGCCTTGGGCTCCCTCGCCGTAGCCTTCGCCGTGGCGGCGACTGCCCTCGCGTCCCCCGCATTGGCGCAGGAGCCGGAGGAGGAACGCCCCGATACGACCGTGACCGGAACAGCTGGCCGGACCGTCTCGTTCACGGCCCGCGTCCCGAATACGCGGTTCAAATTGGACGCTGACTACGACGGTCCGAACGACGACACCGTGTGCGGCGACGGGCGCTCCATCGTGAACGGCCGGTGCACCGCCTACGGCAGCCACGATCACTCCACATGTCGCGGCCCCTGGGCGCTTCTTCCACTCTCGAGGGACGGCGTGTCCCATCAGGGTTCTCGGATTTCCGTGGAAGTCTCGGAACATGGCACCGCGCCATCGCGCGACATACAGTACGTCTACCAGGGTGTGCGCACCTTCCGCTCGTTTATCCTGGATTCGAGTACCAACCGAATTATCAGATACGAGACCGAGACCCAACCGTGCTTCGTCTATGGGACGGCGCGCATCAACGTGCGCGCCGCGCCCTCGCAGCTCTACGGGTACACGGTGCCGGCTGATACGCCGCGCACTGTGCCGGGGGTCCAGGGATCGTTCCAGTGGATCGTTTTCACCCCGACCCGCTGGACAGGGGGAAGGGTGAGCGCCGGGAGTTACGGTGTGGCCTGCTCAGACTGCCAGGTCGGTCAGTACAACGAACGAATAACCTCCGGGGGCCACCAACACATCAAGATCACTCCCACAGGTGGCGGTGGCGCTCCCCCAAACACCATCCGCGCAGCCGACCTGCCGGTCTGCCCGACCCTCCCACACGGAGAGTGGCCCGACCACGCCTGTCGCAAGGCCAGGTAGCGCCCAGCCCGAAGACCGCGGGGCGCAGTGCCCGGGCGCCCGCGCAGCTGCCTGCAGGCTGCTGGCGGGGGAGGTTCACTTCGCTGCGTCCCCGCGTGTGGTGGCGACCGGACAGGCTCGTTGCAGTAGAATCTAGACAGAACATCTAGCTGGAGATCGACCATGACCGACTGGCCCCTTCAGGACGCCAAGAACCGCTTCAGCGCCGTCGTCGACGCGGCCCTTGCCGGCCGCCCCCAACGGGTGACCCGTCGGGGGCGCCCCGCGGTCGTGGTGCTGGCCGTCGACGAGTACGAGCGCCTCCGCCGGATCGAGAAGGCGAACGCGCCCACCCTGGGAGAGTTGCTCCTCGAGATTCCGCGGGACGGGAACGAGTTCGACCGCCTCTCCCTGCCTGCCCGCTCGGAGGACCTCTGATGTACCTCATCGATACGGATGTGCTGTCCGCCCTGCGGCGAGGGAGGCGTCACCCGGACGGCTCCCGCTGGCTGGCCGCCCAGCGCACGTCGGACCTCTACCTGAGCGTGGTGACCATCGGGGAGATCGAGCGCGGGGTTGAGCAGCAGAAGCGCCACGACCCAGCGTTCGCGAGCGACCTTGCGGGCTGGCTTGACCGGGTACTCGCCTGGTACGGCGATCGAATCCTTCCCGTCGACCTCGTCACGGCCCGGCGCTGGGCGCGGCTGACCGCCACCCTCGGCTACGAGAGCGCCGATCTGCTCATAGCCGCCACCGCCCTCGAGCACGGCCTGACCGTGTTGACCCGCAACGTGAGGCGCTTCGACCCCTCTCTCGTTCCTGTGTTCAACCCCTTTGGAGAGGAGGAGGGGCCGGATGCCTGAGTTGCGGAGTTGCCCGGAACGCTTCACCCATGAAGTCCCCTCCTGGGGCTTGGCCGCGGCCATGCGTGCGCGGACACTTGCCTACCCCCACTGGAAACTGCGGCGAGTCGCCCGGTGTGCGACCCCGTGCGCGACACGGGACAGAGGAACAGCATGGAAGACGCAGGCAGCCACGACGCACACGACGCTCATCTCGGGCCCTCCGCCAGGAGACTGGCTGAACCGGCGCAGCGAGACCGTGACGCAGTCACGCTCGACGTTGAATTCGAGACAGGGCCGCGCACGAGAGCATGGGATGAACTCTGGGCCCGCCTCCTCGCCAGGGTTCGCGCCAGGATGGAGGCGGAGCGCCATCTCCACGACGACGAGGCGTCCTCGGAACCCTCTCCCTGGGCCGACACTCCAGACTCCTAGCGTCGGGATGGCGGCGCGAGCGACCACCCTTGCGCATCCCCGCAGTCAGCGAGAGCTGGCCCGTGTCATCACCAAGTCCCCGGAGGCTGAATCATGAAGGCGATCATCTACTCTCGTGTCTCGACCGATGCGCAGGAGCGCGACGGCACGTCGCTCGACACCCAGGAGCGCGCCTGCGCGGAGTTCGCGGCTGAGCGCGGCTGGCAGGTCGTGCGGCGCATCCGCGACGCCGGCAGCGGGGCCTCGCTTGACCGTGAGGGCCTCGGCGAACTCCGCGCCGCCCTCCGGCAGGGGGAGGCCACCGCCGTCGTCGCCTACGCCGTTGACCGCCTGTCCCGGAGCCAGAACCACATCGGCATCCTGTTCGACGAGTTCGAGGGCGCGGGAGCGACGCTCGAATTCGTGACCGAGCGCTTCGAGGACACCGCTGTCGGGCGCTTCATCCTCGCCGCCAGGGCGTTCATCGCCGAGGTCGAGCGCGAGAAGATCGCCGAGCGCACGACCCGCGGGAAGGAAGAGCGTGCCCGGGGCGGTCGCATCCCCCAGGCGACGGGGCGCGGCATGTACGGCTACCACTACGACCCGGGCACGGGCCGTCGCGTCATCAACGACGAGCAGGCGCCCGTCGTCCGCCGGGTCTTCGAGAACTTCGCCGCGGGCGGTTCGATCATCGGCATCACCAACGCCCTCAACGAGGAAGCGATTCCGGCGTACACGGGCGGCAAGTGGTCCGCCTGGACCGTGAAGAACATGCTGCGCAACCCCGGCTACGCCGGACGCACGATCTATCGACGCACGAAGACCAGGCACCGTCGGGATCCCTCCACCGGCAGGCGGCGGCGGGTCGTCGAGGTCAGGGACCCATCGGAGTGGATCGAGATTCCCGACGCGACGCCGGCCATCGTTCCCCAGCAACTCTTCGACGCCGTCCAGACGCGCCTGCTCGACCCGGAACGCCGCAGTGCCGCGAAGCGCAAGTACGACTACCCGCTCGGTGGGGTCGTGCGCTGCTCCCACTGCCACAGCGCCATGGTGGGCCAGACGTCGCTCGGCAAGTACCGCTACTACCGCTGCCGGCGGGCCTACGCCGGTCCGCGCCACGACCGCTGCCCCGCAAAGTACGTCAAGGCAAGCGCACTCGAGGATGCCGTTGTCCGCGAGGTCACGGGCGTGCTCTCCGCGCCGGAGATGGTGCTGGCCGAGTTGGATCACGCATCCGCAGCAGACAGACCGGACGGTGACGTGGTCGCGGCCCGTACCCTCCTCACTTCGCTCGACAAGCAGCGCGAGAGGCTCCTTCGCCTCTACCAGCTAGGCGAGGTCGATGACGCCTACCTGCAGAAGGAGCTCTCTGTCATCCGGACAAGGCGCTCCCCGGCCGAGAACACGCTCGCCCAGGTGAAGGACGCAGCGCACACCCCTCAGGCTCGGCTGGATCCGGACGACTTTGCCGCCACCTGCAAGGTCCTGAAGGAGGAGGTTTTGGCGGAAGTGGACGCCGGTCGGCTCGACGGAGTCGCTCAGGGGATGCAATTGGCCGTCGAGATTCAGCGCACCGACGAGGGTGCGTCAGGTCTACTTAAGGGCGTGATTCCGCACGATTTGGATAGGTTTGGTGGAAAAATTTCTCACCACTGCACGAACATAGGCATGACCACGTGCACGTAGCCGTCTTCCTCGGCCGGGCGGAAGACGCCCTGGCTTGAGGGGCTCGTCGTCTCGAGGCGAACTTCGCCGTCGAGGACGCCCAGGACGTCGGCCAGGTAGCGGCTGTTGAACGCGATCTTGGCCGGCTCTCCGTCCACCTTCACGTCGATCTCGCCTTCGTTGTCGCCCACCTCGTCCGCGCGAGCGCTGATGACCAGCTTCCCGGCGCCGCCATCGCCCGACGGCTGTACCTGCAGCCGGACGATGCCGCTCCCGTCCCGCGCGAAGATGGCAGCAATGCGCGCCCCTCGCATGAAGTCGTCGACATCCACCACCGTCGCCGTGTTGTACTCGCCCGGGATCAGCTGGTTGTAGTTGGGGAACGTTCCCTGAATCAGCTGCGCCACCAGCTCCACGTCCGTCATCGAAAACTGCACCTGCGTCTGCTTCTCGTTCACCCGCAGCTGGACCGGCGCCGCTCCATCCCCGATCAGGCGCCCGACTTCCCGGAGCGCTCGTGCCGGAACGATGAGGTTCAGGTCGGTGACCGGGAACGCCTGCCGGGCGCCCAATTCGATGTCCGAAACCGCCAGCCGGAAGCCGTCGGAGGCCGCGAACGTCAGCTTGCTCTCCTCGCCCTTGATGCTCACGCCCGTGATCACCGGCCGCGAATCATCCGTCGCCGCTGCGAACTCCACCCGGTCAATCGTGCGGCGCAGGGTTGCCGCGTCCAATTCAATCGACGGGCCCTCGTCGATCGCCGTTATGCGCGGGAAATCCTCGGCGTCCATCGTGTTGATCGTCGACTCCGTGCGCGCGCACTCCAGCTTCGCCTGGCGCGTTCGCTCCGGGACCTCGATCGATACCGTCGCTGGCGGCAGCTGCCCCACGAAATCCGTGATCAGCCGCGCCGGGATCGTCGTCGCCCCCTCCTCTTCGATCTTCGCCCCGATCCAGGTGCTGATGGAGATGTCGAGATCGGTGGCCGAGAGGCGCAGGCGCCCCCCGTCCGTCGCCATCAGGACGTTCGAAGTGATGGGGAGCGTCGACCGGGCGGCAACCGCGCGCCCTACGATCGCGAGCCCCCGCTGGAGGTTCTCCTGCAGGACTTGAACCTTCATCCGTTTACTCGCTTGTTCGGTGTTGGCCGGGATTATACCCCCAAACGCCGAGGGCGTAGGCACGTAAGCAGTTCTCTTCATGCTCCTCGCGGATGGGACATAACCCCATAACGTAAAGGCCTCTATACTTGACGCGCTCGGGCCCTGCGGGGGGCTACGCTGGATACGCCGTGTACATCACCGATCTCAACCTCGCCAACTTCCGGAACTACGCACAGGTCGAGCTGTCGCTCGACCGCGGCCTCAACCTCTTCGTTGGCGAGAACGCCCAGGGTAAGAGCAACCTGCTCGAGGCCATCTACCTCCTCTCCACCCTCCGCTCGAGCCGCGCGAGCAGCGATTCCGACCTTGTCCGCCGCGATGTGCTCGACTCCGAGTTCCCCGTCGCCCGCCTCCAGACCGAGGTTCAGCGAGCCGCCGGTCGCCTCAATCTCGAAGTCGCCGTCGTCGGCCGCAGCGGCGAGGGTCAGCGTGCCGGGAAGCGCGTCCGCGTGAACGGCCTCGCCAAGCGCACCTCCGATGCCGTCGGCGAGCTGGCTGCCGTCCTCTTCACCACGCTCGATATCGAAGTCGTCGCCGGACCGCCCATCCTCCGCCGCCGCTACCTCGACATGATGGCCTCCCAGGTGGATCGCGGGTACCTGCGCGCCATGCAGCGTTACCAGCGCGTCCTCCAGCAGCGGAACGGGCTGCTCAAGCGCATCCAGGCCCGCGAAGCGTCCCCCACCGAGCTCGGCTTCTGGAATCAGGAGCTTGCCCACGCCGGCGGCATCATCATGAAGGGCCGCGCCGATGCCCTCGGCCTGCTCGTGCCGTACGCCCGCGAGCAGATGGCCCGCCTCAGCGACGACTCCGAGACGATCGACCTCACGTACAAGCCCGCCCTCGGCGAAGCCGTCGAGGACGACCTCCCCATCGACGAGGCCGAATGGACTAGCCGCATGCTGCAGACCCTGGGCGATGGCCGCCCCCGCGAGATCGGCGCCGGTGTCACGCTCTTCGGTCCCCATCGGGATGATGTCGAGGTGCTGATCGAGGGCTTCTCCGCTGCCTCCTTCGCCTCGCGCGCCCAGCTCCGAACCGCGGCCCTCTCCCTGCGCTTCGCCGAAGCCGCCTACCTTCAGACCTGCCTCGGCGACGAGCCCGTTGTCCTCCTCGACGATGTCCTCAGCGAGCTTGACGAGCAGCGCCGCCGCGGCGTGCTCGATTCCTTCGAGATCTTCCAGCAGGTCATCGTCACCACCGCCGACCCCGATCGCGTCCGCGATGTCCTCACCAGCGCCGCCGGCCGCTTTGTCGTGGCGGGCGGCAGCATAGGACGCTTCGAGGGCGAGTAGCCGCCCCTACTCCCAGAGCACCGGCGTCAGCGGTCCCGCGGGCACGCTCATCCTGATCGCTCCCCGCTCGACTGTGAGCGTCACTGGCGTCTCGCCCACAACGTCCCCATCCAGCTGCACCGGCAGCCCCGGAGTCGTCACGTCGAACCCTGGCGTTCGCAGCTCGCGCACGCCTTCGACGCCTGAGTGACGCCGCACCACCACGCGGAGCGCCTGGCGAAGCGCATCCGCCGCGGTCCGGGGGGTGAAGATGCACGCGTCCAGCTGCCCGTCCCGGGCGCTCGCCCCCATCGAGAACATGAGGAACCCGCCGTAGAGCCGCGTGTTGCTGACCACGATCAGGCCTGCTCGCTCTTCCGCCGACTCCCACTCCGCCGACCACGCTACGTCGGTTGTCCGCAGCCTGGGCAACATGGGAATGCCGTGCAGGACGTAGGCGAGCACGCCCAGCTTGCGTTTGAGCGCGGGGGTCACCGTTGCCGCGATCTCCGCGTCCCAGCCGATGCCTGCCATCAGGAGAAACGGCTCGTCGTTCGCCCGTCCCAGGTCCATGGCTACCTGTTGCCCGTCGAGGTGGGCGTCGAGCGCCCGCATCAGGTTCCGGGGAATCCCCGCCTCTTTGGCCCAGACGTTGGCCGTGCCCCCCGGCAGCACCGCCAGCGCCGACTCCGATCCCGCCATCGCCCCCGCCGCCAGCCGCAGCGTCCCGTCGCCGCCCAGCACGAACACGAAGGCGTCCCCGCGTTCCGCCCCGCGGCCGGCGGCCTCCGCGGTCCCTGCCGGCGAGTCGGGCAGCTCGAGACGCGCCTCGTAGCCGCGCTCATCGAGCCGGCGCAGGGCCTCCTCGGTGTCGAAGCGGCGCATCCCGCGAGCGCGGGGGTTCGCCACGATCGTCGCGCTCTTCGCTCCCATCGTTGCCGGGCGGCTCCTGCCTTCCTACCATACCGCCCCACACTCCTCTCCCCGGGGGCCCTGTGCTCACCCTCACCCGCTTCGACCACATCAGCATGGCTGCCCACGATTGGCGCGAGCAGCGCGACCGCTTCGAGCGGCTCTTCGGCTTTCGCTTCCTGCGCCAGTTCAACGCCCATCCGGGCACGCCCTTCGAGGGCTGCGTCACCCGCATTCGCAATACGCAGATTGAGTGGGAGCTCCTCCAGCCCGAAGGCCCCGAGAGCTTCGTCCAGCGTTTCCTCGACCAGCGCGGCCCCGGCCTCCATCACCTCACCGTCCAGGTTCCCGACATCGAGGAGGCCGTCGCCGAGCTCGAACGCCTGGGCGTGACTCCGTTCGGGGGCATCAGCCAGGACACCATGTGGTGGATGGCCTACATCCATCCCCGCGACAGCGGCGGCGTCCTCTGGCAGCTCTACCAGCCCAAGAGCGACAACCCCGTGAACGGCACGAAAGGCGTAGCCGGCGCTCTCGGCTTCCGCCGCCTCGACCACGTGACCCTGGCCTCTCCGGACCTTGAGGCGCAGGCCGCCTGGCAGGAGCGTGTCTTCGGCATGGAGGTCGAGAGCCGCTGGGAAGTTGCCGACCAGGGCTACAAGGGCTGCCTGATGCGCATCCCCAACACGGAGCTCAAGTTCGAGATCCTCGAGCCGCTTGGCGATGAGGGCTTCCTCCAGGACTTCCTCGCGAATCGGGGGAAGGGCCTGCACCACGTCTCCTGCGAGGTCGAGTCCATCGACGATGCCCTCGACGCCCTCGCTGCCGAGGGCATCGAGACCCCCGGCGGCGTGGGCGGCGACCGCTGGAAGCGCAACATCTTCCTCTCCCCGCGAGACACCAACGGCGTGCTCTTCCAGCTCTTCGAGGAACCCTCAGCCTAGCCCTGTGATCTCTCCGGTTCGCTCAGCCTGGCACTCCCCACGAGCCTGTCCGTTGCTGACTTTCTGTTTATCCGAATAAGCACACTAGCGTTAAGGAAGTTCATCCCTTAACATTTCCGCTGGCGGGGTCGCGTGGGAGAGCGGCCCATGACTTGTTCCACGAGCTTGGCCGTAGGCACGAGGCTGATTCGGGCCTTGCCTTCCGACTTGGGGTCAGCAGCCCCGAGATCGTCTTTCGCTCCCCCTCCGACACCACTGTCCCTTACGACCAGTGCCCTGACCGAGGCGGCGCCTCCCGGCGCCCGTCCGGTAGGTGCTTCGCGCCTGGAGACTGCTCCCTCATGCGCGCGAGTTCCTCAACCCAATGGCACGCACATCTCTAGAGACAAGGGGAAAGCCCTATGCAGTTGATTCGACTTGGCCCCGGCGCCGCACTCCTTCTTGTTGCGACTGTGGCTCTGCTTGCCACGACCCTGGCGCGTCCCCCGTCTCTCGCCTCGGCCCGACAGGTCGAGACTGCCCTTGACGGCTCCGTTGGCGCGAGCGTCGACGTCGTTGCCGGCGACTCCGACTGGAGCGGGGGCGAGAAGCTCTCCGCCCTGGAGCGGATCACCGTGGGTGACGAAAACACGCCCAGGCCTGACAACCAGGGCGACGAGCCTCCGGAGCCCGGGGAGGCTGAAGAGCCACCCGAGCCCGGGGAAGCGTCCGAGTCGGACGAGCCTCCTGAGCCTGACGAGCCGAGCGAGCCCGACGAGCCGGACGAGCCACCCGAGCCCGAGGAACCCGCTGAGCCGGCGGAGCCCGAAGAGCCCGAAGAGCCGGCCGAGCCCGTTGAGTCGGAAGAACCGAGCGGGCCAGTCGGAGAACCCGACACAGGAGCCGGCCTCCTGGAGCAGCAGATCACGGTCTCGCTCTTCCTCGCCGTCGTCCTGGTCATTGGAGCTCTGTTGGCCGTCGCCTACAGGCGTCGCTAGTCGAAACTCCTCTCGCCCCGCATCCCGGCGCCCCCTTCGTGGGGGCGCCGGTGCTTTTGGCGAGCGGGAAGCGCCCCGTTCCGCTACCATCACCCGCACGGATGTTCGAGCGCGACCCCGCAGCTGCCCCACCTCCACCCGCCGGCGACTCCCTCGCGGCCTTCCACCCCGTGGTGCGCGCCTGGTTCGAGCGCCGCTTCCGACATCCCACCGACGCCCAGTCGGAGGGGTGGCCCCGCATCCACGCCGGCGAGACGACCCTCATCGCCGCCCCCACCGGCTCCGGCAAAACGCTCGCCGCCTTTCTCGTCGGCATCGACCAACTCATCCGCGAAGCCGAGTCGGGCGATCTCGACGACGGCACGCGCATCGTCTACGTCTCCCCCCTCAAGGCCCTCAGCAACGACATCCAGCGCAACCTCGAGGAACCCCTCGACGAGATCCGCGCCCTCGCGAAGGAGATGGGTTACGACCTCCCGCCCATCACCAGCGCCGTCCGCACCGGCGACACGCCCCCCTCCGCCCGTCAGACCATGGTGCGCCGCCCGCCCCACATCCTCGTCACCACCCCCGAGTCGCTCTTCCTCCTCGTTACCGCCGAGCGCAGCCGCGAGAACCTGCGCGGTGTCCGCACGGTCATCGTCGACGAGATTCACGCCCTCGCCCGCGACCGTCGCGGCAGCCACCTCGCCCTCACCCTCGCCCGCCTTGACCATCTCGCCGAGACCCCGCCCGTCCGCATCGGCCTCTCCGCCACCCAGCGCCCCATCGAACTGATCGCGAGCTTCCTCGCCGGCGCTGGCCGCGATGCCTCCATCGTCGACCGCGGCCATCAGCGCGACCTCGACCTCCACGTCGAGACGCCCCCAAGCGACCTCGAAGCCGTCCCCCCCAGGGAGCAGTTCGCCGACATCTACGACCGGCTCGCGGAACTTGTGCGCGAGCACCGCACCACCCTCATCTTCGTCAACACCCGCGCGCTCTCCGAGCGAGCCGCCAAGGAGCTCGCCGAGCGCCTCGGCGAGGAGGCGGTCGCCAGCCACCACGGCAGCATCGCGAAGGATCGCCGCCTGCACGTCGAGCAGCGCCTCAAGGCCGGCGACCTCCGCGCCCTGGTCGCCACCGCCTCCCTTGAGCTTGGCATCGATATCGGCGCCATCGACCTGGTCTGCCAGGTCGGCTCGCCCCGCAGCATCGCGACCCTCCTCCAGCGCATCGGCCGCTCCGGCCACGCCCTTGGCCTCCGCCCCCACGGCCGCCTCTTCCCCACCACCCGCGACGAGCTGCTGGAGTGCTCCGCCCTCGTCCGCGCCGTCCGTGCCGGGCGCCTCGACCGCATCAACCCCCTGACCGCCCCTCTCGACGTCCTCGCCCAGCAGATCGTGGCCGAGACCGCCTGCGAACCCTGGTCCGAGGACGCCCTCTACGAGCTCGTCCGCGAAGCCGCGCCCTTCGCGCATCTCGAGCGCGAACCCTTCGATGAGATCGTGACGATGCTCGCCACCGGCATCGGCGACGGTCCCGGCTCCGCCGTGCCCCTCATCCACCGCGACCGCATCAACGGCATCATCCGCGGACGCCGCGGAGCGCGCCTCGCCGCCCTCAACAACGGCGGCGTCATCCCCGAGATGGGCGACTACCGCGTCGTTGCCGAGCCCGAGGACATCCCCGTCGGCACGGTCAACGAGGACTTCGCCATGGAGAGCGCCGCCGGCGACATTTTCCTCCTGGGCTCCACCTCCTGGCGAATCACGCGCGTCGAGCAGAGCACCGTCCGCGTCATCGACGCCCACGGCGCACCGCCCACCGTCCCCTTCTGGCTGGGCGAAGCCCCCGGCCGCACCATCGAGCTTTCCGAGGAAGCTGGTCGCCTCCGCCGCGAGGTCGCCGGCGGCCTTGATGACCCCGATGCCCTCGTCGCTCGCATCCAGGAGGAGTGCAGCCTGACCGAGAACGGCGCCCGCCAGATGGTCGACTACGTTCGCGCCACCCGCGATGGTCTCGGCGTGGTCCCTTCCGATACGGACGTCGTCTTCGAACGCTTCTTCGACGACGCCGGCGGCATGCAGCTCGTCGTCCATGCCCCCTTCGGCGCCCGCGTCAATCGCGCCTGGGGACTCGCCCTTCGCAAGCAGTTCTGCACCACCTTCGACTTCGAGCTCCAGGCCGCCGCCAACGACGACGCCATCCTCCTCTCCGCCGGCCCCCAGCACTCCTGGCCCCTCGCCGAGGCCTTCTCCTGGGTGAATCCCCGCAACGCCGCCACGCTCGTGGAGAAGTCGATTTTCTACATCCCCCTCTTCCCTACCCGCTGGCGGTGGAACGCCTCGCGCGCGCTCGCCATTGCCCGCCAGCGGAACGGCAAGCGTGTCCCCCCCTTCCTCCAGCGCATGCGTGGCGACGACCTCATGGCCGCCGTTTTCCCCGCTCAGGTTGGCTGCCAGGAACACCTCAACGAGCCCCTCTCCCTCCCCGACCACCCCCTCATGCGCCAGACCCGCGACGACTGCCTCTACGAGGCGATGGACGTGCACGGCCTGCAGGATGTGCTCACCCGTATCGAGGACGGCGCCGTTCGTCTCCACGCCGTCGATACCGTCGAGCCGTCCCCCATGGCCCACGAGATCGTGAGCGGCCGTCCCTACACCTACCTCGATGACGCCCCCATCGAGGAGCGCCGCACCCGCGCCGTGACCCTCCGCAAGACCCTCCCCGATTCCGCCCGCGACCTCGCCGCTCTCAGCCCCGACGCCATCGCGCGCGTCCGCGAGGAAGCCTGGCCCGAGCCCCGCGATGCCGAGGAAGCGCACGACGCCCTCCTTGGCTTCGTCGTTCTCGCCGCGGAGCACGCCGTTTCCTGGCGCGAGTGGCTGGTCGAGCTCGAGGCTGCTGGCCGAGCGGCGAGTCTTGCCGTGGGCGAATGCACCTTCTGGTTTGCCGTCGAGAACCTCCCCTCCATCCGCCTCCTCTTCCCCGATGCCGACATCCCCTCCCCCAGCGTCCCGGCCCATGCACTGCTGGAGGTAGGGGACCGCGAGGCCGCCCGCCTCGCTCTGGTTCGCGGCCACACCGAGTGCCTCGGTCCCCTCACGCCCGCCGACATCGTGCGTCGCACCGGTCTCGCTGAGCAGGACGCCGGCCACGGCCTCCGCGCGGCGGAAGCTGCCGGCTACCTCGTTCGTGGCCGCTTCACCCCTGATGCCCCCGAGGACGAGCTCTGCGACCGTCGCCTCCTCGCCCGCATCCACCGGTACACGCTCGAGGGGCTACGCAAGGCCGTTGCGCCGGTTTCCCGCGCCGACTACATGCGTTTCCTCACCCGCTGGCAGGGGCTCGCCCCCGGCGCCACCTACGGCGGTCGTCCCGGCCTGCGCCGCGCCCTCGAACGCCTGCAGGGCTTCGAAGCGCCCGCCGGTTCCTGGGAGGACGACCTCCTCCGCGCTCGCGTCCGCGACTACGACCCCGCCTGGCTCGACGAGCTTTGCCTCGCCGGCGAGATTGCCTGGGCCCGTCTCAGCGGCCGCAAGCCCCCACCGCCCGACGACGCCCCCTCTCGCCCCGCGCCCGCAACCCGCGCGACCCCCGTCACCCTCGTCGCCCGCCGCGCCTTCCCCGACCTCCTCGCCGCCGCCCGCTACGACCGCCCCGACGGCATCCCTTCCCCGCCCGGCGCCGCCTCCACCATCGTCAGCCTCCTGCGCGAGCGCGGGGCCCTCTTCTTCGACGAGCTCGTCCGCGAGACCGGCCAGCTCTCGAGCCAGACCGAGGACACCCTGCGCGAGCTCATCGCCACCGGCCTCGTCGCCTCCGACGGCTTCGAAGGCGTGCGCAAGATATTCGCGCGCTCACCCTCCGGACGCCGCCGCCCCGCTGCCCGCCGCCCTGTCGCCAGCTACCGCCTCGGACTCGTCCTCGGCGGCCCTCCCGGCCGCTGGTCACTCGTCGAAGCGCCCCCCGTCGACCCTGCCCGCCAGGAGGAGCTCGCCGCCCTCGTCGCCAGCGTGCTCCTCGAACGCTACGGCGTCGTCTTCCGCGACCTCGCCACGCACGAGCGCTTCAGCCTCCCCTGGCGCTCGGTGCTCCGCGCACTCCGCACCATGGAGGCCCGTGGCGACGTCCGCGGTGGACGCTTCGTTTCCGGGGTCGTCGGCGAGCAGTACGCCCTCATCGATGCGGTCGAACAGCTCCGCCGCACACGCAATGAGCCCGCCGCCGGCGAGCGCGTCGTCGTCAGCGCCGTTGACCCGGTGAACCTGACCGGCACGGTCCTCCCGGGACCGCGCGTGCCCGCCTATTCCGGGCGCTCGCTCGTCCTCATCGACGGCGTGCCCGAGGAGGAGGCGAAGGCCGCCGAGGCCTTCGCCGGCGCTGACCGCGGCTAGCGCCGCTCCCTACCCGATCTCCGGCAGGTTGTAGACACGCGCCGCCGTGTCGTGCAGCACCTTGCGTCGTACGGTCGGGTCGAGCTGGTCCAGCGTCTTCGAGATGCGCGTGTGCGTCTCCGGGTAGAGGCAGGTGGGGTGCGGGAAGTCCGTCTCGAACATCACGTTGTCCTCGCCGAGCTCCTCGATCGCGTGCAGCGGCCCCCACTGCTCGAACCAGAACGACGCGTACACCTGCCGCTTGAAGTACTCCTTCGGGCGCAGGCTCAGCCCCTCGCGCTCCGTCGGGATCGTCTCGTCGTACTGCCACTCCATCGCCTCCAGCAGGAACGGGATCCAGCCGATGCCGCTCTCCACGGAGACGAAGTTCAGGTTCGGATAGCGATCCAGCAGCCCGCTGAAGATCAGGTTCATGATCGTCTTGCACTGCACCATGAACAGCGAAACGCTGATCGTGGCCAGGAAGCGCTGCGGTCCGTACCCGTCCCAGATCATCTGGCCGCCGAGGTTGTTCCCCGAGCCCACGTGGAAGTTCACGGGAATGCCCAGCTCCTGGCACGTCGACCAGAGCGGATCCCAGTGCGGGTCGTGCAGGTGCGGCAGCTCGAACGCCTCCGGCGTGTCCGTCATCGTGATGCCCGTGATGCCCGCATCCGTCACCCGACGGATCTCGCGCACGCACTCGTCTATGTCCCAGAACGGTGTCAGCGCCTGCGGGAAGAGCCGCCCGTTCCCCGCCTGCTGCAGCTCGATGATCGCGTCGTTGTAGACCCGCGAGCAGATGTTCCGCAGCTCGCTGTCCTCCAGCGACATGAAGCGATGGCTCCCGAACCCCGCCACGTTCGGGTAGATGATCTGCTGCGAGATGCCCAGCCGGTCGAGCAGGTCGAGCCGCGGCTCCGGGTAGCTCGCCGCGTCGCTCATCTCGTCGAAGTCCGTCAGGCTCATCATCCCGTAGGCCTTCTCGCCGTCCTTCTTCACCACGGTGAAACCCATCGGCCCGAAGTCCACGTCCCCGTCGACGACCCAGCGATTCCGCCCTTCCTCGTCGAGTACCACGCGCGGCACGCGCTCCTTGTAGGAAGCCGGCGCGCGTGAGGTCCACAGGTCGGGCGGCTCCGTGTAGTGGCTGTCGATGTCGATGACCGGCACGCCATGAACGGTGAGCGGTGGCGTCATGGGAGCATCCTCCGGCGCGTCATGCGCCCCCCAATCCTACCCGCCCCGATGGGGTGGGATGGTCAAGAGGCATGGCTAGAGAAAGGCGGGTCCTACTCCATCAACCCCGCGCTCTTGGCCGCCGCCGTGGCCGCGTTCCGACCGGCGATGCGCCCGAACGTGACCGCCGGCCCGTACGACCCGCCCCCGCCGATGTAGCGATCGCCGTGCAGCGTGCCCATCGCCTCCCCCGCGGCGAAGAGGTTGTCGATCGGCAGCTCGTTGTTCGCGATCACGTGCGTCTCCTTGTCGACCCGCAGGCCGCACCCCGTCCAGGCGATGATCGCCGGCCGCACCTCCACCGCGTAGAACGGTGGCGTCTCGATCGCCCGCAGTCCCATCGGCTTGAAGTACGCGCTGTCCACGCCCCTGGCGCAGTCCTCGTTGTACTTCTGGACCGTGCCCGCCAGCGGCGCCGGGTTGATCTTGCAGAGTCCGGCCAGCTCCTCGAGCGTGTCCGCCCGCAGGATTTCGCCGCTCTCCGCCCGTGCCAGCAGGTTCTCCGAGGTCCAGCTCGGTCCCGCGGGCATCGCGTCCGCATCCAGCCGCGCGGCCTCGTCGAAGATGGCGTAGGCCATGCCCCCGTTCCGCTTGAAGAGTCCGGCCATCACCGTGTACGGCGCCATCTCGCTGGCAAATCGCCGCCCTTCGCGGCTCACCAGGATCGACCAGGGCGGCACGCCCAGCTCCAGGTCCCGGGCGAACCCCGGGGTCACGAGGAGCAGCCCCCGGTTGTGGCCACCCAGCGTCGCCCCCACCTGCTCGCCCAGCACGATCCCGTCGCCCATCGCCTTCGGACCCGAGATCGCCCAGACCCCGTCGCCCTGCTCGTGCGCGTCGGGCCAGTACTTCTCGATGAACTCCTTGTTGTGTCCGAACCCGCCGGACGCGATCACCACCGCCCCGCAGCCGACCTCTTGGTCGCCCGCGGCCACCCCCACGATTTCGCCGTCCTCTTCGATCAGCTTGTCCGCGCGCGTCATGAGGGCCATGTCCACCCCCCGCTTGATGCGCTCCGAGTCGAGCACGCGCACCACCGCCAGTCCCTCGCCCTCAGGCGGGTGGCCCCGCGGCACCGTATCGATCCCGGAGATGTAGACGCGCTCCGGCTTGTACTCGACGCCGAGGCTGCGCAGCCACTCGAAGGTGGGCGCCGCGCTGTCGCAGTACGTGCGCGCCACCGCCGGCTCCACGTTCCACTGGTTCAGCGTCATGTAGTAGCTGAACATGTCGTCGGGCGTGTCATCGAGGATGCCCGCCTCGCGCTGCACACTCGTGCCTGCCGCGTAGAAGTGCCCCCCGGAAAGACGCGAGGAGCCCCCAACCTTGTCGTCCGCTTCCAGCACGATCACGCTCGCGCCCGAGTCCGCGGCGGTCACCGCCGCGGCCAGCCCGGCCGCTCCCGATCCGATGACGACGACGTCGTAGTCCCGCTCCATGCTGTCCTCCTCGGCCGATCCCGGCCCGGCGCATCCGCGTCTGGCCCGCATCGTGGGAGCCTGCGAGAGGCGCGTCAAGCGCCGCCGCTGGTACTCGCGCCGCCTCTGCCCGATAATCTGCCCGCACACGCGCGCGACTACGCAACTCCGAGGAGGACGCGATGAAACTCACCGTGAATCTCGACCGCTGCATCAAGGCGGCGGAGTGCTCCACCTACCACGCCGAGCTGTTCGCCGCGCAAGAAGACGGCTTCCCCGTCGTCATCGTCGAAGAACCAGAGGGCGATCAGGTCGAAGATGCCGAGGACGCAGTCCGCGTCTGCCCCGGCAACGCCATCGCGCTCATAGACGACGACTAGAACAACATCGACGCCTGCGTCTCGCTCCCGCTCTCCGAGCTGTTGTCGCGGAGCCAGGCGATAGCATCCCCCAGCGCCAGATAGAGCGAGCCGCTCGCCCGCACCCCCCGCGCCCACCGCTCGACGGCGTCCTCGCCATCATCGGAGCCCCGTCGCGACGCGCTCGCGGCCGTCTCGGCGATCGCCTTCACGGCGCGCTCGTACGAAGCCCGCGGCTCCAGCGCGAACTCCTCCCGCAGGATCGCGACGAGGTCCAGCGACTCGCCCCGGTCGAGCACGTCGGCCGCGCGCCGGCGAGTCGCTTCCAGCGCCCGCTCCCCCACTAGCCTGCCCGGCCCCGGCTAGGCGCCACGCTGGTCGAACTCGAGGTTCAGCTCCCACAGCCCCAGCATGATCCCGGGCTGGTGCGTGAGGTCGTTCTTGTGCGGCGCCAGCCGCAGGTTGTCGAGCCGGTCGAGCATCACGTTCACCGCGATGTTCTGCTCCAGTCGCGAGAGCCCCGCGCCCGGACACACCCGCGGACCCATCGAGAACGTCAGGTGCCGCCCCGGGTTCTTCCGGGTCAGGTCGATCGAGTCCGTCGCCGGACAGAGGTCCGGGTCCCGGTTCGCCGCGCCGTAGCGCAGGTGCAGCATCGAACCTCGCGGAATCTCGACGCCGCGCAGCTCGATGTCCTTCATCACCACGCGCGTCGAGAGCCCCTGCGTAGGTGCGTACAGCCGCAGCGCTTCTTCCACGAAGAACCGCACCTTCGAGCGGTCCGCCCGCAGCTCCTCGACCAGATCGGGCTGCTGCGCTAGCAGCATCGCCTCGGCCGTGAGCGCGTACTGCGTCGTCTCGTTCCCGCCGATGTGCATCCCGTACACGACGCTCGCGATCTCCGGGTCCGTCAGCCTTCGCTTTTCCGGCCCGTACTCGACGTTGATCAGGAACGTGATCATGTCGTCCTTGGGGTTCTGCCGCTTGTCCTCGATCTGCTCCCCGATGTAGTGCTGGAAGGCGACGAGCGCTTCCGCGTTCGCCTTCTCCTGCTCCGGGGTCAGCAGGTTCTTGTGGCTGAAGCCGTACACGAACCGCTTGACCTGCTCCTCCTCCCAGATGCGCGTCTTGCCCATGTCCTCCAGAGGGAAGCCGAGGATCGTCGTGATCACGATCTGGGGAAGCGGCGCCGCGAAGGCCTTCACCAGCTCCACCTCGCCCTTCTCGATCCACTTGTCCATCAGGTCGTTCGCGGCCTTCGTGATCATGGGCGTATGGCGCTCGGCCGCGGGCAGGGCCACCCAGGGGTCCGTGAGTTCCATCCGGTGGCGCTTGTGCTCCTCCAGGTTCGGGCGGAGCGTGTCCCAGGTGTCGGTGATCGTGCCGAAGCCCTTCTCCCGGAAGATCTCCTGCGCCGCCTCGTCGCCCTCGGCCGCGTTGTAGAACTCGAACGTCTCCGGATCCCGAACGACCATCGCGATGTCGTCGTACTTCGTCAGGATGTAGGCATCGGAGCCGGGGATCGCCCCCTCGCCGGGGATTTTATGAATGGGCGCCTCGTCGTGAAGGATCTTGTATGAGTCGAACCAGTACTCCTGCGCCCCCGGCGAGAAGAGGTCGACATCGTCCAGATTGACCGGGCACCCGGTGACCTGCTCCTGGCGGTGGCCCGTCGCGTGTGGGGCATCTGAAGTCGCTCGCTGCATGGCTGTCCTCCCCGCGGCGCTCGCCGCTTGAGTCCGAATTTCGTGCCGCCAATCCTACCCGTATCGACACCCGCAGATCGGCCCAAACGGACGGTGTAATTCGCCAATCCGGGTGCTACGGTGCGGCCGCATGAACTCACGAGCCTGGATGCTGGCCATGGGAGCGCTGTTCGCCGCTGGCCTCATGTTGGCAGGAGCCACGGGGCGGGTCACCGCGCAAGAAGGCCAGGGTGAGTCTCCCCCGTGCGAGTGGTTCGAGGGTCTCGCAGAGGGCTACCCGGAGTTGGAGATAGTCGAGTGTGAAGGAAGGTGGAGTGATGAGCCTCGATGGGAGGGCCATGGCCTGTTGTCGTGGAATGGGAGGACTGCAGTCTTCGTCGGGTCTGCGTGGGACTACTACGCCGGCCCTGAACTGGAGTATGTGTTCTGGTGGCCAATGGGACAGGCCACTCGTGAGGTGTGCGGCTCCGTCTCACAGTGGCTGAACAAGCAGAGGGAAGAGAGGCAGAGTTGGCGTGACCTGCCGAGGTACAGGGCAACCCGTTGCACGGTTGAAGGGGTGGCCCTCACTGAAGGCGAATACACTCCGGCTCCGACTCCCGGTGTCTTCTGGGTTGTCAAGGGGGTCATGCACGAACAAGAAGGGCGCGGACAGGCGTACTACGAGGCGACTCTGCACTTTGACTTGGATGTGGAGTCGGTCAGCATCTTCGCCATGGACTATGAGCCACTCGTCAGCTATCCCGGTGGGAAATATATGCCCCTGATCCCCGCCGACCCTCCCGCCCCCGGCGACACCGGCACCGGCCTCGCCCCCACCCCGCACGGCGCGGTCCCCATTGCCGTGAACGTGTTCGCCGTGCTCGCTACCGCCCTGGCCGTGCTCGGCATTGTCGTGGGCTTCCGGACCCGCTACCGCCCCTGACCTGCCCCTCCCTTGCCGCCTCCGCTCGCCCCGCCGTATCGTGCCGCCTGCCAGACCCCACACCCGGAGGAACGCCCCAATGGCGACCGTGCTCATCACGCTCAAGGTCAAGGAGGGCATGGAGGCCCGCTACGAAGAGATCCAGAAGGACCTCTACGAGAAGACCCATTCCCTCGAAAGCGATGTTCTTCGCTACGAGATGTGGCGCGGGCAGGAGCCCCGCAGCTACTACTGCATCCTCTCCTTCCCCGACTACAACACCTTCCTCATCAAGCACCAGATCAGCGACCACCACGAGGACGCCACCCCGCCCCTGATGGAGGTCATCGAGGAAGAGGGCATCGAGTGGGTCGACCCCATACAGGGCGCCTCCCCGCTGCCTCCCACCAACCAGCAGGACGTTCCCGCCGACGCCCCCGAGATCGCCAGGACCTACGACGAGATCCTGCGCGTCGCCGTGCCCGACTGGTGGGCCTCGCTCCGCTAGCGCCATGGACCTCGAACTGGAAGGCAAGGCCGCACTCGTTACCGGGGGCAGCAAGGGCATCGGCAAGGCGATCGCGCGCACCCTCGCGGAGGAAGGCGTCGATGTCGCCATCGCCGCCCGCACGAAGGAGACCCTCGACGCGACAGCCGCCGAACTCGCGGCCGAGACCGGCCGCCGCATCATCCCCATCGTCTGCGACACGGGCAGCACCCCCGCCGTCGACGCCATGGTCGCCAGCGCCGTCGAGCAGCTTGGGCGCCTCGACATCCTCGTGAATAACGCCGCCCGCCCCGGTGGCGGCGCCGGCGCCACTCCCACCCTCGAGAGCACGACCGACGCCAACTTCGAGGAGGAGATGAACACGAAGGTGCTGGGCTACCTGCGCTGCGCCCGCGCCGCCGCTCCCCACCTCAAGGCGAACGGCTGGGGACGCATCATCAACATCAGCGGCATGGCTGCCCGCCAGTCGGGAACGGCCATCGGCAGCATGCGCAACGTCGCCGTCGCCGCCCTCACGAAGAACCTCGCCGACGAGCTCGGGCCCCACGGCATCAACGTCACCGTTGTCCACCCCGGCCTAACCTGGACGGAGCGCATGCCCGACCTCATGGCCCACCGCGCCTCCGAGCAGGGCATCTCAGTCGAAGAGGCCACGGAACGAGCGGCCCAGGGCAACTCCGTCCGTCGCATCATCGATGCGTCCGACATCGCCAGCGTCGTGGCCTTCCTCGCCTCGCCGAAGTCAGTCGCCATCCACGGCGACACGATCGCCGCCGGCGGCGGCGTCGGGCGCGCCATCCACTACTGAGTCAAGGAAGGCGGCGGCGGGCTACTCGTCCTCCACCGTGATCGCTTCGACGGGGCAGACCTCCGAGGCCTGCACGGCCTCAATCTCCATGTCCTCGCCCTCAAGCGGGTCCATCTGGATGACGGGGAAGCCTTCGCTGTCGACCTGGAAGAGCGCCGGATGGTTGTAGTAGCACTCCCCGCTCTTCGTGCACTTCTTCAAATCGACCTTGACTCGCATCGTTTCCCCCGTCCTTGCTAGGCCTTTAGTTGACGTCGAACTGGATCCAGAGCTCTTCCGGCGCGCGGAAGCCCCCTGAGCCCATCACCGGAGACGTGATGCCCGGGTGGTCGGCGAATTTCGGCCGCGGGTTCTTCATCGCCTCCGAGAGCCGCGTGCAGGCGATGATCGCCTCCTGGCGCGCCATCGCGTAGCCCATGCAGAAATGCTGGCCCATGCCGAAACCGAGGTGCCCGTGCTTGCCGTCCGGGTACCTGCCCGAGCGTAGCTCGCGCCCCATGTGCAGGTCGTCGCGGAAGATGTCGTAGGTGTCCGGGTCCTTGAAGGCGCGCTCGTCCCGGTTCCCCGCCGCCAGGTACATGATGATGTTGGCCCGCTCGGGGATCACCTCGCCGTGGATCTTGATCTCGTGCGTCGTGCGCCGTCCCTGCGTGTGGACCACGGGGTCGTAGCGCATCATCTCCGTGAAGACGTTGGTCCAGAGCTCCCCGTCCTTCTTCACTTCCTCGAACTGGTCCGGACGCGTGTAGAGCATGTGGTACCACATGTTCGCGATCGCCTTGTCCGTCGTATCGCCTCCCGCTGCCAGGAGGAGCGCGATAAACCCCTTGATCTCGTCCGCGTTCATGCGCTGCCCGCGGAACTCCGCGTGCACGATGCGCGAGATCAGGTCCTCGCCGGGCGCGTCCTCGGCGCGCAGGATCAGCGGGTCCAGGTACTCCCACATTTCGTTCCGCGCTTGCATCCCCCTGGCGAAGTGCTCGCCGCCGAACCCCAGCCCCTCGATCAGGTGCTGGTACCAGCGCACGAACATGTCCTCGTCCTCGCGCGGCAATCCGAGCATGTTGGAGATGACCCGGATCGGGAACTGGTTCGTGAACTGGCGGACGAGCTCGACCTCACCCGTATCCGAGAAGCCCTTGGCGATGTCGTCCGCCGACTTCGCCCAGATCTGGCCCATCAGCTCGCGCGCGATCTGTTCGATGAACGGCAGGAACGCCGAAAGCCGGTTCCCGACGAACTGGTCGGCCACGACGTTCCGCAGGAAGCGGTGCTCGTCGCTGTTCCCGTACTCGAGGATGTTCGGCCCGAACACGTGCTTCTTCCCGAACTCGTAGTCCCCCTTCGGGTCGTACGAGGCTCGGTCGAAGTCGTCGTTGTTCTGGAAGATCGCGACGATGTCGTCGTACCGGCTGGCCACCCAGTTGTTGTGGAAGAGGTCCTGGTAGATCGGGTGGTGGTCGCGCAGCCGCTTGTAGAGCGGGAACGGGTCCTTCCGGAACTCCGGGCCGTCGAACTCCTGCGGCTCGATCGCGAGGGCCAACTGCGCTCTGATGGCGTCGGCCATCGCGGTGGATTCGTCGGTTGCCGTCATCGGCTCGCTCCTGTCGGTACGTGCGTGTGCGTAGCCTAAGACATCCCGAACCGACAGGCGCTTCCGGTAGGCCCTAGTTCACGTCGAACTGAATCCAGAGCTCCTTCGGCGCGCGGAAGCCTCCCGAGCCGATGTTCGGCGACGTGATCCCCTCGTGCGTCGGGAACTTGGGCCGCGGGTTCTTCATCGCCTCCGCCAGCCGCGTGCAGGCGATGATCGCCTCCTGCCGCGCCATCGCGTAGCCCATGCAGAAGTGCTGCCCCATCCCGAAGCCGAGGTGCCCATGCTTGCCGTCCGGGTAGCGCCCCGAACGCAGCTCGCGGCCCATGTGCAGGTCGTCCCGCAGCATGTCGTACGTGTCCGGATCCTTGAACACGCGCTCGTCCCGGTTGCCCGCCCCCAGCATCAGCGAGACCACTGCCCGCTCGGGGATGACTTCGCCGTGGATCTTGATCTCCCGCGTGGTGTGCCGGGCCTGGCCGTGCACCACCGGGTCGTAGCGCATCATCTCCGTGAACACGTTGGTCCAGAGGCTGGGATCGCGCTGCACCTCGTTCTCGAACTGGTCCGGCCGCGTGTACAGCATGTGGTACCACATGTTCGCGATCGCCTTGTCCGTCGTGTCCCCGCCCGCCGCCAGCAGGAGCGCGATGAATCCCTTGATCTCGTCTACGGTCATGCGCTGCCCGCGGAACTCCGCGTGCACGATGCGCGAGATCAGGTCCTCGCCGGGGTTGTCCTCGGCGCGCCGGATGAGCGGGTCCAGGTAGTCCCACATCTCGTTCCGCGCCTGCATCCCCTTGGCGAAGTACTCGCCGCCGAAGCCGAGTCCCACGATCAGGTGCTGGTACCAGCGCACGAACGTGTCCTCGTCCGCGCGCGGCAGTCCGAGCATGTTCGAGATGACGCGGATCGGGAACTGCGTCGTGAACTGGCTGACCAGCTCCACCTCGCCCGTGTCCGAGAAGCCCTTGGCGATGTCGTCCGTCGACTTCTCCCAGATCTTCCCCATCATTTCGCGTGCAATCTGCTCGATGAACGGCAGGAAACCGGCGAGCCGGTTCCCCACGAACTGGTCGGCCACCACGTTGCGCAGGAAGCGGTGCTCGTCGCTGTTGCCGTACTCGAGGATGTTCGGGCCGAACACCTGCTTCTTCCCGAACTCGTACTCCCCCTTCGGGTCGTACGCCGCCCGGTCGAAGTCGTCGTTGTTCTGGAAGACGGCCACGATGTCGTCGTAGCGGCTCACCACCCAGCGCTTGTGAAACAGGTCCTGGTAGATAGGGTGGTGGTCGCGCAGCCGCTTGTACAGCGGGAACGGGTTCCGCTGGAACTCGTCGCTATCGAACTCCTGCGGCTCAATCGCCAGCTTGAGTTGCTCCCGGATGGCATCGGCAAACGCCGAGGACTCCTCTGTCGCCGTCATTGCGTGTCTCCTTTGGGGAACTCTAGGGCTCGACTTCGTCCTCGGGGATGATGCCCCGCGTCCAGAACGGATCGAGCGCCTTCAGCACCGCGCTCGGACCGTGCTCCTCGTGCGGGAGCGAGCCGTCCCGCGACCGCTGCGTCTCTCCGTACACCCTCCGCGCCTCGTTGTCGGCGTCGAAGATGCGGATGTGCGACTCCCGCCCGTGCAGTGGCGGTGGCTTCCGGAAAGGTCGCTCCGCCGCCGGAGCGTCGGCGTTTCCGGCCCCGGAATTCCTCGGATGGTCCCGTTCGTCGCGCACGGGATCCGCCTCCCTAGCCGGCGGCCTTCGTGAACTGCATGTGCAGCTCCCACAGCCCGAGCATGATGCCGGGCTGGTGGCGGAAGTCGTTCTTGCCGGGGATGAACTCGAGCGTGTCCAGCCGTTGCGTCAGCCTCTCCCAGGCGATGTTCTGCTCGAGGCGCGAGATGCCCGCCCCCGGGCACACCCGGATGCCCTGCGAGAACGTCATGTGCCGCCCCGTGTTCGGGCGCGCCAGGTCGACGTCCGCCGGACAGCCGAACTCCTCGTCGTCCAGGTTCGCCGCTCCGTAGCGCAGGTGCAGGATCGACCCCTTCGGGATCGGCATCCCGCGAATCTCCACGTCCTTCGCCGCCATGCGCGTCGAGAGACCCTGCGTGGGCGCGTGGATGCGCATTCCTTCCTCGGCGAAGAAGCGGACCTTCGAGGGGTCCGCCTTCAGCTCCTGGAACAGCGCGGGATTCTCCGCCAGCAGCTGCGCCTCGGCCGCGATCGCGTACTGCGTCGTCTCGAGACCGCCGATGTGCATCCCGAACAGCACGCCGATCACCTCGTTGTCGGTCAGCTTGCGGTTCATCGCCTGGTAGGTGACCTGCGTCAGGAAGCTGGTCATGTCGTCGCCGGGGTTCTCCCGCTTGTGCGTCACCTGCTCCTGGACGTACGCCATGAAGTCGCCGAGATCCTTGGCGTTCTCCAGCTCCTCTTCGTCCGACATGAGGTTGCGGTGGCCCTTGCCGTAGACGAACCGCCGCACCTGCGCCTGGCCCCACTTGCGCAGGATGTCCAGGTCCTCAAGCGGCCACCCCAGGATCGTCGTCATCACCAGCTGCGGGAGCGGCGCCGCGAACTCCTCGACGAACTCGATCTCCGCGGGGTCGCGGTCGATCCACTCGTCGATCAGTTGGTCGACAAATTTCTCGACCATTGGGCGGTGGCGCGGAGCGCCCGTTGCTCCCACCCACGGATCGGTCAGTTCGATGCGGTGCGCCTTGTGCAGTTCCAGGTTGGGCCGCAGCGTGTTCAGCGCCATCGCGTCGGCGAGCGCGCTCGCCTCCCCGTCCTCCGTGCTCATGCCCGCCGTGCTGTTCCCCTCCGCGCCGGCGAAGCCGGGCTGCGGGAACGTCCATGGGTCACGCACGATGTCGTAGATGTCCTGGTACTTCGTGATCACGAAGCCGTCGGTGTCAGGCGTGCTGCCCTCGCCCGGGATGCGCTGCACGGGCGATTCCGCGTGGAGGATCTTGTAGGCATCCGCCCAGTGCTCCTGCGCGCCGGGCTCGAAGAGGTCCACGTCCTCCAGGTTCACGGGGCACTCCGCCACCGCGTTGATCATCTCCGTGTAGTCGCTTGCCGCGCTCTCTGTCGTCATGCGTCGGTCTCCCTCGATGAGGTCTCTGGCGGATTCTGCCACTTTCGCGGCGTTGGCGCGGGCCCAGGATGCGGCTTGCCGCTGGCGAACCATCTCCCGCCGCCGCACACTACGCGCCACTTCACTCCGAGGAGCCCTACCCGTGTCTGTAACCGTGAACGTGACCTACCCCGCCGACGGCGTCGGCCTCATTGCCTTCTCCGACCCGCCCATGAACTTTGGGGGCGGCGAGCTTGGCGCAGGCATCCTCGACGCCATCTCCGAGATCGAAGAGTCCGGGGCCAAGGTCTTCGTGCTCGCCTCCGATACGCCCGGCTACTTCATCGCCCACTGGCACCTTGGCGGCATCGTCCAGGCCATGGAAGGCATGGCCGCCATGGGCAACGCCGTACCGCCGCCCAAGGCCCCCTACGGCGCCGACCGCATGCTCTTCGAGCGGGTCGGTGATAGCCCCCTCATCTCCATCGCCGCCAATAACGGCCAGGCATGGGGCGGTGGCGCCGAGCTCTCCTGGGGCTGCGACCTCCGTATCGCCGCCGAGTCCGCCACCTATGGCCAGCCCGAAGTCGCCATCGGCATCCCGCCTGGCGCCGGCGGCTGCACACGTCTCGCCCGCCTCATCGGCCCGACCAAGGCCCTCGAGATGATCCTCGACGGCCGCCCCATCACGGCCCAGGAGGCGCTCAACCTCGGCGCTATCAACAAGGTCGTCCCCGACGACATGCTGCGCGAGGAAGCCATCGCCTGGGCCGCCCACATCGCCCAGTGGCCCGCCTTCAGCCTCGACGCCTGCAAGCGCAGCTTCATGGGCGGCCGCGACCTCAACATTTACGATGCCCGCCGCCACGAGCAGCAGATCTTCGGTCAGACGGCCCGCCGCGCCGACGCCATCGAGATCATGAACGCCGCCCAGGAGAAGTACGACGCCGGCCTGGACTCGTACGACGCCCTCGGCATCCCGAGGGAGTAGCGAGCTCCCCTACTCGTCCAGCAGGTACAGGTAGCGGATGTCCCAGAGGCCGTACAGGGTCGGCGTCGTGTTGCCGAACAGGTTGCGAACCGCGGTCAGACGCTCCCCCAGAACGGTGTAGATCAGCGGCGCGTTCTCCGCCGCCAGCGCCTGCGCGCGGTGGTAGTACTCATACCGGAGTTCGCGGTCCAGCTCCTGGCTCCCCTCGACATACAGCCGGTCGATCTCCGCCTCCCACTCTGTGGCCGGGACGCTCTGGTTCGGGTGCCACATGTGTAGCAGCTCGCTGCTGTGCCAGACGCCGATCCCGCTGTGCGGCTCCGGTCCGCCCGTCAGCCCGATGACGATCGCCTCCCAGTCGAAAGTAGTCGTGAGCTGCCCGACCAGGTCGCCAAAGTCCCTGAGCTCGTACTCCGCGGCGATACCGATCGCCTGCAGATTCTCGTGAATTCGCACGAGTACCTCAGCGCGTACGGTGTTCCCCTCGTTCGTCGCAATCGTGAACGTGATCGGGTTGCCGTCGCTGTCTTCGCGGAAGCCGTCCCCGTCCTGGTCTACCCAGCCAAGCTCGTCGAGGATGCGGTTCGCCTCAGCCGTGTCGTGCACATAGCGTCGCACCTCCGGGTTGTGGAAATTACCCGCGGCCGGGCTGATCGAGGACCACTGCGGATACCCAAGCCCGTGGTACACCTCATCGATGATTCGGTCACGGTCGATTGCATGAGAGACGGCTTGGCGGAACGCGGTGGTCCTGAACCACGTGAGCTTCTCGGGCGGCAGGTACGGCTCCCCCGTTTCGGGGTCACTGCCGGGGTTCATGTTGAAGACCAGGAACGTCGTTCCGAATCCCGGGCCCCTGCGGTGGATCGTGAAGTTGCCTTCCACTTCGAGCGGCTGGAGGGTAGAAAACTCCCTTCCCGGCACACCGTAGACGTCGCTCTCCCCGGCGAGGAACGACTGGAGCTCGGCTTCCAGGTTGGGCACGATCACCTGCAGGATCGAGTCCAGGTAGGGCAGCGACTCACCCGCGTCGTCCGTTAGCCAGTAGTCCGGGTTGCGCTTGAGCACGACCTGCCCGCCCGGCTCGTACAGGTCGATGGTGAACGGTCCCGTCCCGATGATCTCTGACGGGTCCGTCTCGATGTCCCACGTCTCCACGAAGGTGCCATCGCGCACGGCCGGCTCCAGGATGTGACTCGGGTAGATCGCCGTGCCCATCGCTCGCAGGAACGGGGCAAAGGGCACCGGGAGCACGAACCGCACCGTGTAGGTGTCGATCAGTTCGACCGTCATCGGCGCCTGCGCCCACGCGCCCTCCTCATCGAGGAAGCGGAACGTGAAGGCCGGCCGCGCGCTCGCGGGGATGTCGTCGTTGTAGATGATCTGGTTGAACGTGAACTCCACGTCGTGCGCGGTGAACGGCGTCCCGTCATGCCAGCGCACGTCCTCGCGCAGCCGGAACGTCCAGGACAGTCCGTCGTCCGAGGCTTCCCACGACTCCGCCAGCAAGGGCTCGACCTCGTTCGTGAGCCACGAGATCTCGGTCAGTCCCTCGAACAGGTAGCTCAACACGCCCGAAGAGCTGGCGTCGTTGGAGATCGCCAGGTTGAACGTCAACGGCTCTGAGATTGTCGCGACCGTGAGGGTGCCACCGTGTTTCCCAATGCCGTATTCGAACGCCGCCGCGCCTGCCTGCAGCTGGCTCACGGTCGTGCCGTCTTCGGGATCCGTTTCTGGTTCCGGTGTCGGGGTCTCCGCGGCAGCGGTGGGCGTCGCCGCCGACGGCGTCTCCGTGGCAGCCTCCGGTGTTTCAGCTGCTGGCGTCTCCGGGGTAGCCGTTGGCGTTTGCGTTTCCGGCGTCTCCGCCGCCGCAGTTGGTGTTTGCGTCTCCGGCGACTCCGTCACCTCGTCATCCCCGCACGCCGTCGCCAGCACAGTGGCGACGAGCGCCAGCAGGGAGAGAGCCAGCCACAGGCCCAGGCGTCGTCCAGATGTAGTTGTGGTGGAAGCGTTCAAGGTGCTCTCTCCGGAAGTGCTCTCGGGAAACGATACGAGCTACAAGACTAGTGGCACATCTGTGGCTGAACAGTGAGCTTGCTAACCGGCCTTCACTCCTCGCTGGCGAGCCGCTCCCGCAACCGCTCGACCTGCACGCGCAGGGGATCCCCACCGGGCGCGGTCATCGGGGTCAGCTCCGCCTCCTCCACCGCCAGCTCCACCAGCACCGGCCCCCGTACGCTCAGCAGCTCCGGCAAACGGATGCGCAGTTCCTCCAGCGTGTCGATGCGCGTGGTGAACGCGTATCCCGCCGCCTCCGCCATCCCCGCGAAATCGACCGATCCCGATGCCGGAATCCCCTGGCTCCCCGATGTCTGGTACACCCCGTTCGCGAACAGTACGTGCGTGTAGTTCGCCGGCGCCGCTCCCGCCACCGTCGCCAGCGAGCCGAGCTGCATCAGCAGCGACCCATCCCCGTCGAGCACGACCACCCGCCGCTCCGGCTGGGCCAGCGCCAGCCCCAACCCCAGCGACGACGCGCCTCCCATGAAGCCGACGCAGGCCACGCTTGGCGCCTCCGGCGCGATCGTGCGCCAGGCCGGTACCGCCGTCATCGTCGGCACCACCAGCGCGTCGCCCCGCGCCTCGTTGATTGCCCGCAGCGCATCCTCCGGCCGCATCAGGCCGTCTCCCGCCCGACGAACACGACCGCCGGCCCCGACCGCTCCCGGCTCAATGCGTAGTACTCCGGGATGAGCCCGAGGTCGTCCCGCGTTTCGAGAAGCGCGTGCGGCACGTCGAAGGTGTCCATGAGCGGCCCTGCGAACCGCACCATCGAACGCGGCGAGTCCTCCGGTTCCAGTTCCGGCTCGCGACTCAGCAGCCCCACCAGTGCGAACAGGGGCACGCCCCCGTCCAGCCCTACCCCCCGGAGGGTGTTCACCGAGGCGTACAGGCCCGCGTGCTGGATCATGAGCGCCACCTCCGCCCCGCCGATGTACAGCCCCGCCGCGATCGCGTTTGCCTCGTCCTCGGTCGAGCAGGTCAGCAGCCGAAGCTCGTTATCGCCCTCCAACTCCGCGATGACGCTGCGTTGGTGCGTATCCGGCACGGAGAGCACCCAACCGAGGGGCTCGCCCTCCGTTGCCGGAGCCTCCCGCTGCCCGCGGAACGCCGCCTTCAGCGCCTCCACAATGAGCGGCGCGGGAATCCGTTCGTTCTCCGGCATGCCCACATCCTACCGGGAGCCATTGTTGGGGCATTGACGCGCCACTCCCGCGTTCGTACCGTCCCCTTATGGCAGACACCGGCCAACCCGGCCTCCTTGCCCCCGACCTCGACGAGCGCCTCGCCCGTTTCGCCCCCGAGGTCCGCGATGTCATCACGAACCTGCATGGGGAGCTGTGGAAGGCCCTCGACCCCGAGGTCCTCGAGCTCTGCCGCCTCCGCATCGCCAGCCTCCAGGCCGACGACCGCGAGGCCGCCCGAGCCGCCCCCGGCGCTCCCGTTGATCCCGAGAAGGCCGCCGCCATCGCCGGTTGGCCTGACTCGCCCCTCTTTAGCGACCGCGAGCGCGCCTGCCTCGCCTTCACCGAGCAGTTCGTCGGCGATGTCGCCGGCGTCACGCAGGGCGATGTCGACGCCCTGCTCGAACACTTCAGCCCCGGAGAGGTGCAGGCATTCGTCAGCGCCCTCCTCGCCCTCGATCAACACCAGCGTCTGGCGCTCGGCCTGCGAACGGTCCTCGCGCCCAAGGAGAACACGGCATGACTTCCGTACGTGAGCGCCGCCTGCCCGAACCCGCCGGCCCCACCGCCCCCGTTGCCCCCGGACTGGGCGCCGCCATCGGCGCCTACCAGGACGCCGTTGTGCGCCTGAGCGGCCTCGATCCCGTTACCACCGAGCTGGTGCGGCTGCGCTGCGCGCGCCAGCACCAGTGCTTCACCTGAATGTCCCTCCGCCTGGGCGTTGCCCGGGATGCAGGACTCGACGAGGACATGGCGGCCAAGATCGACCACTACGAGGACAGCGACCTGCCCGAGCACCAGAAGGTCGCCCTCCGCCTCACCGACGCCTTCGTAACCGCTCCCGGCGCCATCAGCGATGAGCTCCGCGAGCAGGTCCAGGCCCACTTCACCGAGGCCCAGATCGTCGAGCTCATGCTCGACATGTCGAAGTGGAGCACCCAGAAACTCCCCGTCGCCCTCGGCACCGACGACCCCATCGCCGGCGACCGCCTCAGCCTCTTCGACTTCGACGATGGAGGCGCGGTTGTCTGGGGCCCAACCCTGATGGCGGAGTTCGTGCCTTCGGAGCAGCCGGCCCGTTAGCCCGTTCAGTACTGGGGACGTGGCAGTCGCCAGGCCACCCAGAACAACACCACCGACAGCCCCATCGCGCCTATCAGCATCACCAGCGCCCAGTCGTAGTTTCCGGTCGCGTCGAAGATCGCCCCCGAGATGATTGGGCTCGCCAGGTGCAGGGCCGAGATGACCTGGATGATGCCGAGCAGCGCCCCGAAAGAGGCCAGCCCGAACGAGCGCGTCAGCAGCAGCGGTTCAATCATCGGCCCCCCGCTCGATCCCACGACGAATAACACGAGGAAGATGCCGATTCCGATGATGCTCCCGTCCGTGAGCAGCAGCGTCGCGAACGCCCCCGCAAGGAACATGGCCACCACCACCGCCGCCGCTTCCATGCGGGGGATACGGTCCGCGAGGTAGCCGAACGTCAGGCGCGCCACCACGCCGCCCCCTGCCTGGATCGAGAAGAGCAGCGCCGCCCGCTCCGTCGAGTAGCCCACCGATTCGTAGTAGGGGATGCCATGGACCATCCAGCTGATCATCCCGAAGAAGAAGGCCGTCAGCGCTCCCGAGACCACCCAGAAGAGTGGTGATCGCAGCGCCTCCCGCACCGTCACCCCCGTGAGGACGCGCGGCGCCACCGGGCGATCTGCAGGTGTCGCGTCGCCGTCCACCTCCGCTCCCACGTCCGAGGGGTCGTCGCGCACCAGGAGGAGGGAGACCGGCACGAACACTGCCACGATCACGATGCCCGCCACGATGAACGACCCCTCCCACTGCACCGCGTCGATCACGACCCGCATGATGGGGACGACCGCGAATCCGCCAATCGAAAACCCCGTCCCCAGCAGCCCCACCGCCAGCCCTCGCCGCCGGTCGAACCAGCGCGAGATGAGCGCTTGGAAGGGGATGAAGAACATCATCTGGCGGAACACGGCGTTGATGGACTGATACACGAACCACTGCCACAGCTCGCTCGTCGCGGCCAGGAGCACGTAGCTCGCGGCTGTCAGCACCGCGCCGATCAGGATGACCCGCCGGGGACCGTACCGGTCGATCCACCACCCGATGAGCGGCGCCGCGATGGCGCTCGCCAGGAACCCGACCGAGAACCCTCCCGAAACCTCCGCCCGCGACCACCCGAACTGGCTCTCCAAAGGGTCGACATAAAGTCCGAACGACCAGAACGAAATGCCCGCCGCCAGCGCCACCGCCACCACCGACGCGGCGAGCATCCACCAGCCGTAGTAGGCATGCCGCAGCCGCCGCCAGTACTGGGCCATCCGACGGATTCTAGGTGCCTGTTCCCTTACGCCTCCGCCGACCGCCTCGCCTGCCCGCCCCCGTCAGCGCTTGTTACGACCGAGACGACCGGCAGCTCGGGGCGGGGCAATTTCCACGCCAGCCAGTACAGCAGCAGCGACAGCCCCATCGAACACGCGAACATCACCAGCGCCCAGTCGTATTCGCCCGTCGCATCGAAGATCGCGCCCGCGATGATGGGGCTCACGATCTGCCCGCTCTGCGAGACCAGCCCCAGCGCTCCGAGAATCGAGGCGAAGTAGGCCATGCCGAACGTGCGTGAGGTCAGCAGTGGCTCGATCATCGGCCCGCCGCTCGATCCCACGAACCAGAAACCCAGGAAGATGACCACGCCGACCACGCTCCCGCCGGTCACCAGCAACACGAGCATGGACAGCGTCAGGCAAGCGCAGAGCGCCATCGCCGCCACCTCGATCCGGGGGATGCGGTCGGCCACGTAGCCGAACACCAGGCGCGTGATGATGCCGCTCCCCGCGGCGATGGCGAGCAATTGCGCCGCCCACCACTTCGAGAAGCCCACCGACTCGTAGTACGGGACCGCGTGCGCGGTCCAGCCGAACATCCCGAAGAAGAAGACCATCAGGGCGAACGCGATCACCCAGAAAAGCGGCGTTCGCAACGCCTGCCGGTCCGTCAGGCCTGTCAGCACGGCCGGCCCCGCGGACCTCCCCTCCGGCTGCGCGTCGCCATCGACCTCCAGCCCCATGTCCGAGGGGTGGTCCCTGATCAGCAGCAGCGAGAGCGGCGCGATGACGGCCACGGTCACGATCGCCGAGAAGACGAACGAGCCCTCCCACTGCACCGCGTTGATCACGGCCTGCAGGATCGGCACTACCACGAACCCGCCCATCGAGAAGCCCGTCCCCAGGATCCCCACCGCCAGCCCCCGCCGCCGGTCGAACCAGCGCGAGACCAGCGTCTGGAAGGGGATGAAGAACATCATGTTGCGGAACACCGCCGCGATGGACTGGTAGACGAACCACTGCCAGAGCTCAGTCGTCGTCGCCAGCAGCAGGAAGCTCCCTGCCGTCAGCACCGCCCCGAGCAGGATCACCCGGCGCGGACCGTAGCGGTCGACCCCGCGCCCGATCAGCGGCGAGGCAACGCTCCCCACCAGCAGGGCAATCGAGAACCCGCCGGAGACCGCCCAGCGCGACCACCCGAACTCCTGCTCGAGCGGGTCGATATACAGCCCGAACGACCAGAACGACGTGCCTGCGACGAGCGCGACCGACACGACGGACGCCGCCAGCACCCACCAGCCGTAGTAGGCGCGCCGCGCCCGCCGCCAGAAACGGCTCAGTGGTGAGGCGTCGGGGAGCAGTCCGCTAGCTCTCCGGGAGCGCCACCGTGGCCGTGCCCTCAAGGCTCGGCGACTCGCCCTCCCGCGACAGCCAGATTTCGCAGTCCGCCAGGCGCACGCCGTCCTCCTCGCGGATGGCGGTTACGCGGCCGCCGGCCGTGATGTGGTCCCCGTCCAGCACCACCTTGGGAAAGCGCACCGTGACGCGCCGCACGCTCGTCGGCCCGGCCCAGTCCATCAGCATGTTGAGCATGTAGCTCAGTCCCAGCGGCCCCTGGTTGATCGTCCGTTCACCCAGCCCGAACGGCAGCGCCGCCACGGCCTTGCGGTCCCAGTGAACGGGATTGGGGTCGCGCAGGATCGCGGCCATCGTGCGCATCCGCTCGGGACGCACGCTCTCCATCACCCACTCCGGTATCGAATCACCCACCTGCACGTTCATGCCGCCGACCTCCGGTACGTCCACGTGATCGTCGAGCTCGCGGCAAAGTCGCCCCCCGGCTCGTGCAGCTCGAAGCGGAACTGGATGCGGTCGTAGACCCCAGGGCGGTCGTGCCGCCGAGGCCCCTCCATCCGGTCGGCCTCGGTCACCCTGCCGGTCACGGTGTACTCAACGTCCTCGTGCAGGGGCCGTTCGATCTCCCAGTCGTAGCTCTCGATGCCGATGGAGAAGTCCGACTCCGCCTGCCCCAGCGCGAACATCCCCCCGATGGAGGTGTTCGCACCAAGGATCGGCATGTGGAACAGCACCACCGGGTGCACGAGCCCGTCCGGGAGCTGCTCCGACCCCGTGCATTCAGTCAGCAGGAAGTTCTCCCAGTGCGCCACCGTGTACTTCCCGCCCGGGAACTCGTGGCCCACGAGCGCCCGGATCTCCTCGGCTGGCGGTTGGATGTCGGCCATGGATCGCCTCCTACGCGAACTGCTCGGCGAGACGCGCGCGCTCTTCGACCATCGGCAGCACCACGTCCGCCGGCGCCGGCGGCACCAGGAACACGATGCGGTCCACCCCCGCCTTCGCGTGCTTCTCGATTCGGGCCGGGTTGGGCCCCGACCCGAATAGCGACACCGACATCGGCCCGCGGCCCTGCTCGGCCGCGAGGTCGTTCAGCTCCGCGATTGCCGGCGCGAAGTCGTCGCGGTTGCGCCCGTCGATCGGCATCCAGCCGTCGCCGTAGCGAGCCACCCGCTTCAGCGTCGTCGGCCCGTCGCCGCCGATGATGACCGGTGGATGTGGATCCTGCGCCGGCTTCGGCCACTGCCAGATCGGGTCGAAGTCAATGAGCTCGCCGTGGTACTCACCCTCGTCGTTCGCCCAGATCGCCTTCATCGCCTCGACCGTCTCCCGCATCCGCCGCCAGCGACGCGCCGGGTCAGTCCCGTGGTTCTCCATCTCCTCCAGGTTCCAGCCCGCCCCGATGCCCAGCAGCGCCCGTCCCCCTGACACGTGATCCAGGCTCGCGACCTCCTTCGCCAGCGTGATGGGGTCGCGCTCGATGACGAGGCAGATGCCGCTCCCCACCAGCAGCCGTTCCGTGGCAGCGGCCGCCGCCGTCAGCGCCACGAACAGGTCGAGCGTGTGCGAGTACTCCTTCGGCAGGTCGGGGCCGCCCGGCCAGGGCGACTTTCGGCTCGCCGGGATGTGCGTGTGCTCCGGAAAGAAGAGCGACTCGAAGCCGTGAGCCTCCACCTCGCGGGCCAGCTCACCCGGACCGATCGCGTAGTCGGTGGGGAACATCGTGATGCCGAACTTCATGCGTCTCCTCGGCCGGCCGTGCCGCCGGCGGCGGCAGCGTAGCGCGCCCGCCCCCTCGCCGCACCCTCAGACGAGCAGAACGAGCTTCCCCACCACGTCCCGATCGAGCACCCGTTGCAGGAACCGGGGCCCGTCCGCGAGGCTGCCCGTCTCGATCGCAGGCGGCGCCAGCCTGCCGTCCGCCAGCATCGCGAACACCTCCGCCACCGACTGCTGCATGCGCTCGATCTGCCTCGCCCGGTAGTGCATCAGCACCATCCCCACGGCGCTCCGGTTCTTGATCAGCAGGTGGTTTCCCTTGAACTGCGGCACCACGCCGCCCGCGAACCCCGCCACGACGTAGCGCCCGCCCCAGTCCAGCGTCCGGAACGCTTCCTCCCCCTGCGCCCCCACCGGGTCGACCACCACGTCCACCCCGCTTCCGGCCGTCGCCGCCAGGGTCGCCTCGCGCAGGTCCTGCTCCCGGTAGTTCAGGAGGTGCTTCGCGCCCGCCGCCTCCGCCGTGGCCAGCTTCTCCGCGCTGCTCGCCGCTGCCACAACCTCCCCGCCGAGTGCCGCCGCCAGCGCCACCGCCGCCAGCCCCACGCCGCTCCCCGCTCCCAGCACGAGCACGCGCTCCCCCGCCTCCAGCCCCGCCTCCCAGGTCAGGCAGATGTGCGCCGTCAGGTATACCGAGAGCGCCCCCGCCGCCACCTCGGCCGAGACCCCGTCCGGCACGGGGAAGCACTCCGTTGCGAGCGCCGTCGCCCGCTCCGCGTAGCCGCCGTCGTAGAGCAACGCCGCCACCGCGTCCCCTACGCGGAACCCCTCCACCCCCGCCCCCACCTCGGTCACCCGGCCCGCCACCTCCATCCCCGGCGCGAACGGCGGGACGTGCTCGGTCTGATGCTTCCCCTGCACGAACATCACGTCGGCGAACGACACGCCCGCCGCCTCCACCGCGATCCCCACCTCCCCCGGTCGCACCGCCGGCTCCGGCAGCTCCCCGAGTCGCAGGTCCTCGGGCTTTCCGAGCTCGTCGCAGACCACCGCGCGCATGTCGCCTCCCGTCGCGAACCCTACCGCAGCGGGCCGGGAAAGCGGGTAGCCGGAGCCCGCGTATCATCAGGTTTCTGTGGAGGATTCCCATGCCGGATGTCATCGTCGAGCGCCACGATCGCGTGATGCTGATGCGTTTCAACCGTCCCGAACGGATGAATTCCATGGGCGGGACCCTGATGCCCGAATTCACCGCCGCCCTCGAGGAGGGCACGAAGGACGACGGTGTCGGCGCCATCGTCGTCACCGGTGAGGGGCGAGCCTGGTGCGCCGGCGCAGATCTCGAGGCCGCCGGCCAGCGACAGGAGAGCGGCAACACTCCGCAGCGCCGTTCCCAGCAGCTCGACACGATGGGTCCCGGCCGCTCGATCCTCGCCATCTACAAGAGCGGCAAGCCCATGATCGCAGCCGTCAACGGGGTCGCCGTCGGCGGCGGCTTCGGCCTCTGCAGCGCCTTCGATATCCGCATCGCCAGCGACCGCGCGCGTTTCGGCACCATCTTCATCAAGCGCGCCCTCGCCTCCGACTTCGGACTCTCCTACTTCCTGCCCCGCATGGTGGGCCACGAGCGCGCCACCGAGCTCTTCTACACGGGCCGCATCGTCGAAGCCGAGGAGGCTCTGCAGCTCGGCATCGTTTCCCGTGTCGTTCCGCACGACCAGCTTGTCGAGGAGTCGCTCGCCTTCGCCTCGCAGGTTGCGAACCAGCCGCCCATGGCGCTGGCCTATGCCCGGCGCATGCTCCAGCACTCCCAGTGGGCGACTATCGAGCAGCAGCTCGAGTTCGAGTGGCCCCTGCAGCGGGATCTCCTCGCCGGACCTGAATTCAAGGAAGCCGTCGCCGCCTTCCGCGAGAAGCGCGAACCCAACTACAACGCCTGAGTCGGGGCTCCGCCCGCCGCCTGCAGGTAGCTCGGGTGCGTGCGGTCGATCCACGTCTTCGCGAACCGGTCCTGGTACGCCTCTCCCGCGTCCACCGGGAAGAGCTGGACGTACGGCCAGAACAGCGTGATCACGTCCTCGCTCACAAAGTTCGCCCCAACGTTCAGTTCCAGAAGCCGTCGCTGCGCGTCGTAGCCGATCTGCTGCCGCCGCTCGGACGACATCTCCGCGCGCTGCGCCTCCAGCATCGCGTCCATCTCCTCGTCCCGAAGTACGAACGTGTTGCCTGCTCCGTTGGTGTGGAAGTAGGGGTAGAGCCAGTCGTCGAGCTCGATCCAGCCGTTGTCGACCCCCACCGCCCACGGCGCTTCTCCCTCGCTGAGGCGCAATGCCAGCTCCTCGAGCCCCACCCGGTTCACCTGCACGCTCAGGCCGAGCGTCTCGCGGAGCTGTGAGGCAATGAGCCCCCCCATGTTCAGCGTCTCCTCCAGGTTGGCAGTCACGAACAGCTCCATCGGTTCCGGCAGCTCTTGCTCTTCTAGGTAGGCGTTCAGGGCCTCGAGTGCATCTCGTAGGTCCAGGTCCCGTCCCCCGTCGCCCGGACGGTACCCGGGCTGGCGCTGGAGCTCCGTCTGGGGTAGCGACCATTGCTGCACCGCGGCGCTGATCCACGGGTTGAGCGTGCCGCTGTCGTGGAAGAAGCGCTCCAGCATCTCCCGCCGGTCGATGGCCACGGTGATCGCCTTGCGCAGCCGCGGGTCGTCGTACGGTGGCGCCGCGGAGAGGAACCGCATCCCGTAGAAACGCGCCACCGCCGAACGCACTTCCCGCAGGTCGGGCAGCCGTCGCTTGATCTCCTGCGCCTGCAGGAACCCCGCCTCTACCGCGTCCAGCTCCCGTGTGCGGAAATCCGCCTCCAGTTCGTCCAGCGAACGTGGCGGCACCGTGGAGATGCCGTCGAGGAACGGCCCCTCGTCCGGGCCGTACCAGCCGTCGTTTCGCGCGACGCTCGCGTGCGAGCCTTCCGACCACTCAATCCAGCGGAACGGTCCGCTCCCCGCCTGGAGCGTGGAACTCAGGTCGCCTTCGAGCTCCGGGGGGATGACGAACCCCTCGGGCGAGGCGAACCGCGCCAGCGTGCCCGCGAACGGCTCCGCCGTCCGTGCGACGACCGTCTCTCCGTCCGGCGCCTCCACGCTCGTGATCTGGTCCCAGCGCCCCTTTCGGGGGAAGTCCTGCGCCCTCCCCAGTCGCTGCCGCTCGATGCTCCCCAGCACGTCCTCCGCTGTGACCGCCCGCCCGTTGAGCGGTTCCGTGTCCTGCCAGCGCGCCTCGGGATTCACCGTGAACACGTAGGTGAGCTCGTCCGGCTGCTCCGGCATCCCCGCTGCGAGATCCGGGGCCAGCTCCCCATCCACCTGGCTCTCGTAGGTCAGCAGCCGGCTGTAGATGAGGGATTGCTGGCCGAGCAACGCCGCCGAGGTGGTCGTGTGTGGATCGAACAGGCCGTCGCTCGAGAACGCCGCCGCGTACCGCAGCGTTCCACCTTGGCGGCTCGTCTGGCTGGGCCGCGTGGGGTCTGGAGCGGGCGTGCTCGGGTAGGTTGGGTGGGGCTCTTCCGGCTCGTCCGTGGGCTCCGGGGTGATGTCGGGCAGAACCGGCTCTTCCGTGTCATCGCAGCCGAGCGCCGCAAGTCCCGCCGCCCCCGCGGTGGCCCCCAGCGCTCCCAGGAACCATCGGCGGCTATACCTGCGTCTGCCCCTCGGTCCCGTCATCCGTACTATCCTTGCCTGCCGAGCGCGTATGCGCCGCCGCCGACCTGACGCCAAGGAGGCACGAGATGCCCGACCGACTCAGCTCCGACCAGGTGACCGATGCCCTCGCCGGCCTCCCCGGCTGGTCCGCCGATGGCGACGACGGCATCTGCAAGACCTTCAAGCTCGATGACCACATCACCGCCATGGGCTTCGTTAACCGCGTGGCCATGGCCGCCGAGGTGATGAATCACCACCCCGAGCTCTCCATCGTTTACAGCACCGTCGATATCCGGCTCAGCACGCACGACGCCGGCGGGGTGACCCAACTCGATATCGATCTGGCGGGGAAGATCGAGCACTACGCCTAGCCCCGGCGCCGGCGCGGACTAGGTGAGCGGTACCGCGTCCTGCGCCCGCTTCGCCTGCTTCATGAGGGCGATCTCCTGATCCGTCAGCTCCTCAAGGGGCTTCAGGATCTCGTCCTTCAGCGGGAAGATGTGAACCGCGTCCCAGCCGCACACGTCCTCGCACAGCCGGCAGCCCGTGCACTTCTTCTCGTCCACCGTGCTCACGCCGAAGAAGTCGTCAACGCGATCGGTGTGCTGAAGGCTGAGCGCATCGAAGGGGCAGATGTTGATGCACAGCTCGCAGCCCGAGCCGATGCACTTCTCCTCGATCACCACCGCCTTCGGCCACTCGTTCTTCTTGATCGACTTCGTCACGTCGCCGAGGTTGTCGAGGATGGCTTCCGGTGGGCAGACCACGCCGCAGGCCCCGCAATCGATGCAGAGCGTGGGGTCGATTACATGGAGTTCGTTCCGCGATCCCGTGATCGCATTGGTGGGGCAGCGCTTCGTGCAGGCGGTGCAGCCGATGCACGTCTCGATGATGCTGTAGGACATCGCCCCTCGATCCTAAGTTTGGCTCCCATGGCCCGCAAGCTGGCGCCCCACGGCTGGGACTCCCCTCCCGCGCCCACTACACTCTCGCCATGTCCCTTCCCGACATGCCCCTCGGCCCCACCGACCTCCTCGTCCGCCCCCTTGGCGTGGGCACGAACTCCTGGAAGGACGAAGCCGGCACAACCCCCGACTCCACCAACCCCGCCGCCGCCGTCGAGTCTGCCCTCGCCTCGGGCGTGAACCTCTTCGACACCGCCGAGATCTACAACAGCGGCGCATCCGAGCGCGCCCTCGGCCGCGCCCTCGCCGGAAGCGACGCCTCGGCCTTCGTCGCCACCAAGTTCGCGCCCCTTCCCTGGCGCCTCACCAGCGGCTCTCTGCACCGCGCCCTCGATGCCAGCCTGGACCGTCTCCAGCGCGAGACCGTCGACCTCTACCAGATCCACTTCCCCATTACCCTCCTCCGCATCCCCAGCCTCATGAACCGCCTCGCCGACGCCGCCGAGCAGGGTCGTATCCGCTACGCCGGTGTCAGCAACTACAGCGCCGCCCAGATGCGCACTGCCCACGCCGCCCTCGCGCGACGCGGCGTGCCCCTCGTCTCGAACCAGGTCAACTACAGCCTCCTCAACCGCAATCCCGAACGGAACGGCCTCCTCGATGCCTGCCGCGAGCTGGACGTCACCCTCATCGCCTACTTCCCCCTCGCCAGCGGGATGCTCACCGGCAAGTACCGTGCCGGCGGCCGGCAGGCTCGCGGCGCCCGCCGCTTCAGCGGTTCCTTCCGCAACCCCGAGCGCGTCGAGCCCCTCCTCCAGGCCCTCGACGAGATCGGCCAGACGCACGGTCGGTCGTCGGCTCAGGTCGCCATCAACTGGCTCGCCCGCCAGGAGAACGTCCTGCCCATCCCCGGCGCCCGCCACGCCCGCCAGGCGCGGGAGAACGCCGGAGCCATCGACTTCGCCATCAGCGATGCCGAGGCCGCCCGCCTCACCGAGCTCAGCGACCAGCTCTCCTGAGCGCGGATAACCTGCCGCCCCGCTATACTCCCCCGCCGAAACACCTGCCCGTAAAGGAGCTCCCATGAGCCTGCTCGACCGCATCCTCCGCCCCTCCCTCACCGCCTCCGCCCACTGCGACGGCCCCTGCGGCGTGTATGACCCCGCCTCGGCGCGCATCGCCGCCGAAGCCGTCCTCTCCATGGCCAAGAAGCTCGTCGACCTCGGCGACGGGAACGACCTTGCCACCGAGAACACCCGGAGCCGCTTCATCGCCATCAAGGAGGAGCAGGCCCAGTTGGCCAAGCAGGAGTTGCTCATCCTCTGGACCGACTACTTCAAGCCGCCCCACCTCGAGGCCAACCCCGGCATCCACGACACGTTCTGGAACGCGGCCAAGCTCTGCTCCCAGAACAAGGTCGAGGTGAACGTCGACGCCGCCCAGGCCCTGGTCGATGCCATCGGCGAGATCCACAACATCTTCTGGGCCTCCAAGAGCCGCGACGACGTTCCCTTCTACACCGCCGGCTAGGCACGAACGCCGGTCCGGAACGCCCTCGCCATCGTCGCCGCGGGCGCGGCGCTCGTCGCGCTCGCCCGCTGGCGTCTGTCCCGCTACGCCATCACGGGCGGGAGCATGACCCCCGCCCTCGCAGCCGGCGACTATGTGGTCGTCGATAAGCTCGCCTACTCCCGTCGTCTGCCTGAACCCGGCGACATCGCCCTCGCCCGGGACCCGCGCGAGCCTTCCCGCGTCATCGCCAAGCGTGTCGCCGCCCTCGAACCAGGAGGCGCCGTCGTGCTGCTGGGCGATAACCGGGACGAGAGCACCGACAGCCGCACCTTCGGCCCCCTTCCCCCGGACGCCCTTACCGGGCGCGTTCTCTGGCGCTACTGGCCCCCCGCCCGCTTCGGCCCCGTGCGCTAAGTAGACTGCGGTCGTGAGCCCCTCGCGAGGTCGTCGCCGAGCCCTGCGCCGTGGCGCCCTCCTGATCACGCTTACCTCACTCGCCGTCAGCGCCGTGATGGGCTGCTACGTGGTCATCGTGGGCGAGTTCGAGGAGACCGAGGCCAGGCTGCTCGGCACCTCGCTCACCGTGTTCGGCACGAGCGCCATCGCCCTGATCTGCGCCGCCGCCTGGGAGCGTGGGCGCCTGGGATTCGTGCCGCCTGCCGGCATTGCGTTCGTCCTCGTCTCCGCGGTGTTGACGCTCTTCGCGATCTGGGAGGGTGCGGACCTCGACAATGCGCCCTATTGGAAGTCGCTCAGCACTGTCAGCACGCCTGCAGTAGCGGCCGCGCATGCCAGCTTTGTCGCCCTGTTCGTGTTGACTGCTCGCTACCGGTTCGTGCCGGTAGTCGCGTACGCGATGAACACGATGGTCACGACTCTTGCGGTTCTGGCGATCTGGTGGGAGGCGCTCAGCGAAAACGAACCGCTTGCGCGCTTGAGCGGGACCCTGGTCGTGCTGCTCATTGCAACGACGATTGCACTGCCCGTGTTGCGCCGCCTGGAAGGGTCCGAAGGGGACGGCGAGCCGTCCGAGACCCTGGCCCGCTTCTGCCCTTACTGTGGCGACGCCCTTGATCCTGCAGGTGCGCCGGAGTGCTTGAGTTGCGGCGCGAGCTTCCAGGTCAAGATTACGGTTCCGTAGGTTCGGCCCCGTGCGCTAGCCCGACCCCTCCGCCGCAAGCTGCGCGAGCACGAGCGCGTCCGTCGGGAACGCGAGCGGCGGCGGCTCGGCGGAATCGAAGTAGCGAATCTCGCTCAGCTCCCCGTCGGCGGGAACCGGCTCACCCTCGACGTCCTTCCCCGCGAACCAGACGCCGACCGTCAGCCGCTCCGGGTCGTGGAAGTTCGAGTGCACCGCCACCACCTCCCCCGCCCGCGCCCGCAGGCCGGTCTCCTCCAGCAGCTCCCGCTCGGCGCCCGCCCGCACGTCCTCCCCCCACTCCAGCGAGCCGCACGGGATGCACCACTCACCCGCGCCCCAGCCCACCGCCCGCTTCCCCAGCAGCACCCGGCCGGATTCGTCGCGCACGATGACCGCCACCCCTACCGTCGGTCGCCGCTTCGCGCTCATCGAGTCCTCCCCGGCACGCACGGAGCCTACTCGTGCGTTTACGGCGCGGGCCAGCACATGCCTTGCCGGACGTCACGAGCCGCTCGATACTGCGAGGCAGGAGCTTGGCCTTGACCCAGCCTTCTCACCGGCTCTGTCCTGTCTGCGGAGTCGCCTTCTTTGCGGGCGAGCCGGTGCTTCAGTGCTCCGGCTGCAACGCAGTCCACCACCCTGCCTGCTGGATCGAAATCGACGGCTGCGCGACCGCCGCCGACTGCGAAGGCCAACCCCTTCCCCGCACCTTTGGCGGCGTCCCCCCGCCCCCGTCGGCAAGCCGCCCGTCCGCCCCGAGGACGCCCCCTGCCCCGCCGCCCGTCGCCACCCCCCCACCCGTTACGGACCCGGTGCCGGAACGGCAGGCGGTCGGCCGCCCTCGCAACATCGGCTCCATCGACCTCGACGGCCGCGGCGCTCGCGGCGCCCGCCAGTCCGGTGGCATCGCCCGCTTCTGGTACGTCCCCCTCGGGTTCGTCATCGCCGCCGCCATCGCGTATGGGATCGTCTGGGGCATCGACCGCTTCAGCGGCGATGGGGGCGGCGAACAGCCCGCCGTTCCCGTGGCCACGGTCGAGGCCACCCCGACTCCCGCCCCCGCTACGCCGGTCCCGACCGCCACCGCGGTCCCCTCGACCCCGGAGCCCACCCCCACACCCCCTCCGACCGTCGCGGGGCCCGCCGCCCGCTTCAGCCCCGGCGATGGCGCCGTCGTCGCCGGAACCGACAGTTGCCTCAACGTCCGCGCCGAGGCCGACATCGAGGGTCAAATACTCGACTGCATCGCCGACGGCACGATCGTGACCGTGCTGGAGGGGCCCGTCGAGCAGGGCAACCTGACCTGGTGGTTGATCGCAGCCCCCGAGGTCAACGGCTGGGCCGCTGAACTCTATCTCCAGCCGCGCTAGGCGAGTCGCTCCCGCAGCCGCGCCATCTGGATCGCCGCCTCCGCCGCTTCCTCGCCCTTGTTTCCGTGCTTCCCGCCCGCCCGGTCGAGCGCCTGTTCCGCCGTGTCACACGTCAGCACGCCAAAGGCGACCGGCACGCCCGTCTCCTGCGAGGTCTCCATGATGCCCGCGGCCGCCTGCCCCGCAATGTGCTCGTAGTGGTCCGTCTCCCCCCGGATCACCGTCCCGATAGCAATCACCGCGTCGTAGTTCCCCGACTCCGCTGCCCACCGAGTCGCCGGCGGCACCTCGAACGAGCCAGGCACCCACGCCACCGTGATGTCGTCCGGACGCACCCCCCGTTCTCCCAGCCCCGCCTTCGCCCCGTCCAGCAGCTTGTACGTCACGGACGCGTTCCACTGCGCCACCACGATGCAGACGCGCAGCCCCTCCCCGTTGCTGTCCGCGGCGAGCTCGTTCACGCCTCGTCCTCCGGCACATTGTCGAGTTGGTCGAGGAGGTGGCCCATACGCCGCCGCTTCGTCTCCAGGTAGTCGAAGTTGAACCGGTTGGGCGGTACCTCCAGCGGCACGCGCTCCACCACCTCCAGCCCGTACCCCTCGAGCCCCGCCAGTTTGTCCGGGTTGTTCGTGAGCAGGCGCAGCTTGCGCACCCCGAGGTCGAGCAGGATCTGCATCGCGATGCCGTAGTCCCGCCCGTCCGCGGGGAAGCCCAGCGCCAGGTTCGCCTCGACCGTGTCGAGGCCGTCGTCTTGTAGCCGGTAGGCGCGCAGCTTGTTGTGCAGCCCGATGCCCCGCCCCTCCTGCCGCAGGTACAGGAAGACGCCCCCCTGCTCGCCGATCAGCTTCAGCGCCAGGTCCTTCTGCTCGCCGCAGTCGCAGCGCATCGAGTGCAGCACGTCGCCCGTGAAGCACTGGTCGTGGACGCGCACGAGCACCGGCTCATCCGGGTCGATGCTGCCCTTCACCACCGCCACTTCTTCCTCGCTCGCGTACTTCGCCTGGTAGGCGACGATCGCCATCTCCCCCATCGGCGTCGGCAGGTGCGTCTCCGCCACGCGCTGCACCAGCCGCTCGTTCTTCAGGCGGTACTTGATGATCTCGTTCGTCGTCAGGATCTTCAGGCCGTGGCGGCGGGCGAAGCGCTGCAGCTCCGGCATCCGCGCCATCTCCCCGTCCCCCTTCATGATCTCGCAGATCACCGCCGCCGGACGCATCCCCGCCAGACGGCAGAGGTCGACGCTCGCTTCGGTCTGTCCCGCCCGCACGAGCACGCCGCCTTCGTGCGCCCGCAGCGGGAACATGTGCCCCGGCCGCACGAGGTCGTCGGGGCCCGTCTCCGGGTCGAGCAGCACCTGCACCGTCCGTGCCCGGTCTGCCGCGCTGATTCCCGTCGAGACCCCCGTGCGCGCCTCCACCGACACCGTGAACGGCGTCCCGAAGGGCGAGTCGTTCGTGCGCTCCTCCACCATCATCGGCAGTCGCAGCTCGTCCACCCGCTCCGCCGAGAGGGCGATGCAGATCAGCCCCCGCGCATACCGCGCCATGAAGTTGATCGTCTCCGGCGTCACGCACTCGGCCGGAATCGTCAGGTCTCCCTCGTTCTCGCGGTCCTCGTCGTCCGCGATGATGACGAACTTGCCCTGGCGGTACTCCTCCATCGCCTCTTCCACGCTGACGGACACGGGATCCCTCACTTCGGTCATGCGGGTTCCCCCGCCGCCTCGCGCTCCGCCACGAACTGCTCGACGTACCGCGCCAGGATGTCGGTCTCGAGGTTCACCTTCGCCCCAACTCCCCGGCTGACGAGGTTCGTGTGCTCCTGTGTGTACTGCACCAGCGATACCATCAGCGACGTCTCGTCCTTCGCGATGATCGTGAGGCTTACCCCGTCGATGCAGACCGGCCCCTTCACGACGGTGTAGCGCAGCAGCTCCGGAGGCGCGGTGACCTGCACGAGGAGCGCTTCCCCTTCGGGCGTGATGCTGGCGATCTCCCCGACTCCCTCGGTCACGCCGCGCACGATATGGCCGCTCAGCCGGTCGTTGGGCCGCACACTCCGTTCGAGGTTCACGCGGTCGCCCGCGTGGAGGTCGCCCAGCGCCGAACGCCGGTACGTTTCGGGCATCAGGTTCGCGAAGAATGTGTCGTCCGCCATCTCCGCCACCGTCAGATCGACGCCATTGATGGCGATGGAGTCCCCCAGCGCGGAATCGCTCACGACCATGGGCGCGCGGATCAGCAGGCGGCCCTCCCCGCTTTCGAGGACGGTGCCAAGCTCTTCGATGATGCCGGTGAACATCCCGCCTCGCGCTCGTGCGACTCAACGCGCCCGGGATGACGGGAAAGGCGATACCAGCGGCTTGCCGCCAGCGGCGGCCGCTCGGCCGTTCTCTCCCATCCGGACTTTGACCGTCGGCCCCGGAATTCCACCGGATCAATCCACCGAAGCGGAGTCGCGGGCTTTCACCGCCGGTGAGGATTTTCACCTCGCCCCGAGAACGTCGCCCCGATCGTTAGGGTCAGGATTGCCATTGTCAAGGACTGCCGCCCAGGCCCGCTCGCTCCGCCAGCTTCACCAGCACGTCGTAGGTCGCGTAGGCGTCCGCCAGAGCGGTGTGTTCCCCGAGCCGCCCGATCCCCAGCCGGTCGGCCACGTGACCCAGGTTGAAGCGGTCCACCTCGTCCCTGCCGAGCAGCCTCCGCGCGATCAGCTGCACGTCGATCGCCACGTCCGCGAAAGGCCACGGCGTGTCCGTCCGGCGTGCGCTTTCTGCGAGGAACGCCATGTCGCCGCCGATGCCCCACCCTGCGATCGTCGCTCCGCCGCCCAGCTCTGCCAGCCGCCCGAACGCCTCCTCGAGCGGGACGGCATCCCGCCACTTTCGCGCCGAGTACCCCGCCACCTTGAGCGCCCCCAGATTCGCCGTCCCGATGTGCAGCGGACGCACTCGCGCGCCCCACGACTCCTGCTCCGGGAAGCCCGCGCCCACGGTCGCCAGCACGCCGCCCACATCGATCACCTCGTGCTCGCGCGGGCTCGGCCCGCTCATCTCGAGGTCCACGACCAGCAACGCCGGCCCGGGCGAACCGTCGTGCTGTTCGTCCCTCGGAAGGAGCGTTCCGTCTGCGGCGAGCGCCCGCCGCCCCGGCTCAAGGAAAGTCTGCAGCGCTTCCATCACTCCGGAGACTACCGAAATCGCCGGCGCGCATCGTGATCGCCTTATCCGCCCGCCACGCGCTACCATGACCGCCATGTCCGACCCCTCCCTGGAAGCCCAGCAGTTCTTCGCCGAGCGCTACGGCATCGACTCGGCCCGTATCGCCTCCCTCCTCTCCG
>JAPPBY010000031.1 GCA_026702615.1 Chloroflexota bacterium | reverse complement strand
CGGGGGGTGTGACGAGCGAGCGTGCGGGAGTTCTTGATTTTGTCCAGTCCGGCCCGCCGAGGGGGATTCGAACTGCGCGACGAGGTGGACCGGGCTAGGGTCACTACTCCACGGTCGAGACGTTCATCCCTCAGAAGGCAGATGGGCTTTGGACTCGCCTTCGCGATCTTCATCGACGCCACTATCGTTCGCTCGGTGCTAGTGCCGGCAACGATGCAGCTCCTCGGGAAGCGCAACTGGTACTTCCCCCGCTTCCTGTAGTGGGTGCCGCGAATCGGCATCGAGGGAGCTGCAATCGAAGCGGGCCCGCCCCCTTCGCGCATCGCCCCTGACACAAAGCCTAGAGGTCGACCGCCCGCGCTCCCTCGCCCGTCGCCACAAGGTCGTGGAGAACCTCGATGAATTCGGGAGAGTCGTTCGGCATCTCGATGCGCCGGAGGTTGACGCCGAGTGTCGCGGCTTTGTCCTTCGCCTCGATGTCCACGTCGAAGAGGATCTCCAGGTGGTCACAGACGAAGCCGAACGGCGCCACGAGGATGTTCCGGCCACCCTCGTCGGCGATCGCCTCGATGCTGTCGAGGATGTCGGGTCCAAGCCAGGCCATGCCCGTCTTGCCCGCGCTCTGGTAGGAGAAGCGCCACGACGCAACGCCAGCTGCATCGGCCACCGCCTCGGCGCTCCGGTGCAGCTCATCGGGATACGGGTCGCCAGACTCGAGGATTCGCGCCGGCAGGCTGTGCGCGGTGAACAACACCTCCACATCGGCCGGGTTGGCGTCGAACAGGGCCAGGCCCTCCTGGATTCTCCGTGCGATCAACTGGGTGAACAGCGGGTTTGCGTGCCAGCTCTCGATGAACCGCGTAGCCCGTGGGGTCGCCGCCCCTTCCAGGCTGGACACGACCATCCCCTGGTACTCGGCGATGCTCCCCCGTGAGTAGTGGGGAGCCAGCACGATGGCGACAAGCTCCTCCACGCCAGCCGCCACGATCTGCTCGACGGTCCCGGCAATGTAGGGGTGCCAGTGCTTCATGCCCACGTAGTTGCGCCATGAGTCACCGCCCCGGTTGAGTCGCTCCCCCAGCAGGTCGGCCGTCTTACGAGTGATCTCCAGGAGAGGCGTCTTCCCGCCGACGCGTCGGTAGCGCTCCGTGAGCTCGGCCACCGCCTCAGGCCGCGGCTCGCGGCCCCGGAGAATGTCCCGGTAGTAGGGCTCGACCTCGTCGAGATTGCGCGGCGTTCCATACGCCATCAAAAGGACACCCTTCAGCTTCGACACGAGCAGCCTCCGTGCATCTGGGTTACGCCCCGTGGGCCGTGACTGGTTGGCTAGGAGACCGCTGGGTGACGAATGCCGCCATACGCTCGGCGGTCTCGCGCCCTTGCCGCACGCAGTCGGGAACCCCGATTCCCCGATACGAGGCGCCGCTCAGGAAGAGGCCCGGTTGGTCCACAAGCTCGCGATCGACCTCCTCCAGCCAGTTGGGGTGATCCACCCGGTACTGGGGCAGCCCCTCCTCCCAGCGATTGACCCAGCTACGGTCCGGGGCGCCGCGAATTCCGAGGATGGGCCGCAGCGTCTCCGTCGCAACCTCAACCAGCTCCGTGTCGCTGTACTCGAGGAACGAGGCGTCGCGCGCCCAGCCGGTGAACGCTCGCAGGAGCACATGCCCCTCGGGGCTGCGCCCCGGCCACTTGGACGACATCCAGGTGCATCCGGTGACCAACCCCGTCTCCGACCGCGGCATCAGGAAGCCCGACGAGTCGAGGGGGTGGGCAACCTGCTCCCGGGGGAAGGCCAGATAGACGCTGCCGGTGGCGGTCGTCTGCATCTCCTGGAGCGAGCGGGCCAGGCCTGGCGCGAACGACCCCACGAGCCCTCCGGCATCCCTGGCAGGGGTCGCGAGGGCGACCATTCCGGAGTCGAAGGCTCGGCCGTCGTCGAGCCTGACGAGATAGGTCGATTGCGGATCCCCCTGCCGGCGTTCCACTGCGTTGGCGATCCGGCCCCGGACGATCTCCGTCCGTTCCAGGCGGTCGGCGATGGCCTCGACGAGTCGCTGGGCGCCACCTCGCAGCGAGAAGAATGCAGCCGGGGGCTGCGGACGGATACGCGCCGCCTTCTGCGTCTCTCGAATGCCTCGGGTGAGGCTCCCGTACTGTTGCTCCCACTGCCTGAGCGTGGGGAAGAGCACCTCGGCGTTCATGCCGTAGACATCGCCGCCGTAGATGCCGGCGGTGAGCGGCTCCAGGAGCGTGTCGGTCAACTCCGCGCCGAGGCGCCTGCTGAGCAGCCCCCCCAGCGACTCCGGGGCGCCGTTCTCACGCTTCGGTACGAGTGGCTCGAGGTTGGCGCGCAGCCTGCCTGGCCACGACAGGAACGAAGCCCTCCAGACATCCCTCGGGCTTGCGGGAGCGGGCCCCATCATGCTTCGCGGGATGGGGTGCAGCTTGCCATTGCGGAGGAGCGAGGCCCCGCCTGCCTGCGTGTAGAAGATGTCTTCCGCAAGCCCGAGGTCTTCCGCAAGGTCAATGGCCCAGGGCTTCCGCAGCAGGAATCCGTCCGGCCCAGCCTCGATCACGAACCCGTCCTCGGTATGCGTGCGAATCTTCCCGCCGAGGGACGGTTCCCGTTCCACCAGGACGATCGAGACGTCGAACCCCTGCTCTCGGGCGACCTTCTCGAGGTACCACGCGATGGAGAGTCCCGTGATACCTCCGCCGACTATGACGGCAGAGAGGGGAGCGGCGCCGGTGTCGAGCGTGTCAGGAGCCAACGGAGCCGTTCCACTCCCTCACGCACTCGATGACCTGGAAGATGCTGTCGAGGGGGGTCTGGGGCAGGAACCCGTGTCCGAGGTTGAAGATGTGACCCGGACGCCCGGCGGCGCGTCGCATCACGTCGCGGGTCTGGTCGCGGACGACGTCAGCAGGCGCCAGCAGCACAGCCGGGTCGAGGTTGCCCTGCACGGCAACATCGCCGAGGGCCGCCCATGATTCATCGAGCGGAACCCTCCAGTCGAGGCCGACGACGTCGGGGGCGGCCTGCATGATTGCGCCGTTGAGCGCCCCCGCTCCTGTCGCGAAGTGGATGACCGGTACGCCGCTCGTCTGCGCGGCCTTGATGATTCGCGCCGTGTAGGGAAAGACGTATTCGCAGTAGTCGCGCTGGCTCAGCCAGCCCACCCAGCTGTCGAACAGCTGCAATACCTGCGCTCCGGCGCTCGCCTGGGCCAGCAGGTAGGCGGCGATCATGTCGCTCAGCCTGGTCATCAGCTCGTGCCAGAAGTCGGGTTGCGAGTACATCAGGGACTTGGTCGTCGTGTAGTTTTTCGAAGGGCCACCCTCGATGAGATAGGTCGCGAGGGTGAAGGGGGCGCCGGCGAAGCCGATGAGCGCCTTCTCGTCGGGAAGTGCATTCCTCACCAGCCGCAGCGCCTCCAGCATGGCGGGCAAGTCCTGTTCGGGTTCGAGGCAGCGGAGTCGTGCGAGGTCGGCGCGGGAGCGGATCGGCTCATCCAGCACTGGCCCGACCTTCTCGACGATGTCCACCTTCAGCCCCACCCCCAGGAGCGGCGTGATGATGTCGGCGAAGATGATGGCCGCGTCCACGTCGAACCGTTCGACCGGCTGCAGGGTGACGGTCGCGGCGAGGTCGGCCTGCCGGCAGATGTCGAGGAGACTGTGGCTGGTCCGAATCTGCCGGTACTCCGGCAGCACGCGCCCGGCCTGGCGCATAAACCACACAGGCGTGCGCTCGACCCGCTCCTTGCGGGCGGCTCTTACCAGTGGCGGCTCCTGTGTCGCCTGCACACCCACCATCCTCGCGGCTACCCCAGCATGTCCAGGATGCGCGCGGCGCTCCGGTTCACGCAGGTGAAGATCGGCGTGTCCTGCAGGGTGTAGCGCCGGGCCTCGGTCGACCGCAGCTCCACGACGAGATTCTGGAACTCGGTGAGCGAGTCGGTCTCGTACCCGACGATGAACTCCTGGTCGCCGAGGCCGGTCGAATAGAGCAGGATCTGGCTGATGTCCGGGTACTGCCGGCCCACGCTGATGTGCTGGCCCATCATCTTGCCGCGCTCTTCGCGCGACATGAGGTACCACTCGATGGTCTTGGTGAACGGGTAGAGGACGAAGTAGCGGCCCTCCTCCTGCGATGCCTCGGCGTGGTCCTGCTCCGTGCGGGCCTGGCCGTAGGTCGAACGCCTCAGCAGCCCGAAGAAGGAATAGCTGACCTCGAGGTACTTCCCGAGCCGCGTCGCGAGCATCGAGCTCAGGGTGTCCTCCAGACACTCCAGGTCGGAGGACGTGCGCCACAACATGAAGTCGGTGTCGGCTCGAACGCCCAGCGTGCTGAACGTGTGCGTGGGCACTACCGTTTCGGTCTGCTGGAGAGCATGGAGGAATTCCTGCTTCTGCTCGGCTCGCTCGTCGGCGTTCAGGTGCCGCCAGGCGGAGTCGACTTTGAGGAACAAGAACTGGACCAGGGTCTCGCCTGCTGTCGGGGCATTGCCTTCCATCTGACTCTGTCCTTGCTGTTGGGATGTCATGAGCGCGCCCCTCGTTGTGCATGGGAGAGGTCGTCGCCTGCCCCTTCGTCCTCTTCGCCGTCCTCCAGGTCGAAGACCTGCAGGACGTGCTCGTTCAGGCAATCCGGATCCCCGCGTCTGGCAGTCTCCCGGAGGCGCACGGTTGGGGTGTGGAGCAGCTTGTTCACGAGCCTGGCCGAGAACTGCTCGACGACAGCCCGTTCGTTCTGCGAGAGTCCGGCCAGCTTGGGCATGGCCCACTCGAGTTCGCCCAGCCGGATCAGGTCCGCGCGCTCCTTCAGGAGGCGGATGGTGTCGGAGACGTTGCGCGCGGTGAGCCACTCCCTGAAGCCCGCAAGCTGCTCTTCGATGATTCGCTCGGCGGGCTCGACGTGCTCCGCCCGCCTGCTGAGCGAGTCGTCCACGACCGTGCGCGCGTCATCGATGTTGCTGAGCGCGATTTCAGGAATCGAAGCGACGGTGGGATCGATGTCCCGTGGTACGGCCAGGTCCACAAGGTGCATCGACTTTCCGGGCGGCAGGTGGCGCACTGCATCCCGCATCATCTCCCTCGTCATGAGGAACCCGGGTGCGCTCGTGCAGCTGACGATCGCGTCGAAGCGGGCCAGCCTCTCCGTCGCCATAGGCCACGCGACCACGTCCGCGCCGATTTCGGAGGCCAGCTCGCGAGCACGGTCCCTGGTGCGGTTCGCGATAGCCAACACGCCTGTTTGCATCCCGCTGACGGAGCGGGCCACGCCGCGGGCCATCTCGCCGGCCCCGACAATGAGGACGGACGCATCCTCAAGGCTGTCCCCGCCCAATCCTTCCCGAAGGATGGCCGCCGCGGCCCCACCCACCGACACGGGTGAGCCGCCAAGCCGGGTATCCGTGCGCACGCGCTTCCCCGCCGCAAGCGCGCCCTGGAACAATCGCGTCAGCGTTGGCCCCACCGACCCCTGTTCCTGTGCGTCGACGAGGGACCGTCGCACTTGCCCGAGAATCTCGTGCTCGCCTACCACCGCGGAGTCGAGCCCGCTGGCGACACGGAACAGGTGGTGGGCTGCCGCCTCGTCCTCCAGCGTGAAGCTGTAGCGATCGGCGACCTGCGCAGGCACGCCAAGCGTTTCTGCGAAAGCGGCTTCGGCGGAGCCGGGTTCCTCCGCGACCGAGTAGAGCTCCGTCCGGTTGCAGGTGCTAAGCCAGACGGCCTCGCTGGTCCGCTCATCGAACTGAGCGCATGGATTCCCCTCTGTGAAGGCGAATCGCTCGCGCACGTCAATGGGACAGGTGTGATGACTGACGCCTACCACCGAAATGATTGACAAGTTTGAATGCCTTAAATCTGGGATATCCTCTCAATTCCCTGGGAGGAAATGAAAGATATCTGAGGTCGGATGGGAGAATACGGGTCCACTGAAAGAGGGTCAAGGATCGTTGGGCGCACTAGCGCTGCGCCGACGCAACCCGCTGCTTCGCCGTCCAGGCGCTCCACCGCGGCGTCGGGTCCGGGGCTGGCGATCACGCGAGCCATCGACGAGGCGCACGGGGGTACCGTCAGCGTGGAGAGCGCCGGGCCGGGACAGGGTGTTACGGTTGTCATCCGCCTCCCCCTGGCGAACACACTCGAGAATTGACGGTGCTTGCTCCTGTGACCCGCTGGTTGTTCGGCGTCATCCTCGCGGCTCTTCTGGCGACCCTGGGCGCTTGCGGCTCCGACGACGACGCCCTCTCGCTGTCGCTGGAGGATGCGGTCGGCCAGATGCTGCTGATCGGGTTCCCGGGCGAGCGGCTGGACGAGGAAACGGCTGGCCTCCTGGAGGACATCGCGCCCGGCGGCGTGATCCTGTTCGACTACGACCTCCCTTCGGGCGGCGCGAAGCCGCGCAACATCACCTCACCGGAACAGCTACGGGCGCTCATCGCGGAGTTGCAGGCGCAGGCCACCATCCCCTATTTCATCGCGATCGATGTCGAGGGCGGGCTGATCAACCGGCTCAAGCCCGCCTATGGGTTCAGCATCGATCTGCCCAGCCACCAGGCGCTCGGCGCGGGCCCGGCGGCGGCAACAGGGGCTGCCGCGTCGGCCTCGGCGGCAGAGCTGCACGAGCTCGGCATCAACTGGAATCTGGCCCCGGTGGTGGATGTCAACGTGTTTCCGGAGAGCCCGGCGATCGGCGCCCTGGAGCGCTCCTTCAGCGCCGACCCGGAGGTGGTGGCGGCGCACGCGGAGGCATTCGCAGAGGCGCACGGCGCCGCAGGCGTCATCTCCGTGCTCAAGCACTTCCCTGGCCACGGCAGCGCCGTGGGCGACACCCACCTCGGGGTCACCGACGTTACCAGCAGCTTCGTGCGCGACGACGAGCTGGCGCCCTATCGACGGCTAATCGAGGACGGGTACGAGGATGCGGTCATGACCGCGCACATCGTGAACCGGGACCTCGACCCGAGCGGCCGCCCAGCCACCCTGTCGACCGCGATTGTGACGGGCCTGCTGCGCGAGGAGCTGGGCTTCGAGGGTGTGATCCTCTCCGACGACATGCAGATGGGGGCGATCGTCGAGCAATACAGCCTCGAGCGGGCGGCTGTCGAGGCGATCAAAGCCGGGGTGGACGTGATCCTCATCGCGAACCAGCTGTCCGATGACCGAACCGAGGTCTACCGGGTGAAGCAAGCCGTTCTCGATGCCGTGGCCGCGGGAGAGATTTCGGAAGACCGAATCTACGAGTCGGTCGAGCGCATCCTGGAGCTGAAGCGTCGGTACGACCTGATCGACTAGCGTTCCCTGCCCGCTGCCGAAGCTAGCGATGACCCTCAACGGTCACGGTCACGATGTCGACACCGTGGTATTTCTGGTGACGGACTTCGGAGGCGTAGTGCCAGAGCAGCCGGAACGACACTTCATGCTCGTCGGGGACCGGGGGCAGCTCGGTGAGGTAGGAGAGGCGGTCTTCCATGTTCTCTCCCTCCAGAACCGTCACGAATTCCATCTCCGCCGTCCTGCCATCCATCCGCGCGGTCAGGGCCAGCCGTCGCGAGGCGTCGTCGGGCGTGTTGGTCTGTTCCTGCAGGAGGACGGATAGCGTCTCCTCCCCCGCCGAGGTCAAACGTTCCGTGGAGGCGGAGTCCCACCGGGCCTTCGCCGCGAAGGCGCGCAGGAACTCTTCGAGGGCCGTCACGGCCTTGGTGTCGAGGGCCAGGTTGAGACGGCTTCGACGGGAGCCCGTCAGCTCCAGGAACCCGACCAGGATGACCGCGACGAGCGTGCCTGCGGTCATGCCATTGCCGAGCAACACCTCGAGGAATCCCCCCTCGATCAGGTCGGGGAATATCCACTGGTTCTGAAAGCCCGTTCCGATCCAGAAGGCCGCGCCCACCACGAGCGCTTTCCGGTGGTCGACACCATCACGGATGATGAGCTGCATCCCCTGCACGAAGAGGAGCCCTATCAGGACCGTGATGTAGGCGCCGGCCACGGAGCCGGGAATCGCAATGAGGAGCGCCGCGATCTTCGGAAAGAAGGCCACGACCACGAACGCGACGCCGATGACGACGCCCACGCGCCGGGCAGCGACGCCGGTTACCTCGGCGATCGAGATGCTGGAGGAGTAGGTGGTGTTCGGTAGCGTGCCGAGGAGCCCTGAAAGGAAGTTCCCCACACCGTCGGCATTGAGGGCTCCCTGGACGACGCGGAAGTCCGTGGCCTGCGCTCTCCGGCGCGAGACCCGCTGGATGGCGATGCCATCGCCGATGGTCTCAACTGCGCCCACGATGGTCACGACCACAAAGGCCGGCAGGAGGGCCCAGAACTCGGTGCCCGGGGTGACGTCGATGCCGGGCCAGGAACTGGCGGGGACGCCGACCCAGGCTGCATCGGCTACCTGCTGGACCTCGTAGAGGCCGAAGGGCGCCCCAACCGCACATCCAACGGCGATGCCGATAATCGGCGACCAGAGGCGCCAGGCGGGCGGGGCCCTGAGGACCAGGACCGCGACCGTCACGATCGTGGCCGCGGCGGCCAGCGGAGCGGCGGCCCCGGATGTGTCCTCGGGTGCGGTAGTCATGGTGTCGAACACGATCGGCATGACCGTGGCCGCGATCAGCATGATCACGGTTCCCGAGACGACGGGCGTAAAGATGCGGCGTAACAGCGAGAGCCGCGCCGCCAGCGCGAACTGAAACAGCGCCGAGATGACGATGAGGGTCGCCATCAGGGCGGGGCCTCCCTCGACCATCGCCGCTACGCACACGGCGATGAAGGCGCCCGACGTGCCCATGATGAGCACGTGCCCCGCCCCCACGCGACCGACGCGAACGGCCTGCAGGACGGTCGTAACTCCGCTGACGACGAGGGCCGCGAAGACCCCCCAGGTGATGTAGGAATCAGGTTGTTCCGCGATGCGGGCCACAATGACGACGGTCAGGACGACGGGCGCGACGATGACCATCGCGGCCTGCAACCCCGACCCAACAGTGACGAGCCCCGGAGGACGCTCCTCGGGCTCGTAGCGGACGTTCTCGTTCTCGGCTTCGACGGACAATGCTCTGGCCCCTTATTCTGCACCAACGCCGTGGGCAGTCGAGGAGCGCTGCCCGCAGCAGGGGGAACCGATGAGCAAGCAAGGCGTTGTACCGGACGACTTCAGCCAACCGTTCTGGGACGCCGCGAATGAAGAACGCCTCGTGATCCAGAACTGCCTCGAGTGCAACCGGTTGCAGCATCCGCCGGCAGAAACCTGTCGCGATTGCGGCGCCGGCGACTCATTCGAGTGGAAGCCCATGAGCGGGCGCGGCACGATTTACAACTACGGCGTGGTGCATGACTGCCCCGTGCGGCTGCTCCAGGAGGATCAGCCCTTCAACCTTGCTGTGATCATGCTGGACGACGATCCAGGCATCCAGATGTTCTCGCACCTCCCGGGGGTCCCTGTGGACGACGTGCCCGTGGGCGCGGCTGTCGAGGTGATCTTCGAGCCCACCGCGAACGGTCAACTCGTGCCCGAGTGGCGCGTGATTGACGACTGATTCCGACCTATCCGACGGCCCCTACGGCAAGGAGTGCGCGCAATGACGACACCAACCGCACCGGATGCGATGTACCGCAACGACGAAGGGCTTGGCATCTGGGAACACCGCGGCAAGGTCGCTGCCTACGGCGTCGGCCACGGGCCGACCTCCCGACGCTGGGACGGCCGACCCGAGACCTGCGTCGGCGCCATCACGATTCAGGCGCTGCGGAAGGCGATCGCCGACGCCGGCGTTGCGCCGGAGCAGATCGATGGCCTGGTGGTCGTGCCGGTGACGACGACGGGCGCGTTCTGGGAGGAGGGCAAGCCGCTTCCCATGGACGTGATCGAGAGCTTCAACCAGACGGATGACCCGCTGGACGGCGTCGCCAAGCTCAGCGCCGAGTGGCTGCTGGCGAACATGCCGGAGCTGACCAACGTGCAGTTCACGATGTACGGCCCCGGCTGCATGTCGAACGCGCTCAATGTGGCGGCGCAGGCCGTGGGCGACGGTCTGACCCACACCTGCCTGGTCGTCAAGAGCTGGCACAACTTCGAGGGGCGCTACTACCAGAGTGGGGCCAACGTCGAGGATGCGCTGCCCGGCACGGCCGCCATCACGCGACTCTGGGGCGGTCCCGCCTCGTACGGCACGGCCCTGCAGTTCGCGGAGTACTGCCGGAAGTACGGCAAGACGCACGAGATGATGGCGCCGTTCATGGAGAATTCGCGGCGCAACGGGCTGATGTTCCCCGAGGGCTACTGGGCGCAGCACCGGCCCGAGGAACTCGGACGAGAGGACTATCTCGCGGCGCGCTGGATCGCGAAGCCCGCCAACCTGTTCGACAACGACATTCCCATCATGATGTCCGGCGCCTACCTCTTCTCCACGGCCGAGCGCGCGGGGGACATGAAGCAGAAGCCGGTCTACATCCTCAATCACGCGTCCAGCAACGCCCGGCCGCGCAGCCTGACGCCTACGCTCGATGAGGTGGAGGCCGAGACTGCGCGCACTGCTCGCAAGATTTACGAAGGCGCGGGCATCACCGCCGACGATCTCTCCTTCGAGAACATGTACGACGGCTTCTCGCTCTTCCACCAGTTCCACCTGGAAGGCCTGGGCTATCGCGGGATCAAGTTCGGGGAAGCGCTGGACTTCTACCAGACGGACATCAGCATCGAGGGCCCCAACCCGGTCTCCCCCAGCGGGGGAAATGTCGGCAGCGGCCGCAGCCGGGTCTGGATGCACACGGACTGCATCCAGCAGCTGCAGGGCCGCGCCGGCCCGAGGCAGGTCACCGGCGTCGAGCCGGAAGTGGCGGTCTCGGGCGGGCCGATGCCCCTCGGGGGTAACTTCACCGTCTGGAGCGCCAGCCCCGACTAGTCACGGTCGAGGCGAGGACGAGGAGTGGTCCATGGTGGTTCTGATCAGCTTCGATATCGACGGCACGCTGGAAGTCGGTGATCCGCCCGGCGTGCTGACGATGGACATGGTCCGCCTGGTACGCGAGAAAGGCTTCCTGATCGGCAGCTGTTCCGATCGCACGCTGAGTGGGCAACGGGCCATCTGGGCCGCGCACGACATCGAGGTCGACTTCGTCGTCTCGAAGCACATGCTGCCGGACGTGAAAGCGCAGTTCGAGGCAGACGTGTACGTGCACATCGGCGACCGCGAGGACCTTGACCGGCAATACGCGCTGGCCGCGGGGTTCGAATTCCTCTGGCCCGATGAGGCTGTGGCTCACCCCCACTTCCAGCCGGAGGCCTGACCGGTTAGCCGGCGGTGTCCGGGAGCCCCACGGCGCCGGCTACGTTTTGGCGCGAATCGGTTCGTCCCAATCGATGCCACACTCGGAGCACCATCGCCTGAGCCAGACGTCTCCGCTCGCGCTCTCGTCCCCGCGCTCCGCGTGAATCTGCCCGCCGCATCGACACGGCCGAGGGAACGCTTTCCAGCAGCCAGCGCAGCGTTCATCGGGCTGATGCGTCTGCAGGAACTGGGGGTGCGTGGACAAGCTCATCCCCGATCACCTCTCCGGCAACGACGGTCCGGCGCGGACAGTGTAGTACGCGGCCTCCGGCGCTCATGTGAGTCCGAGGGTCGCGCTGAGGTGCCACCCGTTGGGTAGAGTGTTGTGAACGCGTGGCGGTCGGATCACGATCGTTCCGCGAAGCAGTCAGGCAACTGTGAGATGTCCGTGTTGGGCTACATCGGGAACGGTCCGTACTGCTACGCCAACTCCGCTGCGATGCTGCTGGAGAGTGTCGGCGAGTCCATTGAGCCTCGCCTTCTCGAAGTCCTGTCTGGCGTGGGGCTGGGAGCCTTCTGGCTGGCCGAGTCTCAGACGCTGTTCTTAAGCGGCTGGGCATCCATGCCGGATGTGGGCGTGTCTCGGGCGTTCGGACTACTGGGACTCAAGGTGGCCGAGGAAGCGGAGTCCGACGGCGCCCCGATGCCTGCGGAAGCGCTGGCCCAACAGCTCGACGAAGGGCCGGTGTTGCTCGGTCCGCTGGACGTGGGAGAGCTCCCTTACCAGCCTGACAGCCAGGGAGGGAACGGGGTCGATCACTTCGTCCTCGCGCTCGGCTTCGAAGGCGACGAAGTTGTCGTGCACGATCCCGACGGATACCCGGCAGTGCCGATCACCCTTGAAGCGCTTGATCGCGCCTGGAGAGCCGACCTGGTCGACTACCGCAGGGGTGCATACCGCCGGTGGCACTCGCCCGTTCGCGTCAAGAGCCCAGCACCGGAAGAGATTGCTGGGATGGCGATTCAGTCCTTTGCTCAGGCCTACCGGGAGTCCAGAGCCACGGTTCCCTCCGGAGTCGCTATCGGCCCCGAGGCGGTTGAGTCCGTGGCTGCCACCCTCAGAGATGGGAGGCTGGCAGAGCAGGGGCTGGAGCACCTGCGAAGATTCGCGTTGCCGTTGGGCGTGAGACGAGCCCTGGACTACGCCTGGTTCTTGCACGATGTCGACTCGGAGCTCGCCGACCTCAAGAGCAGGCAGGCACTATGCCTGGGGAGGGCTCACGCTGCGGCAGCTCAAGGCGACTGCGAGCTCCTTGCCGGGCACATGTCGACAGTTGCCGAGCTGGAACGTCAAGTCGAAGCCGCCCTCGCCTGAACCGCCCGGACGGTCCCGATCACGCCTCTTCGCTGCGTCACGCCGGACGCTCGGCTGACAACGCGAGCACAGGCGCCAACCACAACTAACCCGGTCCGGCTGTACGGTGGAAGCGGCGGCTCAGCCACCAGCAGGAGCACCGAGCGTGACCAAGCCCACCGAACTGAGGACGGAACGCCTTCTCCTCAGGCCGTTTCGCCTCTCGGATATCGACGATGTTCTCCGCTACGCCAGTGACCCCGAGTGGGCAGCGTTCTACCCACGGCCCTACGACCGTGGAGTCACCGAACATATGGTTGCTCGATCCGTCGTGATCTCGTGGAGCGAGGAGGCGGTATTCGCGGTGGAGTCCGAGGGTCGCGTGATAGGCCTGGTGAGCCTCGAGGTCGACTCAGAGTCTAAGGCGGCCGAGTTGGGTTACGACCTTGCCAGGGACATGTGGGGACGAGGCCTGGCGACGGAGGCTGCGGCCGCTGTGTGTGACTGGGGATTCCGGGAGTACGGACTTGCGCGAATCTTCGCGGAAGCGGACGCCCGCAACGGGCGCTCGCTCCGTCTGATGGAGAGGCTCGGAATGACTCGCGAAGGTGTCCAGCGGAGGGACCAGATCGAGCGAGGGGAACGCGAAATTGCTCGCTACGCGATATTGAGAAGCGAGTGGAATAGCCCTGGTGGAACGCTGCCCTCTACCGCGCTCCCGTCCGGAGAATACGAGACGACCGATCGCAACCAGCTCCCCGAGCTGACAACCACGCGGCTCGTACTGAGAAGGTTCCGTCCAAGCGATATCGAAGACGTCTATGCCTTCGCGGCCGACCCGGAGTGGAACCGTTACCTCGGGCTGCCCGAACCGTACTCGCGTCGCGACGCCGAGGAGTTCGTCGCGAGGGCCATGCTGTACGACCCCGAAGCAGTCTCCATGTGGGCAATCGTCCATGAGGAGCGGTGCTCTGGCAGCATCTACCTCCGCAGGGAGAGTCCCGGCTCCGCCACGCTCGGCTATTCCATCGCCAGGTCACTCTGGGGGCGTGGCCTGATGACCGAAGCAGCAAGCACCGTGGTCGCCCACGGTTTCGAGGACCTTGGGCTGGCTCGCATCTATGCCTTCGTGCCTATCGGCAACGACCCGTCGACCCGCGTTCTCGAGAAGGTGGGGATGAAGCGTGAGGGCATCCTGCGCAGCAACCGAGTCGTTCACGGTGATCGCGTTGACGACCTCCTCTACTCCATCCTGCGAGAGGATTGGAAGGCGTAGAGGCCTGGCCGGTCACTGGGGACGGCCACGTCCGAGGTCAAGAAACGATGACTGCCGTCGCGCCCGGCTGCGGGGTACCCTCGATGCCGAAGCGAATCGCAGGATTCGGAGGTCGACCATGGTCCTTCCAACTGCCGCCGCCCGGAGTCTCGGCACGGAAACGGCGTTCGAGGTGCTGGCGCGGGCGAACAGGCTCGCCGCCGAGGGTCGCTCGATCATCAATCTCGGAATCGGTCAGCCCGACTTCGCCACGCCCGACAACATCGTCGAGGCGGGGAAGCGAGCGCTCGCGGAGGGCAAGCACGGGTACACGCCGGGCGCCGGCATCCCTGAACTGCGCGAGGCCGTGGCCCGAGACCTGAAACGTCGCCACGGGGCCGAAGTCGACCCGGAGACGGTGCTGATCACACCGGGGGCGAAGCCGGTGATGTTCTTCGCGGCCCTGCTGATGGGAGAGCCCGGCGCGGAGATTCTGTATCCGAACCCCGGCTTCCCCATCTACGAGTCGGTGATTCGCTTCTCCGGGGCTACGCCCGTTCCGATCGAACTGCACGAAGCCGACGGCTTCACGTTCGACCCCGACCAGGTGCTCAGCCAGATCAACGAACGGACGCGCCTGATCATCCTGAACAGCCCGGCGAACCCGACGGGCGGCGTGTACACGCGGGAGCAGGTCGAGCGCCTCGTCGAGGGGCTCGAACGGTGGCCCGACGTGGTCGTTCTCAGCGACGAGATCTACTCGCGCATCCTCTACGAGGGACGCTCGCACGTGTCCTGGCTCAACTATCCGCAGCTTCGCGACCGGCTCATTGTCCTGGACGGGTGGAGCAAGACGTACGCGATGACTGGCTGGCGGCTAGGTTACGGCGTCTTCCCGCCCGACCTGTTCCCGTTCGCCGAACGCCTCGCGATCAACAGCTACAGCTGTCCCAACGCGGCCACCCAATACGCGGCGGTCGAGGCGCTCGAGGGTCCGCAGGATGCGGTCGACGTCATGACTGCGGCGTTCGACGAGCGGCGGAAGGTCATCGTCGAAGAGCTGAATGGGGTCCCGGGCGTCAGCTGCGTCGACCCGGGCGGTGCGTTCTACGCCTTCCCCAACATCTCGGGAACGGGCATCGACGCACGCACGCTGCAGGAACGTCTGCTGGAGGAAGCGGGGCTCGCGGTGATCGCGGGGACGAGCTTCGGCCACCTCGGCGAGGGCTACCTGCGCTTCAGCTACGCCGCCTCTCTCGAGGAGATCGTCGAAGGGGTGGACCGGATGCGCGCCCTCCTGGCGGACGGCTAGCGAGGCGGCGGGCGCCTTTACCTCTGGACGTGCGAGGCGGCGGCTTCCTGCCGTACCCTCGACGGCATGAGGGATTCAGCGGGAGCCTCGGAGGACGCGACCGTTGTGACGGTCTACCCGATGACCGGCCGGCAGCTCTTCATCACCGTGCCCCACGCCATCTGCGAGGAGTGCGACCTCACGGTCCGGCTCGTCGAGCGCGTCGCTGCCGACCTCCCACATGTCGAGGTGCGCATCAAGCCCTGGTTCAACCATGTCTTCGATGCGCTGCGGCGCGGGGGCTGGCACCCGCCTGTCGTGACGATCGACGGGAAGGTCTCGACGCAGGGAGTCGTGCCCGACGAGGAATCGCTGCGTCGCGCGCTCGCGCCCCCGGCCCCCATCACCGATGACGGCTGAGGCGGTTGGCCGCTCCACGACACCTGTCGCAGGGGCTCCGCGAACGCTCCTAGGCGGTTACTTCCGCGTCGAGTCCACCCGCGAGTGGATCAGGGCGTGGGTCGCCGCTCTCATCCTTCTTGGCCCGGCACGGCTCCTTCTTCGACTGGCAGCGGCGTTGCCGGAACGGGGTCCAGCGGGCATCCGCAGCAGGACCACATGCCGGACGGCCGAGCGCCGGTGGGCGAGGCTGGCCGCCCGCCTCGTCGGCCTGCGCATCGACATCAGCGGTCTGGAACACATCGAGCCGGGCGAGCGGTACGTGGTCGCCTCGCTGCACGAAGGCTTCGCCGACAGCCTCGCCCTCCTGCGGCTTCCCCTCTCGCTCACCGCAGTGGCGCGGGACGAGCTCGCCACCTTCCCGGTTCTCGGTCCCCAGCTCGCGCGGGGGCGACACCTCCTGGTCCGACCCGAACGCCCACTGCAGAGGGCTCGCGCCCTGCTGCGCGAGGCGCAAGCCGCCATCGATGATGGGGACAGCGTTCTCCTGTTCCCGCAGGGTTCGATCCTCGGCATCGAGCTCGCGTTCCAGCCGGGAGCGTTCAACCTCGCGCGGCGCCTCGGCCGCCCGCTTCTCCCGGTCGTCGTCACGGGCGGCCACCGCGTCTGGGAGCATCCGTTCGCTCCGACCTTGCGCGCTAACCAGGCGATGAGCGTCGTCGTGCTCCCTCCAGTCCCCGCGAAGGAAGCCGTCGCCCGGCAAGCGGCCGTCGAGCGGGACATGAAGCGACTTGCACTGGCCAGCAAGACGCCCCCTCGCCACTTTGACCCGAGCCGCGACGGCTACTGGGACGACTACCGTTACGAGATCCACCCCGACTTCCCGGACCTCGCTCGCCGAGTGGCGGACCATCGCCGTGACACCGTGGGCGCCGACGCCGGTCGGTCCTGAGCCCAGCCAAGGGGCGCCTGTTGCGCGGGCTACTCCGGGTGCGTCGCGGAGCGGACCGCCCGATCGAGCATGCCCAGGCCTTCGGAGACTTCGGCGGCGGTGATCGAGAGGGGCGGTGCGATGCGGAGCACGTTGCGGTGCAGCCCGCCCTTTCCGACCAGCAGACCCTCTGCCCTGGCTGCCTGGAGGGCGCCATCGGCCACCTGGGGAAGGGGATCGAGGGAGCCGCGAGCGGCGAACTCGACCCCGATCATCAGGCCCTTGCCCCGAACCTCGGCGATCTCGGGCACGTCTTCGGCAAGGCGCTGAAGCCCGTCCTGGAGGGCACGACCCTGCACGCGCGCGTTCTCCTGGAGGTCCTGCTCGAAGAGCACCTCCAGGTTCGCCAGCGCAGCCGTCGCCGCAAGCGGGTTACCTCCGAACGTGGAGAGCGAGTTGGCCGGCAGGCAGTCCACGACGTCCGCGCGACCGACGACACCGGCGATGGCGACGCCGTTGCCGAGTCCCTTCGCGAAGGTGAGGAGGTCGGGGACGATGCCGTGCGCCTGGTGCCCCCAGAAGTGATCGCCGGTGCGACCCCAGCCCGTCTGCACCTCGTCGGCGATGAAGAGGATGCCGTGGTCGTCCAGCACCTGCTTGAGGGCGCGGAAGTAGCCGTCGGGGGGAACAACGAAGCCGCCGACGCCCTGGATGGGCTCGGCAATCATGGCGGCGACGTCGCCGGCGGTGGCGACGGCGAGGAGGTCCCGCAGGTCGTCGACGCAGGCCTCCACGAACTCGCCCTCCGGGAGGCCGCCGAAGGGTGACCGCAGGCGGTAGCCGCTGTGGACGTAGGTGACGTTGAACGGGCTCAGCGCGGTCGCCGACCAGGAGGCGTTGCCGGTGACGGCGACGGTCGAGTGCGACTTGCCGTGATAGCTGTTTCGCAGCGCGAGGATCTGGTCGGACGAACGAAACTGGGTCGCCATCATGAGGGCGGCGTCGTTCGCTTCGCTGCCCGAGTTGGTGAAGAAGACCTTCGCATCGGGGATACCGGAGAGCTCGGCGATGCGCTCTGCCAGCTCGATTTGCGGCTCGATGAGGTAGAGCGTGCTCGTGTGGAGCATGCGGGTCGCCTGATCCTGGATAGCCTCGATGACCCTCGGGACGCCGTAGCCGGTCATGGTGGTGAGGATGCCGCCGAAGAAGTCCAGGTAGCGGTTGCCCTCGGCATCGACGACGTGCCGTCCCTCTCCGTCGACGAGCGCGATGGGGTCGTCGTAATAGAGGGTCATCCAGGAGGGCATCACGCCCCGATGTCGCGCCAACAGGTCAGCGTGCCGGCCCACGCGTCACTCCATCCCCGAGGTATCGGCCAGTGGGGGAAGATACGCCGCAGGCTCGTTGCGTGTCTTGCCGGAACCGGAGGCGCTTGGCACGTCCGGGCGGCGGGGCTAGGGTGCGGGCACCGGAGGCTTCGCGATGACGCAGGCCACAACGACGGGCTACGACCCGCGAACGTACGAGCCCCTGACGTTTCACGACGCCGCCCGCCGGTTCTCGACAGGGGACGACACGCCGCGCGACTTCCTTGAGCGCTGCCTCGCGACTATCGCCGAGCGGGAGCCGGTCGTGCAGGCGTTCGCCCACCTGAACCGGGACCTGGCGCGGGCTGCCGCGGACGCGAGCAGCGCGCGCTGGGCCGCGGGCGAGCCGCTCTCACCCATCGACGGCATGCCGGTGGGCATCAAGGACCTGCTCGAGACGAAGGACATGCCGACCGAGTACGGCTGCGAGGCGTTTCGCGGGAACTTCCCGAGGCGGGACAACGCGGCCGTCTGGGCGTTGCGGCAAGCGGGCGCGGTGATCCTCGGGAAGACGGTCACGGCCGAGCTCGGCGGCTCTCACCCCGGCCCGACGACGAACCCGTTCGACGCACGGCGCTCACCCGGCGGTTCCTCGTCCGGTACGGCGGCGGCGGTGGCGGCGCGCATGCTCCCAGCGGGGCTGGGCACGCAGGTGGGCGGCTCGATCATCCGGCCTGCGGGCTACTGCGGGAACGTCGCCCTGAAGCCGACACAGGGCGGCATCAATCGTGGGGAGCGGCAGGTGACCAGCATGAGCACCCACGGCGTCCACGCCGGGTGCATCGAGGACATGTGGCAGGTCGCGATCGAGATCGCGCGGCGCGCGGGAGGCGACCGGGGTGCGCAGGGGCTGGAGGGGCCTTCGACGACGCCGGAGCCGGTCAAGCCGGAGCGGCTGATCGTCCTGGAGACGCAGGGCTGGGCCGAGCTGGACGACGCCAGCAAGGAGGGTTTCTCAGCCGTCCTCGACCAGGTGCGGGCGCTTGGCATCGAGCTCCTGCATCGGAGGGAGGACCCCCTGGTCGAGACGCTGGAGGGGGCAATCGGCAATGCGCGCGATGTGTGCAACGCGATCACGGGCTGGGAGAACCGCTGGTTGACGCGGAACCTCGTCGACCAACACCCGGATGGGGTCAGCGAACGGGCGAAGGCGGTGCTCGATGCGGCGGAAGCGATGACGGTGGACGACTACCGGGCGTTGCTGTTCGCCCGGGAGGTCGCCCAGGAGGCGCACGCGGCTGTGGCTGAGTCAGCCGACGCGATCATCACGCTCTCGTGTCCGGGGCCGGCACACGTCTGGCTCGGGGACGAGCCGGGCGTCCCGCTTCATCCACGGCCGACGGGTGATCCGGTCTTCAACTTCCCGAGCTCGATGCTGTTCGCCCCGGCCGTCGGCATGCCGCTGATGAGCGTGGCCGGCATGCCTGTCGGGGTGCAGGTCTTCGGCCAGCCGCACGAGGATGCGGAGATGACGGCTACTGCGCGCTGGCTGCTCGGAGCGGTCGAGCCGGTCGTCGTCGATTAACGCCCGCCCCTCAGCGCAGGGGGCGGAAGAACTCGACCAGGTCCTGCACGAAGAGGTCCGGTTCCTCGGCGGCGGGGAAGTGGCCGCCCCGCTCCTGCTTGCCCCAGTGCGTGAGGTTGTTGTTCGCCTCGACCATCTTGCGGGGGGCGAACACCATCTCGCGCGGGAAGCCGGGGACGCCGACCGGCACCTCGATGGCTGGCGTGCGCTCGTGCGCACGATCCCAGGGCGTGCGGAAGACGTGCCAGTACCAGCGGGCCGACGTGACGTAGCTCTCGGTGAACCAGTAGATGCTGACGAGATCGAGCAGGAACTTCCGCGAGGGCACCTGGTCGGGACCGCCACGGTTGTCGCTCCAGTTGTAGCGCTTCTCGATGAGCCAGGCGGCGAGCCCGACGGGTGAGTCGTGAAGGGCGTAGGCGAAGGTCTGGGGGTCGGTGGTGTGGACGGCGACGTGGGCGAGGGCGGTAGTCCAGCGGTCGTCCATCATGTCCCAGGACCACTGCTCGTCCGGTTCGAAGTCGTCGCGGCTGAGCCGCGATGTGGGGCCGTCCAGGGTTCGGCGCAGGCCCAGAAGGCTGCCCGGCTCCAGGTTGCCGGTTCCGGACCCTCCCGCCCCGCCCAGCATCGGGGCGATGCTGACGTGGATGCCGACGACGCGGTCGCCGTACTTGTGGCCGAGCTGGGCACTGATGCCGGCGCCGAAGTCGCCCCCCGCCGCGGCGAAGCGGTCGTAGCCGAGCACATCGGACATGAGCGTCGCCCAGAGATCGGCGGTCCACTGGGTCTGGACGCCATCGACGGTTAGGGGCGTGGAGAAGCCGAAGCCGGGGAGGGAGGGGGCGACCACGTCGAAGGAGTCGGCCGGGTCCCCACCGAAGGCGGCGGGGTCGGTAAGCCGGCGGGTCGCCTCCTTCCAGTCCCAGAAGCTCCAGGGCCAGCCGTGGGTGAGGATGATGGGAAGCGGGTTCGGGCCTTTCCCACGCTCGTACATGAAATGGATGGGGATGCCGTCGAGGTCGACGCGGTAGTTGCCGAAGCTGTTGATCTCGGCCTCGGTCTCGCGCCAGTCGTACTTCTTCCACGATTCCACGAACGATTCCAGGTAGGACCTAGGCACGCCGTAGCGCCAGTCCTCGTTGTTGAAGTCGGCGGGCCAGCGGATACCCCGCAGGCGGGCCTGGAGGTCCTCTAGCGCGTCGTCCGGAATCGCAACGGTGAACGGCTCAGGCGGCATTTCGTTCTCCTCTCAGGCGCTACCGCCGGTGTCCACGAGCACCTTGCAGTTGAACTGATCGCCTCCGGAAATGCGGGCAATCTCCTCAGGCAGTTCCCCGAGGTCGACGGTCCGGGTGACGAGTGGGGTGGTGTCGATGGAGCCGCTCCCGAAGGCGGCGAGCGTCTCCTGAAAGTCCTCACGGGTATAGGCCACCGAGAACTTGATGGTGAGGGCCTTGTTGATGCCGACGACGGGCATGAAGAGGTCCTCCTCCATGCAGACGCCGACGACGATGATTCTCCCCCGGGGCTTCACGGCGTCCATCGCCTGCCGAATGATGCCGGGGATCCCCACGCAGTCGATGACGACGTCTGGTCCCCCGTCGAGCCCGGCTTCGAGGTCGGCGTCGAATCCGTCGGCGGAGGGATCGAGGACGACGTCGGCGCCGAGTGAAGCCGCGAGATCGCGCCGGAGAGCCACGGGATCGCTGACGCCGACGAGCTCCACGCCGTCGTGCTTCAGCCACATGAGAGCCATGAGCCCGATCGGGCCGGCGCCCATGATGAGGACTCGATCACCCGCTTCTGCTTCGGCCTCGTGGGTCGCGTGGCGAGCGACGGAGCAGGGCTCGGTGGTGGCCGCCACCTCGACGCTGACGTTGTCGGGGACGGGGAGGAGGGTCGGCTCCCAGAGCACCATGTAGTCGGCGAAGGCACCGTTCAGCTCGGAGCTGTAGGCACTCGCCATGCGTGGCGGGAGGGGGCGGTCGGTCTCGCCGGCGGGAGCCTTCACGACGCGGTCTCCGGGGGACCAGCCGGAGACGTCGGGGCCGGCCTCGACGACCTCGGCGACGAACTCATGACCCATCACCATGCCCTTGTCGAGGTCGGCCAGCTCGTACCAGGACGTGTGCCCCGTTTCCTCGATGATGGCTTCGAGGTGGGCGGCGGCGTGAACGTCGGAGGCGCATATCCCGGCCGCCAGCACGCGAACGAGCAGCTCTCCGGAGCCGGGGGTGGGTTGGGGCCATTCCTCCACGGTCAGCGTGGTTCCCCGCAACACCATTGCCTGCATGTCGGGACCTCCTCGGGTCACACTCGGTCGGGGTAGGCGGTAAGCCTAGTCCTTTGTGGGAGCCATGTGGTCGCGGAGGCGTCCTGCCGGGCCACCGGCCGGGGGCCTCAGCCAGTAGACTGCGCCCACTCCGGGAGGGCGCGTGACGACTGACCTGTTCAGCAACCCGAAGCGGTTCGGAGACATGACCTCGTGGCGCGAGGAGGCGCTCGCGCTTCACGCCAGGGGAGTGTTCCACCCGATCGAGGCGGAGGGCTTTGGCTCCTTCCGGGCAGTCATCGGAAGGGACGAGATCCTCGAGATCGAGGCGCAGCACGAGCTCTTTACGAACGGCCCGGAACCGATCCTGACGCACGACGCAATCATCGCGATGCGGGCGCAGGGGGGACCGCGGGCGAAGACGCTCATCCACATGGACGACCCGGAGCACCGGAAGTACCGCATGCTCACGAACGACTGGTTCAAGCCGGGCAGCGTGCGCCAGCTTCAGCCGCGGCTGGACGAGCTGAGCCGCAAAGCGCTCGCGACGCTGGAGCAAGGCGGGGGCGAAATCGACTTCAACACGGAAGTCGCGCTGCCCTTCCCGCTGGAGGTCATCCTCGCGATTCTCGGGCTGCCGGAAGAGGACTACCCGCGAATGCTCCAGCTGACCCAGGAGATGTTCGGCGCCAGCGACCCCGACTTCGTCCCCAAGGACCGCGACCCGGAGGACGTGATGGCGGTGCTGCGGGACTTCTTCGAGTACTTCGCCACGCTGAGCGCGAACCGCCGCGCGAACCCGACCGACGACCTGGCGACGCAAATCGCGAACGGGCTCATCGACGGCGCCCCCATGCCGATCCTCGAGACCATGGGGTACTACCTGATCGTGGCCACCGCCGGGCACGACACGACCTCGGCGTCGATAGCCGAGGGAATGCGGCTGCTCGCGGAGAACCCGGACCAGCTAGCGCTTCTCAGAAGCAGGCCCGAGCTCATTCCGAACGCCGTCGAGGAGCTGATCCGCATCGCCTCACCCGTGCGGCACTTCATGCGCACCGCGCAGGAGGACACCGAGGTGGCGGGAGAGCCTATCGCCAAGGGCGAGTGGCTGATGCTGTCCTACGCCGCCGCGAACCTGGACCCACGAGCGTTCGAAGACCCGCTGCGGTTCGATGTCACGCGGAAGGCCGCCGAGCGGCAGATCGCGTTCGGGTACGGCGTGCATTACTGCCTCGGCGCCCACCTGGCGCGGTTGGAGATGGCGACGCTGTTCGGCCACCTGCTGCCGCGGCTGGAGTCAGTCGAGATCGCGGGCGAGGTCACGACCTCGACGGCCACGTTCGTGAGCGGCATCAAGAGCCTGCCGATCCGCTACACATTGACTGCAACGTAACGCTTCGAGGGAGGGCGACATGTACGACAAGCTGTTCGAGCCGATCGACGTCGGCGGGGTCACCATCAAGAACCGCATCGTGCGCTCACCGCACGGCACGGGGCTCTTCGGCGACGACTTCATCGCCTACCACGTGGCGCGGGCGAAGGGGGGCGTGGGGATGTCGACGGTGTCCGCGACGAGCGTCCATCCGAACGCTCCGGGGGCGCTCCCCGTCTGGTCCGACGATTGCAAGCCGTACCTGTCGAAGCTGGCCGACGCCGTGCACGAACACGGCATGAAGATGTTCCACCAAATCTACCACCCGGGCGCCTCGCAGGCGGAGATGGTGGGTGGAGCGGAAGCGTGGTCGGCGAGCGAGATCCCGAACTTCCTGGGGGGCGCCGTGGTGCCCGTCGCGATCAGCAAGGGGCAGATTGCCGACCTCGTGGAACACTTCGCCAACGCTTCCCGGCGCATCTGCGAAGCGGGCCTCGATGGCGTCGACATTCACGCGTCGAGCGGCTACCTGCTGCACGAGTTCCTCTCGCCGGCGCTCAACCAGCGCGATGACGAGTACGGCGGCTCGCCCGAGAACCGCATGCGCATCCTGCTCGAAGTAATCGACGCGATCCGCGGCGAGGTGGGCGACAGCGACTTCGCGGTGGGGGTGCGCCTCCCGAACGAGGACTACGTGCCCGGTGGCCTCACGGCGGAGCTGAACCGCGAGATTGCGGAGGCCGTCGACCCGCTGGTGGACTACGTCTCGCTGCATATGGGCTCGTATTGGCGCTTCCACAAGCTGATCGCGCCGACCGACGACCCGCTGGGCGTGGAGATGGCCCCGAACGAGACCATCCGCCCCGTGATCACGAAGCCGACGATCGTGGTCGGCCGCATCCTGACGGTGGACCACGCGCACGCGCTGGTGGAATCGGGGCAGGCGGACATGGCCTCGATGGTGCGGGCGCTGATCGCCGATCCGGAGCTGGTGAACAAGGCCCAGCACGGCAACGAGGACCTCATCAGGCCGTGCATCGGGACGAACATGGGCTGCGTCGGGCGGCTCATGAGCGGGCAGGGGCTGAGCTGCGTGGTCAACGTTGCCGCTGGCCAGGAGGCGACGGTGACGCAGGAGCCCGAGATCCCCGCCGAGGAGCCGAGGCGGGTGTTCGTGGTCGGGGGAGGCCCGGCGGGGATGGAGGCCGCGCGGACGGCCGCCATCCGGGGGCACCACGTGCAACTGCACGAGGCGACACAGAAGCTCGGCGGACAGGTGAACATCGCGGCGAGCGCTCCCAAGCGGGGCGACGTCGGCGCCATCACCCACTGGCTGGGGGAGGAGCTGAAGCGCCTGCAGGTCGACGTCCGCCTGAACTCGCTGGTGGACATCGAGACCGTCATGGAAGCGGACGCAGACGTCGTGGTGCTGGCGGCCGGGGCCAGTCCCCGGGCGGACGGGTTCCAGGTGGCGACGCCGGCGGTCACCCTGACCGGCCACGACCTGCCGCATGTGTACAACGCGCAAGACCTTCTCGGCTACGGCGACCCCGTCAACATCGAGGGGCCCGCGCTCGTCTTCGACGACACGGGCTCGTTCGAGGCGATCTCGGCCGCGGACGTGCTCCTGGAGGCAGGGGTACACGTGACGCTGGTCTCACGCCTGAAGGACCTGGGCGAGAACCTGCCCTACCCGCCGGTGACCGTGGGGGCAGCGCGCGAACGGCTGATGTCCGGGGACTTCGACCTGATCGGGGGGCACTACCTCCAGGAGATCAGACCGGGAGAGGTCGACATCGGGGTTCTGCACACGGACCGCGTGCGGACGATCCCTGCCAACACGGTCATCCTGGTGACCCACCACGAGCCCAACCGGTACCTCGCGACCGAGCTCGAGGACGAGGGCATCGAGGTGCACCAGGTCGGTGACGCGCAGGGTCGCAACAGCATTCGCAATGCGATTCACACGGGCGCGTTCCTCGGCAGAGAGCTGTAGTTTGCCGCCGTCAGCGGCAGCGGAGGGTTAGCGGGATGCGAGTAGCAGTGCTGGGAGGGAGCGGATTCATCGGGCCGCGGGTGATGCGGCGGCTGGTCGAGCATGGGCACGAGGTCCACTGCATGGACATCGCCCCGGACGCGCCGGCGCTCGATCCGTTGCGCGACCGCGTTCAGATCACGCGCGGCGATATCACGCTCATGGACGACGTGGTCGAAGCGCTCACGCTGAGCAAGCCGGACCGGGTCCTGAACCTCGCCTATGCGCTGGGGGCGGGCGAAAGTGACCCCCACCCGCAGGTGCGGCTGAACATCCTCGGGATGGACAACTGCTTCGAGGCGGCCCGCATCCTCGGGATTCGGCGGGTGGTGTACGCGAGCTCGCTGGCGGTCTATGGACCGCAGCGATTGCACGGCGAGCGCGCGGTGACCGAGGACGACCTCTGCCTCGGCACCGGCATCTACGCCGTCTCGAAGATCTTCAACGAGCACCAGGCGGAGTGGTACAACCGCGCCTTCGACATGGCGATCACGGGCGTCCGGCCCGCGAACATCACGGGGCCGGACAAGGTTCGCGGGTCGATGAACCACGTGCAGTGCCAGGTGTTGCCGGCGCGGGGCGAGCCCGTCAGCTTCCCCTACCGGGACACGATGACGCTGCCGCTTAACGTCGAGGACATCGCCGAGGTGTTCCTGCGGGTGACGCTGGCCGAGGAGACGGCCTACCCGATCTACAACTCGGGCGGGAACTCGACGAGCATGGGCGAGCTCGCAGAGATCGTGCGGGACTTCCTGCCGGAGGCGGAGATCGCCTTCGATGAGGACGAGGGCGGGCGTGATGCGTCGGGGCTCTTCCTGATGGACAACTCGCGGCTCGTGGAGGAGTTCGAGGTGGAGTACGCCCCGTTCCGGCAGCGCGTGCTGGAGACCCTGAACGAAGTGCGGCGCGTCGAGGGGCTCCCGCCGATCGGCTAGAGCGTGGCCGCTCTGGTAGAAGATTCCCAGACAGCAAGCCCAGCAGGAGCGTCCCATGCTGACCGACCTCGACGACACCCTCCTCCACCAGGCCCCGCTCCCGTTTGCGTTCGTGGGCACGAGCGACCACCGGTTCTACGACCGCTACTGGTTCGAGGCCGCTGCGCCAGACGGCTCGGCGGGCGCGCTCGTGAGCATGGGGCGCTACCCGAACATGAACGTCCTCGACGGATTCGTGGCCGCACAGACGGAGGGCAAGCAATACAACGTCCGCTTCTCGCGAGAGTTGCGGCCGGCCTTCGCGGAGACGAGGGTCGGCGGACTCAGCGTGTCGCTGGTCGAGCCGCTGAAGGTGCTGCGACTCCGGCTGGAGGAGGGCGACCATCCGCTCGCCTGCGACCTGACTTGGACGGGCAGCCTCCCGGCGCGGCTGGAGGACCACAGCTTCTCGCGTGCGCAGGGGCGTGTCGTCTCGGACATGTACCGCTTCGCGCAGGTCGGGACGGTGAGCGGCTCCCTGAGCATCGACGGTCGCGACTTCGCGGCCGCGGACTGGTTCGGGGCGCGGGACCACTCCTGGGGCGTGCGTCCCGGAGTAGGGGGCTTCGAACCGGTGACGGGCGGGGCGGCAGGCGGGGCCGGGGGACGGCTGTTCATCTGGCTCGCGTTCCGAGTGGATGAGTTCGGAGGTTATGTGCAGCTCCATGAGGACCACATGGGGCGGCGGCAGTCGCTCGACGGTGCGCTGGTGTGGCCCGCGGAGGCGGGGCGGCCGGAGCTTCGTATCGTCGATATGGAACACGACCTGACCTTCCACGAGGGAACGCGCGCGTTCAGCCATGCGCGGCTGGTCCTGACGACCGAGGACGAGCAGCGCTGGGAGGTCGAGGCGGAGCCGCTGTTCACCGCCTGGGCCTACAAGGGGACGGGGTACGGCACGGGTTACAACGACGAGAAGGGGCTCGGCGCCTACCGCGGCGAGTACCTCGAGGAGACGGACGTGTACGACGTTTCGCACCCGGAGATCGTGCGGAATCTCGACGGCGACCAGATCCCGTCGGGGCACCGCGAGCAGCCGGTGCGGCTCTCGGTCAACGGGAAGCGGGGCTTCGGGCACCTGCCCATCATGGTGATGGGGCCGAACCAGCAGTACGGGCTCCAGGCGCAGTAGCGATGGTCGATGCAGAGGCGGTGGTGGGGTACTTCGCCGAACGGTTCGACGAGGCGGTCACGGTCAGCTCCCTCAAGCAGACGTTCCCGGGGATGTCGCGGGAGACGTGGATCGTCGAGGCGGAGGTGGGTGAGGGGGCCGCGAAGCGGCGCCGGGACCTCGTGCTGCGGATTGACCTGCCGAGCGGAGGGATCGTGCCGCTGCCGTTGAAGACCGAGTGGGAGGTCTACGTGCGCCTGTGGCCTTCGCCGGTTCCAGTGGCCGAGCCCCTCTGGTACGACGAGGGACTCGGATTCGCCGAGGGGCGCCCGCACATGGTCCGCGAGCTTGTCGACGGGGCCACGAGCATTCCGGACCTGATGGCGCCCGGGCCGGAGGGTGACGCACTCCGGCGCAGCGTGGCGTTCGAGCATGCGGAGAAGCTCGCTCTGGTGCACTCGCTGGACTGGAAGCAGTACGGGCTCGACGAAGTGCTGGCCGCGCCGGAGTCTCCGGCGGACGCGATCCGGCAGGACTTCGAGATGTGGAAGGCGATCTGGTTCGAGTGCCGCTCCGCCCCCTACCCGGAGATCACCGACGCGCTCTACTGGCTGGAGGAGCAGATTCCGACGGATAGCCCTCGCACCTCGCTCATCAAGGGGAACAACGGCATCGGCGAGGAGATCTGGCGGGACGGGAAGATCGTGGCGATGAGCGACTGGGAACTGGCCGCGCTCGGAGACGCGGCACAGGACTGGGCCTTCTCGCAGGGAATGCTCGGCCTCTGGGACCCCGACGAAACCCTGGCTCACTACGAGGAGGCCGCCGGCTTCAAGCTCTCGCCCCGGACGATGGCGTTCAGCCAGCTCTTCATCGCCTTCAAGTCGACGGTGTGCCTGAACAGCGCGCTGCGAGGATTCATGGACGGCCGCGACCGCCGGCCCGGGGTCGCGGTGATGGGCATCTCAAGTCCCCGCAACGCCGCGGGCCGGCTCGCATCCGTCGTGGGGATGGAGCTCGAAGAGGCGGCCCGCGCGCTCGCGCCACGGGGACCAGACGGCAGCCCGTACATCAGGGGGGAACGATCGTGAGACCCAGCGCGAAGGAACTGCTCGACTCGATTGCGGAGGCTCTGGACACGCGCGTCGCTCCGACCGTGACGGACCCGTGGGCGGCGAGTTCGCTGCGCAGCATCGGCACGCTGCTCAATCACCTCTCCGTCCGGGTCGAGAGCGAGCTCACGATCCTCGCGGAGGGAAACGCCGACCTGCGCGAGGTGCTGGCGGACGCCTGCGACCGGCTGGAGGGTCGGGCGACGCCGAGCCGGCCCTCGATGCGAGCAGACATCGAGGCGTTGCTCCTGGAGCTGGACTCGCGGGGCACGGAGGGTGTGGCGACGGTGGCGTTGCTGGCAGAAACGAGCAGGGCTCTGAACGAACAGATTGAGCGGCTGGTGCGGGTGGTTCGCGAAGACCGGGACTCCCTCGGCGACCCGGTTCACGAGGAGCTGCTCGGGGCGATCCGTCGGTACTTCGCCCGCCAGCGGGAGCGCGAAGCGCCCCTGTATGAGGCGCTCGCCGGGCCGATGTTCTGAGTTGGGCAGCCGAAGGATGGTGAACGTATGACCGAGGTCGAGTTCTCCCTGCCCGATCCGGAGCTCGAGCAGTACACCTGGGTGTACGAGAACGAGCACGGCCCAGCGTCGCAGCCGCCGCTGACGCGGGAGGCCGGGTTTGGACCGCCGCCGGAACCCGGCGCTCCGCCGTCACGACTCATCATCAACGGGTACAGCTACTTCCGCTCGGGGCCGACGGGGGAGATGCCGATCTCCTTCGACCTGCCCGAACTCGGAGGCGCGACCGCGCTCGAAACCTGGAACGAGAAGTGGCTGCCGCAGGTGGACGCCCTGTTCGACGAGCTGTCCGGCTTCGACGCAACTACGGTCGGGGACGGGGAGTGGCAGGAGGTTCTCGAACACCAGGCGAACGAGTTTCGGCGCGTGTTCGCGGGGGTTCACGGCGAGTGCGTGCTGACTTCGGGGCAGCTGGCCCGGGACTTTGTCGATGCGTACTGCGAGGTCCTTGGCGAGGACCGGCGGGAGGACGCCCACGCCATCCTGCAGGGCTTCCCCAACCGGACTCTCGACCGCGCGATTGCCCTCTGGGAGCTCGGACGTGAAGTCCACGCCAGCGTGGGGCTCCGGGCTGCCGTCGAGGACGCCGCCCAGGAGGGGACAGGCGTGGGGGACATCGCGTTCGCCCGACGCCTTGAGGGTTTCCTTGAGGAGTTCGGCCACACGATCGACGCCCAGGTTCCCGATGCGCCCACATGGCGGGAGGACCCGCGTCCGGCGCTCGACCTGATCCTTCGTTACGCCGACAAGCCCGAGGATGCGTCGCCTTCCCGGGCCGCTGACGCTCAGGTCACGCGACGGCGAGGGCTAGAGGCGGAGCTGGGCGCGCTGGCGGAGAGCGAACAGCGTGTGCGCGAGTTGCTGGACAGGCTCCCGACGGCACAGGAGCTGCTGCCCGTTCGCGAAGACCACAACACGCTCTGCGACCAGCGGCTCGGGGCCGCCTCGCGCTACCGCTGGCTGAGCATCGGAGAGCTGCTAGTGGAACGCGGGCTCGCGGAGCACGCCGGCGACGTCTTCTACCTCACGTTGGAGGAGCTTCGCGAAGCGCTGGAGGGCGGAAGCGCTCCCGAGAGCCGGACTATCGAGGAGCGCCGCCGGGAGCAGGCGGCCTTCCGGGCGGTGCAGCCGCCGCCGGTCCTCGGACGCCCTCTTGCCGGCGAGGTCAGCGAGGGAGGGGTGCTGCAGGGCACGGGAGCGTCGCCGGGGGTCTACCGGGGTCGGGCACGGGTCATCCGGTCGCTGGCGGAGGCGGGTCGCCTCGGCGATGGGGAAGTCCTGGTCTGCGGCGTGACGGCGCCCACCTGGACGCCGTACTTCGCGGTCGCGGGGGCGGTGGTCACGGATGCGGGAGGGGCGCTCTCACATACGGCCGTGGTCGCCCGCGAGTACGGCATCCCGGCGGTGGTGGGGACGCGGACGGGCACGCGGGCCATCCTCGACGGCGCGCTGATCGAGGTGGACGGTTCGGAGGGTCTTGTCCGGCTCCTCTAGTGGGTGCCCTGGGCCGCCATCACCGTGGGCATGCCCTGCATGCCCCGGAGGGTGTTAATCTCGCCGCGGTGGCCGTTGAAGTGACCCATCATGTGGAGGGAGATGGCCTCGCCGACGCTCTCCGTGCCGTTACGTGCGGGCACCTCGCGCTCAAGGTCCGCATCGGTGGCGCCGGCGAGGAACCGGGCGGTGCGCTCGAACACGGCATCCTGGTAGCCAGCGAGAGCGGCGATATCGGCAACGCGGATTTGCTGGGCGTCCTCGTCGGACATTCCAGTTCCGAAACCGTCGAACGGCAGGCCGGTATCGCGGGCCCACTCCTCGCTCCAGACCTGGGGCTGGTCGCTCACGCGGCTGATGATGAGGTCTTCGACGCGGGAGGTGTGCCAGAGACACCAGGCGATGGAGTGGCTGCCCTGCTCGGGGACGAAGTGGAGCTGCTCATCCGTCCCGTTGCGGGCGTCGATGAGGGCAGCGTGGGTGAACTCGAGGCTGCGCTGGATGAAGTCGACGGTGCTCATGGCTCCCCCTGTGGTGCGCCAACGATCCTACGCGTGGGGACCATCGCACGTGCGGCCAAGGGGGGAAGCGCTAGGCGGCGTGATGCTCGTGCTCGTCGCACTCGTGGATGTCGTGCACGTGGCCGGGTTCGCCGTGGTGCTCGTGCTCGTCGCACTCATGGATCTCGTGCACGTGGCCGACCTCGCCACCACCCTCGTGGTTGTGGTGCTCGTGGCCGTCGCACTCGTGGATGTCGTGCACATGGCCAGGCTCGCCGTGGTGCTCGTGCTCGTCGCACTCGTGGATGTCGTGTGCCATGCAGGAACTCCTTACGTTGATCGACTGACTTCGGTTATACACCGGCGCCCGATCGCCACTTGAGAGGAAGTCTCTCGACCGCGGGCTGCGCGAATCAAGGCGCATTCACGGTGTTCCACAGGCGAGCGGACCCAGAGGGGGACTCCCGGGTCGGGCGCCATCGGAGCCAGGGGGCCGGGTGGCATGAACTTGGCAGCGGGCGGGGTGGTGTATACTCCGCCGCCGCGGACCGCAGGTTTCTCGTGCTCACTGGAGCGCGAAAAGGGAGACGCGACGACCTCCAGGTCGTAGACTCCACGATTACGAGTCGAAAGCACGGTTGAGGAGACGGACCACATGGCAATCAGCGCCGAACGGGAAGGCGGCACCGTCGTAGCCAAGGCCGATGGGCGAATCGATGGCTCCAACGCCAGCGAGTTCCAGGCGGACCTACAAGCGGTGATCGAGGACAGCGACCAGGCGCTTATCCTGGACTTCGAAAGCGTCTCCTACATCAGCAGCGCCGGCCTGCGGGTCTTGCTGCTCACGGCGAAGACCCTGGAAGGGAACGGAGCGAAGCTCGCGCTGTGCTCGCTCTCCGAGCCGATCCGCGAGGTGTTCCGCATCAGCGGGTTCGACAACATCATCCCGATCCACGACTCCCAGGCCGAGGCAGCGGCAGCCATCAGCGGCTAGCCCGCACCAACAACCGGAAGTGAGGGCTCGCCGAGGCATACGCTGTCGATGACGTACAAAATTCTCGTAGTCGACGACGAACCTGATCTTGAGCCGCTGGTCCTGCAGCGGATGCGCCGGCACATCCGTCGCGGGCGCTACGAATTTGTCTTTGCGCACAACGGCATTGAAGCCCTTGAGGAGCTCGGGGCCGATCCCAGCATCGACATGGTCGTCTCGGACATCAACATGCCCCGCATGGACGGCCTGACGCTGCTGGAACAGATCCCGAACGTCAGTCCCGACATCCGCGCGATCATCGTCTCCGCCTACGGCGACATGGAGAACATTCGCACGGCCATGAACCGGGGCGCGTTCGACTTCGTGACGAAGCCCGTGGACTTCGACGACCTGCAGTTCACGATCGACCGGACGCTGGAGCACATCGAGCAGTGGCGAGAGGCGCTCAGCACGCGTGACAAGCTGGTGGCGCTCCAGAACGAGCTGGACGTCGCCAGCAAGATGCAGCAGTCAATCCTGCCGACGGTGTTCCCCAGCGGCCCTACTTACAAGATTTTCGGCACGATGCACCCGGCGAAAGATGTCGGCGGAGACTTCTTCGACATCGTCCGGCTGGCGGACGACAAGGTTGGGCTCGCGATTGCGGACGTTTCCGACAAGGGAGTGCCGGCGGCACTCTTCATGATGTCGAGCCGGACGCTGCTCAAGGGTTCAGCCATCGGAACCGAAGCGCCCGGCGATGTGCTGACAGAGGTGAACAACCTCCTGAACGAAGACGAGACGACGGGCATGTTCGTCACCATGCTGTACGCGGTCTACGACCCCGCGACGGGCGAGTTTACGTATGCGAGTGGGGGCCACGACCCGCCCCTGGTGGTGCGCGCCGACGGAACTTCGGAGCTGAAGCCGCTGACAGGCGGCATTGCTCTGGGCGTGCTGGGAGGCTTCGAGTACCGGCAGGATTCGTTCCAGCTGGAACCAGGGGACACCGTCTGTCTCTATACGGACGGCGTTACGGAGGCGACGAACCAGCAGGGCGAGCTCATGGGGATCGAGGGAATCCAGGAATTGTTTGCCTCGGCGCCTCCCACGGGTGCGGAGCAGTCGTGCATGGGCATGCTGAACCGGGTGTTGGAGTTCACGGGCGACGCCCCCCAACACGACGACATCACCTGCCTGACACTCCACCGGGACTGAGCGATGGGCGCCACGCTCTCCATGGCGATCAAGACGACCCGCGATGAGCTTGAGCGCATTGCGGCGGCGATCGAGGACCTGGGGCAGCAGGATGACTGGCCCGACGATCTCGTGTTTCGGGTGAACCTGGTGCTGGAGGAGCTGATCCTCAACATCATGGATTACGGGGCGGAGGGCGGCGATGCCGACATCTCCCTCGTGATCGAGTCGGAGAGTGACTCGATCACGATCGACCTCAGTGACAGCGGCCGGCCCTTCGACCCATTGACCGAGGCGCCCGAGCCCGACCTGACCGCGGCGGTGGAGGAGAGGCGCGTTGGGGGTCTCGGCGTCCACCTGACGAAGACGTTGATGGACGACGTGCGCTACTCACATGAGAACGGCAGGAACCGGCTGAACATCGTCACCCGCAAGGTGCGATGAGGCGACTGCGGTCCGTACGCGTCGCCTGGCTGGCAGGCGTCTGTTCTCTCCTGATCGCGTCTCTCACGGTGCTTGGCTGCTCGGGTGGCGGGGACGATCCCACCGGCACGGTGACCGCTACAGCAACTGCTACCGAAGCGGTCGACACGGGAACGCCGGGAGTGTTCGAGGACCGGGTGCTCTTCGGGCAGTCGGCGGCATTCAGCGGACCGGCATCGGCGCTCGGCACGAACATGCGCCTCGGGATCGAGGCCGCGTTCCACGAAGCGAACGAAAACGGCGGGGTGCACGGGCGCCGGATCGAGTTGACGTCGCTGGACGACGCCTACGAGCCGGAGGCTGCTATCGCCAACACGCAGCAGCTCATCGGCGAGGGCGTGTTTGCCTTGATCGGCGCGGTGGGAACGCCCACGTCCCGCTCGGCCACGCCGATCGCTTTCGCGGCGGGCGCTCCGTACATCGCGCCCTTCACGGGCGCCGGCTTCCTCCGGGATCCGGAGTGGAGCAACATCATCAACCTGCGCGCGTCGTACGCCCAGGAGACCGAGGAAATGGTCGAGCGCCTGAGGACCGACCTCGGCATCGAGCGGATCGGGATCCTGTACCAGGACGACTCGTACGGGCGGAGCGGGTACGACGGCGTGCAGCAGGCGCTCGCCCGGCGGGGCAGCGAGGCAGTGGCGGTGGGGCGCTACACGCGCAACACCTCGGCGGTGAAGGCGGCCGTGCTCGACCTGCTGGAGAACGACCCCGAGGCGGTGATCATGATCGGCGCCTACGAGCCGATGGCGACGTTTATCAGGTGGGCCAAGCGGCTTGGGTCCGACGCGCTCTTTCTGAACGTCTCGTTCGTCGGCAGCAACGCCCTGGCGCAGGAGCTGGGGTCTGACGGCGTCGGTGTGCTGGTGACGCAGGTGGTGCCCTTCCCGGAGGACGACTCGCTGGCGGTCGTGGCGGCGTACCAGCGAGCACTGGCGGCGTACGCGCCCGACGTGACCCCGGGGTTCGTGTCGCTCGAGGGCTATCTCGCCGGCCGGCTCGCCATCGCTGGGCTTGAGCGCTGCGGGCGGGATCTGGACCGGGAGTGCTTCTTGAACAGCCTCCGTGAGGCGGATGCGTTCGACATCGAGGGGTTCGCGCTGCAGTACGGGGCAGATGACAACCAGGGGTCGGACAAGGTATTCCTGACAGTCATCGGGCCCGGCGAGCAGTACCATGCCATTGAATCACTGCGCGAGATCGAGGCACTGCGAGAGACAGAGTGGTTGAACGACTAAAGCAGCTAGTGGACAGCCGGTTCCGTATCTCGACGCAGCTCTACCTGGCGGTCGGGGGAGCGGTGGTGCTCACGCTGGCCGCGAGTCTCGTGGGCTGGTTCTCTTTCGACCGCGTGGGAACCGCTCAGAGCCGCGTGAACGAGGGAAGCGTGCCCGAGCTTGCGGCGTCGTTCGGCGTCGCGCGGGACACCGGCGTCCTGGTGGCGGCAGCGCCGAACCTGACCGCGGCCTCGACGCCCGAGGAATTCGCGCAGGTCGTTCAGAGCATCGACGCCGCCTACACGTCTTTCGAAGAGCAGCTGCTCACGCTGGAGGCCAAGAAGGACACGGACCAGGCGCGCGTGGGCCGGATCCGCACGTATTCGGACACACTCATCTCCAATATCAACGCGCTGCGGAGCGAAACAGCGGGCGTGTTCGACTTGCGGACGCGCCTGGAGGGACTGCAGGAAGAGCTGACGCAGGTGCGGTTCGAGCTGGACGACCTCCTGGCCCCGGCGATCGACGATCAGTTCTTCTTCGTGCTGACCGGATTCATCGACCTCGACGACTCGGCTGCGCCCCGCTCGCAACACTTCGCCGAGCAGGAAGTCGTCCGCTACCGGCGGCTGAGCGAGTTGCAGGGGGACGTGAACATCGCGACGGAGCTCCTGGCAAACGCGTTCACGTTGCCGGACGCTTCGCTGGTCGAGCCGCTGCGAGAGCGCTTCGAAGCCGCGCGGAACCGCATCGAGCGGAACCTGGGAACGGAACGGGGAACCGACTTCCATACGGCCGCCACGCCGGTCTTCGATCGGTTGTTCGCCCTGGGCCTCGGTGGAGGAAGCGTGTTTGGCCTCTTCGAGCAGGAGCTCCGGATCGAGGCCCGCCAGGCGCAACTGCTGGCGAGCAACCGCGACCTCTCGATCGACCTGGTGGCGGAGGTGGACGGGCTGGTGATGGCCGCGCAGGCGAGCGCGGCGGATGCCACCGAGGCCTCCTCCTCGGCGATCTTCACGGGCCGCACGCTCCTCCTCGTCATCAGCGCGGTGAGCGTGGTCGGGGCGGTGCTCATCATCTGGCTCTACCTGGGCAGGATCCTCCTGCGCCGCCTGAACCTGCTCACGGACTGGATGCGGCGGATGGCCGGCGGGGACATCGAGACGAGCGTGGAGATGGAGGGCAGGGACGAGGTCGCGGACATGGCAGCCGCACTCGAAGTGTTCCGGCGGCACGCGCTCGAGGTTCAGCGGCTGAACCTGGTGGAGGAGCTGGCGAACGAGCTTCAGGACAAGAACGTGGAGTTGGAGAGCACGCTGGGCGAGCTGAACAAGGCCCAGGACCAGATCGTGATGCGGGAGAAACTGGCGGCGCTGGGCGAGCTTACGGCCGGCGTGGCCCACGAGATCCGGAACCCGCTGAACTTCGTGAACAACTTCTCCGAGGTCTCGGGCGAGCTTCTGACCGAGCTGCAGGAAGTGCTGGAGGAGGATGGCGTGGAGCTGAGCGAGGAGCAGCAGTCGTACGTCGAGGAGATCACGGGCGACCTGACCGCCAACCTTGAGCGGATCCAGTCGCACGGACAGCGGGCGAACCGCATCGTCGAGAACATGCTGCGGATGGGACGGGGTTCGGGGGAGTGGCAGATGAGCGACATCAATGGGCTGCTCGATGAGCACGCGAAGTTGGCCTACCACAGCGCGCGCGCAACGGATTCGGACTTCCAACTGGACCTGAAGGACGAGTACGACCCGAATGCAGGCGAGATGGAAGTCATTCCCCAGGACCTCGGCCGCGTCTTCCTCAACATGGTGAGCAACGCGTGCTACGCGACGAACGAGCGGCGCGCAGCGACGCCAGGAGCCGATGTGGTGGGCGGGCCCTACACGCCGACGATCTGGCTGAGCACGAAACGCCTCGATGACCACATCGAAGTCCGGATCAAGGACAACGGCACGGGCATGCCGCCGGAGGTTGCGGAGAAGATTTTCAACCCCTTCTTCACGACCAAGCCGACGGACCAGGGCACGGGTCTGGGGCTGTCGCTCTCGAGCGACATCGTTCGCAGGCACGGCGGGACTATCACCGTGGACACGGAACCGGGCGAATACACCGAGATGATCATCGAGCTGCCACTGGAGCGGCCGGCCGAGACGGCGGCCACCACGGAGGAGGTCGCGGCCCAGGGTTAGCCGTCCCCTACTCCGGGCCCCATTCATCCTCAAGCGTGGCCAGCGTGATGCCCGCTGTTGCGATCTTGCCTGACAAGCACCTCGGAGGGCGTCTGGCGCGTTCCCGCCGTACGGACGCGCAACTGCGAGGATAGCAGCCGGAATGCGTCCCGCCGCGCTTCCCGGTCGTCCGCCACGGCGCCCTCGAGGATGTGCCTGATCTCGCTCTCGAGCGAGCGGTTGTTTGAAGACGCGCGGTGCTTGAGGCGCGAAACCACCTCGTCGTCCAGCCTGCGCACGTTCACGGTTGCCATAGTCACCTCGACCAAAGTGCCATCAAAGTGATGGCACCACTGATCGTGGACGAGAACACAAACGGGGCGATGGGTCACGGAAGACGCCATCGCCCCGCGTGTTGGTGAGCGGGCTTGTTAGGCGGGTGACCCCTCGCTGGAGTCACCCTCGTCGGAGGCTTCCGCCTCTGCGGGCGCCGCGGCCTCGACTGCGGGAGCAGCCTCGGCCGCACCGCCGGCGCCATCGGTAGTGGCAACGCGCGGGAGATTCTTGAGCGTCCCGAGGATATCGATGCCGGTGAGGCTCTCGACAAGGTCGGGAAGCTGCGAGACCACCTTGGTCACGTCGTTGGTGAGCTTGCTGGCGCCGATGGAGCCGTTGTCGCCACCGCTGATCATGACGATGCGGTCGGTCTGCGCGAGCGGCTGGGCAACAGACGATGCAACCTCGGGCAGGGACTCGAGGAGCGTATCGATCATGGCTGCCTGGCCGTACTGCTTCCAGGCATCGGCCTTCATGCGCATGGCCTCCGCCTCGGCCAGGCCCTGGGCCTTGATGGCGTCGGCCTCGGCCTCGCCGCGGGCGCGGATGGCATTCGCCTCACCGCTACCGTTGAGGGTGAGGGACTCGGCTTCTGCTTCGGCCCCGGCCACGACCTGGGCCTTCTCGCCGGCGGCGATGGTCTCGAGGCGGTAGCGCTCGGCTTCGGCGGGGCGCTTGACATTGGCCTCGAGCTCGCGTTCTCGGCGCAGGATCTCCTGCTGCTCGATCTCGATCTGCTTGGTGCGTTCGACAACCTCGATCTGGACCTCCTGCTCGCGAATCTCCTGGCGGGTGGTGGCCTCCTGGAGGGCGTAGGCGAGCTCGGCCTCGGCCTGTCGGGCGTTGGTCTCCTGCTGATACCGCGCCTGCTCGACCTTGAAGTCGCGCTCAGCCTCTGCGATGCGGGTGTCCGCGTCGTACCTGGCGGTCTCCTGGTCGCGGTTAGCCTGCGCCTCGACGACCTTGGCATCGCGCTCGGCCTCGGCGCGCCTGATGGCGGCGTCGCGTTGCGCTTCCGCCTCGCCGATCTCAGCGTCGCGCGTGACCTCAGCGGTGCGCTTGCGCCCGAGGGCGTCGAGGTAGCCCTGGTCGTCGCGGATATCGCGGATGGTGAAGCTAATGATCTCGAGGCCCATGTTGGCCATATGCGGCTCGGCCACTTCGCTGACGCTCGCGGCGAAGGACTCGCGGTCCTGGTAGATCTCCTCAACCGTCATGGTGCCGAGGATGGCGCGCTGGGCTCCCTCAAGGGTCTGGAGGGCGACCTCGGCGATCTCGCGCTCAGGCTTGCCCACGAACTGCTGGGCGGCCGTACGGATGGCTTCCTCGGCGCGCGCGACCTTGACCTGGGCAACGCCATCGACGGTCACGGCAACGCCCTCCTTGGTGTAGACCTTGGCGGTCTCGATGGCGAGGGTCATGACCTCAAGAGAGAGGGTCTGCGCCTTGAAGAAGATGGGTATAACGATGATCCTGCCGCCGACGGTGATCTTCGGCCGGGATCCGCCACCTGACCTGATCAGCGCCTCGTTTGGGCCTGCTACTCGAATAATTGGCGCCATGAACTACCTCCTAAACGCCCTTTTCAGTCGTCCGGCGAACGCGGAGAGGGGTCGACGCGCCCGCTTGCCGATCGGCGCGGGCCCGCTGGACACCTTGAGCGTCCTGCCACTGTAGACGGCAACGACGTGAACGTTCGCACCGGCGCGAACTCGTTGCCCCTCTTCCATAGTAGCCGACCACTCACGGTCCCTGGCAAGCACTTTGCCGGTGGGATTGAGGTCGGAGATGGCTACGGCGGGTGTTCCGACGAGATCGCCGTCGAGGGAACCGAAGGCGTCGGAGCTCCCGCCACCACGGACGAGGAAGTAGAACGCAAGCACCGTGCTGCCCACGAAGACACCCATCACGATGACGAGCCAGAGGCTTATGTCGACAGTGAGGTCGAGGGGGTTGGACGACCCGAAGAAACCCCCGAAGAGCAGGAGCGCACCCACCAGGAAGCTCACAAAGCCACCTGCTCCAAAGACACCGATGCCGGGGGCCTCCATCTCGAAGTAGAAAAGACCCATCGCAAAGAGGATGAGGCCGACGCCCACCCAGTTGACGGGGAGCTGGCCAAAGGCCACGAAGGCGAGGGCCAGCATGATGACGCCGATGATCCCGGGGCCGAAGCCGGGGATCCAGAACTCGATGATGAGCGCGAGACTGCCGAGCGATATCAGGGTGAAGGCGATGTTCGGATCGGCGATGACGGCCAGGAAGCGCTCCAGGAAGCTCATGTTGATGTCGCGCACGGAGACGCCTTCCGTGTTCACGACGACGGGACCGGCGGCGGTCTCCGCAGTACGGCCATCAACCTGAGCCAGCAGGTCTTCGAGGTCTGGAGCGATGAAATCGATGATGCCGAGATCGAGCGCCTCGCTCGACGAATAAGCCCTGGCGTGGGTCACCGTGGCCTCGAGAGCCTCGGCATTGCGGTCGCGTCGTTCCGAGATTGCCCGGATGAATGCCCGGGTGTCCTCGATCACCTTGCGCTCGAGGGTCGAGGGAAGATCTTCGCCCGAGCCACTGATGGGCGTGGCGGCTCCAATGTTGGTAGTCGGCTCCATGACGGCGAAGTTGGCGGCAGCGGTGATGAAGGTGCCGGCGGAAGCAGCCTGCGCCCCGGAGGGTGTGACGTAGACGGCGACCGGGGAGCGAGATTCGAGGATTGCCGCGACCATGTCGCGGGTGGAATCGAGGCGGCCGCCGGGGGTGTCGAGCTCGATGACGATGAGGACCGCTTCATCGCCCTCGGCCTTGCTAATGGCGCGCGAGAGGTACCGGGAGCTAATCGCATCGATAGCCCCGTCTATTCTCGCGACGCCGATGTAGTCACCCTTGGCCTGGGTAGGCGCCGCCCACTGCGAGAGCAGCAGGGAGACCACGCCGAGGGCCAGCAAGATCGCGCCGAGCGCGCGGGACCGGTACTTCGCCACCCTTCCATGCTAGCGGGTCGCGAGAGCCAATTCGCAAGCTCGCATGGTCCGACGGGCAGGAGCGTAGGCGGCCTCACGGCCCGAGGCGGTGGCGGGCCACCTATACTTCGCAGCGAATAGCACGCCCGCAGGGCAGCAATCGGAAGGGGTGCGCCTTGTCGAACGCCCGCTCGCTGCGGAGTGTGGTTGCGCTGGTGGCGGTGGCGGTCCTCTCGCTCTTCCTCTTTGGCTCGGCGCAGGCGCAGGACGGCGAGGGCGAAGCGTTCTCGGGCACGCTGCGATTCGGCGGCGAACCGGTCGAGGGCGTACGGATATCCGTCGTCGACGCCGCCGGCGAGGCGGTGGGGGAGGCGGTCACGGGGGCGGACGGACGCTGGCGCATCGAGCTGCCGGGTCCGGGGACGTACCGGGCGACGATCGACACGGACACGCTGCCCGAGGGAGTGACCCTCCGTGACCCGGAGCGGCAAACCCTGGAGGTAACGGTCACGGCGGGACGCTCACGGCCGTTGATCTTCGCGCTGGGCGAGCCGGTGAGCCGCGGGCCAAACGTCGGCGAGAAGCTGGCACAGGCGGTCCTGAACGGGGTCAAGTTCGGGCTGATCATCGCGATGTGCGCGATCGGGTTGTCGCTCATCTTCGGGCTGACGGGGCTCATCAACTTCGCGCACGGGGAGCTGGTGACGCTCGGCGCGATCCTCGCGTGGTACTTCAACGCGGACACTTTCGGCGCGCCTCTCATCCTCGCGGGGGTGCTGGCGGTGGTAGTCGCGGGGGCGGCGGGAGGAGGTGTCGAGTTCTCGCTGTTACGCCCGCTACGGGCGCGCCGGCTCGGGATGTTCCAGTTCATGGTGGTCACGATCGGGCTGTCGCTGCTCGCGCGGCACGTGATGCTGCTGTTCTTCGGGCCAGACCGGGAGCGCTACATCGACTACGCACTACAGGCGGAGTGGACGTTCGGGCCGTTTGCGGTGACCCCGCGGGACTTCACGATCATGGCGCTCTCTGCGGTCATCCTCATCGGGGTGGCGGTGTTCCTGCAGCGTGCGCGTACGGGGAAGGCGATCCGGGCTGTGGCCGACAATCCCGAGCTGGCGGAGTCGTCGGGTATCGACGTCGACCGGGTTGTCCTGGTCGTATGGGTGGCGGGAGCAGCCCTGGCGGCGGTTGGAGGCGTGTTCTTCGGGTCGGTGGAGGCGGTGGACTGGCTGATGGGGTTCCGGCTGCTGCTGCTCATGTTCGCGGCGGTGGTGCTGGGCGGGCTAGGGACGGCCTACGGGGCGATGGTGGGCGGGCTCCTGATCGGGCTGGTGACAGAGGTGAGCACGGTCTGGGCGAGCCCCGAGATCAAAGCGGTGTTCGCACTGGGTGTGCTGGTGCTGGCTTTGCTGGTGCGGCCCCAGGGAATCCTCGGCCAGCGAGAACGGATCGGCTAGATGGACTTCGACATCATCTTCGGGAACGCCGCCCGGGCGGGGCTGGGGCCGCAGGCGGCGATCTTCGCGCTGGCGGCAATCGGACTGAACCTGCACTTCGGCTACGCGGGACTGCTCAACTTCGGGCAGGTCGGGTTCATGATGCTGGGCGCCTACGGCACGGCAATCGTGGTGGCGACGTGGGGCGGGTCGCTCTGGCTGGGGATTCCGTTCGGGCTGGGGCTGTGCGTCGCGTTCGCGCTGGCGCTGGGCATCCCGACGCTGCGGCTGCGCAGCGACTACTTCGCGATCACGACGATCGCGGCGGCTGAGATCCTGCGGCTGCTGATCCGATCCTCACCAGCGACGGACATCACGGGCGGGCCCTTCGGGCTGCAGGCGATCGCGAACAGCTTCTTCGACCTGAACTTCCTTCCGGACGGGCGCTTCGGGTGGGGCACGTTCAGCTACTCGTCGAACCAGCTGTGGGTGATGATCGTCGCCTGGATCCTGGTGGTCCTCTGCTCGGCGCTGGTGCTGGCGCTGATCCGCAGCCCCTGGGGGCGGGTGGTGCGGGCGATCCGGGAGGACGAGGACGCCGTGCTGAGCCTCGGGAAGAACACGGTGGCCTACAAGCTCCAGGCGCTCGTCATCGGGGGCGTCATCGGGGGGCTGGCGGGGGTCATCGACGCGCTGCAGCAGTCGGGAGTGGGGTCGGAGAACTTCGAGCCACAGGTCACGTTCTTTGCGTGGGCGGCGCTGATCCTGGGCGGGCTGGCGACGACGGTAGGACCGGTGGTGGGAGCCGTGCTGTTCTGGTTCCTGCGGGAGGGGGTTGAGTCGTTCATCCGCGAGTTATCGGAGCAAGGCTGGCTCCCGAACGCCCTCGCGGACTTCCTTGACGGCGCAGAGGGAGCGATCAGCGTCGTACTGATGGGCGTCGGGCTGGTCGCGCTGATGGCGCTCCGGCCGCAGGGCATCTTCGGGAGACGCAGGAGCCTGCACTTAGGGACATGAGCGACGCGACGACCATCCGGCCAGAGCTGACGCAGGCGGCGCTCGAAGCGGCCCCTCCGGGGAGGCTGAAGGACGACCCGATCCTGATCACGTTCGGGATGCTGAAGACGTTCGGGGGCATCCGCGCGGTCGACATCGACCACCTGGAGATCGAGCGGGGGACGATCACGGCGATCATCGGGCCGAACGGGGCGGGGAAGACGACGCTCTTCAACCTCCTGACGGGATTCGACCAGCCGGATCGGGGTTCTTGGCGGCTGGACGGGCGGCTGCTCGGTGGATTACCACCGCACCGCATCGCGCGGCTGGGGATGGTGCGCACGTTCCAGCTGACCAAGTCGCTCTCGCGTCTGACGGTGCTGGAGAACATGGCGGTGGCAGCGCAGACGCAGCGCGGGGAGCGGCTTGAGCGGGCGCTCCTCCGCTGGCTCTGGCAGCCGGAGGAGGCGCGCCTGAGGGAGCGGGCGCAGGCGCTGCTGGAGCGCTTCGGGCTCGCGCACATGGCGGGCGATCAGGCGGGGACACTCTCGGGCGGGCAGCGGAAACTGCTGGAGATGGCGCGGGCGCTGATGGCGGACCCCACGCTGGTCATGCTCGACGAGCCGACGGCGGGCGTGAACCCGGCGCTGACGGAATCGCTCCTGGAGCACATCCGCGAGCTGAACGCCGAGGGTGTCACGATCGTGTTCGTCGAGCACAACATGGACGTGGTGATGGACATCAGCGACTGGGTGGTGGTTATGGCCGCGGGGCGAATCCTGACCGAGGGGCCACCACAGGAGGTCGTGGCGAACGAAGAGGTGATCGATGCCTACCTGGGGCGGCCGCGGGACGCGGCGGACTGGGAGGAGGCGGAGGATGCCTGAGGCGAAGCCACTGCTGGAAGCGCGATCGCTGGTGGCGGGGTACCTGCCGGGCGTGCCCATTCTGAACAACTGCAGCCTGAGCCTGTTCGAGGGCGAGATCTCAGGCATCGTCGGGCCGAACGGGGCGGGAAAGTCGACGCTGCTGAAAGCGGCGTTCGGGCTTGTGGATGTGTGGGAGGGGGATGTGCTGCTGCGGGGCCGTTCGATCCTGGGTCTGAAGCCGCACTCGCTCGTGACCGAAGGCATCGGGTACGTGCCGCAGACGGAGAACGTGTTTCCCCGGCTGAGCGTCCGGGAAAACCTCGAGATGGGCCTGTTCCTTGAGCCGCGGGCATGGGAGGAGCGGTTCGAGGCGGTGGCGGCGCTGTTCCCGTTGCTGGCTGAGCGGGCGGGGCAGCGGGCCGGGGCGCTCTCCGGGGGCGAGCGGCAGATGCTGGCGATGGGCCGCGCCCTGATGATGAACCCTTCAGTGCTGCTCCTTGACGAGCCCTCGGCGGGCCTGTCGCCCAGGTACCAGGAGCAGGTGTTCGAGCAGGTGCTGGAGGTGAACCGGGCGGGGGTTTCGGTGCTGATGGTGGAGCAGAACGCCCGCCGCTGCCTGCAGGTTGCGCACCGCGGGTACGTGCTCGACCAGGGGCGCAACGCCTACACCGGTCCCGGTGAAGAGCTCCTGAACGACGAGCGCGTCGTCGAGCTGTATTTGGGTTCGCTCAGCGCCAGAGCACGCGACTGAGACGCGCACGGAAGGGGCACCTTGCGGCGCCCCCTCCGAGGTGCTTGCCGTTCCGGCCTGAGCCTAGCGGCTGAGGTCGAAGACGGTGATTTGCTCGACGAGATCGCTACCCTCGAAACGGCTCACCTTGTAGGTCGCGACCGTGGGGTCGCCGCCGTCATCGAGCTTGAGGCTGCCGACCTTGCCGACGTAGGCCACGTCCTGCCCGCTATCGATAAGGGCCGCGCACTCGCCGTAGGTCGTGCACTCCGTGCCGTCGCGGGTGACGGAACTGACAGCGGCAATGATGTCGTCGCCGTCGGTGCTGCTCGCCGCTCGGGATGCGAGGGCCAGGATGACGGTGCAGTCGTACGACTGGGCGCCGAACACGAAGTTCCCTTCCGAGACCTCCGCGAGGCGCGCGTTGAACTCCTCGTAGGCGGGGATGGCGGGACCCGACGCAACGAAGAGCGTGAGTCCGTCGAGCACCTCGGGATTCGAGGCGTCAACGCTCTCCCACAGCGTGGAGGTGTGCATGCCATCGGAGCCGTACATCATGCCCGGCGAGTAGCCGGCCTCAAGCAGCCCGCGGAGCAGGCTGGAGCCGTCGGGGATGAAGCTGATGAGCAGGATGGCATCGGGGCCGTAGCTCTTGACAACCTCGACCTCGGCGCTGAAGACGGTGCTGTTGGGGTCGTACGTCGTGATGCTGGTTTCAGCGCCGACGCTCTGGAGGGCGTTGTCAACAAGGTCACGGAGGGCCACACCATAGTCGTCGGCGCGAGCGAGGATGGCGACGCGCGTCCCGCCTTCGCTCACGATCGTGTCGGCGATGACGGGAGCGACGATGGCGTCGGAGGGAGCGGTACGGAAGTAGTAGCCAGCGTTCGCCTGACCGGTGAACGACGGCGAGGTGTTCGATGGCGAGCACTGGGGAATGCGCTCGTCGTAGAGCTTCTGGATGAAGGACTGGGAGATGCCGGATGCGGCCGCCCCGACGATGACGTCAGCGCCCTCTCCAAGCAGCCGGTTGACGGCCTCACCGGCAACGTCGGGATCAGTGCCACTATCGGCGTAGGTCACCTCGACGTTGCCGCCTCCGGCAATGATGTCCTCGATTGCGAGGCGTACGGAGGCGATCATGGGAACCCCGTATTCACCGAGCGCCCCGGTCTCCGGGAGGATGACGCCGATGTGGAGGCTGGGACTTGCAGGCGGGGCCTCGGTTGGCGCCGGCGCGGCCGCGGCGACGAGATCGCCGAGGTGGCTTTCCTTGTCGCCGACGGCGACGAGGACGCCATCCTGGAACTGGGCAATGGCGTAGTTGCCGACCGTGGGGTCGCCGACCTCGTCGAGGTTGAGGGGACCGCTGACACCGACGTAGTCAATGTTCTCGCCCTCGGCAAGGAGCGCGGAACAGTCGGCGTAGCTGCGGCACTCGGCGCCGCCGTCGGTAAGGGTGGCAAGGGCCTGGATAATGGCATCGCCATCCGTGCTGCCCGCTGCTTCTGAGGCCAGAACGAGCAATACGACGCAGTCGTACGACTGACCCCCATAGATGAGGTTGCCGCCGGTGATCGTGCCAAGGCGTTCATTGAACTCCCTGGACCCGCTGGCGCCGATCAGCTTCATGCCATCGAGGACGTTCGGGTTGTTGGGGTCAACCAACTCCCACAGGGTTGGGAAGAAGAGCCCGTCGGCCGCGTACTGGATCTCTGGGCCGAATCCCGCCTCAAGGAGGCCGCGGATGATGCTTGTTCCCTCCTCGAAGGAGATGTGAACGATGGCGTCAGGGCCGTACGCCCGGGTAGCCGCTACCTCGGACTCGAACGACGAGGCGTTGGGGTCGAAGGAGATGATCGTGGACTCGGCGCCAAGCTCGTTGAGGGCGTGCACCATGAGATTCGCGAGTGCGTTCCCGTAGTCATCGGCGCGGGCGAGGATGGCGACGCGAGTGCCGCCGTCGGCGACAACCTCGTCGGCAATGATGGGGGCAACTGCCTCATCCGGCGGGACGGTGCGGAAGTAGTAGCCGGCGTTCTCCTGGGTACTGAAGGAGGGGGAGGTATTGGACGGGGAGCACTGCGGGATCCTCTCGTCGTAGAGGCGCTGGATGAACGACTGGGAGATACCGGAGGCTGCCGCGCCCACGATGACGTGGGCGCCCTCACCCAGGAGGCGGTTGACCGACTCGGTCGCAACATCGGGATTCGTGCCGGTATCGGCGTAGGTCACCTTGATAGCCCCACCGGCTTCGAGGATGTCGGCGACGGCCAGGCGGACGGACTCGATCATCGGCGGATTGAGGAATCCGAGGGCCCCGGTCTCGGGGAGGACGACGCCGATGTGCAGCTCCACTGCCTCGTCGGGGGGCGGGGCTTCGGTCGCAGCGGCCTCGGTGGCGGGCGCGGAAGTAGGCTCGGGGGTCGGTTCCTCTTCATCACCGCCGCAGGCGACCACGAGCAGGGCCAGGAGCGCCGCTACTGTCACGAGAGCGAGATATGGGAGCGTTTTAACGGAATACATGCCGTCCTCCAGTGGGTGCGCTGATGATACCCGCCGCCAAGCCTATCGGTGGCTAAGCTATGTCACGTTCGGAAGTTGCAGGAGGTGTTGCCGGGCCGCCGTGAAGGCGGTCGCGGACACGCCGACGTCCCGCAGATACGCCTCTGCGCCGTTGTGTTCCTCGCGCAGGTAGACGAGGAAGCGGCGCATGGCGTCGGCCGATGTTTCGAGGAGCCTCGCCCAGCTCTCGCGCGTCATGCCGACCCCCTCCATCTGGCGCCTAAAACAGTCGACGTGGGGCTGGAGCAGGTCGCCCGTGAGGGCGTAGTCGAGGGCGATCGTTTCATCGTCGACGCCGAGAGAGGAGAGGAGGAGGGCGGCGCCGACGCCGGTGCGGTCGCGCCCCCCGGAGCAGTGGAAGACCAGGGGGGCGCTGGCGCTGTCCGCCATCAGCTCGAAGAGATCCCGGAAGGCAGGGGCGTTCCGATCCGTCATGCGCACGTAGGACTCGCACCAGTCGACTTCGTTCGCCACGTACGCTTTCACGCGCTCCCGGCGCTCTTCGGGGGTCGTGACGGTCTCGCCACCGATGGGGGCGTTGCGCCAGGTGATGCCGTAGTCCGCGAAGGGCGAGACGCCGTCGGCCTCGAGCTCCTCGGCGTTGCGGAGATCGACGACGGTGCGAATGTCGAGGGTGTCTCGGAGGGCGGCCAGACCGGCGGGGGTGATGGTGTGCATCATCCCCGAGCGGTAGATGCGTCCGGCGCGGACGAGGCTGCCATCGGTTGTGCGGTAGCCACCCAGATCGCGGAGATTGACGGCGCCCTCCACGGTGGCGTCGAGAACGCGCGGATTGATGGTCTGGGTGTTCGTCACGGAGGGCTCCTTCGCACGCGTGAAGGGTGACAGGGGACGGCTAACGGTCTACGAACCGCACCCGGTCTCAGGAGGAGGCAAGGCGCTCCCGGAGCGGAGGCAGCACCTCGGTGGCGAAGCGCGTGACGGTCTCCACGGTCTCGTTCGGGGGGAGGCCACCCTGATCCATCTGGACCATGAACAGCTCGACGCCGCCGGTCGCGCGGATGCGACGTTCGATGTCGTCGAGCACGTCGTCGACGCTGCCGCACACGGCCTGCGCCTCGGGGGAGCCGAGGGCCTCGAAGTGCGGGGGCAGGGGACCCTCGGCCCCGGCCACATCGCGGAGGACCCAGGAGAGGTAGCCGGTCTGAAACGGCCTCCAGTAGTCGACGGTCTCAGCGGTCGAGCCGGCGCCGACGTGGCAATGGACATGGAGGGCGACGCGGCCGGCCTCGGGGTCGCGACCGGCCCGCTGCCAGCCCTCGCGATAGCGTTCGACGAGGGCGGGGGGCGCGTGCACGCCGACGGAGACGGTGGGGATGACGATGGGGCAGCCAAGCGCGACGGCGCGGTCGACTGACTCGGGAGAGCTGGCGGAGAGCCAGATCGGCGGGTGGGGCCGTTGGACGGGGCGGGGGTGGACGGTGACGGCTTCGAGCGGCGAGCGGAAGGAACCGGACCACGTGACGCGCTCCTCGGTCCAGAGGCGGCGGAGCAGCCCGACGGACTCGGCGAGCATCTCGGCGGAGCGCTCCTGGTCCTGGCCGAACTGGGCGTAGTGGGCGCGGTAGACGCCGCGCCCGCCCACGAGCTCGGCGCGGCCGCCGGAGAGCACGTCGACGGTGGCGTAGTCCTCGGCGAGGCGGACGGCGTCGTGGTGGGGGAGGAGGGAGACGGCGGTCGAGAGGCGCAGCTTCTGGGTGCGCTCGGCGACGGCGGCGAGGATGGGGGTCGGGGAGGAGAGGATGTACTCGCTGAAGTGGTGCTCGCCGAGGTGGAACGACCAGAAGCCGAGCTCCTCGGCGAGAGCGCCGAGGTCGACAAGCTGGCGGAAGCGCTGCTGGGGGCTGAGCCGCACACCGGTGTGCGGGTGGGGGAGGTTGTCGCCAAGGGAGACGAGGCCTACGTCCACGGAACTCTCCGCGCCAGCGCGCTCGCGTATCGAGCGCGAACGCTAGCACGTCCGGATGAAGGACGGGTTCGAAGACGCCTAGGGAACAACGCCTGCGACGAGGCCGGCGGCCCCGCCAGCAAGTACGAGCCAGACGGTGCTCGGGGAGAAGCGGACGAGGACAAGAGCAGCGACGGCCAGAACAACAGCGGCGAACGCATCGTCGATGACAATGCGGCCAAGGGAGATGACCACCACGCCCATGACGGCGACGGCGGCAGCACCTACACCGTCAAGGAAGCCGGAGGCCCAGGGCGCCTCGCGGAGGCGGGGGACGAGGGGGTGAGTGATGGCAACGAAGAGGAACGAGGGAAGGAAGATGGCAACCGTCGCGACAATCGCGCCGAGGAAACCATCGAAGACGTAGCCGACGAAAGTGGCGGTGGTGAAGACGGGTCCGGGGGTGAACTGGCCGACGGCGACGGCGTCCACGAGGGTCTGCTCGGTGAGCCAGCCCCGGTTCGTGACGAAGTCGGCCTCGAGGAAGGCGACGAGCACGTAGCCGCTGCCGTAGAGGGTGCCGCCGATCTTGAGGAACACCCAGAAGAGCTCCGGCAGGGCGAATCCGGCAGGGCTCGCGAGGAGCACGAGGCCGCCGGCGCGACGGCCGGTCACGCGGAGCCAGCGGCGTGCCGCACGCCAGGCGAGGCGGGGGTCGGGAAGCGGGGAGGCGAGGGGCTTGCGGAGGGGCTCGGGGGCGAGCCGCCGCCACGCGAGGAGGACAGCACCGGCGCCGACGATGACGATCGCCTCGTTCAGCCCGAGGACGGCGAGGACGACGGCGGCGCCAGCGACGACGGCCGTATCCCAGGCGCGGACGGCTGTCGTGCGCAGGCCCCAGATCGCCTGCACGACGATCGCGAGGATGACCGGCTGCACGCCGCGCAGCAGGTCGAGGCCAATATCCGTCTCGCCGTACTCGACGTAGACCCAGGCGAAGACGAGGACGATCGCGAAGGCGGGCAGGATAAAGGCAGCGCCCCCCAGCCAGAGTCCAGCCCAGCCCGCGCGGCGGGCGCCGAGGTGCATGACCAGCTCGGTGGAGTTGGGGCCGGGGATGAGGCTGGCGACGGCGAGATGATCGAGGAGGTCCTGGTCGGTGAGCCACTTGCGGCGTTCGACGAGGTCGCGGCGCATGATCGCGACATGAGCGGCGGGGCCGCCGAAGGCGACAAAGCCGAGGCGGAGGAAGTAGCCGACGGTGTCCCAGAGGAGTCCGCGATCAGGAGTGGGGGTGGCGTTGGGTGCGGTCACAGCGAGCGGTCGGGGGCACGATACCGGCCCGACGAGCGCGGGGTGTGAACAGCCCGGCGTCTGCTAGTAGAGGCGGGCGGCTTCGGCTTCGAGGGCGCGTCGCTCGGTCTCGTCCATGGGAAGCCACTCCGAGGCAGTCGCGACATTGTCGCGGATGCGGGAGGGGTAGCGGGCGCCGGGAATGGCGACAGAGACGCCGGGGTTCGACCAGACGTAGCGGAGGAGGTTCGCGGGCGTGAGGGGGCCGTCGTAGCCCTCGGCAATGCGGCCCCGCATAGCGCTGGTGCGACCGGAGCCGCCGACGGGTCGCATGACGATCACACCGACGTCGTGCTCGGCGGCGAGGTCGATGAGCGAGGCGGTCGCCGGATAGAAGGCGGAGTACTCGAGCATGACGGTGTCGAACTGGCCGGAGGTGATGGCCAGTCGGACTATCTCGGCGGTGTGGGAGGAGATGCCGATATGGCCGATCAGGCCGCGCTCGCGAGCGGCCTGAAGACCATCGAGGGCGCCGTCCCCTTGCATGACCGCGTCCCACGCCTCGGGCGTAGAGACATCGTGGAGCTGGTAGAGGGCGATGCGTTCCCGGCCGAGGGCGCGGAGCGAGCGGTCGATGTCGTACTGGGCGCCGTTGGCGGTACGGCTAAACGTCTTGCTGGCGAGGCAGAGGTCATCGGGCGGCGGCGTCTCGCGCAGCGACCGGCCGATGAGCATCTCGCTGCCGGCGTACTCGCGGGCGGTGTCGATGAAGGTGATTCCGGCCTCGATGGCGGCGCGGAGTGTGTCGCCGCCTTCCGGGGATGTGGGGGTATCCATGGCACCGAGGCCGAGTTCGGGGACCATGAGGCCGGTCCGGCCGAGCCTGCGCCGCTTCAGTTGACTCACGAGAGCTAGCCGAAGGTCATCCGGGGAACGGAGCTGGGTGCGGGGGCAGGGTACTTCTGGGGTGGGCGCGCGACGCTGGGCCTCTCCTCACGGGGGATGCGGTTGAAGGCGACGCGCATGGCCTCGTGGGAGTCGTGCCAGGCGCGAAGGGCCCGGGCGATGGCGAGCGCGTCCGGGAGATCCGCGGCCTCGACGGTACGGGGCATCCCCTGCGGGGGCTCGACGTCGGTGCCGACGACGGCGGCGCGGCGCCAGTCGACGAGGATCGCACGAGCGCCTTCGGTGGCGTTGACGAGCGCGTTGGCGGCCTCGGTGGCGGCAAAGAATCCCTGGCGGGCCTCCTCATAGCTGGCGGCGAGATCCTCGATGGCGACGTAGACGCCGTCGTCGCGCATTTCGACGGGGTAGGACGGCGGCCCCTCCTCGTACGTGGGGGAGGGGTGGCCGTCGTGGGGGTCGAACTCGTACTGGTGGAGGGGACAGATGAGCCAGCCGCGATCGATGTAGCCCTCGCCAAGGGGAGCGTTCTCATGCGGACAGCGGTTGTCGAGGGCGCCGTAGCGACCCTCGTGCAGCGTGAGCACGAGCACGTTTCGCCCCGCGAGAACGGTCTTGATGTCACCTTCTTCGAGGTCGTCGAGGGCGGCGACGCGGTGCCAATCGACCTGAACCACGGCTGGATGATAGCGCGGGACGGCCGCAGCCAGAATCACGAAACTTGCTGACGGGCATATTGCAATTGACTTAGACTGCCGACGACTCAGCACCCGGGGAGATCGACATGCGAGAGAGTTACTGGGGGCGCTACTGGAGGCGCCGGCGATCACGACGCAGCTTCCTGATTGGAGGCGCGGCGCTGGCAGCGGGCTCGGCAGGCCTGGTGGCCGTCGGGTGCGGTGACGACGACGATGACGACGCCCCGAGTGAGCCGCAGGAACCGGCTGCGGAGGAAACCGAGGCCGCGGCTACCGAGGCGCCGGCGGCAACGGAGGCCGCGGCGCCTGCCGATGGCCCCATGCCCGGCGGCACCTTCCGCCAGAGCAAGACCCAGGTCGACGACGGTATCGACCCGGGGCTGAAGGTCATCAACAACAACGAGATCCTGGCTCGCATCTACAACCACACGCATCTGTACAAGGTCTCCACGAACGAGTTCCTGTTCGATGCGGCAACGGCGATGGAGCAGCCAGACAACACGACGATCGTCTTCCCGCTACGGCCGGGCATGACGTTCCACCACGACGGCAGCGCGGTGACGGCGGAAGATGTCTCGAGCACCTGGAGCCGGTTCCCCGCACTGCTGGCTGACCAGGGTTCGCAGGTGAACGAGGCGAACTGGGGCTTCATGGACACCATCACCGCTGTCGACGAGTCGACGGCGAGGGTGGATCTGAAGGCGCCGGCGGCCTCGGCGCCGGTGCTGATGGCCGCCACGTCGTACGGCATCGTCTCGAAGGCGCTGCTGGACCAGCAGGCGAACGGCAACGTGCAGGAGCTGGACGCGGGCGCGGGTCCGTACATCATCGAGCAGCGTGACAGCGCAGGCGTGGCGCTAGCGCGATACCCGGACTACTACGCGCACGAAAACCCCTCGACGCACTTCCTGGAGGGCGCCCCGTACATTGACCGTCACGAGACACGGATCATCGTGGACCGGGCGGCGGTGAAGGCGGCGTTCTTCGCGGGAGACATCGACTACATCCCGGCAATCGCCGACAGCATCGAGTTCGAGGAGTTCACGGGGGACGACCGCTTCGTGGCAAAGGAAGTGGCCTCGACTGAGGCGCGCTTCCTCGCGTACGACAACATCAAGTTCGTGGACAAGCGCGCACGCCAGGCGGTCTCCTACGCGATCGACTACGACGCGATGATCGCCACGCTGTACGCGGGTGACGGCGTGTACGACGGTCCCGTGGGGCAGGCCTTGCCGGGCTTTGCGCTCGACCAGGAAACGCTGCAGTCGTACCGGGTCTTCGACCCGCAGAAGGCGCGGGAGCTGTGGGAGGCTTCGGGCATCGAAGTCGACCACATCCGCATCGAGTCGAGCATCGACCCGCGGGGTTCGACGATGGCCGAGTTCCTCGCGCGCCAGATGGAGGAGAACCTCGGCGTTACCGCGGAGCCGCTGATCCACGACGTGACGACGTATGTGGCGCGGGCTCGCGAGCCAATCAAGCAGTGGGAGCTCTTCGTGGTGCCGTACAACGCGAGCACGACGCCGGAGATCTACAACATGACGATGATGAACCCGGACGCCTTCGCGGGCGTGTCGTGGAGCTTCGGGACGGACCAGCCAGACGCGAGCCTGGTGGCGAACGCCCAGAAGCTGATCGACCTCACGGCCGCGCAGGCGCAGGAGGTGGACCCGGACCTTCGCCTCCAGAAGATGGAGGAGATGCAGCTCTTCGCACTGGAAGAGCTGGTGCCGGGCATCAACCTGCCAGTGCCGGGTCACAGCTGGGTCGTGTACAACTCTCGGGTCGGGAGCTTCCCGGAGGACGATGTCCTCCTGGGCGGGTTGCTGAACCGGACACACGACATGTACATCAAGGGCTAGGAGCCAGAGACCGCAGAGGCAGGACGGGGGTTTGCCCTCGTTCTGCCTTGGTGGAGTCTGCCAGGCATGCAGGCCTACATTGCGCGCCGGTTGATCGCCGTCCCGTTCATGTTGTTCGGGATGTCGCTGCTGCTGTTCTGGCTGCTCTTCCTGCGGCCGGGGAACGCGGCGCTGACGGGCTTCGGGCTGGTATCGCCGGACCAGAATAAGCAGGCAATCGCCAGCCTTGAGGAAGAGTTCGGGCTCGACCGGCCGTTCTTCGTGCAGTACGGGGACTGGGCCTGGAACGCCATCCAGGGGGACTTCGGCATCTCGCTGAAGAACCGCCGTCCGGTGACGCCCGAGATCCGGTCACGCCTGCCGGTGACGGCGGAGTTGGGACTGATCACGGTGCTGTTGACGGCGCTCATCGGCATCCCCGTCGGGATCATCTCCGCCATCAGACCGGGCACCTTCCTGGACGGGTTCTTACGCATCGTGACGATCTCGGGGATCTCCGTGCCCAACTTCTGGGTGGCGACGCTGGTGATCACCTTACCCGCGATCTGGTGGGCGTGGACCCCGCTGTGGGAGTACGTCCGGTTTGAGGACGACCCGCTCAACAACCTGAAGATCATCATCTGGCCGGCGATTACGCTGGCGATCGCGACGGCGGCCTACGTGGCGCGCATCGTGCGCTCCTCGATGCTGGAAACGCTTTACTCGGACTACGTCCGGACGGCGCGGGCAAAGGGGCTGCGGGAGCGGGCGGTGGTGCTCCGGCACGTGTTCCGCAGCTCGATGATCGCGGTGATCACGGTGATCGGCATCCAGCTGGGGGCGGTGCTGGGCGGCTCGGTGATCGCGGAACAGATCTTCGGGATTCCGGGACTCGGGCTCCTCGTGTTTGAGTCGGTGGTCTCCATCGACTACACCGTGGCGCTCGCGGCGATCATGGTGTTCGCCTTCATGTTCACGCTGGTGAACCTCGCCGTCGACGTCCTCTACACATTCGTTGATCCGAGGATCCGGTACTGATGGCCGAGAGCGAGGCCGCAGCAGCCCTGAGCCAGCAAGCGCTCCGCCCAGCGGCAAGGCCCTACGCGGGGGTGCTGCGGTTCCTGCGGCAGCAGCGGCTGGGCACGATCGGGGCAGTTCTCATCATCCTCATGGTCATCGGCGCCGTCGCGGCCCCGGTCCTCCGCACGAGCGACCCCGAAGGCTTCGGCGTGACCCCCATCCTCGAGAGTCCGAGCGGCAGCCACTTCTTCGGGACCAACCGGGAGGGCCGCGACGTGTGGTCGCGGGTGCTCTACGGCGGTCGCGTCTCTCTGAAGATCGGGCTGGCGACGGTGATCGTGGCGGCGCTGGGAGGCACCGCGCTGGCACTCATCGCGGGCTACCTCGGGGGCGTCGTCGACTTCGCCTTCGGGCGCGTGGCGGACGTGCTCATCGCGTTCCCGTCGATCCTGTTCGCGCTTACCCTGCACGCGTCGCTACGAGACCAGTTACCCAACCTCGGGCAGGTTCTCGCCGCCGAGGAGTTCCTGCTGGTGGTCGCGATCTGCATCGTGTTCACGCCGGTGATCTTTCGCATCATGCGGGGGAACGTGCTGGAGCAGCGAGCGGCGATTTATGTTGAATCGGCTCGCGTCATCGGCGCGAGCGAGATGCGGATCATGTGGCGCCACATCTTCCCGAACCTGGTGGGCCTCCTGCTGATCGTGATGAGCACGACACTCCCGGCGGCCATCCTGACGGAGTCGGCGCTGAGCTTCCTGGGGGTGGGCGTGGAGCAGGGGACGCCGTCGTGGGGCGCCGACCTCTCCGGGAGCAACCGAACCTATTTCGTGCGGGCGCCCTGGATTGCCATCTTCCCGGGCCTCGCGCTGAGCGTCACGGTGCTGGCGTTCAACCTCTTCGGGGACGCGCTACGCGACACGCTGGACCCACGGCTGCGGGGTCAGCGGTAGTCGGCCGCACGTATACTCGCGGGCCGTGGCGAAACCGCTCGACGACATCAGAATCCTTGACCTGACCTGGGTGCTCTCGGGGCCGTATGCGGCGATGGTGCTGTCGGACCTGGGAGCGGACGTCATCAAGGTGGAGCGCCCGCCGTGGGGGGACGTGGCCCGCACGAGCGGTCCCTATCAGAACGGCTGGAGCGGCTACTTCTTCAGCATCAACCGGGGGAAGCGGTCGATCGCGATCGACCTGACGCGCGACGAAGGCCGGAACCTGCTGCTCGACCTAGCCGAGAAGGTCGACGTAGTCATGGAGAACTTCACGCCGGGGACGATGGACCGGCTCGGGATCGGCTACGACACGCTGCGGGAGCGGAACCCGGGCCTGATCTTCGCGAGCACGTCGGGGTTCGGGCAGACGGGGCCGTACCGGGACCACCCGGCGGTCGACATCATCGTGCAGGGAATGGGCGGCGTGATGTCGATTACGGGCGAGCCGGACGGCGACCCGGTACGCCCGGGAGTCTCGTACGGCGACATCGTGGGAGGGCTCTATACGGCCATCGGCATCCTGACGGCGCTGCACGAGCGGGGGAAGAGTGGGGAGGGGCAGGCGATCGACATCAGCATGCTTGACGCCCAGGTGAGCGTGCTGGAGAACGCGATCATGCGGTACTTCGTGACGGGCGAGGCCCCGAAACCGCTCGGTACACGGCACCCGAGCGCAACGCCGTTCCAGGCGTTCCCGGCAGCCGATGGCTGGATCGTCGTCGCGCTGGCGTTCCGGGACGAGCAGTGGCCGATCCTGTGCGCGCTGCTGGGCGTGACCGACCTGATCGACGATTCGCGCTTCGACACCGGTCCGAAGCGCACGGCGAATCACGCGGCGCTCGAGCCGCTGCTGTTCGAGGCGTTCCGCAAGCAACCGCGGGACCACTGGCTGAAGGAGTTCCTGGCGGCGGACATCCCGAGCGGGCCGCTGAACACGATCGAGGACGTGGTGAACGACCCGCAGGTGCAGCACCGCGAGATGATCCAGGAGGTCACGCATCCGGTTGCGGGCACGCTGCCGGTGGCGGGCACGCCCGTGCGACTGTCGCGGTCGGAGTCGGGGATTGCGGGGCCGCCTCCGAGCATGGGGGAGCACACAGCGGAGGTGCTGGGCGAGCTGCTGGGGATGGATGCGGAGGAGGTGGAGGCGCTGCGCGAGGCGGGGGTGGTCGCAACCGAGGGCGGGCCGGATATCTCGGATCTGACGCGATAGGCGGCGCTAGAGGCCCTTCTCAGCGCAGAGGTCCTCGTCGAAGAGGATGTGGCCGGTGAACTCGGCGGGGGGCTGCTCGCAGATCCAGACGGTCCCTTTCGCCATGTGGGGAGCGCGCTCGAATTCGAGGGTGGGGTTGTCGGGGTCGTTCTCGGCCCAGATGTTGCCGGGGGTGCGGATGCGGCCGATGGGGGAGAGCACGTTGACGGCGATGCCGTCGTCCTGCAGCTCCATGGCAAGGGCCTGCGAGTAGCGTTCGAGGCCGGACTTCACCATCGCGTAGAAGCCGCCGCTGGCGCGCGTCTCGGGGTAGGGACCGGGGCCGGGGAAGACGCCCGCGCGCGACGACACGTTGATGATGTGGCCTCCGCCGGCGGCGCGGATGTGGGGCACGCAGGCGCGCATGAGGAGGAGGGGTCCGCGCAGGTCAATCTGCCAGATGAGGTCGAGGTGGCGGGGCTGGACGGTTTCGATGGAGCCGGGGACGAGGATGGCGGCGTTGTTCACGAGGATGTCGACGCGGCCCCACTCCTCGACGACGCGGTCGACGCCGGCGGTGATGCTCTCGGGGTCGCGCACGTCCATACGCACCGCGAGCGCCTCGCCGCCGTCGGCGCGAATACCCTCCGCGACAGTGTGGATGGTGCCGGGAAGGCGCTTGTCGCGGACTTCCTCGGTGCGGGCGGCGATGGCGACCTTCGCGCCCGCAGCGGCGAGGGCAACCCCAACATCCTCGCCAATGCCGCGGCTCGCGCCCGTGACGATCGCGACCCTGCCATCGAGCGTTCCCATGGCGAACCTCCCGCTGAATCGGGCGCAATCGTACGCGAGCGGGGCGGCGGGCGGGCGGCGTAGACTCGCCGCGCGACGCACGAGGAGGACGCCATGGACGTAGCGCCAATCGACATCGCCAGCCGGCTCGACGATGAGCACCGGCCCGTCTTTGAGGGGATGCCACGACCGCAGCGGGACTGGTCGGATATTCCCGGCACGCGGGAGCGGATGGCGGAAATGCGGGCGGCGCTGCCACAGCCGGTCCTGCCGGCGAACGTGGCCATCGAGGACCGGACGGTTCCCGGTCCAGAGGGCGATCCCGACGTGCCCGTTCGCCTCTACCGGCCGGAGGGGCTGCCGCAGCCGGCGGGCGCCCTCTACTGGATCCACGGCGGCGGCATGGTGATGGGCAACGTTGAGATGAACGACCCGTACTGCGCGAACATCGCCGACAAGCTGAACGTGCTGGTGGCGTCGGTCGAGTACCGGCTGGCGCCGGAGGACCCGTTTCCGGCGCCGCTTGAGGACTGCTACGTCGGGCTGGCGTGGCTGTGGCGCTCACGAGGAGAGTTCGGGCTCGACCCTGAGCGTATCGCTGTGGGCGGGGCGAGCGCGGGCGGCGGGCTGGCGGCGGGCGTCGCGCTGGCGGCCCGGGACCGGGGTGAAGTGCCGCTTTGCTACCAGCTGCTGGTCTACCCGATGCTCGACGATCGCAACGAGACGCGCAGCAGCCATACGGTGACGGACGGTCGCACCTGGAACCGGGAGGCGAATGACGCAGGTTGGAACGCCTATCTCTCGGGGAACGCGGGCGGCGACGACGTGTCGCCGTACGCGGCGCCGGCTCGGGCGACCGACCTCGCGGGCCTGCCTCCCGCCTACATCAACGTGGGCGACCTCGACCTGTTCGTCGACGAGGACGTGGCCTACGGGCGGGCGATGGCGGACGCGGGCGTGCCGGTGGAGTTGCACGTCTACCCGGGGGCGTACCACGGGTCGAACGGGGCGGTTCCGACGTCGGTGCTGTCGCGGCGCTGGGCGGCGGACGAGCTGGCGGCGCTGGGTCGCGCGCTCGCGGGGTGAGCGACGCCGAAAGCGCCGTGCTGGCAGCGCTTGAGGCGCTGGGCATCGAGTACGAGCGCATCGAGATCGACCCGGCCTTCGGAGACACGGCGGACTTCTGCCGGGAGTACGGCTACCCGGTCCCGGAGTGCGGGAACACGATCCTGATCGCCTCGCGCAGCGAGCCGCGGCAGTTCGCGGCGTGCGTTGTGCGGGCGGACACGCGCCTCGACGTGAACCGTCGGGTGCGGAAGCTGATGGGCGTGCGAAAGGCGTCGTTCGCGTCGGCGGAGGACACGGTCGCGCACACGGGCATGGCCATCGGCGGCGTGACGGCGTTCGCGCTACCTGAGGGCCTCCCGATCTATGTCGACGCGGCCGTGTTCGACCTCGACCGGGTCATTCTCGGAAGCGGCGTGCGCAGCTCGAAGATCGCGGTCGCGCCGGACGCGCTCAGGCGCGTCCCGGGGGTGGAGGTGGTGGAGGGGCTGGCTGTGGCGGTGGCCTAGAGCGTCAGGCGCGTTCCGGTTCGCGGTAGTTCACGGGTGGCTCGTGGCCGACCCAGGTCTTGCCGATGTTCTCGTAGTGCCGGTAGGAGATGAGGGCGTGGGTGGCGGACTGGTGGGCGTCGCGGAGCTTGCGCTCGAGGGGACTGTCCATGCGGCTGCCGGTGGTGCCGGCGGTGTTGTTGAGGACACCGACCATCTGGCGGGTGGACTGGGCGGCGTGGGCGCAGGCGAGCAGGGCGAGACGGGCGTGCTCCCAGTCGGGGGTGAGGCGCCCGCCCTGTGAGGGGAGGGGGCCGAGGTGCTCCTCGAGGGCGTCCTGCGTCTCCATGACGAAGATGCGGGCGGCCTGCAGCGTCGCTTCCGCCTCGCCGATGCGGTACTGGGCCTGCGGCTGGTCCTTGAGCATCGAGCCGGAGCCCCAGGGGGTCTTGACCTTGGCGAGGTCGATGAAGGAGTCGACGGCGCCGCGGCCGACGCCGAGAGCGACGGCGGCCTTGTTGTAGACGGCGTGGGTGGGGTTTCGGTAGGTGGGGTTCTCCCAGATCTCGCTGGAGGCGAGGGCGACTTCGGGGAGGGTGTGGTCGGGGGGCACGTAGCAGTCGGTCATGCGGACGTCGTGGCTGCCGGAGCCGCGCATGCCGGCGGTGTCCCAGGTGTCGACGACCTCGAATTCGCCGCGGGGCACCATGAAGGAGTTCACAGGGGTCTCGCCGGTGTCCTCATCGGTCATCTGGGAGGCCATGACGAAGTTCCAGGTGGCGTTGTGGCTGCCGCTGGCGAAGGAGCCCTGGTAGTTGAGGCGCCAGCCGTCGCCGTCGCGACGAGCCTTGCGGCCGGGGTTGGGGCCGTTGGGGGGTCCGAGACCGGAGCAGACGAGGACGTACCAGTCGTCGCAGATTTCGTGGGCGAGCGCGGGTTCCATACGGCGGATGACGAGGGCGTTGATCTCGGAGTTGATGTGGACGCACCAGCCGACGGAGCCGTCGATGGCAGAGGCGGCCTCGACGTTCTCGATTTGCGCGCGGGCGTTGACGTTCTCACCGCCGAGCTCCTCGGGGAGGACGAAGCGGTAGAGGCCCTGGTCGGCCATCTCCTTCGAAGCCCACTCGGGGAGGTGGCGCAGCTCCTGCGCCTCGTCGCCGGCCTGCAGGAGCATCTCCTTCATGCCGGCGATGCGGTCGAGCATTGGCGTCTGCTTGATGGCGTTCTGTCGCTCGATGATCTCGGGACGGACCATGCGGGGCTCTCCTACGCGCGGGTGGGCGTGGCGTACTGCGGGGGCGGATCCTCGCCGAGCCAGGTGCGGCCGAGGTTGCCGTAGTGCCGCCAGCTGACGCCGCCGTGCGCCGCCGCCTGATGGGCGTCGCGGAGCTTGCGCTCGAGCGGGTGGCTCATGCGGCTGGCTGTGGTGCCGGCGGTGTTGTGGATGACATCGACGACGTGGCGGCAGGCCTGGGCGGCATGGGTGGAGGCGAGGAGGCCACGGCGGGCGAGGGGCCAGTCGGGGTACTCCTTGCCGCCGTCGAGGGGTCCGAGGTCCTCCTCGATTTCATCCTGCGTCTCCATGAGGAAGGCGCGGGCTGCGGCCCAGGTCGCCTCCATCTCGCCGAGGCGGACGGGAGCCTCGGGCAGGTCCTTCAAAAGCGAACCGGCGCCCCACGGGGTCTTGGTGACTGCGAGGGTGGTGAACTCGTCGAGGGCGCCACGGGCGATGCCGAGGGCAACGGCGCCCTTGTTGTAGGGCACCTGGTTGGGATTGCGATAGGTGGGGTTCTCCCAGAGCTTCGTGGGGGCGAGGGCGGCCTGGGGGAGGACATGCTCGGGGGGCACGTAGCCGACGACGCGGACATCGTGGCTCCCGGAGCCGCGCAGGCCGGCCATGTCCCACGTATCGACAATCTCGAATTCGCCCTTCGGCACCATGAACGCGGCATCGACGGGCTTCTCGGTGGTGGGGTCGATGGTTTCGCCGGTGAGGACGAGGTTGTAGGTGGCGCTGTGGCAGCCGCTGGCGAAGGCGCCCTGGTAGGTCACGCGCCAACCGTCGCCCTCGCGCTGGGCCTCCCGGCCGGGGAAGGGGCCGTTGGGGGTGCCGAGCCCGGAGCAGACGAGGTAGTTCCAATCGTCGCAAATCTCGTGGGCGAACTCGCGGGTCATCTGGCGGAGGACGAGGGCGTTGATCTCGGAGTTGATCTGGACGCACCAGCCGACGGAGCCGTCGATGGCGGATGCGGCTTCGATGACCTCGATCTGTTCGCGCGCGAGCAGGTCTTCGCCGCCGAGCTCGGCGGGGACGACCATGCGGTAGATACCGGCATCGATCATCTCCTGTACGGCCCAGGCGGGCATGTGGCGGAGCTGCTGGGCCTCGTCACCGGCCTGCACGAGCGCTTCGCGCATGTTGGCGAGGCGGTCGAGGATGGGGGTGTCGTGAAGCGCTTCCTGGCGATCGAGAATCTCTTGTCGGACCAACGTCGGGCCTCCGGTTCGGGAGTAGGAGCGGGATGATACCGGCTTTGGGAGCACAGGAAGCCCCCAGCCACGTGCGACACTGCGCCCATGGCGGAACTCAAGCCGCGAGACATCGTCGCGAGCTACGTGGAGCGGGTGTGGAACCTTGGCGACAGCTCCGCAGTCGTCGAGTACTGCGCCGATCCCTACGTGCGGCACGATGCGGGCCGGTCGCGGGCGATGAGCCACGCCGAGCAGCTGGAGCGCGTCACGGGCGAACGAAAGGCAGGAACGGCGGCGGACGGGCGCAGCCTGCACTTCGAGACGCTGCTGCTGGCGGGCGGCGGGCGGGACGTGACGTGGGTTTGGAACATGACGGGGCCGACGGGAACGGAGCTGGCGGCGTCGGGGGTGGAGGCGGAAGTGGTGGGGGACGAGCTGCGCATCTGCGGCATCGAGGTGTTCCGGGTGGTGGAGGGGCGCATCACGGAGGTGTGGAACAGCCCGCCGATGGCGGGGCACTGGGGCTAGCCGGCTCCGACACCGGGGACGGTTGGCGGGACGCCGCGGGCGCGGTGAGAATGGCGCGCCATGGGACGTGTGCTCGACGCGCTGAGCTGGGTCGTGACGCTGCGGCCGGTCGTGACGCTGGTGGTGGTCGCGGCCATCACCGTCGCGCTGGGGGCGGGCATCCCGCAGCGGGCCCCGCAGGCCGACAACGAAATCTTCCTCTCGGACGACAGCGACGTGGCGGTCGCGCTCGCCAAGCTCGAGGAGCGATTCGGGGAGTCGGCGGAGACGGCGTCGGTGACGCTGCTGTTCCGGGGGGAGGCCCTCACGCCGGCGGGGCTCGCGCAGATCGACCGCGTGATAGAGCGGGTCACGTCGGACGAGCGGGTGGCGGACGTGCTGGCGGCAGGAGACGCGGTGGTCGCGCCGACGGAGCCGCTAGCGGCGGTGCTGGAGGTGGAAGGGTTCGGGGACACGACGCAGGCGGAGATCGACGCGGCGCTCGACCGCATCGGGCGGGAACGGGCCATGGCCGGGCAGCGGGCTGCGCTCGCCTCGCTGACGGGCGTGGACGCGGACGGAACGCCGGTCGCGATCGCCACCATCCGCCTGCGCGACCCGGGCGACATCGAGACGCTGGTCGAGGCCGAGCTGGCGATCCACGAGCTCACAGAGGCAGTCGAGGGGCCGCTGGCGGCGCGCAGCGTCTCGGAGGCGACGATCGACGAGGAGGGCGATCGGGCGACGGGCTCGACGATGTTGCGGCTCATGGGCATCGCGCTGCTGGTGATCGCGGCGCTCACGTTCCTGTTCATGCGCTCGCCCTCGGACCTGCTGCTCACGCTGGCGGGCCTGCTCGTGACGATTGTGTGGATTACGGGAGCGCAGGGGTGGCTGGGACCTAACGGACTGGGATGGATCGGACCCCCGAACATCCTGACGACGATGGTGCCGATCATGCTGATCGGGCTGGCGGTCGACTACGCGATCCAGACCATCGCCCTGTACCGCGAACAGCGAAACGCAGGAGAGCCGGTAGGAGTAGCGGTGAGGAGAGGGCTGCGCACGGTCACGATCCCGCTGGCGCTGGCGGCGGGCACGACGGTCGTCAGCTTCCTCACGAACCTCGCCTCGCCCATCCCGGCGAACGGCGACTTTGGCATCACGGCGGGGCTGGGGGTGGCGTTCGGGTTGATCGTGATGCTGACGCTGGTCCCGGCGGGGCGGGCACTCCTCGACCGGCGCCGGGAAGCGAAGGGGGGCTTGCCGCCTCCGCGCCCGATCTCGAACGCGCTGCCGGGCGTGGGCGGGGCAGTGGAGGCGCTCGGGCGGGAGCTGGCCAGACGACCCGCGCCCTACCTCGGGCTAATGGCGGTGGTGACCGTGCTGCTCGGGCTTGCGGCCACGCGCATCGACTCGACCTTCGACACGCGCGACTTCCTGCCCTCGGGCGGCGACGGGATGACGGACCTGGAGACGCTCGACGCTGCCTTCGGGGGCTCGACGGAAGCCGTAAACGTGCTGATCGAGGCTGAGGTGACGCAGGCGCGCACGATCCTCAACCTGCTCGACTTCACGGACGCCTTCCAGGACGACCTGCGTCGACCCGTGGGCGTGGTCGGGGACGTGCAGGGGTCGGTAGGGCTGCTCGTGCTCGACTGGATTACGGACAGCGGCGCTCCCGGCGACAGGTACGACCCGGAGCTGGCAACGCTCTTCGAGGAGGGGTCGGCGGGGGTGCGGGTCGATCCGGACGTGGCGCAGACGTTTCTCGACCGGCTGGAGGAGCTCGATACGGAAGCGGTCGCGCGGGTGCTGGTGAACAACCCGGAGGGGGCGGACTCGCTCCTGATCCAGTTCCGGGCGCTGGCGGGGGATCAGAAGCGGACGGCGGCCATGCTGGAGGACATCAACGGGCTCTGGTTCGGCGGCGAGGACGAGTTCACCGCAACCTCCGGGAGCATCATCAGCCTCGAGATCGTCGAGGTCATCACGGAGAGCCAGACGGAAGCGATCGTGACGACGATCGGGGCAGCGCTGGTGATCCTGACGATCTTCTTCTGGGTAACGCAGGGGCAGCCGGCGCTGGGGTTCATCGCCGTCGGTCCGATCGTGCTGGTGTTGGTCTGGGTGCTGGGGACGATGGCGCTGCTGGGCATTCCCTACAACGTGGTGACGGCGCTGATCACGGCGCTCTCCATCGGAATCGGGGTGGACTACACGATCCACGTCATCCACCGCTACAAGGAGGAGTTCGCGCACCTGCGCGACCCCGAGGCGGCAGCGAGCCGGACGCTTGCGACGACCGGTTCGGCGCTGATCGGGTCGGCGCTGACAACGGCCCTCGGGTTCGGCGTACTGGTGTTCTCGCCGCTGACGCCGTTCCAGCAGTTCGGAGTCGTCACGGCGATCACCATCGCGTACGCGCTCGTGGCGGCGGTGCTGGTGGTGCCGCCGGCGATGATCGTGTGGGGGGCGTACCAGAATTTGCGACTGCGACACGCGGTCGAACGGGCGCGCACGGAGCTCGGGGAGGAGTCGTAGGCGGGCTCACGGCATCAGAGTTGCCGCGCTCTTCGGGCATCGTGAGAATGGCGCCCTATGGGTAAGTTGCTGGACCTGGTCAGCCGGGCGGTGACGGCGCGGCCCTGGATCACGCTCGCCGTCCTCGCCGTCGTGACGGTTCTGCTGGTGGCGGGGATTGGGCAGCGGGCGCCACAGGCGGAGAACGAGGCATTCCTGCCCCAGGACAGCGACGTCGCCCGGGCGATGGCGCAGATCGACGAGCTCTTCGGCGACTCCGCGGACGTGAACCTGGTCACCCTGGTCTTCCGCGGGGAGACGCTGACGCCCGACGCACTGGCACAGATGCACGCCCTGCTTGGGCGGATCGCGGCCGACCCGCAGGTGGGCAGCCTGCTGCCGCCCACCAACCCGATTCTCGCGCCCACGCAGGTGATGGCGTTCCTGCTGGAAACGGACGACTTCGCTTCGGTGCCGCAGGCGCAGATCGACGCGACGGTCGAGTACCTCCGGACGACGCCCGAAGCGGCGCAGCTGTACGCAACGCTCGATGCGCTGACGGGCACCGACGCGGACGGGACAGCGATCGGGGTGGCGATGGTGCGCGTGCTCGAGACCGACGACGACGCGAGCGACGATGCCCAGCTCCGCATCGAGGACTTGACGCAGGAGGCCGAGGGTCCGCTACAGGTGCGGAGCCTGTCGGTCCCGGTGATCGAGGAGGAGGTTCGGGAGGCAACGGGCTCGCGGATGCTGCCGGTGATGGGCATCGCCCTCCTGGTCGTCGCGCTGCTCACGCTCCTCTTCATGCGCACCCTCTCCGATCTGCTGCTGACGGTGGCGGGCCTGATCCTGGCGGTGCTCTGGACAGTGGGGGGGGAGGGCTGGCTGGGACCGGATGGGTTCGGGGCGATCGGGCCGCCGAACGCGCTCACCTCGATGGTGCCGCTCATCCTCATCAGCCTCACGGTGGATTACTCGATCCAGGCGGTCTCGCACTACCGCGAGCAGCGCATTGCGGGGGAACCAGTGGCGAACGCGGTCCGCTTGGGGCTGCGCAACGTGGTCATTCCCCTGACGCTGGCCGCGGCCACGACGATCGTGAGCTTCCTGACGAACCTGATCTCCCCCATCGGGGCGATCGGGGACTTCGGGGTGGTGGCCGGGATGGGGGTGGGCCTGAGCCTGATCGTGATGCTCACGCTCATTCCCGCGGTACGGACGATCATCGACCGGCGGCGGGAGGCACGGGGGACGCTGCCCCCGGTTCGCCCGATCGCCAACGCACTCCCCGGCATCGAGCAGCTGGCGGAGCGGCTGGGAGCCTCGATCTCACGCCGGCCCGCGCCCTACATCGCCTTCGTGGCGGTGGCGTCGATCGGGTTCGGCTTCGCGACGACGGACCTCACGACGAACTTCAGCGTGCGCGACATCCTCCCCCGCGACGGCCACGCGCTGGAGGACCTGAACACGCTGGACGAGGCCGTGGGCGGCTCCACGGAGGTCGTGAGCGTCCTTGTGCAGGCCGAAATCTCCGACACGCGCACGATCCAGAACCTCTTTGACTTCACGGAGGCGTTCAAGGATGAGCGAACGCGCCCGCGGGCAGCGGAGGGGCGCGTGGAGGCGTCACTAGCGGTTCTCACCGACGACTGGATCACGAACGACGGGGAGGGCGATCTCCGCTACGACCCGGAGCTCGAGCAGCTCTTCAACGAGGCGACGGCGGGGCTTCACCTCGATTCAGCGCTCATTCAGCGCTTCCTCGACGCACTGGGGGAACGCGATCCCGTGGGGCTGCGGCATGTGCTCGTGAACAACCCCGACGGGACCGATACTGCACTGATCCAGTTCCGAGCCTTCTCGGGCGATCCGCACGAGACAAAGGGGATGCACGACGACATTCGCGGGCTCTGGTACGGCGGCGACGACGACATCACGGCCACCTCGCAGGACATCATCACGCTGGCGGTGGCGGATGAGATCAGGGACCGGCAGACGGAGGCGATCGCGACGACGATCGCGGCGGCGCTCGGAATCCTGATCATCTTCTTCTGGGTGACGCTGCGGCAGCCGGCGCTGGCGTTCATCGCGGTGGCGCCGATCGTGCTGGTGCTGATCTGGGTGCTGGGCACGATGGCGCTGCTGGGCATCCCCTACACGATTGTCACCTCGATCATCACGGCGCTCTCGATCGGCATCGGGGTGGACTACACGATCCATGTCATCCACCGCTACCGGGAGGAGTTCTCGAGGCTGCGCAACCCGGAGAAGGCGGCCATCCGGACGCTGGCGACGACAGGCTCGGCGCTGCTGGGCTCGGCGCTGACGACAGCGCTCGGGTTCGCGGTGCTGACGTTCTCGCCGCTGCAGTCGTTCGCAGAGTTCGGCATCACGGCGGCGATCACGATCGCGTACGCGCTGATCGTCTCCATCCTCGTTGTGCCGCCCGCGATGACCGTCTGGGGCGCCTACCAGAACATGCGGCTGCGCTCGATGGTGGAACGGCTGTGGGACGACCTCGATGTCGCCATCGAGGACACGCACCGGCGCTTCGACGAGGGAGAGGAATCGTCCTGAGGGCCGCTCCGGAGCGGTAGGATGGCGGCAACGGGGCGCGGCGAGCGCTGACCGCCGCGAGGTTCCCGCGGGAGGTCCTGCCGTGATCGAGACGAAGAAGTCGTTCTGCCGGTTCTGCCACGCGTATTGCGCGATCGAGGTCGACATCGAGGACAACCGCGCGGTGGAGGTGCGGGGCGATGCCTCGGACCCCATCTACGGCGGGTACACCTGCATCAAGGGTCGCCACCTGGACGACCAGCACAACCACCCCGACCGCATCCGCTCGACGCAGCGAAGGCGTCCAGACGGAACCTTCGAGGCTATCGGGAGCGAGCAGGCACTGGACGAGATCGCGGCGAAGCTGACCGCAATCATCGAGGAGCGGGGGCCGCGGGCGGTGGCGCTGTGGGGCGGGGCGGGCGGCGCGCTCATGTCGCTGAGCATCAGCGGCGACTGGCTGCGGGCGATCGGGTCGCCTTCGTTCTACAGCGGGGCGACCATCGACCAGGAAGCGAAGCCCGTCGCGCAGTCGATGCACGGGAAGTGGGACGCAGGGGCGCACCCGTTCGAAAACGCCGATACCTGGATGCTGATCGGGGCGAACCCGGTCATCTCGATGTGGGGCGGGATTCCCCACCAGAACCCGTGGAAGCGGATCAACGACGCGCGCAAGGGGGGTCTGAAGTTGATCGTGATCGACCCGCGCAAGACCGAATGCGCAAAGCGGTCGGACATCCACCTGCAGGTTAAGCCGGGCGAGGACGCGACGCTGCTGGCGGGGATCATCCGGACGATCATCGAGGAGGGGCTGTACGACGCGGACTTCGTGCAGGCGAACGTGCAGGGCTTCGAAGAGCTGCGCGAAACGGTGGCCGACTTCACGCCGGACTACGTGGAGGAGCGCACGAACGTGCCTGCGGCGCTGATGCAGGAGGCGGCGCGCACCTTCGCGGCGGGCCAGCGGGGGCGCGTGACCTCGGGCACAGGGCTCGACATGCAGCCTCGGGGCACACTGCACGAGTACCTGGTGCTGGCGCTGAACACCATCACGGGGCGCTGGCTGCGGGAAGGCGAGGAGGTTCCGAACCCGTACGTGCTGCTGCCGGGCCGCACCTGGCGCGCGCAGACGGAGGAGCTCGATCCGCTCCTGCCGAAGGACACCGCACTGGAGAGCCGCTTCCGCGGGCTGAAGCACAACGACGGCCAGTTCCCGGCGAACGTGCTCGCGGACGAGATCCTGACGCCGGGGCCGGAGCAGGTGCGGGCGCTGTTCGTGATGGCGGGCGACCCGGCGGTGAGCATCCCCAACCACGACCGCGTGGTGGAGGCGTTCAAGAATCTGGAGCTGCTGGTCACGATCGACTGGCGGATGTCGGCGACGGCGAAGCTCTCGCACTACGTGGTTGCCTGCAAACTCTCGCTGGAACGTCCCGACGTGACGATGCTGCCGGAGGCGGTAGCGGAGACGTACGGGCACGGCGGTTACACGGTTCCCTACGCGCACTACACCCCGGCGCTCACTGAGCCGGACTTCGACGTGATCCAGGAATGGGAGCTCTTCTGGGGGCTCGCGCACCGGATGCGGACGCCGATGACGTTCCGCGGGAAGCCGCTCGACATCGACAGGAAGCTGACCTCGGACGAGATGTTCGACGTGATGATGGAGGGCTCGCGCATCCCCTTCGAGGAGATCAAGGGGACGCCGGGCGGGCGGCTCTACCCCGACGCGAGCATCCGCGTGGAGGCGCGCGAGCCAGGGAAGGACGCACGCCTGAACGTCGGGTTCGGGCGGATGATGGAGGACCTGCGCGACGTGCGCGGCGAGCCGCTCACGGGCGGGGCGGCGCTGGAGCCGGGGGAGGAGTACTCGCACCGGCTGATCACGCGGCGGATGCGGCAGGTCTTCAACGGCATGGGGCAGCAGATCCCCGAGCTGATGGAGAAGTACAGCTACAACCCGGCCTTCCTCTCGCCGTTCGACCTGCGGGCGCTGGGGCTGGAGGCGGGGGACATCGTCGAGATCGCGTCGAAGCACGGCGCCATCCGGGGGGTGGTCGAGTCCGACGACACGGTGCCCTCGGGCGTCATCTCGATGGCGCACTCGTGGGGTGACAGCGTCGAGCGGGAGGAGAACACCTTCCGCACCTGGGGCAGCAACACCAACAAGCTCGTCAGCTTCGACGAGGACTTCGACCCGATCTACGGGATGCCGCGCATGACCTCGCTACCGGTAAACATCCGGAAGCTGGAGGGCGTGGAAGCGGGGTAGCGGCGGTCGCTACAGGTCGGCGACCTCGATGGTGTGGCCGGCCTCGGAGGCGGCGTAGATGCCGTGGACGGCTTCCATGGTGTTGAGGTTGTCGTGGCCGCTGCTGATGGGTTCCTTGCCCTCGCGGATGCAGCGGGCGAAGTGGACGATCTCGTTGGTGAAGGGGTTGTCGCCGACGAGGCCCTCCATGTCGGGTCCGACCTCGGCGAAGGCGTGGACGCCGTTGTGCCCTGGCTGGGTCTCGCGCGCCTCGGAGGCGATGCGGGCGGGGGCGTGGTGCTGATCGACCACGTTCCCTTCGAGGTCCGGCGTGGTGTAGATGGTGCCCTTCGTGCCGAGGATGAGGGACTGGTACATCCAGGGCGTCCGCGCGCTGTAGCTGGAGAGGAGCGTGCCCATGGCGCCGTTGTCGAACTCGAAGGTGGCGACGGCGCGGTCCTCGGCGCCGTTCTTCATGAGGGGGTGGTCGCCCCAGGTGCGGGCGGTGATGCGCACGACGTTGCCGACGAAATAGCGGATCAGGTCGACCTGGTGGGTGCTGACCATCATCACGCTGCCGCCGCCGTTCTTCTTGCCGTCGAAGCCCCACCAGTCCCCTCGGTTCATGCTTGTCATGCTGCCGGGGAGGGCGGCGCCGAACCAGCTGTCGGCGCGGCAGGCCCAGATGTCGCCGAGCTCGCCGGCCTCAATGATGCGCTTCACGTTCTGGTAGTGGGGGAGATAGCGCAGCATCTGCGCGACCATGAAAGTGACGCCCGCGTCGTCGCAGGCGTTGACGATGTCGCGTGCTTCCTGGACCGAGCAGGCCATCGGCTTCTCGAGGAGGACGTGCTTGCCCGCCTTCGCGGCCTCGATGGCGTTGCTGGCATGCGCCTCGTGGATGGTGGCGATGTCGACGGCCTCGATGTCGTCGCGGGCAAGGAGGTCGGCGGTGTTGGTGTAGACGGAGCCGGGGTCGACGCCGGCGTCGGCGGCATAGGCCTGCGCGGCCTCCTCGCGGATGTCACAGACGGCAACGAGCTCGACCTCGTCGCGGTGCTCGAGGAAGGCAGGCATGTGGGCGCGAGAGATGCCGCCGCTGCCGATAAGGCCGACTCGTAGGGGGGGCATGGGGGCTCCTTGGTGGCTAGTGGTTGGTGGTTAGTGGCTGGGGAGTATACGGGGCTGTTGGCCGTTGGCTGTTGGCTCTTGGGGGATGAGGAGGCGGACGTGCAGACTGAGGCTAGCCAACTGCTAACCACCAATCACCAGCCACTAGTCACTAGCCACCAACCACTAGCCCTCGCCCATGGACTCCATGATCTGCGCCATTTCGTCGGCGCTGACGTCGGCGATGTGGGTGGCGATGGACCAGTGGTTGCCGGCGGTGTCGAGGACGCGGGCGATGCGGTCGCCGTAGAACTGGTCCTCGGGCTCGGCGACGGGGGTGGCGCCGGCGCTCACGGCCTGGGCATAGACGGCGTCGACGTCTTCGACGTAGAGGTGGATCTGGGCCGCCAGGGGCGGGAAGTCAGGGGGGCTGGCCGAGCCGAGCATGATGGGGGCTCCGCCGATCTCGACCTCGGCATGGGCGATCGAGCCATCGGGCATGGGGAGACGCATTCGCTCGACCGCGCCAAAACCGTTCGCAAGGAAGTCGAGGAGGCGCGGGGCGTCCTCGGCAACGAGGTAGGGGGTGATGGCGGTGTAGTCGTCGGGAACGGGCTTGACGTCGGACATTCGGAGCTCCTTGCGGTGTTGACCGTCGAGATTCGGTAGTATCGCGTGCGCGAAATCCTACGGGGAGAATGCGGATCATGGTACGACAGGAAATCATTGACAAGAGTACGGAGCTCCAGAAGACGCCGATGTCTGAGCGCATCGCGAACATCAAGGAGGAGCTGGCAGCGGGCGGAGACGAGGCGCAGCAGCTTCGGCGTCTGCCGGACTGGGTCTCCAAGACGATGGCGGACGCAGGTCTCTACCGGCACACGCTGCCGAAGGAGCTCGGCGGCGAGGACATGACGGCGCGGGGCCAGATCGAGGCGATCGAGGAGACCTGCGCGATCGACGGCTCGATCGGCTGGTGCGTCCAGATCAACTCGGAGATCAACGCGCTGGTGCTGCGGCAGATGGAGCCGGACTTCGCCCACGAGATCTGCGACGACTGGTACTACCTGGTGTGCTCGGGCCTGGGCACGCCGAACGGCGAGTTTCCCGGCCGAACGGCGAAGCGGGAGGGAGACGGCTGGCGCACGACTTACCAGGGCGCCTTCGCGAGCGGCTGCTTCAACGCGACCTGGAATCTCGTCCTGAACCCCGCGGCGGAGATCGTCGATGAGGACACGGGCGAGATGGCGGACGCTTCCTTCATGGTGCCGAAGGGCGAGTTCGTGCCCGTCGACACCTGGAACATGGCGGGACTGCGGGGCTCCGGCAGCCACGACGTGCGCATCGTCAACCAGTACGTGCCCCCGAAGCACATGCTGCCGCAGAACGCGCTCGACTCGACGGAGCACTGGGAGAACCCGACCTACCGGAACCCCTCGCAGGTTCCCTATAACAAGGCAGCGGTGGCGCTGGGGATTGCGCGGGGCGCAATCGACGAACTGGTGGATCTGGCGATGGTGAAGACCCCGTGGATGTCGGGCTCGACGCTGAAGGACCAGCCCGAGGCGTACATCGGGATAGCCGAGTGCGAGGCGACGCTGCGGGCGGCGCGGGCGTTCGTGATGGAGTCGCAGGAGGACATCGAGGCGAACCTGGGGCCGCTTGACGGCGGCCGGTCGGTGCCGGAGTGGCCGCTCCTGCGGCTGGGACTGCTCGCATCGACCCATGCAGCGCAGGCCTCACGGCTGGTCGTCGACCGGATTCACAATCTGGGGGGCACGACAGCGGCGCGCATGGAGCATCCGCTGGAGCGCAAGCTGCGCGACGCCCACCAGGCGGCAGCGCACGGCGGCGTGAGCTGGCGCCACTACGGAGTCATGGGCAAGTCGTGGCTCGGCGAAGAGATTCCGGCGCAGTACGCGGAGGTGCGGCGGGGCTAGGCGCGCCGGAGGCGCGCGGCTGTTGGCCCCTGGCTGTTGGCTCCCGGTGGGTCTTTGGCCATCGAGAAGAGAGCGCCCCACTCCCAGGTGGGGCGCTCTTCTGTGGGCGGTTGCTATAACGTCACGGGCCTTGATGAAGGGTTCGTCAAGGAACGCGCGGAGGGGGTTTACAGGCCGAAATCCGCGCGGGTAACCTCGTTTGCGTTGGAGGCGGGGTGAGCGGAGACCGGACGGAGCCCCTTCGGGGGAGACGGACGGGAAGGTGGGCCAAGGGCAACCGAGGCGCGCCGGCTCCGGGAAACTACCTCCAGCGGAAAGCGCTCCACTCTCGGGTGGAGCGCTTTTTCGTGTGGCTGGTGGTCGGTGGTTGGTGATCGGTGGTCGGTCCCCCGCGCCACTCCCCCCGAGCGCGTCAGCGCGGGATGACGGGGAGGGTGATGCAGGAGGGGCGGTTGACGTCGTGGAAGACGGTCTGCTGGGCAGGGACCAGCTCCGTCTCGGTGTGGATGGGGTTGCCAGTGTTGGGGTTGCGGTCGAAGTGGGGAAAGTTCGAGGAACTGATGTCGACGCGGATGCGGTGGCCGGGCTTGAAGACGTGGCTCGTAGCCCAGAGGTCGATGGTGAACTCGTAGGACTGGCCGGGGGTCATCAGCTCCTGCTCGAGCAGGGAGTTGCGGTAGCGGGCGCGGATGATGCCGTCCTGGAGGTTCTGGACGTAGCCATCGGGGCGCACGTCGCAGAGCTTGGCGGTGAAGTCGGTGTCGATGGCGCCGCTCGTCGCCCAGAGGGTGACGGAGATGGGACCGGTGACCTCAAGCTCCTCGGCGAGGGGCTCGCTGGTGTAGCAGAGGACATCGCCGCGCTGTTCGGCGGGAGTCTGGTCGAAGACGCCTGGAGGCGTGATGAGGTTGTTGCCGCCGAGCGTGGGGACGGGGTCGTCGGGGTCGTAGACGAACGTGTCGGGGCGCTCGTTGCCGGGGGCGTCCGGGCTAAGGGCGCCATCGCCATTGAGGGTATTGGCGCCCCCGTCGCTGTGCAGGTACCAGGGCGTGTAGACGGTACGGGCGAGGGGCCACTCGTTCTCCTCGCGCCAGACGTTGTCGCCCATCACGAAGATGCGGACCGGGGGGTCGTCCATGATTCCGGTGTCCTCACCCTTGAGCCAGTAATCGAACCAGCGGAGCTGCTCATCCTTGAGCTCGATGGCGGCGTTCGGGCCGAAGTCGAGATCGCCGCAGCCGCCGGTGGTGGGCACGGTGTAGCCGATGTGGCCCCAGGGGCCCATCAGCAGCTTCTGGTTGGGGCGGGCGTTCTCGCCGCCGCGGGCGGTGATGCCGCTGTACCCCTCGAGGGCGCCCTCCTCGAAGATGTCGTACCAGGAGCCGACGTGGTACATCGGCTGGTTGACCTCGTGGAAGCGCCGGCGGAGGTTGATGTTCCACCAGTGGGGGCCGTCGTCGGGGTTGGCGAGGTAGTCGGCGAAGTAGGGCGCTATCGTCGAAAGGCGGTCGGCCCAGGCGGTCATGGGCATCTCGCGGGCGGAGTGGTCGAGGAGGGGGCGGAAGCCGTCTGCCTGGGCGAGCTCGGACTCGAAGTCGGGGAGGTCGGGGTCGAGGCCGAGGCGACGGGCGGTGTCGCGCGCCTTGGAGGTGGCGTAGGCGGCCATCCAGCCGTGCTCGAAGGCGCCGCCGCTGTGGTAGATCCAGCTCTGCTTGAAGTCGGTGGAGCCGGAGACGGGCATCTGCGCCTTCAGTGAGGGCGGCGATTCACCCGCAACCATGTACTGGACGGCGGCCAGGTAGGACTGGCCGTAGGTGCCGACGGAGCCGGTCGACCAGGGCTGGGCGGCGGCCCACTCGATGGTGTCGTAGCCGTCGAGGGCCTCGTTGACGTGGGGCTCGTACACGTCGCCCTCGGAGCCAAAGCGGGCCCGTGTGTCCTGGGTGACGACCGCGTAGCCGTGGGCGGTCCAGAAGTCGGCCATGACGAGGGGGCCAAGGGCCGTGCGTCCGTAAGGGGTGCGGGAGACGAGCGTGGGGAACTTGCCGGGGCCGGAGGGGCGATAGACATCGGCCTGGAGGCTGACGCCGTCGCGCATCGGGATCATCACGTTCTCGTCGACGGTCACGCCTTCGATTCGGTCGGCCATGAGGCACCTCTCTCGGGTTCGGGGGGCTGGTGGGCGGCATGGTCAGCGGCGTCCTCGCCCTTGTCAATCAGGCCGGTATGCTTGCGCGCCGTGAGCACGGTCTACGACTACATCGTGGTGGGGGCGGGGTCGTCGGGGGCGGCGCTGGCGGCGCGCCTGAGCGAGGACGCGGACCGGTCGGTGCTGCTGCTGGAGGCGGGGCCCGACTACGCCACAACGGACACGACTCCCCACGACCTGCGCTACGCCCACCGCGTGTCGGTGGTCGACCACGACTGGGGCTTCACGGCGAACGCGACACCGGACCGGGAGGTCTACTACCCGCGTGGGCGGGTGATGGGCGGCTCGTCGGCGGTGAACGGCACGCTCGCGATCCGGGGCACGCCTGAGGACTTCGACGAATGGGCAGCGCTGGGGAACGAGGGCTGGTCGTGGGAGGACTGCCTGCCCTTCTTCCGGAGGCTCGAGAACGACCTGGACGCCTCCGGAGACTTCCATGGGAAGAGCGGGCCGCTGCCGATCGTGCGCTGGCGTCCGGACGAGATGCGACGGCCGGGGCAGGCGTTCATCGATGTGTGCCAGGAGTTCGGCTTCCCCTACGCGGAGGACTTCAACGACCCGGAGGCGACGGGCATCAGCCCGATGGCGCAGAACCGCAACGTCGACACGCGCATCTCGACCGCGATGGCGTACCTGGAGCCCATCCGGCACCGGTTGAACCTGACGATCCGGGGCGGCTGCCTCGTGAACCGGGTGCTTGTCGAGGACGGGCGAGTGACAGGGGTGGAGGTTGACTCGGACGGCGAGCTGCAGACTGTTCGCGGGCTAAACGTGGTTCTGTCCGCGGGGGCGATCATGTCGCCGCCGATCCTGGTGCGGTCGGGGATCGGGGCGCGGGAGGACGTGGAGGCGGTGGGAGCGACGCTCGTGCGGGAGCTGCCGGGGGTGGGTCGCAACCTGATCGACCACCCGCTCTGCTCGGTGGTGTGGCGGTCGAAACCGGGGGTGTCGGTGATGCCGGACCCGCCCGTGCAGGCGATGTTGCGTTACACGGCCAGCGGCGGCGAGACGAACGACATGCAGATCTACATGGTGAACCACTTCCCGGGACGGGAAGGGAACTTCGCGCTGCTGGTGATCCTGCAGCGACCGAAGTCCCGCGGACGGCTCCACTTCGAGAGCGCCGACTACCGCGCACAACCGCGGATCGAGCTGAACTTCTTCTCGGACGAGGACGGCGACGATGTCCGCCGGCTGCGGGAGGGGCTGCAGCTCTCGCAGCGAATGGGGGAGCACCCGGCGATCGCGCAGTACGCGGAGGGACTGGAGACGCCCTCGGCGGATGTGCTGGCGGACAACGACGCGCTCGATGCGTACGTGCGGGCGAACGGGTCGCACAACTTCCACCCGGTGGGGACGGCGAAGATGGGTCCGGCAAGCGACCCGGGGGCTGTGGTGGACGCGCAGTGCCGGGTGCACGGGGTCGAGGGGCTGCGGGTGGTGGACGCGTCGATCATGCCGGAGATCGTGCGGGCGAACACGAACCTGACGTGCATCATGATCGGGGAGCGGGTGGCGGAGCTGATTCGCAGCGAACGCTAGCGCGCTTCGCGCGCGGCTGTCGGCTATTGGCTCCTGGCTGTTGGTCCGCCCCGAGGGGCGGGGCGCTGGAGTACCATTCGGCGCGGAGCCCCCAAGTGGCCAGTAGCCAACAGCTAACAGCCGACCCCAGCCTGATCGAACCGGGCGAGTTCGTCACGGACGAGTTCCGGATCGACCCGTTTCCCATCTACAAGCGGCTGCGCGAGTACGAGCCGGCCTACCAGGACAAGTTCCAGAACCGCTGGATCATCTCGCGGTATGAGGACATCTGGGCGATCTACAAGGACAACGAGCGGTTCACGCGGGCGACCTACGACCCGCACGGAAAGCACAAGTTCGGCTCGGACTCGACGATGGGGTTCACGCTGAACGACCTGGGGGAGGGGCAGGACTACATCTGGCTGCGGGGCATCGTGGCGGGGGAGTTCGTGGGGAAGCGGCTGGAGAAGCGGGTGCCCCTGATCGAGCGAATCGCGACGAAGATCATCGACGACTTCATGGAGAAGGCACGGGCGGACCAGAAGGCGGGGCTGAGGGCCGGGGGACAGGTGGAGCTGGTGTCGCAGTTCAGCGAGCGCTTCCCGATCCGGGTGATCGCGGGGATGCTGGGGCTCCCCGAGGAGGACAACGACTACTTCGAAGCCGTCTACGACCGGCTCTTCGCCGGGAACGGCTATGGGCGGGCGCACTTCCGCCGGGGAGTCGCGGCGCGAGACGAGCTTTTCGCGTACCTGGACCCCCTGTTCGACGAGCGCATCGCGGAGCCCCGCGACGACCTGCTGTCCGTTTTCTGCCACGCGGAGAAGGACGGCGCGAAGATGACGCGCGACCAGATGCGCGGGTACGTGGCGCTGCTTCTGGTCGGCGGGGGCGACACGACACACAAGGCGATCGACGCGATGTGGTGGAACCTGCTGCACAACTACGAGCAGTACGAGGCGGTTCACGACGATCCAGAGCTGATGGACCGTGTGTTCACGGAGATGCTTCGGTTCGATGGGTCGAACCACTGGCAGCGGCGACGGGCGAAGGTGGAGGTGGAAATCCACGGGCGCGTGCTGCCGGTAGGGGCGACGGCGTGGCTGGGGCTTGGGTCGGGGAACCGCGACGAGCGCATCTTCAAGGACCCCGAATCCTTCAACATCTTCCGGGACGACCTGTACTTCGGGAAGGAACTGCGGACGGGGTATTGGCAGGACGGGGTCGCGAGCCACCTTGGGTTCGGGCAGGAGACGCACTTCTGCATGGGGTACGCGCTGGCGCGGCAGGAATCGGTCGTCTCGTCCCGCATCCTGCTGGACCGGCTCAAGAACCCGCGACTGGCGGACGTCCCGAACGAGGGGATCGCCTTCCCGCCACCGGGTCGGGGCGGGGTTCGGGGCCTCCAGCATCTCGAAATCGATTTCGATCTGTAGGCTCATTCGGGTCCTCGCCGTCAGGGAAGCCATTGGGGTAGCGCGCCCAGCGCCACAGGGTCCGGATCAGAGCGAATACGAGGTACCAGAAGACGAAGATGCTCACCACAGTGAGCAGGACTGCCCACCACTTGAGGTCGAAGAGGGTGGCCCCATTCCCGAACACGGCGATGCAGAGGACGACGATCCAGAAGGCTTCAGCCAAGACGAGCAGGACGATCGCAAGGCCCTTGAGTAGGGGCATGGCTTTACGCACCGGAGGGGAGTCTATACAAAGCGAGACGCCCCCAGCGGAGTTCCCGCGAAAGGGGGCGGCCTGGTAACGGGCGAAGGGGAAACAGCATGAAGATCGGCATCTCGATTCCCGTGAGGGACCTGCAAGACGACCACGAGGCGATGGCGCAGTTCGCGCGCGAAGCGGAGGAGCTCGGCTTCACGCACCTGCGCGTGCCCGACCGGGTGGCGGCGGTGGGAGTCGACCACGTGCACGAGCCGCTCACGCTGCTGGCCTGGGTGGCGGCGCACACCTCGTCGATCGAGCTGGTGCCGTCGGTGATCGTGCTGCCCACGCGGCAGACGGTGGTGGTGGCGAAGCAGGCGGCCGAGATCGACCGGCTGAGCGGCGGGCGGCTGCGGTTCGGGGTTGGGGTGGGAGCGCGCGCCGAGGACTATGCGGCGTTCGGACAGGATTTCCACACGCGCGGGAGGCGCTGCGACGAGCAGATCGAGATCCTGCGGCGGCTGTGGACAGAGGAGGCGGTGACGTTCGAAGGGCGCTGGGACCGACTGGCCGGGGAGCGGATCAACCCACTGCCGGTTCAGCAGCCGATCCCAATCTGGATCGGCGGGGCGAGGGAGCCGGGGGCGTCCGTGCTGCGCCGGATCGGGCGGATGGCGGACGGGTGGTTCGCGCTGATGGCGCCGGAGGCGTACGGGGCCGTGCGCGAGGCCGTATCGGCGGAGGCGGAAGCGGCGGGGCGGGATCCGGAGGCGATCGGGTCGGAGAGCGCGGTGCAGATCGTCGGGAAGTCGGAAGCGGAGTGGCTGTCGGAGGTGGAGGCGTGGCGCGAGACGGAGGTCACGCACCTGTGCCTGCGCACGCTCGGCGTGGGACTCGACACGGCCGGCCACCTCGAAGCGCTGCACGGAGCGCGAGCGGCGCTCGACCGGCTGTAGGGGAGCGCCCTAGGCCAGGGGCTCCTCCACGCCGGGGGGCAGCTCGACCTCGAAGACGTTGAGCGTGGCGGAAACGAGGCCGTAGTAGCCGACCGTGCCCACGAGGTCGACGAGGCCAGTCTCGCCGAAGGTGGCGAGCGCTTCCTGGAAGGTGTCGGCAGACACACGGCTGGTCTCGAAGTACTCGGTCACGAGGCGGTGGACGAGGGCGAGGTCGGGGCGATCGAGCTGAAGCGGCGCGCCCGTGCGGACGGCTTCGACGACGGACTCGGGGATGCCCTCCTCGATGGCGATGCGGGCGTGCGCCCAGAACTCGAACTGGGCGCGCCAACGCTTCGCCGTGAGGATGATGGCGAACTCGGAGACGTCACGGGGGAGGGCGGCGCCAAAGCGGCAGTGGGCACCGAGCTCCTGGGCGGGGTTCGCGAAGTCCGGGCTGTAGAGCCAGACGCCGAACGGTCCGGTAGTGGCGCCGGCGCGGGGGCCGCGGGGGCCGCTGCGGATGGCATCGACCACGGCGGACTGGTCGGCGTTCAGGGTCTGTTCGTCGAGGGTGGGGAGGCGCATGGGTTGCTCCTGCGGTTGGTGGTGGCGCAAGCAGACGGGATTGCTCGCGTGATGTCCAGCGGCACAAGGGGGCCGGTCGCGCGTAGGATCGACGCCGGAGGCGTCGTGGGCACATCCGGCCTGCCGCTCGAAGGGATTCGCGCGCTCGACCTGACGCGGGCGAGGGCGGGGCCGACGTGCGCCCGTCAGCTGGCCGACTGGGGCGCGGACGTGATCAAGATCGAGCTGCCGCCGCTGCCGGGCGGCGGGGACGGGATCACGGGGGAGCGGCACGGGTTCGACTTCCAGAACCTGCATCGCAACAAGCGCAGCCTGACCCTGAACCTGAAGACGGAGGCGGGCCACGACATCTTCATGCGGCTCGCGAAAGACGTCGATGTGATCGTCGAGAACTACCGGCCTGGGGTGAAGCACCGGCTGGGGATCGACTACGAAGCGGTGCGCGAGGTGAACCCGCGCATCGTGTACGGGAGCATCAGCGGGTTCGGGCAGTCGGGGCCGTACCGCGACCGTCCGGGGGTGGACCAGATCGCGCAGGGGCTGGGCGGGCTGATGTCGATCACTGGGCTGCCGGGGCAGGGGCCGGTGCGCGTGGGGATCCCGATTGCGGACCTGACGGCGGGGATGCTGCTGGCACAGGGGATCCTGCTGGCGCTGTTTGAACGGGAACGGTCGGGCGAGGGGCAGTGGGTGCACACGTCGCTCCTGGAGGCGCAGATCCAGATGCTGGACTTCCAGGCGGCGCGGTGGCTGATCTCGGAGGAGGTGGCGCCGCAGGCGGGGAACGACCACCCGACGAGCATCCCCACGGGCGTCTTCCCGACGGCAGACGGGCACATCAACATCGCGGCCTCGGGAGGCATCCTCTGGCAGCGCCTCTGCCAGACGCTGGGGCTGACGGAACTCCTCGACGACCCGGACTACGCGGACAACGAGCTGCGCTCGAAGAACCGGAAAGCGTTGAACGCACGCATCTCGGAGGTGACGCCCTCCCGCACGAGCGAGGAGTGGATCGCGGTGCTCAACGAGGCCGGGGTTCCCTGCGGGCCCATCAACACGATCGACGCGACGTTCGCGGACCCGCAGGTGCGGGCGCTGGGCATCGCGCGGCCGATGCCTCGTCCGCAGCTGGGCGACACGCATGTGGTGGGGCAGGCGATCAACCTCGCCAGAACGCCACAGCCACCGAGCCACCGGGCGACGCCGGAGCTTGGCGAGCACACCGATGAAATCCTGGGCAGTCTCGGGCTGGACGGCGACGCCATCCGGGAGCTGCGCGAGAACGGCGTCATCTAGGCGCGACCAATACGGAGAGACTGCATGGAACTGAAAACGGACAAGATGATCGCCCGCAAGGAGGGCGGCGTTGGCTGGATGATCTTCAACAATCCGGCCCGGCGGAACGCCCTGGGAAGGGAGATGCAGGAGGCGATCCCCGTAATCCTGCACCACTTCCGGGACGACCCGGAGATCCGGGTGGTCGTGATGACGGGTTCGGGCGACAAGGCGTTTGTCTCGGGGGCGGACATCTCCGAGTTCGAGAAGCGGCGTTCGGACCCGGAGTCGATCGCGGAGTTCGATCGCGTCGGCGCAGCGGCGAACCGGGCGTACGGGGAGCTGGGGAAGCCGCTGATCGCCATGATCCGCGGATTCTGCATGGGCGGAGGCCTGCTGACGGCGCTGCAGGCGGACATCCGCGTGGCGGCAGAGGACGCGCAGTTCGGAATTCCGGCGGCGCGCCTGGGGCTGGGGTACGGGTTCGGGGGCACGCAGAAGCTGGTGCAGACGGTTGGGGCGACGGCGGCGCGAGAGATCCTGTTCACGGGCGGGCGCTTTCCGGCCGAGGACGCGCTGCGCTGGGGGCTCGTGAACCGGGTCGTGCCGGTGGAGGCGCTGGAGCCGACGGTGACCCGCATCGCGGACGCGATCGCGGAGAACGCGCCGCTGACGGTGGACCTGCTGCGGGCCTCGATCGTGGAGGCGACGAAGGATCCGGATGAGCGAGACCTCGCTACCATCGAGCAGATGGTCGAGGCGTGCTTCGCCAGCGAGGACTACATCGAGGGGCGGCGAGCATTCATGGAGAAGCGCCGGCCCACGTTCCGGGGACAGTAGCGGGGTGGCGCAGCGGCGCCTGCGGGAGCTGCTTGAGACGAGCGCGCCCGTGTTCGCTCCGGTCTGCCTGGACCCACTGACGGCGCGCACGCTGGAAGCGCAGGGATACGGGGCGGCGTACCTGAGCGGTGGGGCCCTTGGTTTCCAGCTTGCGGTCTCGGAGGCGCTGCTAACCGTGACGGAGATGGCGGAGACGGCGCGACGGATCACGGCGAGGTCGGGCATCGCGCTGATCGTCGACGGGGGCGTGGGGTTCGGCGACGCCGTCCATACGAGCCGGACGGTGGCGGAAATCGAGGCGACGGGGGCGGCGGCGATCGAGCTGGAGGACCAGGTAGCGCCGAAGCGGGCGCATCACCACAAGGGGGTCGAGCACCTCGTGTCGCTGGAGGAGATGGTGGGGAAGCTGGAGGTGGCTGTGGCGGCGCGGCGCGACCCCGACTTCCTCATCATCGCGCGCACGGGGGCGGTGCGGAACGAGTCGTACGAGGCGGCGGTGAAGCGGGGGCGGGCGTACCGGGCGGCCGGGGCGGACCTCGTGATGCTGCGTCCGGACACACCCGAGCAATGGCAAGACGCGGTGACGGCGATCGACGCACCACTGGCGGCGATGGCCTCGTTCGGGAGCCGCACGCGGGCGGAGTGGGGAGCGCTGGGGTGGCCACTGGTCATCGACCCGTTCACGGGGCAGGTGGCGGGCTGGCTGGCCGCACGAGAAGCGTCGCGACACTTCCTTGAGGAAGGCGCGAGCGGCGAGGACGAGGGCGCCATCGCGGCCGGCTACGAGGCGATCAAGCACGCGGCTGGCATGGATGACTGGTACGCCATCGAGGAGCGCACGACGGAGAAGGGAGCAGCGGGATGACGTCAACTGACGGGAACTACCTGTTCGAAGGGCGCGGGGAGCGCGAAATCGTGATGGCGTTCAGCTTCGACGCACCGCCCGAGCGGGTGTTCGAGGCGTGGAACGACACCTCGGGAATGGGGAACTGGTACGGCCCGGAGGGGCACGAGCTGATCGTGGCGGAGCAGGATTTCCGCGTGGGTGGCTCCTGGAGGTACGGGACGCGGGACGAATCGGGGGAGGAGACGACTCTCTACGGCGTCTACCAGGAGATTGAGCCCGGTTCGCGCATGGTCAACACGGAGATCTTTGCGGGGATGCCCGACTTCGAGACGACGGTGACCGTAACCTTCGAGGTGGAGGGCGCGGGGACGCGGATGACGTCGGTCGTGCTGCACCCGGTCAGGGAGTCGCGGGACGGGGCCATGGCGTGGGGGATGGAGGCGGGGGTGCGGCAGACGTTCGAGCGGTTCGCGGCCCACCTCGCGGCCACACAGAGGTGACCTACCCGAGGACGCTGGCGGTCCCTCTGGATGTCGCCGTGCGCGAAGGCGGGGACGGAGAGTGGGTCTTCTGGCGGGTGCGGGGGCCGGGCAACGTCGACTACGGGTTTGCGCGGGGGGAAGCGCCGGAGGGGTGCCTTGAAGCGTTCCTGTCGCTGGAGGAGGCTCCACTGGCCGAGTTCACGCGGTTCGTGCGGCGTTTCGGCGTGCTCGGCATCTCGGCGACACACGGCCTGCCGGGCGTAATCGACGCCTCCGCGCCGCGCAGCGGAGAGAACGCGGACGACCTCTTCCCGCGTCGATCGCTGACCGAGGGATGGACGGTGCCGCTTCGCATCTACCAGGAACCGGTGGGCGCGTGGCGGTCGATGGCGGGGAATCTGGCCACGGCGCTCCGGGTGGGGCGGGCGTTACGGGCGGGGGAGCCGGGCGACGGGGCGGACCTGGCGCGTCTGTTCGGGGACGAGGCGGCGGGGCTGGCGGCCTCGAGTCGGGCGGTGGGGGAGCAGCGCGTCCGCCTCGGGGAACTGGTGGACGGGTGGCTAAGGGAGGCGGGGGTGCGGCCGGTCTTCGCGTGGCCTTTCCCGGAGGACAGCCCGGAGCTGGCGGTGGACGGGCAGGGGGAGGCGAGCGAGGAGGATGGGTTCGTGTGGCCGGCGCGGTCGTTGTACCCGGAGCTGCTCACGCAGCTCGTCCGGGAGCTCGGAGCCACGTAGAGGAACCCCTGTCCTATTCGGGGAGAACGCAGAGCTCCAGGGCGGAGGGGTGACCTTCGTCGTGGAGGACGTACTGGAGGGCGGGCCATATCTCGGTCTCGGTGGCGAGGGGGCCGCCGGTGTTGGGGTTGGCATCGAAGCGGGGAAAGTTCGAGGACGAGACCTCGAGACGGATGCGGTGGCCCGGTCCGAACGAGATGGCGGTGCTGGCAAGGTCGATCTCGTAGCGGACGGGCTCTCCCTCGGGGATCGGGGCGGGCTCGCTAAGCGAGTCGCGGAAGCGCGCACGGATGATGCCGTCGCAGACGGAGACAGGCGTGCCGTCGGGCTGGACATCGACGAGCTTGGCGGTGAAGTCGGTGTCGGGGGCGTCGGTAACGGTCCAGAGGACAACCTTGACCGGGCCGGCGACGACGACGGGGCTGTCGAGCGTCTCGCTGGTGTAGCAGAGCACGTCGTCGCGCGCCTCGATGCGCGACTGGTCGCGGGGGCCGGGGAGGCCGATGGCGGAGTGGAGAGTGGGGCCACCCTCGCTTGGGACTGGGCGGAGGGGGTCGTAGAAGTAGCGGTCGGGAATCTCGTCGCTGGCGGGAAGGGTTGTGGAGAGGGCGCCGTCCCCACGCGCGCTGTTGGCGTTGCCGCCACTGTGGAGATACCAGGTCGCGGTCTCGGCCTCGGCAGGCGGCCACTGGTCCGCTTTTCGCCACTCGTTCGCCCCCATGAGGAAGTAGCGGACAGCGGACAGGTCGGTTTCGACACCCTTCAGGTGCCGGTCGAGGAAGCGGTTGTAGTCGAGGACGGCGCCGGACATGGCGGCGGCGGCGGTGGGGCCGAAGTCGCGCTCGCCGAGGTAGCGGTCGTAGTAGGCATGGGACCAGGGACCCATGAGGAGGTGGTGGCCGGTCGGGGAGGCGGCGCTCATGCCGCGGAAATTGCGGACGGTGCCGATGCCGAAGATGTCGAACCAACCGCCGACGTGGTACATCGGGATCTCGTAGCGGGAGTAGTCGTCGGAGTGACGGAGGGCCTCCCAGTACTCGTCGCGGCTGTCGTGTCCGATCCAGTCGGGCCACCAGGGGGCGAGGGCCGGCTGAGAGAGGCCGGGCATAGCGGCGAGCGGCCTCGTCCGGGCGGTCTCGTGCGGTTCGAGGAGGGCCTGGCCGGCGGCGGCGAGGTGGGCGGGGTCGAGGCCGCGGTCGCGACCCAGGGCCAGGGCGGCGGCGAGGCCGAGGCCCCAGAACGTCGCGAAACCGAGCTGGAAGGCGCCGCCCTGGTAGGTCCAGCCGTCGTAGTAATCGTCGGCGGTGATGATGGGGATGGCGCACTTGAGGGAGGGCGGCTTCGCCTTCGCCGCCAGCAGGGTTGTCGCGCCGACGTAGGAGGGTCCGTAGATGGCGACGCCGCCATCGCACCAGGGCTGGGCGGCGAGCCACTCGACGGAGTCGTAGCCGTCGTCGGCCTCATTCACGAAGGGGTTGAACTCGCCCTCGGAGGAGAAGCGGCCACGCACGTCCTGCACGGCGACGGCGTAGCCGCGCTCGGCGAGCTTGAGGGCGGAGGGCATGATGGGGAGGGCGGCCGCCGCGAACACCTCCTTGTCGTAGGGTGTGCGCGTGATGATGCCGGGGGCGGGGTCGCCGTCGGCGGGGCGGAAGATGTCGGCGTAGGTGACAACGCCGTCGCGGAGGGGAATGGGGATGTTCTTCTCGACGAGGACGCGCGAGACGGTCGGTGACATCAGTGGCTCGCCTCCCCGCCGCATCGTACGCGGGCGGCGGGGTCAGGCGGGGACGGGGGCAGCGGGGTGGAGGAGGCCCGCGTCCTTCAGCTCGGACCAGAGGGCGGCGGGGATGGGCGCCTCTATCATGCGCGCGTTCTCCTCGACCTCGGCCACGGAGGCGGCGCCGGGGATGACGGCGGCGACGGCGGGGTGGGCGAGGATGAACTGGAGGGCGGCGGCCTTCAGCGGCACGCCGTGGCGGTCGCAGACGGCCTTGATAGCGCGGGCGCGGGCGAGCATCTCGGGGGGCGCAGTTGCGTAGTTGTAGCGGGCGGCGTCGTCGAGGTCGGACGCGAGGATGCCGCTGTTGTAGGGCCCGCCGGCGATGACGCTGATGCCGTTCGCCTCGCAGTGGGGAAGGAACTCGTCGAGGGCGGTCTGCTCGAGGAGGGTGTAGCGCCCAGCGAGCAGGAAGCAGTCGAGAGGCAGTTCGCGAGCGAAACGCAGCTCCAGCTCCCACTGGTTCATACCGGCTCCGATCGCTCCCACGAGGCCCTGCTCGCGAAGCTCGATGAGGGCGGGGAAGGCCTCGCTGATGGCCTGGTCGGCGTGGTCATCTGGGTCGTGCACGAGGAGGATGTCGACGCGGTCGAGGCCGAGGCGCTGGAGGCTGGTCTCAAAGGAGCGCAGGACGCCTTCGCGGGTGAAGTCGAAGTGCCAGGGTTCGGAGCCGCCGACGTCCTCCTGGAGGAGACGCCCGACCTTCGTCGAGAGGACGAAGCCGGAGCGTTCGAGGCGGGAGAGAGGGCCGTTGTAGCGGCGCTCGCTTTCGCCGAGGCCGTACATCGGGGCTGTGTCGAAGTAGCGAACGCCGGTCTGGTAGGCGCGGTCGATGAGCGCTTCCGCCTCAGACCGCGGTGCGTCGCGCGCAAGGAACACGCCACCCAGGCCGAGGCAGGTGACGCTCAGGGAGGTGCGGCCGATCTGGCGGGTATCGGTGGCTTTCACGGCGGGGATGATAGCGGGCCGGCGTCAGGACGGTTTGCGGGCGCGGAGCGAGTACATGAGGGGGATGCTTTCGCGTTCGCCGGGGAGGACCCATGTGCCGGGTTCCGGACCGGGCTCCATCCAGGGGAGCTGCTGCCAACAGAGGTGGTCGAATTCGTGCAGGAACTCGATGACGAGGCCCGCTTCGGCGATGGCCGTGACGATCGAGCCCATGGTGTGCGACCACTCGTAGGTCTCGTTCTCGGTGGTCTCGGCGGTGACGTCGGCGTAGGTGCCGGGGTCGTCCCAGCGGTCGGGCTCGGGACCGTGGAAGTAGGGGTAGCGCAGGGAAAGGCCGCTCTCGGCCTCGTCGTCGAAGACGTGGCCGAAGGGGTGGCCCTCGCGGAGGTAGAGGACGCCGCCGGTCTTGAGCAGGCTCGCCACGGTCGCGGCCCAGCGGGGGAGGTCGGGGAGCCAGACGAGGACGCCACGGCTCGTGTAGACGATGTCGAAGGTGCGGCCGGCGAGGGCGTCGGGGGCGTCGTACACGTTGGCCTCGACGAACTCGGCGTCGATGCCGGTTTCGGCGGCGAGCTCGCGGGCGGCGGCGATGGCGGGAGGGGAGAAGTCGAGGCCGGTCACCGTGGCGCCAAGGCGGGCCCAGGAGAGGGTGTCCATTCCGAAGTGGCACTGGAGGTGGAGGAGCGACTTGCCGGCAACGTCACCGACTTCTTCGGTCTCGCCGGGCTCGAGCGGGCTGCCTCCAGCCAGGAAGCCGGGGACGTCGTAAAAGGCGGAGCGGCGGTGGATGGGGACGCGCTCGTCCCAGTTGCGGCGGTTCGCCTCGAACCAGGTTTCGCTGGTCATGGCTGGAGCTGGAGAGGGGTGAAGGTGAGGGGCAGGGACTCGAGGCCGCGTACCACGTACCAGGCCGGCCAGCGGGGCTCGAACTTCCCGGCGTCGATACGGATGTCGCCCATGCGCGCGAGAAGCGTCTCGAAGGCGAGGCGGCCTTCGAGACGGGCGAGGGGCTGGCCGGGGCAGAAATGGGGTCCGTGGCCGAAGGCGACGCTGTGGCGGGCGTTCTCGCGCTGGGGGTCGAATGCGGCGGGCTCCTCGAAGCGCTCGGGGTCGCGGTTGGCGGCCGCGTACACGAGCCAGACGACGGAGCCGGCGGGAATCTCGACGCCATCGACGACGGCGTCGCGCTTGGCGTAGCGGAAGAGGCCCTGCACAGGGGAGGCGAAGCGGAGCACCTCGTCGATGAAGGCGGGTATCTCGGCCGACTCCTCGCGCAGGCGGTCCTGGAGGTCGGGCTGCTCGGCGAGGAGCTGCATGGCATTCGTGAGCAGGTCGGTGGTCGTGCCGTTCCCCGCGCCGTAGACGACGCTGGAGACCTCGACAAGCTCCTCAAGCTCGGGGAGCGTGCCGTCGCGGAAGCGGGCGGTTGCAATCTGCGTGAGGATGTCGCTCTGGGGGTGGGCGCGGCGGTCGCGCATGTAGTCCAGGAACTGACGGTCGTTGGGGGTGAGGGAGTCAGTGGGGGCAGCGCCGGGGGCGCGCGCGTTGCGGATGCCTTCGCGCATGGCGCTGTTGTCGCCCTGCTCCGGGCGCGATGTGGCGCCGGCGGCGCTGCGGGCGCGGAACTGCTCGCGCAGGCGGTCCTGCTCCTCGCGGGGGATGCCGAAGAGCTCGGTGATGACGAAGAAGGGGTAGAGCGAGGAGAACTGCGAGACGAACTCGACTTCGCCATGGGGGGCGAACTCGTCCGCCATCTCTTCGGCCATCTCCCGGAGGCGGGGCTCGATCTCCTGCTGGCGGGAGGCGGTGAAGAGGCGGTTGGCGACGGAGCGCAGGTCGGTGTGACGAGGTGGATCGGCGGTGAGCACGGGGATGAAGCCGAAGGGCGTTTCCTCGCGCCACGTCTCGAGCTCGTCGGTCACATCGGCCTCGCCGAAAGGACAGCCCTCCGGGCGCTGAGGGAGCACATCGACGGCCCAGGGACCGTAGGCGGAGACGGCCGCGGAAAAGTCGTCGGTGCGCTGCGATATCTCGAGGATGTCGTCGTAGCGGGTGACGACGAAGACGCCGTAGTGGGGCTCGCGCACGATGGGCCCGCGATCGCGGGCAGCCTCGTAGAAGGGGTGGGGGTCGGCGAGCACCTGCGGGTCGGCATCGAAGAGGCGGGCGCCGTCGAAGTCGGGCTCGGTGGCTGGCATGCGACGATTCTAGCGGGGCGGGCGTGCTGGCAAAGCGAGGGCGCATCACTCAGAATCGGCTCGCTCACTCGAACTGAAGCAAGGGGGTCATGTCATGCAACTCGAAGGACAGGTGGCGGTCGTCACAGGCGGGGCCGAGGGGATCGGGCGGGGGTTCGCCGTCGCCTTCGCGGAACAGGGGGCGAACGTTGCGTCGCTCGACATCGACTCGCTGAGCAACCAAGAGACGATCCGGCAGGTACGAGCCACCGGGCAGGACGGGCTCGCCGTCGACTGCGACGTGGCGAGCAAGGAGCAAGTACGGCGGGCGATGAACAGCGTCGTGCAGCGCTTCGGGCGGATCGACATCCTCGTGAACAACGCCGCAATCTGGGTCGACACGGCGCTCACGTCGGGCTCCTACGAGTCGCAGGCGAAGGGATTCGAGGACTCGATGGACATCTGCACGCTGGGGAGCTACTACTGCGCGCTGGCGGCGGTGCCCTCGATGCGGGCGGCGGGCGGGGGCAACATCCTGAACGTCATTACCGAGCACGTGCACGAGGGGCACCTGATCACGGGCCTGGCGGCGGCAACCGGCTACGACGCGGCCAAGTTCGCGCAGGCGCGGCTGACGGAAACGTGGGCGGTCGAGCTGAAGCCGCACAACATCCGCGTCAACGCGCTCTGCATGGGCGCGACGGATTCGCCGATGTTCCGGGCGACGCACGAGAGCCCGGCAGAGATCATGCCGGCGGACATCGCGCAGGGCGCGCTGAACGTGCTGGCGCACGGTCCGGATGGCCCGACGGGCGAGCTGCTCCTGTTCGCCGCTTCCGGAACCCCGCGCGAGCAGGCGTTGCGCGAGATCGCGGCGCTGGCGCCGGAGGGCTAGGACGCACCGATGGGCGAGACGCAGGCGCACCACGGCGTCACGGTCAGCAACCTGGAGGCGATGACGGCTGCAGTCGCGGCGATCGGCTTCACGCAGATCGAGGGGAGCGCCACGGAGCCCCGGAACTACCGGAACGAGCCGGGGGACGCCGTGGGCCAGATGATCGCGCCGACCCTGGGCGACGAAATCCGGACGTGGTTCATCGAGAACCCGGCGACGCGGCAGCAGATCGACCTGGTGGAGTTGACGGCGGACGCGACGCGGCTCGATCGGCCCGGGGATAGCCCCGCGCAGGGCGACCTGACGATCGGGATCGCGACGGACGACCCGGAAGCGGCGTACCAGGCGATGCGCCAGGCGGCGCCGGAGCTGGCCTGGTCGGAGGCGGCGCCATGCCCGGAGGAGGACGGCGTGTCCTTCACGGTCGACAGCCAGCGGTACGTGCTGACGCGGGGCGAGCCGTTCGTGTACGTGCATTACGCGCGGAGCGGGTTTGCGACGGCGTGGCGGTTCTTCAAGAACGTGCTCGGCTACCGGATCAAGTCGCTCTCGACGCAGGGGACGGGGGACGAGCGCTGGGCGCTGGAGGGCGGCGGCGGACGGGTCGAGCTAGTGATCGAGGAAGGCACACCGGTGGCGCCAGCGGATGCGGGGAAGCGCTATCTGGGCTCCAACCACTTCCGGCTGCTGCACGCGGACCTTGAGGCGGTGGCGGAGCGGGTGGAGTCGAGCGGGCTGGGCACGTGGTTCTTCCCGCCGAACGAGGCCGGGTTCTCGCAGATCATCGGCCCGACCGGCGAGTTCATCGAGCTGTACGACCAGTCCGCCTCCTGAGGGAGACTATCAGCCGCGGCGTTCGCCGGTGAACCAGTTCGGCGGAGTGGTGGTGATGAGCTCGCCGATGAGCGGATGCTCGGAGGGCACGCCACCGCGGGAAGGGTCGGTGGGGACGGTGGTTTTGGTCTCGCCGAGGGGGCCATCCCAGCGATTGAGCATGCGGCCCTGGATCTGCGGCCCCATGAACTCGATCGCGACGTTGCCGATACCCGCATCAAGGTAGGAGAGACAGTCGGGCGTAACCCGCTTGACCATCTCCTCGTTGGTGGAGTCGGGCGTGAGGTAGCCGATGGAGAGGTGGTTGGTGTCGTCGACGATCCACTCGATGCGCGCCCCTGCCTCGGCGAGGCGTCCGGTCCAGGCAGCGGGGTCATCGACCTGGAAGCCGATGTGCTGAATGCCCTCGCCGTACTTGTCGAGGAAGTCGTGGTGGGGGAGGTGGCCATCCATGGGCTCGATGATCTCGACGACGAGGTTGGCGAAGGCGCCGTAGGCAACGCGGATGGTGGCCTGCTCATCGTAGAGGTTGTGAACGGGGAGCGGGTCGAGCAGATCGAATTTGGCGTCGAGGAGACGCTCGTAGGCGCGGGCCATCTTCTCGGCGTCGCGGGCAACGAAGCCCACGTGGTGGGCGACAGGGGTATCTCGCTTGACGGTCATGGGTCACCTCCGGGAGGGGTCTGGGCGGCGCAGCCTAACGCCCGCTTCCGGGCACGAAAAGGGCCAGTACCGGCGGGTTCGTTGACGCGGTTATGACAGGTAGCTATGTTCGCCACAACCCAGAAGGAGGGGTTCGAATGCTCTCGGCACGGAAACGCGGAAGGTCTATTTCGAGACGACAACTGATGGTGGGAGGGGCGACGCTGGCCGCAGGCTCGGCGGCGCTCATCGCCTCCACGGGAACCAGCAAAGCAGCATCAACATCAGCAATCGAGGAAGTCGTCGCGAAGGCGCAGATCTCCGAGCTGCGCCGGATGTACGGGAAGGCGACGGACCTGCTCGGCGCCGGCAAGGACCACGATCACTTCGGAGGCGACGAGCCTCTCTCGACCGAGATCAAGCACTTCATGGCGCGCAATATCTACCGGCGCATCTTCACGGAGGACGCCACCATCTCGGCCTCCGGCGGAGCGCTCACCGGAGTGGGACCCGACGACTGGGCCGACAAGGTCGCGGCCGCACTGGGCGCCTTTTCAGCCACGCAGCACATGCTGGGGACGCAGTTGGTGACCATCGACGAGATGCCCGACGACGAGGGTTGTGGCGGCGGGGCCACGATGCAGAGCTACCTGAACGCGCTGCACGAGTTCTCGCCCGGAGGCAACATCGGTATCTACCGGGGCACCTACTTCGACAAGGTGCGCTACGTGCCCGAGATCGGCTGGCAGATCTACGACATGGACCTCCGGCTTGCGTCGTGGGAGCTGCGCGAACACGGGGCGGCAGAGGCGGAAGGCTAGTCCGCCACAGGCCTGGGAGGCGGGAGCGGGGACACGTGACGGTCCTCGCTTCCGCCTGCGCGGGGGCGTGGTGTTCAGCAGCCGAGCTGCGTCGCGAGGTCGTGGAAGTCGCTGGCGTTGAAGTCGAAGCGGTCTTCGAACGCGAGGTCCATGGGCCTGCCCGCGGGCATCTCGTTCGGCCGGGGGACGAAGGCGGTGTGCAGGCCGCAGCCTGCCGCGGCGTCGAGGTCGGCCTTGTGGGCTGCGACCATCATCACCTGTTCGGGTTCAAGCGAGAGGGCGCGGGCGGCGGAGAGGTAGGTCTCGGGGTCGCTCTTGAAGTGGCCGAGGAGGTCGGCGCTCAGGAAACCGTCCCAGGGAAGGCCGGAGTGCTTCGCCATGTTGACGAGCAGGGCGAAGTTCCCGTTCGAGAGGGTGGAGACGACGAAGCGCTTGCGCAGCCGGCCCAGGCCGCCGACGGAGTCGGGCCAGGGGTCGAGGCGGTGCCAGACGCGGTTCAGCTCCGCGGCCTCGTCTTCATCGAGGGGGTTGCCGAGTTCGGCCAGGATCTCGTCGAGCTTCTCGCGGTGGAGGGCGTCGGCGGTCGTGAAGGGGCGCTCGCCGCTGCGGACGGCGCCAATGCCGCCCACGTAGCCCTCGAAGCGCCAGCGGGCGGCGAGAGCCTCCCAGTCGGCCTCAAGGCCCTTGCCTTCACCGAGGGTGGCGGCGAGCTCGCGGGTGACGGTACTGCGCCAGTCGACGACGGTGCCGAAAACATCGAAGGTGAGGGCACGGACATCGGAAACGGTCATGGGGCGATTCTGCCAGAAGCGGGCAGCGTCAGGAGCGGTCGGGCGGTTCGTCCGCGGGCGGGGTCCAGGTCACGAGGGGATTGCTGTCGCTGCCAAGGGTGACGAGGGGACGGACGGAGAACATGAGGAGGAGGAGTCCGAAGGGGATAGCGCCCATGATGAAGAGCGCTTCGCGGTCCCCGATCACATCGGCGATGGCGCCCGAGTAGACCCAGTTGAGCTGCATGAACTGGAGGACCATGAAGTAGACAGCGAGGACGCGGCTGCGGAGCTCGGCGGGCACACGGATCTGAAGGATGGTCATCATGGCGACCTGCCAGAAGGGGGAGCTGATGCCCATCACGAACTCGACGCCGAGGGTGAGCGCAAACCAGGGGGAGATGGCGTAGACGATCATGCAGCCGCACCAGTCGAGGGGGGCGATGAGCAGCGTGAGCCCTTTCAGCTTGAGGCGGTCGCCGAGAAGGATGACGACGATCGAGCCGAAGAGGTTGCCGAAGCCGAAGGCCGCGCTGAGCCAGCCGAATCCCCCCGCGCCGACCTCGAGGACATCCCTGGCGAACACCGGCCGCATGATGAGGATGGCGCCGGCGAAGATAGTGATGAAGGTCGCCGGCATGAGCACCCAGATAAGGAGGGTGTCGCGGCGAAGGTGGCGGACGGTTTCGACCACGTCGGAGAAGAAGGAGACCGAGGTCGCGACGGCGGCCTCGGTCCTCCCCTTGATGGGGATGGCGAGCAGGAGGAGAGCGCCGACCACGAAGCCGGCCCCGCCAATGAGGTAGGTGGCCTGCGCACCTACCGCGGCGAGGAGGGGTCCGCCGAGGCTGGGGCCAGCCACCCCGAGGACACCGGTCGACAACGCGATGAGGGCGATGGCGTTGGGCAGGCGGCGGGGACCGACGAGGTCGTACACATAGCTCTGGGTAGCGGGCTGACTGAGACCGAGGAATACCGCCTCGAAGCCGACGGCGACCAGGACGATCCAGACCTGGGCAGCGCCAGCGGCGACGATGATCCCCATGCCGATGCCAACGCCGGCGAGGCCGATGCGACCCGCGATCAAGAGGTCGCGCCGAGCGGCGCGGTCGGCAATAACACCGGCCAGAGGGGACAGAACGATGACGATGACGGCGTGGATCGCGCCCATGAGGCCGAGGATGGTGCGCGAGCCCGTGAGGTCGGTCAGCAGCCACTGGGCGCCCAACAGGATGAGCCCCTGCCCGGTGAAGAGGAGGGCGTTGCTCCAGAAGTAGCGGGCAAAGCCGGAGTCCCGGAAGGAATCGCCGGCGGCGCGGAAGGTGTCGCCCAGGCCGAGGGGGGCCGGGGTGTCGGGGGAGGCCGACGTTTCAGCCACCAGCGCTCCCTCCAGCCCCGCGGGCCGGGGTCACTATAGGGGAGTGCGGGGCGGGGGCGGGTGTGGGCGGGTATCATCGCGAGCCGCCGGAGGCCGTCGGCGCCTCCCGCCAGATCGGACGAGGAGACGGACATGCCAGAGCCAGAGGTGATGAAGGACCACGAGGTCGTTTCGATCTTTCCCTTCAGCGACGAGGAGATCGACGAGCTGCTGAATGACGCACGCGAATGCGTTCTGATGTGGGGCACGCAGGACGGCTGGCCGGTGGGCGTTCTGCACCAGTTCTTCTGGAAGGACGGGAAGTTCTGGATCACCTGCACGGCGAACCGGCACCGGGTATCGGCGATCAAGCGCGACCCGCGGGTCTCGGTGTCGGTGAGCGCGATGGTGGCGTTCAACTTCGAGCAGCGCGGGGCGGTGACGGCGAAGGGTCGCGCGGTGGTGCACGAGGACCGGGAGACGAAGGACTGGTTCTACCCCGCGCTGGCAGGGAAGGCGATGGGCGACGACGAGGCCGCGGTTGCCTCCTTCGTCGAGCGGCTGGACTCCCCGCTGCGGATCGTGATCGAGGTGACTCCGGAGAAGTGGATCACGTTCAACGGGACGAAAGCGGACCGGATGGTCCGGGGCGAGTTGCCTCGCGAGGAGATGGGCCCGCGCCTGAGCTCGGACGGTGCGCGCATGCGCGCCGCCCGGGAGGAGCGGGGTCTGGACCCGGACGCGAGGTAGGCGCTAGTCGTCCAGGGGTGGGAAGGCCTGGATCCACTCCTCCATGCCCTCGAGGGGGCCGCCTCGGTAGATGACGTCGTGGACGAAGGGGCCGAGGAGCTCGATCGTCGTGCCGCCTTCCTTGATGTCGAGGTAGCTGAGGCCGTTCGCGGGGACGGCTTCCATGAGCTCCTCGTACGGTGAGGCGACGGTGAGCTGGGCGGCGGCGCGGGCGGCCTCGGGGTCGTGGTCCTCCTGGGAGTAGACCCAGGTGAGACGGGCGCCCTTGGCGAGCATCTCCGCGGTCGCCTTCTTCACGTCCGGCACCCAGATGCCAAGGTGCTGGATGCCCTCACCGTGTTCACGGAGGAAGGTGGCGTGGGGCGTCTCGCCCTCGAAGGGCTCGATGATCTCGATCGCGATGCCGGCGAAGGCGCCGTAGTAGACCTTGAGCTTGGCGGGTCGGTTGTAGATGTCCTGAAGCTCGTAGATGGGCTGGAGCTTGAACTTGGCGCCGAGCATCTGCTCGTAGCGGGCAGCGGTGACGTCGGCGTCGTAGACGGCCCAGCCGAGGTGGTGGGCGATGGGTTCGTCGAAAACGGTCATGGGGCTTCTCCTCGTCGTTGGGTCGCGGCGAGGATGATAGCGGCACCGAAGGGAGCGGGTGCTCAGAGGGCGTCGTCGAGGAAGGCGATGATCTCGCGGGCGAGCTCCTCAGGGTGGTTCTGCCAGTAGTCGCGCTCGGGACCGACGTGGAGGCGGCAATCGGGGATGTGCTCCGCGAGGAGGTTGGCGGAGCGGAGGGGGTGGAGGGCGTCGTCGGGGTGGGCGAAGACGGCGACGGGCGCCTTGATGGCAGCGTACTCGGCGGCGGCGCGGGGGGTGTGTTCGTGAAGGCCACGGATGATGGGGACGATGGTGCGGGGGTTCTGGGAGCGCAGGATCTCCGTGCCCCCCTCGCCGGCGGCTGCGGTGAAGGCGGGCATGTTGGCGGCCATGTCGGCGGTGCCGGAGAGGCCGAAGGACTCGACGGCGGTGGCGAGGGTGGCGAGCATCTGGAGGGCCTGAGTCTCGGACTCCTCCCGCAGCTCTCGCGGACCGAGGGGCGGGGGCGCGATCAGCACGAGTGCGCGCACCGCCTCGGGACGCTCGAGGGCGCACCAGAGGGAGGCGTTGGCGCTCATGGAGGCGCCACCGAGGATCGGGCGCTCTTCCCCGGCAAGGGCGGCGAGGGCGAGCATCTCTTCGCCGAGCTGCTGCCAGGAGTACCCGTCGGGGTCCTCGGGACCCTCGGACTCGCCGTGGCCGCGGGCGTCGTAGAGGAGGATGCGGTAGCGACCGGCGAGCACGTCGAGGGCCTCGGGGCGGTCCGCGTACTGGTCGAGGGAGGCGAAGATCCCGTGGCCGATGATGGCGAGGGGAGCGTCGTCGCTGCCGTAGAGGCGGTAGCGGAGCTCGAAGCCGTTGATCTCGGAGAACTGGTCGGTGGTCATGCGTATGCCGCCGTTCGCGGTGAGTGCGGGCGGTTTGACAACCGCCCGCCGCGCTCGGAGCATGATCGCCATCCGAACCGGGGGCTGGCAACCTGCTGCAGCAACAGGCTGAGGCCCTTGGGGGCGACTCGCTGGACGCGTACCTGCACCGAATCGGCCTGGACGGGCGTCCTGCCGCGGACGAGTACGGTTTACGCGCGGTCCACCGGGCGCACCACTTCTCCATCCCGTTCGAGAACCTCGATATCCACCTAGGGCGGTCGTACTCGTTCTCGACCCGCCACCTGGTGCAAAAGATGGTGGCTCGGCAGCGGGGCGGCTTCTGCTACGAGCTGAACCTGCTACTGGGGGCGGCGCTGCGCGGGCTCGGCTTCGAGGTGGACGTGATGGAGGGGCAGATGCGGCGGCGGGAGGGGGGCTTCGGGCCGCCCTTCGACCACATGACGCTGCGGGTGGCTCTCGGAGACAAGGACTGGATCGCGGATGTGGGGAACGGGGAGACGTTCCAGCAGCCGCTACCATGGGACGGCAGCTGGACGCCTCAGGAGCGGGGCGGGGCCTATCGCGTCGTACGTCGCGAGGACGGAGAGCCGGCGGCGGAGGGGCGTGCGTCCTCGGCGAAGGCGTGGCAGGTGGAGTACCGCGAGAGCGAGGCGGCGGAGCGGGAGGTGGTCTACCACTTTCGCTCGGCGCCGACGACGGCGGAAGGGTTCCTGCCGATGCTGGCGTTCCACACGACCTCGGCGAAGTCGCAGTTCACGAAGGGGTGGATCGTGACGCGTCCGCTTGAGGGCGGGGGGCGGATCACGGCGGCGCGGGGGCTGCTGATGACGACGCGCGAGGGGAAGATGGAACGCCACGCGATCGGCTCGGCGAGCGAGCTGGAGCGAATCCTGGCGGAGGACTTCTGGATGCTCCCGGTGGCGGTGCCGCCGTCGTGGTTTAGCCGGGGAGGCTAGCTCCCGGGAAGGAGCTCGACGGGGTCGCCGGGGAGGAGGGGGCCGCCCTCAAGGACGCGGGCGTAGGCGCGGCTCCAGCCGGGGTGGGTCTTCTGATTGATGCGGTTGAAGTCGCCGTCGGAGAAGTTGGCCTGGATCTTGTTGCAGGGGGCGGTGTAGCGGGTGATCTCGATGAGGACGGCGTCGCCGAGGCGCATCTGCGTTCCCGGGCCGACGGCATCCCAGTCGAGGCCGGTGATGGTGATGTTCTCGCCGGCGCCTCCGGGACCGATGGGGTGACCCTCGGCCTGCAGGGCCTCGATGCGTTCGAGGGAGAAGAGGCAGAGGGCGCGCTCGGGGCCGCCGTGGAACTCGGTGCTGGCCTGGCGGTCGCCCTCGACGCCGAGCACTCCGATGACGGCGCGCTCGATGGGGAGCTTGGGCACGCCGCCGTTCGAGACGTTGATGTGGGTGATGGTCGCCGCGCTCGTCATGCGACCACGCTCACACGCCCGTTTTCGCGCGCGATTTCGAGCACGCTCCCGGTGCAGGGATTGGGGCGACCCTCGGTCTGGCCGAGGAGGTGGACCTCGGCCCGGATGCGGTCACGCTCGATATCGAGGATAGCGGCGGTTCCCAGCCGGTACTCCTTGTGATGGGGGAGGGTAGGGCTGCCGGGGTTCACGAAAAGGACGTCGCTGCGGAACTCGAGGCGTTCGACGTGGGTATCGCCGGCGATGAGCACGTCGACCTGCTCGCCTCCCAGGCCCTCCTCAAGGAGGACCGGGATGGGGCGGGACTCGGGACGGAGCTCGTGGGTCATGCCGAGTCGCCAGCCTTCGAGGTCGAGCATCTGGCGGTGGGCGAGGCGAGGGTCCTCAAAGATGTCGTTGTTGCCCTGGGCGACGAGCACGGGGGCGAAGGCCTCGCACCAGTCGAGGACGCTCGGTGCGGTGACATCGCCTGCGTGTAGAATCAGGTCCGCTGTCGCGAGCAGCTCGCCCGGCCCTGTTCCGAGCTCATCGAGTTGACGAATGAGCGAGGGGAGATGGGTATCGGCGAGGAGCGCGACGCGCACGCGCGAACCGTACGGGACGCGCGGGTAACGGCGCAAACGGCGGCAGGAAAAACCCCACCGCAACCGCGATCCGAGGAGGAACGATGGCGCAAGAGCGGCAAGCGGCCATCGTCGGCATCCACGAGTACCCCCTGCGGGTAGCTCCGGGTGTTTCGGCGATGAACGTGAAGGTTGATTCGATCCGCGCGGCACTGGACGACGCCGGGCTGAAGTGGAGCGACATCGACGCGATCTACGACGCACAGGACGGGGAAGCGGGGGGCGGCCTGCAGCTGGCAGCCTACCTGGGTCTGCGTCCGACGGTGCTCGACACGACGCAGGTCGGCGGCTCCTCGTACGAGTTCCAGGCGGCGCACGCGATGCGTGACATCGCCGCGGGCAAGTGCAACGTGGCGGTCCTGAGCTACGGCTCGACCTCGGCCTCGAACCGTGTCGCAATCGGGACGGGGGGGCGGGGCGGTCCGGCTACCTGGGCGACGAACATGGAGACCCCGTACGGCGCGACGCTGATCGCGAACTACGCGATGGTGAAGCAGCGCCACATGTTCGAGTACGGCACGACGGACGAGCAGTTCGCAGGCATCTCGGTGGCGACACGCCACCACGCGATGCGGAATCCCGAGGCCGTGAAGGCGATGACGGACCTGCAGTTCGTGGGCGTGAACGAGATCACGCCGCAGGACGTGCTGGATTCGCGAATCGTGGCGGATCCGCTGCACCTGCTGGAGTGCTGCATGATCAGCGACGGTGGCGGGGCGGTCATCATCGCCTCGGCCGAGGTGGCGCGGAACTGCAAGAAGCCACCGGTCTGGCTGATCGGCGCGGGCGAAGCCACCAAGTACCGCGAGAACGGCGGCGACATCACGACGAGCGCGGGCGCGCAGAGCGGGCCGATCGCGTTCGGCGAGGCCGGCGTTTCGCCGGACGAGATCGACATCGCGATGATCTACGACTCGTTCACGATCACCGTGGCGGTCTGCCTGGAAGACCTCGGGTTCTGCCCCAAGGGCGAGATAGGCGCCTACGTGGAGGGCGGACGGCTGGCGTTCGACAGCGGCGAGGGACCGGCGCTCAACACGGACGGCGGCGGGCTCTCCTCGAACCACCCGGGCATGCGCGGCATCTTCCTCCTGCTGGAGGGCGCGCGGCAGTTGCGGGGCGAATCAACCTCGCAGGTGCCAGACGCGAAGCTGGCCGTAGCGCATGGAAACGGCGGATTGCTGGGCGGTACCCATACCGGCGGCACCGTGATTCTGGCAAAGGACTAGAACGATGGCGAAGCGACCACAACCGCGATTCCCCGAGCCCCACACGGAGCCATTCTGGGAGGGGGCACAGCAGGGCGAACTGCGCTACCAGCGCTGTAACGAGGACTGCGGCGACCCGGTGGTGTTCTACCCGCGACATCACTGCCCCGACTGCGGGTCGGATGACCTTGACTGGCACGTCTCGAAGGGCGAGGGCACGGTCTACACGTTCTCCGTTGTACGGCAGAACCGGATGCCGGGCTTCATCGACCTGGGCGCGTACTCGGTGGCCTATGTGGACCTCGATGAGGGTTTCCGCATGATGAGCAGCGTCGTGGGGGTCGACGACCCGACGACGGACATTCAGATCGGGCAGCGCGTGCGCGTGGAGTTCGAGGAGCAGGAAGAGGGGGACTACCCGATTCCCGTGTTCCGCCCGATCGAGGAGGACTAGCCCGTGCCGACGACGCTATGGCGCCTGAAGGTCGCCCCCGACAAGCAGGCGGAGTTCGAGCGGCTGACGTCGCAGCTGGTGCGTGACGTGGCAGAGAACGAGCCGGAGAGCATCTTCGAGTACCGCCGTGGCGTCGAGGATCCGCTGACGTACGTCCTGTTCCTGTCGTTCGACGACGAGCAGGCGTTCCAGCGGTACTCGACGGCGGACTACCACACGGGCGCCTCGGGCCAGATCATGGAGTGTCTGGCGGAGGCGCCGGTCCCGGACGAGCTCGAACGGTTCTAGCCTGACGCGCGCGCGGCGGCCTCCCGGCCGGCAATGCGTCCGAAGACGGCTCCGCGGATGACGGAGCTGGCGCCGGGGTAGTTGTCGTAGAAGAACTCGCCCATGGGCTCGCCCGCGGCGTAGAGGCCGGGGATGTCGTGGCCGGCGGTGTGGCGGACGCGGGCGCGAGCATCGCAGCCGAGGCCGCCGAAGGTAAAGGTGATGCCACCCGTAACGGGGATGGCGAGATAGGGCGGGGAGTCGAGCGGCAGGGCCCAGTTGCTCTTGGGAGGCGTGATGCCGCGTGTTCCCTTGCCGTCGAGCCGGTCGAGGTCGTAGTCGCCGTCGATGACGGCGGCGTTGTAGGCGGCCACCGTCTCCAGCAGGTCCTCGCCGGGAAGGCCGATATCGCGCGCGAGGTCGGTGAGGGTTTCCGCCTCGAAGGGTGGGCCGACCGGGCGCCAGGCGCGGGCGAACTCTTCGCGCTGGTAGGCGCGCTGGTCGAAGAGGCACCAGGCACGACCGCCTGCCTCCTCGATGATGCGTTTGCTGAACTTCACGTAGGTGTGGTCACGGAAGTCCTCGCCCTCGTCGATGAAGCGCTGGCCGCGTGAGTCGACGAAGATGCCCATCTGGTAGTTGTAGAGGGCGGTAACGCCGCACTCGACGGCGGGCGAGCGGGCATCAAGGACGGCGGAGTGGTAGTCGCCCCACTGGCCGGCGGGGGCGGCGCCGGCGGCGAGGGCCATGGTGAGCCCCTCGCCGGTGTTGTAGCGGGAGCCACGGAGGATGAGCGAATCGGCGAAGCGACCGAGGTAGCGGACGCGCATCTCGACGTTCGCCTGGAAGCCGCCGCAGGCGAGGATGACGCCACCCGCCGCCTCGATGTCGGTTATGCCGTCGGGAGAGGTGCAGCGCACGCCCGACACGGAGCCGTCGGGGTCGAGGATGAGGTCGCTGGCGGCGGTCTGGTAGCTGACGGGCACGTTCAGGCCCTCAAGGCGGCGGTAGAGCAAGTCGACAAGGCCCTGGCCGCCGGACTTCGGCATGCGGCGGTAGCCGGCCGTGTGGGGGTAGCCCTCCTCCCACTCCACGCCGTACTCAGTGAGCCACTCGATGGTGCCGGCGGCGCGGTCACAGAGGGTGCGGATGAGCTCCGGGTTAGCGCGGCCGCTGGAGATGCGCATGAGGTCATCGAACATCTCGTCGGCGGTGTAGGCGCGCTGGCCGTACTCGTCGGGCTCGTGGGGGAAGCGCATCTGGGCGTCGGCGAAGCGGGTGTTGCCGCCACGCTCGGGCAGCGGGGCTTTTTCGACGAGGACAGTGCGGGCGCCCGCCTCGGTGGCGCTGAGGGCGGCGGAGAGTCCGGCAATGCCGCCACCGACGACGACGACATCGAACTCGAAGCGCTGGGCCGCTCCGGGGGCGCCGCGGACGACTGGCATGGGGCGACTTTACGGGCCCTCCGGGAGGCTCGCCAGACGCGCGGCCGGTGGAAACGGTCATGTAACCTAGCGGCCATAGAGTGTTGTGATGCTTGAGGGAGAACTGCTCGACGGCTACGCGGCGAACGCGCCCGACGACGAGATGGTCGACGCGCAGGGGACGCTGCGTCCGGATTACCGGGAGCTGGCGGAAGCCCTCGGGGGCTGGTCGCTGGAGGAGTACGAGCAGCGGAAGGCTCGGGCCGATCTCGCGCTGCTGAGCGCGGGCATCACCTTCAATGTCTACTCCGACGAGGAAGGGACGGAGCGCATCTTTCCGTTCTCGCTGATCCCGCGGATCGTGGGAGCGGAAGAGTGGAAGGGCGTGGACGCCGGCCTGAAGCAGCGGCTGAGGGCGCTCAACCTGTTCCTGAGCGACCTGTATGGCGAGCAACGCATCCTCAAGGAGAAGGTCGTCCCGGAGGAGATCGTGCTGAGCTCGCCGGGCTACCGGCCGGAGATGGAAGGGTTCAAACCGCCGCTCGGGGTGTACGCACATGTCGCCGGGTGCGACCTCGTGCGCGCCGAGAGCGGCGAGTTCGTGGTGCTGGAGGACAACCTGCGGACTCCCTCGGGCGTTTCGTACGTACTCGAAAACCGGACGGTGATGCTGCGCGTGGTTCCCGACCTGTTCCCTCGATGGGGCGTGCAGGCGGTGACGGACTATCCAAACCAGCTTCTGGCGACACTGCTTTCGGTGGGTCCCGAGGGGAGTGATACGCCCCGGGCAGTGCTGCTGACGCCGGGTATCTACAACTCGGCGTACTTCGAGCACTCGTTCCTGAGCCAGCAGATGGGCATCCCACTCGTGGAGGGTACGGACCTGACCGTGGGCGACGACGACTGCGTCTACCTGCGCTCCACGACGGGGCTGGAGCAGGTCGATGTGGTTTACCGGCGCATCGATGACGACTTCCTGGACCCACTCGTGTACCGGGCCGATTCGCTGCTGGGCGTGCCGGGCCTGATGCGGGCCTACCTGGCGGGGAACGTGACGCTGGCGAACGCGCCGGGAGCGGGCGTGGCGGACGACAAGGTGGTCTACCGCTGGGTACCCGAGATCATCCGCTTCTACCTCGATGAAGACCCGATCCTGCAGAACGTCGAGACGTTCTCGGCGCTTATCCCGTCGGAGCGGGACTACATCAAGGCTCACGCGCGGGAACTGGTGTTGAAGCCTGCGAACGAGTCGGGCGGGTACGGCGTGCTCATCGGAGAGCAGGCCACAGAGGAGGAGCTGCAATCAACGCTTGACCAGATGGAGGCGGAGCCGCGCAACTGGATCGCGCAGCCGCTTCTGCACTTCAGCACGATCCCGACGTTCGACGAGGACCGGCTCAAGCCGCGGCGAGCAGACCTGCGCCCCTTCGTCCTCTCCGGGGAGGAGACCTGGGTGATCCCGGGAGGTCTGACCCGAGTAGCGCTCAGAGAGGGGTCCTACGTGGTGAACTCCTCGCAGGGCGGGGGCAGCAAGGACACGTGGGTTCTGAACGAGGAGCCTGACTGATGCTGAGCCGCGTGGCCGAAAACCTGTACTGGCTGGGGCGCTACCTGGAGCGCACGGAGAACATCGCGCGGATGGCGCATGTGGAGCACGAGGTGTCGCTGGAGGGGGGGCAGGAGGTCTGGCACAGCCTCGTGAGCACGACGGCCTCGAACGAGCTGTACTGGGAGGCGCTGCTGGAATCGCCGGAGCTGACGCACTCGGAGTTCCTGCTGTTTTCACCGCTCAACCCGGGGTCGCTGCGGTCGACGTTCGTGCGGGCGCGGGAGCTGGCGCGGGGTCTCCGGGAGCACATCTCGCGGGAGGTGTGGGAGGAGATCAACGCGCTCTACCTGTTCCTCTCGCGCCGGAAGCAGTTCGGAGCGGGCGACGTCCACGAGCTGTGCACGGAAACGCAGCGGCGCACGCAGACGATCCTGGGGCTCTACGACAACACGGTGCTGCGGGACGAGGGGCGGGAGTGGTTCCGCTGCGGGATGTACCTGGAGCGCGCGGACATGACGAGCCGCATCGTGGATGCGAAGTACCACATCCTGCTGCCCGGAGACGATTCGGTCGGGGGAGCGTTCGACCGGTTCCAGTGGGTGGCGGTGCTGCGGTCGGCCTCGGCGCGGGAGGCGTACCGGCGGCTGGGCTACAGCGAGGTCGACGGCATGCTGGTGGCGCAACTCCTCATCTTCTCAGTGGAGTTCCCCCGCAGCCTCGCGTTCTCGGTGCAGGCGCTCGCGCGGCACTACCAGCAGGCGACGGCGGAGGCGCCCAAGCGGCGGCGGGCAGGCGCGGAACGGAGAATCGCGCTGCTGAACCTGGACCTGGGGGCGTCGGATGTCGAGCAGGTCGTCGACGAAGGGCTGCACGAATTCATCGACGAGTTCCAGGGGCGGTTGATCGAGGTTGACCGGGCCATCACGGAGGATATCTTCCGCGCGGAGCCGGGCCGGGTGGCGCAGGTGCGGCTCGTCGAGGACTGAGATGACGTTCTGCCTGGGCATCAAGTGCGAGAGCGGGCTCGTCGCAATCGCGGACACGCGCATCACGAGCGGGTCCGAGGTTTCGACGGCAAAGAAGATCGCGGTGCACCAGGGCGAGCAGCACGCGATGTTCGTGCTCACGAGCGGGTTGCGTTCGGTGCGGGACAAGGCGATCACGTATTTCGAGGAGCGGCTCCAGAACAACGGGGCGAACCTCGGGCGCGCCTACCAGGCGGTGAACGCGCTGGCGGAGGAGATCCGGCGGGTCCACGAGGAGGACAACGACTGGCTCATCAAGGCGGGGCTGTGGTTCGACCTGCACTGCATCGTTGGGGGCCAACTTGCGGAGGACGACTCGCCGCACCTGTACCTGCTCTACCCGCAGGGGAACTGGGTGGAGGTCTCGAAGGGAACGCCGTACGTCATCATCGGCGACACGCGCTACGGGAAGCCCATCCTGGACCGGACGCTGCGGCACGAGGCCTCGCTGGAGAAGGCGCTGCGGGTAGGGCTGCTGTCTTTCAACTCGACGACGGCGAGCTCGACCGATGTTGGGCCGCCAGTGGACGCGGTGGCCTACGCGCGAGACTCATTCACGATGCGTGAGCGGCGGTTCAACGCGGAGGAGCTGGAGCCGGTCGCAGCATTCTGGCAGCGGTCGATCGAGAACGCGGTGGACGAAGCCGCGAATCCGGTCGCGGGGCTGGCGGAGGCACTCGGCATCGAGGGGGCGGAGTAGCGCGGCCTACCAGGTGTCGATGTTCTGGCGCTTCTTGCCCTCGCGCGGGGGCGGGGGCGGCACGGAACGCAGGGCGCTGCTGATCCAGGCACGGGAGTCCATGGGATCGATGACGTCGTCGATACCAAAGGCTACGCCCTGGTTGAGGGCCTTGCCGCGTTCGTAGGCACGGTCGACGAGGTCCTGGTAGCGAGCCATGCGCTCCTCGGGGTCTTCGATGGCGGCGAGCTCGTTGCGATAGCCGAGCTTGACCTGCCCCTCAAGGCCCATGCCGCCGAACTCACCCGTGGGCCAGGCGGCGGCGAAGAAGGGTTCCTTCGTGTTCCCGCCGACCATGGCCTGGGCGCCGAGGCCGTAGCCCTTGCGGATGAAGATGGCGACGTGGGGGACGGTGAGGTTGGCGCCGGTGACGAAGAGACGGGCGGAGTGGCGCGCGAGGGCAGTCTTCTCCACCTCGGGGCCGACCATCATGCCGGGGGTATCGACGAGGAAGAGGATGGGGATGTCGAAGGCGTCGCAGAGCTGCATGAAGCGCGCGCCCTTGTCGGAGCCATCGCTATCGACGGCGCCACCGAGATGGGTCGCGTTGTTGGCGATAACGCCGATGGGCCGACCCTCGATACGGATGAGCGAGGTGACCATGCCGATCCCGAAGTGGGGGCGCAGCTCGAGAACGGAGCCGGTATCGGCCATCGTCTCGATGATGTCGTGCACGCTGTACGCGCGGAGGCGGTTTTCGGGTACGAGGGTGCGGAGCATGCGCTGATCGGCGCATTCCCACTCGTCGATAGGGCCCTGGAAGTAGGAGAGGTACTGCCGGGCGGCGCGGACCGCTTCCTCCTCGTCCTCGACGGCGATGTCGACGACGCCGTTGGGGACCTGCACATCCATGGGGCCGATTTCCTCGGGGGTGAAGACACCGAGGCCGCCGCCTTCGACCATGGCGGGGCCTCCGAGACCGATGTTGGAGTTGGCGGTGGCGATGATGATGTCGCAGCAGCCGAGGAGCACGGCGTTGCCGGCGAAGCAGCGCCCCGAGGTGATGCCGACGAGGGGCACGAGGCCGCTGAGCTTGGCCATGGTCGCGAAGGTGGGGGTATCGAGGGGACGGTAGCCGCCGATGGTCGGCGCTTCGGCGGCGGCCTGGCCGCCTTCGCGGCGGCCACCGGTGCCGGCGCGCCCGCCGCCACCCTCGGTGAAGAAGACGACAGGCCGGCGCCACTTGCCGGCGAGCTCGAGCATGCGGTCGGTCTTGGGGTGGTTGACGGCGCCTTGCGTGCCCGCGAGCACCGTGTAGTCGTAGGCGAGCACGACGCAGCGCGCGTCCTCGTCGTCGAAGTGTTCGCCGTTGACGGAACCGACGCCGGTGATCATGCCGTCGGTGGGGAAGCGGCGGACGACCTCCTCAAGGGGGAGGCCGGTGCCGGGGGTGAGGGCGAGGGAGCCGTGCTCGACGAAGGTGCCCGGGTCGCAGAGGTCGTCAACGTTCTCCCGGGCGGTGCGCTGCTTCGTGCGGCGGCGGCGGGCGACGGCGTCGGGGCGGTTCTCGTCGAGGGTGGCGGCGTGGCGCTCGTGGACCTCGGCGAGGTCGGGGCGGACGAAGTCGAGGTCGAGCTCCTCGGAGGCGTCCTCGCCGGCATCCTCGACGTGGCCCTCGTCGATGAGGATGACGGCGTGGCCCTCGTAGATGGTGTCGCCGGCGGCGACGGTGACCTCGCGGATGGTTCCACTGGCGCGGGCGTGGACCTCGTGCTCCATCTTCATGGCGTTCATGACGAGGAGCAGCTGGCCCTCGCGGACGGTGTCGCCCTCGGCGACATCGATCGTCACGATGGTTCCCTGCAGGGGCGCGAGGACGGCGTGGACGCCCTCGGGCACGTCGACCGCGGGGAGGATTTCGAGCTCGGGCTCGGGGGCTGTGGCGGCGCCAGGGGCGCCTTCCTTGCCGTGGACGAGCACGGCGAGGGGATCGCTCTGGTCGACGATGACGCCGGCCTGACCGGTGGCAGCGGGTGAGGAGGCGGCAGGGCGCTCGAAGAAGCGCCGGGGATGGGTGGCGTTGATGGGATCGACAAGGGCGGCCACGTGGTCGTCGACGAAGCGGGTATAGACGCGGCCGGCGGCGAGGTCGGGGTGGGCGAGGATGGTCTGGAGCAGGTCCACGTTCGTGGCGACCCCCTCGATGCGGAAGTCGGCGAGGGCACGGGAGGTGCGGCGGATTGCATCGGCGAGGCTGGGGGAGGGGGAGTAGCCGACGACCTTGGCGAGGAGCGAGTCGAAGCTGGGGCTCGTGCGGTAGCCGGCGTAGCCGAAGGTGTCGGTGCGGACGCCGGGGCCGGAGGGGATGTCGAAAGCAGTCAGCGCTCCGCCGGAGGGGCGGGTGGACCCGTCGGCGGCCATCGTCTCCATGTTGACGCGCGCCTGCACGGCGAAGCCGCGCGGGGAGGGCGCGTCCTGCTGCGAGAGGCCGAGGTCGGCGAGCGACTCGCCGGCAGCGAGACGGAGCTGGAGCTGCACGAGGTCGACGCCGGTCACTTCCTCGGTGACGGTGTGCTCCACCTGGAGGCGGGCGTTCGTCTCGATGAACCAGAATTCGCCCGCCTCGCCGTCCTCATCGGTTGCGACGATGAACTCGAAGGTGCCGAGGTTGCGGTAGCCGCTGGCCTTCGCGAGGCGCACGGCGGCGGCGGTGATGCGGTCACGCAGGTCGGGGTGGAGGGCGGGGGCGGGGGCGATCTCGATGATCTTCTGGTGGCGGCGCTGGACGCTGCAGTCGCGTTCGCCGAAGTGGGTGACGGCGCCGCCCGCATCGCCGGCGATCTGCACCTCCACGTGGCGGGCGCGCGGGATCCAGCGCTCGACGTAGAGACTGGGGTCGCCGAAGGCCTGTCCGGCCTCGGAGGCGCAGCGCTCGAAGGCGGCGTCGATCTCGGAGGCCTCGGAGATGGTGCGCATGCCGCGCCCGCCGCCTCCGGCGACGGCCTTGATCAGCATGCCGGCCCCATCCGGCAGGTCGTCGAAGAAGGCGCGCGCCTCCTCGACGGTGACAGCGTGCGAGAGGCCGGGGACGACCGGGACATCGTTGGCGTCGGCGAGGGCGCGGGCCTGCGTCTTCGCCCCGAACAGGTCGAGCGTCCCGGGAGCGGGGCCGACGAAGGTCAGGCCGGCTTCCTCGCAGGCGCGGGCGAAAGCGGGACTCTCGGCGAGGAAGCCGTAGCCGGGGTGGACGGCGTCGCAGTTGGCGCGGCGGGCGGCGGCGACGAGCTGGTCGATGTCGAGGTAGGGAGCGACACCACGACCCTCGAGGGGGCGGACGGCATCGGCCTTGCGGGTGTGGAGGTTGCGAGCGTCGTCCTCGGAATGCACGGCGACCGTGCGGATGCCGAGCTCGCCGGCCGCTCGCATGATGCGGATGGCGATCTCGCCACGGTTTGCGACGAGCAGGTTCTCGATGGGCACGATGCGTTCCTCCGGGACGGCTTTCCAGCGAGGGCCGATCCTACCAGCGTGAGGCGCAGGGGCGGCGCTTATCATCGGCAGCCAGCGGCGCGGCAATCGATCACGCGCCACGGGGGGCGACGGCGATGACGGACGCAACGGACACACCGACCTCGGACGAACTCATACGGATGGCGGTTGAGCTGCGGAACTGGGGGCGCTGGGGGGATGACGACGAGCGGGGCGCGCTCAACCTGATCACGGCCGAGAAACGCGCGCAGGCGGCGGCGCTCGTGCAGGAGGGGCTCTCGGTGAGCTGCGGGAACGAGTTGCCCGTCTCGCGGGGGCTGGAAGCGAGATCGGCCCAGCACTACATGATCGTGGGCGGGGACCAGGTGGACCCGGAGACGCGCTTCGCGTTCTGCCTCGACTCCTTCTCGATCGCGCCCCACGGACCGGCGACGACGCACCTCGACGCGCTCTGCCACATGTTCTACGAGGGGAAGATCTACAACGGCTACAGCAAGGACGAGGTGCGGACGGACGGCGCACACAAGGACAGCATCATGGCGGGGGCGGACGGCATCGTGAGCCGGGGGGTGCTGCTCGACATCCCGGCCGTGCGGGGGGTGGAGTGGCTGGAGCCGGCCGAGCGCATCACCGTGGCGGACCTGGAGGAGGCGGAGGAGCGGGAGGGGGTGAGGGTGGAGCCGGGCGACATCCTGCTCGTGGCCACGGGCCGGGAGCCGCGGACGGAGGCGAGGGGGCTGGGGGCGCCGTGGGACGGGCTGGCGGGGCTCGACGCGAGCTGCCTGCCGTGGCTTCGCGAACGGGACGTGGCGGTGGTCGGCTGTGACGGCATCACGGACGCGACGCCGAGCGGCATCGACGAGTGGCCGATGCCGATGCACCAGGTGCTGATTGCGAACATGGGCGTGCACCTGATCGACAACGTGTCGATCGAGCGACTGGTGGCGGCCTGTCGGGAGCGAGACCGCTACGAGTTCCTGTTCTCGCTGGCGCCGCTGCGGCTGGAGGGAGGGACGGCCTCTCCGGTCAACCCACTGGCTATCTTCTAGTGGTCGGTGGCCAGTGATCGATGGTCGGTGATCGGCGCCGCTCAGGCAGCGTGCATGGACGTATCATCGCGGCCAGCGGCGCGCCACCGATGCCGCGCGCCGCGGGGGGCGACGGCGATGACGGATGCAGCGCGAACACCGACTTCCGACGAACTCGCGCAAATGGCGCTGGACCTGCGGAACTGGGGACGCTGGGGGGACGACGACGAGCGGGGCGCACTGAACCTGATCACGGATGCGAAGCGCGCGCAGGCGGTGGCGCTGGCGCAGGAGGGCTTCTCGGTGAGCTGCGCGCGGCCGCTGCCCGTGACGCCGTCGGCCGAGAACCCGCATCCGGTCCAGCACTACATGATCAGCGGTGGGGACCAGGCGAGCGCGGATGGCGGTTTCGCGTTCGCTGCGGACTACATCGGCATCGCACCCCACGGGATGGCTACGACGCACCTCGACGCGCTCTGCCACATCTTCTACGACGGCAAGATCTACAACGGCTACAGCAAGGACGAAGTGCGGACGGATGGGGCGAAGAAGGACAGCATCATGGCGGGGGCCGAGGGCATCGTGAGCCGTGGCGTGCTGCTCGACGTCCCGACGGTGCGGGATGCGGAGTTCCTGGAGCCGGGCGAGCGCATCACCAGCGCGGAGCTGGAGGCGGCGGAGGAGCGGCAGGGAATGCGGGTCGAGACCGGCGACATCCTGCTGACCTACACCGGCCGGGACCGGCGGAAGGAGTCGCGGGGCGCCATGGCTCCGTTCGACGGGCTGGCCGGCCTGGATGCAGGCTGCCTGCCGTGGCTTCGCGAACGCGACGTGGCGGTGCACGGCTGCGACGGGGTGACGGATGCGCTCCCGAGCGGCATCGACGGGTGGGCGATGCCACTCCACAGCGTCGCGATCGCGAACATGGGCGTGCACCTGATCGACAATATGAACCTGGAGGGGCTGGTGGCGGCCTGCCGGGAACGTGGGCGGTACGAGTTCCTGTTCGTCCTGGCGCCGCTGCGTCTGGAGGGGGGCACGGCCTCACCCCTGAACCCGCTGGCGATCTTCTAGGTGGTCGGTGGCCGGTGATCGGTGGTCGGTAGGGTGGCGGGAGTGGGTGCACTGAGCCGCACCGAAGCTGCGAGCTTGGCGTTCCTGGGGAGTGCGCTCGTGTTCGGGTTCGTGCTTGGGTTGGTCCTGGCTTTCGGGTCGAGCGAAACGGACCCGTGGGAGGAGCGCTGGGCGGAGCTGGGGATACCGGAAGCTGAGTTCGTGTTTCTGGGCGACCTGACGGTCGAGGAGCAGGGGTCGATCAGGCGGGAGTTGAGGGCCGCGCAGGTGGTGTTGGCCGAGCACTTCGGGGCGGTGACGTCTGACTTCACCGTGTACGCGAGCACAGACCTGGACGCGCTCAACGAGCAACTGGCTGAGTTCAATGCAGGGAAGATCGGATTCACCTGCGGTGGGCGCGCATCAAGGGGGGCCGTTTTCCTGATACTGAGGGGGTGCGAGGACGGAACTCGGTCCCTCGGAGGACCCCTAGCACACGAGTACTTCCACATCCTCCAGTACGAGGCAGGGGACGTCCTCTCATGGCGTCAGGGAGAACTGGGATGGACAGTGGAGGGCTCTGCCGAGTACGCGCAGGCGCTCGTCATCGATGCGCTGGGCCGGATCTCACTCGATGGCATACGTGAGGGGCTGCGCCTGTCGTGGGCTGCTGGCGCTGGGCGCGTCGAGGACGACCCCTACGGTGTTGGCTTCCTGGCGATAGATTGGCTGGCAGAAGGGCGAGGAGCGGAGGCGGTGATGGAGTTCTTCCATCTGGGCGGGCATCGGACTGCCTTTGAATCAGCCTTCGGCATGCCTCTTGGAGTGTTTCGGAGCTCGTTTGACGCATATCGAAGGGTTGTGGCGCCACCCTTCGAGTGGCACGTGGGGGGGACCATTCTGAGCGAAGACAGTGTGCCCATCGAGGGAGTGCATGTGTTCGCACTGGTGCGGATAGAAGGTACAGCGTGGACTGCAGGGAGAGGCGAGACCGACCGGGAGGGGGCCTTCGAGTTCACAGCACCCGGGAGTGGGTACACGCTAGGGGTCTGGATTCAGTGCCCTCGCGAGGACGGCGTCCTCGACTACGTCCATGCGGGAGAACAGGGCGCCGACGGCTTCGTAGCCGACGTGGACGGACTCTTCGGGAGGGGAGTGAGAGGCCCCAATCCGTTTATGGATGGGGAACGGGACCGAAAGGACATCGTCATCAAGCTCACCGAGACACAAGAATCGCTGATCGCGAAGCACTGCCAGCAGTGAGTCCTAGGTAGCCAGCATGCGGCCGGCTTCGCGGATCTCTTCGAGGTAGTAGGGCGGAGTGGTGAGGAGGATGAGGCGGTCGACGCCCTTCTGCTCGAGGGCGGCGCGGGCGGAGCCGTCGGCGCGGACGTAGGGCTCGCTGAGGCCGGCGAAAACGGTCAGGAGGAAGTCGTCGGGGTTGCGGCCGGAGGCAGCGTGCTCGCGGCGGGCGATTTCGGCGAAGGCGGTGAGCTGGGGGTGGCCGGCCTGCGTGTTGAAGCCGTCGGCATGGCGGCCGGCGATGCCGGCCATGCGCGGTCCCCAGCCACCGACGACGATTGGCGGAGGGACCTCGGGGCGGTTGAAGCCATGGGCCGCGCGGAGCTGGAATTGCTCGCCGTCGAAGGTGGTCCGCTCGCCCGACCAGAGGTGTCGCAGGACCTGGGAGGCCTCGGCGACCTGGGCGGCGCGGACGCGGTCGGGAGGCACGGGGCGGCCAAGCATCGTCTGCTCGGGGGCGTAGGGGAGGGTAGGGCCGCCACCGGCGCCGAGCCCGAGGATGAAGCGGTTGCCGCTCACCTCCTGGAGGGTGGCGGCCATGTTGGCGAGGAGCCCGGGGTGGCGGTTCGCGACGTTGAGCACGAGGGTGCCGAGCATGACGCGGGACGTCGCCTCGGCGATGCCGGTGAGGGTGACGAGCGCCTCGGGGACACGGCCGCTGTTGTAGTCGGCGTCCCGGAGATGGTCCCAGGTCCAGATGCCATCGAAGCCGGCGTCCTCGGCCACGACGGCGGCGTCGCGCATCTGGGGGTAGGTGGCGCCGAAGGGCATGAGGAGGAGGTCGGTCTGCACGACGCGCAGGATAGCGGAGGCGGGCGCGGCTCGCGTTCGTAGAATGCCCGGCGGGAGGGTGGTGACATGGCAGAGGACAGGCTCCTTGACGACGAACTGAAGGTGTTGCGCGACGGCTTCGCCGAGCGAGCGCCGCAGCTGATGGAGACGGTGGAGGCGGCCATCGCGGAGATCGAAGCGGCGACGATCGGACGGGCGCTCGACGTGGGCGCGCAGGCGCCGGACTTCGAGCTCCACGACGTGACGCACGACCGCACGGCCAGCCTGAGCGAGGTGCTCGCACAGGGGCCGGCGGTCGTCTCGTTCTACCGGGGCGAGTGGTGACCGTTCTGCAACATCGAGCTGCAGGGTCTGCAGCGACGACATGACGAGCTTCGCGACCTGGGAGCGACGCTGTTCTTCGTCGGCCCTGAGACGGAGGAGAACGCGCGCAGGCTGCTCGCGAACGTCGAGACGGACATCCCGATCCTGACGGACAGCGACGGCGCGGTGATGGACGCGTACGGCCTCAGCTTCGAACTGCCGGAGCGGCTGAAGGCGGCCTATCGGGGTCTGGGATTCCCGGACCGCAACCCGGCGACGGAGTGGAGGCTGCCGGTGCCGGCGACGTTCGTCATCGACATGGCTGGGGCGATCCGCTCGCGGCACTGCCTGTCGGACTACCGGTACCGGATGGAACCGCAGGACATCGTGGCGGCGGTCAGGGAGCTGTCGTCATGACGGTGCGAGAGCGGTTCCGAGTGGAAAGGAGCGAGGAACGCCTCACGCGAATCGAGCGGGCGACGGAGTTTCCCCTGCTGGCGCTGGCCTTGCTGATGGTCCCCCTGCTCCTGCTACCGCTGACGACGGATGTGTCCGAGCAGGCCGATCGCTGGTTCCTGATCGCTGACTACTGCATCTGGGGAGCCTTCACGGTGGCCTTTGGGACAAAGCTGCTCGTCGCGCCCGACCGGTGGCGGTACGTGCGGACCCATCCCTTTGAGGTGGCGATGGTCGTGCTCCCCTTCCTGCGGCCACTGCGACTCGTGCGACTGCTTGCGCTCCTGCGACTCGCCGCAGTGCTTGGGCTGAATACCCGCATCATCCGGTCATTCTTCCTGCGACGGGGTACCGCGTTCGTGGTCGCCTGCCTGCTGGTCGCGGTGGTGGGCGGGGGAAGTCTCGTCTTCGCCGCCGAACACAACCACTCGGAGAGCGAGATCACTTCCCTCGGCGACTCGGTGTGGTGGGCGCTCGTTACGTTGACGACGGTGGGCTACGGCGACTACGCGCCGGTGACGCCGGTTGGGCGGGGGGTAGCGAGCTTCCTGATGATCTTTGGGATCGCGGCGCTCTCGGTCACGACCGCGTCTGTTGCAACACTGATGGTGAGAGAACCGCGGCAGCCAGCGCGCGCACCTACACTCCGGGACCTGAGGATCAGGCAGCGTCAGCTTCGGGCGCGCCGGTACGCTCGCTGAGGCGAGTGCGGCTCTTGCCACTCGCGGGGTATGCTCCCGCCGCTGGAGGACCGATTTGAGGCGCTTCGGGGCGGCGGAGGCTAGCGAAACATGGTGAAGCTCGCCGGGCGCATCACGGGATCGAGCCAGTTCGAGTACTTCATCATCGGCCTGATCCTCGGGAACGGGGTACTGCTGGGCGTGGAGACGATCCCCAGCATCAAGGAGGGGTACTCGGCCTGGCTCAACGCGGGCCACTGGACCACGATCGCGATTTTCATCGTCGAGGCGGCGCTCAAGATGCTGGCGCTGGCGCCGCGGTCGGAACGCTACTTCCGCGACAACTGGAACGTCTTCGACTTCACGATCATCGTCCTCTCCCTCATTCCCGCGGTAGGCACCTTCGCAGTCGTTGCCCGGCTGGCACGGTTGATGCGCTTGCTGCGGCTGGTCTCGGCCGTGCCGGAGCTACGGCTCATCGTGACAACGCTGGTGCGCTCGATCCCGGGGATGCTGCACATCGTGGCCGTGATGAGCGTGCTGTCCTACATCTACGCGATCGTCGGCTACGAGCTGTTCCACGAGCACGACCCGGAGCACTGGGACAACCTGGGGATCTCGCTGCTCTCGCTCTTCCGGGTCGTCACGCTGGAGGACTGGACCGACATCATGTACGTGGCGATGGAGCTGAACTCGTTCGCGTGGATCTATTTCGTCAGCTACGTGGTGCTGGGCTCGTTCGTGACCATCAACCTGTTTATCGCCGTCGTCATCAACAACCTGGACGAGGCGAAACAGGAGCGGCTCCGGCAGCTGGAGCAGGTGCCAACCACGGATGAGCTGGTCGAAGAGCTACGGGCGGCGCGGGAGTCGCTCAGCAGGCTCGAACGGCGGCTCTCTCGAGCCGAGGACGCCCCCGAACGCTGACGCCCGCAGGGAGTGCGGCCCGCGACGGGCGCGGGTATGCTCCCGCGGCTGGAGGATCCATGGCGCAGGCACTCTCGCATCTGCGTATCTGCGACTTCACCGGGCAGCTGGCGGGGGCAGGGGCGACCCGCTTCCTGGCGGCCTTCGGGGCGCAGGTCATCCGCATCGAGGATCCGGTCAACCAGGGGCGCTGGGACATCCTGCGGGGGATGCCGCCCTACGTAGACGAGCGTCGCGGGGTCGAGTTCGGCGGACCCTTCAACAACCACAACGTCGAGAAGCTGGGAGTCACGCTGAACCTGCGCACGGATCGCGGGAAGGAGCTGCTTCGGCAGCTGGTGGCGGTCTCGGACGTGGTGGCGGAGAACTTCTCGGCGGGGGTGATGGAGCGGTGGGGCTTCGGCTACGAGGAGCTGCAGGCGATCCGCGAGGACATCATCTACGTCTCGAACTGCGGGTTCGGGCACCGGGGGCCCTACCGGGACTTCAAGACGTGGGGGCCGATCGTGCAGGCCGTTTCGGGGCTGACGTTCAGCTCGGGGCTGCCGGATCAGCCACCGGCTGGTTGGGGCTACTCGTACATGGACCACACGGGCGCCTACTACATGGCGATCGCGATCCTGATGGCCCTTCGCCACCGGAACCGGACGGGCGAGGGGCAGTGGGTCGACCTGGGCTGCACGGAAGCGGGCGCGAGCCTGACCGGGCCGGCGATGCTCGACTACACAGTGAACGGGCGGCCGCTGCGGCGGCAGGGCAGTCCGAACAGCAACCGCAGCCAGTTCCCGGCGATGGCGCCGCACGGCATCTACCCCTCGCGGGAGGAGGACACCTGGGTGGCCCTCTCCTGCCGCGATGAGCGCGACTGGGAGGCGTTCGGGGAGGTGACAGGGGAGGCGTGGACGCAGGAGGGACCCTTCTCGGACCTGCGGGGGCGGCTGGTGGCGGAGGACGCGCTCGACGAGCTGGTCGCGGGGTGGACGCGGGCGCGGGGGAACTTCGAGGTGGCGGCACTGCTGCAGGGGGCAGGGATCCCGGCGACGGCGGTGCAGCGTCCGCAGGAGCGCATCGACCAGGACCCGAACACGGAGGCGTGGGGGCTGTGGCCCACGGTGAAGCACCGCGACATGGGAGACGTGCGAGTCGACGGGCTACCGGTGCACTTCTCGGAGACGGACTGGCGGATGGAGCGGGGCGGGCCGTGCCTCGGGGAGCACAACGAGGAGGTGTTCGGGGGGCTGCTGGGGCTGAGCGCGGACGAGATCGCGTCGTTGACGGAGGAGGGCGTGCTGTGACGGACCCGGGGATGCCGCAGGGGCCGGGGGCGCTGGAGGGGCTGCGGGTCGTCGAGCTGTGCGACGAGCTGGGGATGTTCGCGGGGAAGCTGCTCGCGGACATGGGGGCGGAGGTGGTCAAGGTGGAGCCGCCGGACGGGGACCGGACGCGCACCTACCCGCCGTTCGTCGACGACGAGCCGGGTCCGGAGCGCAGCCTCTACTTCTGGCACTACAACACGAGCAAGGCGGGGGTCACGCTCGACCTCGGGGAGGCGGCGGATCGGGAGCAGCTGCGGGCGCTGGTCGACCGCGCGGACATCCTCCTGCAGAGCGGGGATGCTGGGGCGGACCTGGAGTACGAGTCGCTGCGGGAGACGAACCCGGGCCTGATCATGGTCACGCTGAGCCCGTTCGGGCGGGGGATGCCGCGGGAGGACGAGGCATCGACGGACCTGACGATCCTCGCGGGGGGCGGCCCCGTCTGGAACTGCGGCTACGACGACCACTCGATACCGCCGGTGCGGGGCGGGGGGAACCAGGGGTACCACACGGCGAGCCACTTCGCGGTGATGTCGGCGCTGGTTGCACTGCTGTACCGGGACGAGTCGGGGCGGGGGCAGCACATCGACGTGAACGCGCACGCGGCGGCAAACGTGACCACGGAGGCGGGCACGTACACCTGGCTCGTCGCGCAGGAGACGGTGCAGCGGCAAACGGGGCGGCATGCGGGGGTGAACCCGTCGATGCCGTCGCAGGTGCTGTGCAAGGACGGCCGGCACGTGAACACAGGCATCCCGCCGAGGCGGCCGGAGGCGTTCGGAGCGGTCTGCGAGTGGCTCCGGACGGCGGGTCTGGCGGAGGAGTGCCTGGAGTTCCCGCTGCTGGAGGAGGGGATGCGGCGCAAACGCTTCGACATGTCGATGCTGCAGCAGGATGAGGAGCTGATGGCGATCTTCGGGGCGGGGCGCGCGGCGATGAACTTCCTGGCGGAGCGGCTGACGGCGTACGAGTTCTTCACGGGCGGGCAGGAGCGGGGGTTCCAGATCGGGATCATCTACTCGCCCGAGGAGGTGCTGGAGGATCCGCACTTCATCGAGCGCGGGTTCCCGGTGGAGGTGGAGCACCCGGAGCTGGAGCGGACGGTGACGTATCCGGGAGCGCCGTACCAGCTGCTCGGGTCGCCGTGGCGGATCCGGCGTCGGGCGCCCCTGCTGGGGGAGGACAACGAGCGCGTGTTCGCGGAGCTGTCGGGGGACGCGGAGTAGGGCGGGGCCGCTCAGGACTGGCGGGCGGCGGACGCGGCGGCGACGGACTCCTCGGTGACATTGTCCGGGAGCCAGTAGCGTCGGAAGACAACGTATCCGATGAAGGCGAGCACGCCGGCGACCGGTCCAATCAGGTAGATGCCGAGTGGATTCGAGGTGGTGGAGCCGATCAGCAGCAAGAGGGTCAGGATCCCCTGACCGGCGGAGCCGGCGATCTTCTCCAGGGTTTGCTGCGTGGCGTAGAAGGTGGCTTCCCGACGTTCGCCCGTCCGTAACGTGTCGTAGTCGGTGATATCCGCGATGAGGGCATTGGGGAACGTCTGCACCGGGGCGAGCGCAATGCCGATGAAGACCGCATAGACAAGGGCCTGAGGCACCTCGGGGATGCCGGGGATTGAACCGGCGGCAGCGAAGAGGGGGAAGTAGATGCCCGCAAAGAGCATCCCCCAGCCATAGACCTGACGCTTGGAGCGTCGACGAGCGAACACAACGGCGAATGGGAGGACCAGGACAAGCCCCCCAAGTGCCGACACGGAAATCATCATCACCATCTGGCCTGGCTCGTCCTGGCCGAGGATCGCCTCGGCATAGAAGGGCAGGGCCCCGGTGATGATCTGGATGCCAACGCTATAGAGGATGAACGAGGGCAGGAAGACGACGAACTGATCGTTTCGAAGGCAGGTCGTGATGGACTTCCAGATGGAGAGGCGCTCGACAGCCTTGTCCTCGGCGTAGACCTCCTTCGAGACCTCGACCGAGCGCCTCCAGGCTCCCGAGAGCCCGACGTAGCGCGAGACGAGGGCGATGACGGCGATCACGATGGCCATGCTCACAAAGCCGACCGTGTCGATCAGGAAGCTGCTGAGGACGAAGGCTACGGCCGTGCCTACGACGCCGAAGACAACCTGCCACCCGACGATGCTGAGCCGGTCTTCGGCGCGCCGGGCGATCTCGGGCAGCAAGGACTCAAACGGCCCACCCGAGAGCGTGGAGAAGATGCTGAAGGCCCAGAAGATGGCGAACAGGTAGAAGACGTTTCGATACGTCTCGCCGGGATCCGGTGGAATCCAGAAGAGGACGAAGAACACGACCATGAAAGGCGTAGCCGCGAGGACAAAGGGGATGCGCCTCCCAAGGCGGGTGCGGGTGCGATCGCTCCAGTAGCCGATAAGCGGGTCGTCGAAGGCTTCGATGAGACGGCCAACGACGAGAGCGGCCCCAATGGCGATTGCCGCTCCGCGACGCTCTACGTCGCCATCCTGATCGCCGAGATAGAAGTAGAGGAGCCAGAGGTCTCGGGTGCGACCGAGGGCGTTCCCGCCGAGCGAACCGGACGCGAAGAGGAGGCGCGAAGCGAGTGGCATGCGGCCATTCAATGCGACTCCTCCAGCGGGTGGAGTAACGCCGCTCACGATACAGGAACGGAGGGGGGGTCTCCGGGGAGGAGAACTACGGGAGGGCCAGCATCCGCTCGAGGGCGACGAGCGACCACTCGCGCGTCTCGTCATCGACCTTCACGCGGTTGACGACGTGGCCCTGCACGAGACCCTCGAGGGTCCAGGCGAGGTAGGCGGGGTGGATGCGATACATGGTGCTGCAGGGGCAAACGACGGGATCGAGGCAGAAGACGCTCTTGTCCGGGTTCTCGTCATTGAGGCGCTTGACGAGGTTGATCTCGGTGCCGACGCCCCAGGTGGAGCCGGCCGGGGCGGCGTTCACGGCCTTGATGATGCGCTCGGTCGAGCCGCTCGCGTCGGCGGCCTGCACGACTTCCCAGGAGCACTCGGGGTGGACGATGACGTTCACGTCGGAGTGCTCGGCGCGCGCCTGCTCGATCTGCTCGACGGAGAAGCGCTGGTGGGTGCTGCAGTGGCCCTTCCAGAGGATGACGCGGGCGCGCTCAAGCTGCTCCCGCGTGTTGCCGCCGAGGGGCAGGCGCCAGTCCCACGTGACCATCTCCTCGAGGGGGATGCCCATCTCGTAGCCGGTGTTGCGGCCGAGGTGCTGGTCGGGGAAGAAGAGGACTTTCTCTCCGCGCTCGAAGGCGTACTCGAAGGTCTTGGGGGCGTTGCTGGAGGTGCAGACGATGCCCTCGCGCTTGCCGACGAAGCCCTTAAGGCTGGCGGCGCTGTTCATGTAGGTGATGGGGATGATGCGGGTGGCGGGGTCGAGGGCGGCGGTCATCTCATCCCAGGCGGCGTAGACATCGCCGGGGTCGGCCATGTCGGCCATGGAGCAGCCGGCGGCCATGTTGGGGAGGACCACGGAAACCTCGGGCGGGGTGAGGATGTCGGCAGACTCGGCCATGAAGTGGACGCCGCAGAAGAGGACAAAGTCGATGCCCTGCTGGTCGGCGGCGTGCTGGGCGAGCTTGAAGCTGTCGCCGGTGAAGTCCGCGTACTGGATGACCTCGTCGCGCTGGTAGTGGTGGCCGAGAACGACGAGGCGGTCTCCCAGGGCGGCGCGGGCGGCGCGGATGCGCTGGTCGACCTCCTCAGGCGGAAGGCCGAGGTAGCTGCGGGGGATGTCCTGCTGCCAGCTGACGAACGCGGGCTCCTCGACGAGGGGGAGGGGCTCAAGGCGATCGGTGGGGCAGGTGTCGGGGTCCGAGTACAGCTCGAGAAGGGTCGCGTGGTCGGAGGAGGGGGCGGTAGCGGTCATCGGACGATCCCTTCGATGGGAGGCGGGACTTAGTGTCGGAAGTACACTAAGTACGAGGGGTAACTGTGCCACACAAGGGCCAGATCGTCAACGGCGGGGAGAGGGTCAGGGGCCGAAGAAAATCTCACGCACCTTTCGGACCTGGTCCAGCACCTCGGCCTCGGTCTCGTGCCTGAGGCTGAAGGAGAGGCCTCCCAGGGCACGGGCCGGCCAGTAGCGTTCGACGCGGTAGGCGGTGTCCTCGTCGTAGCGACCGCCAGCCTCCCGATAGGCCGAGACAGCCGTATCGAAGAAGACCTCGCCGAAGTGGAGCAGGGGGGCGAGGTCGTGGGCGGGGTCGCTCCAATCGACGTGCTCCCAGTCCAGGACGGCAGCGAGGCGCCCTTGCTCGTCCACCAGGATGTTGTCCTGCCAGACGTCGTGGTGGCAGATGGTGCGGTCGGTCGCGGGGAACGCGGGATCGCCGGCGAAGGCGTCCCACCAGGTGTCGATGCGGCGGTGCTGCACAGGGGTGAGGCGGTGGGCAAGGTCCTGCATGACCGCGAAACGCAATTCGAGGTACCGGGCACGGGGCTCCCACTCGGGGAGGCCAGCCTCGGCAGCGACAGACCGGGGGAGCACGTGGAGCTCGGCGAGCAGGCTCCCGAGGTCACGGGCAAGTCCCTCCGAGCCCTGCTCCCGGGGTGGGTGGCCGGGCAGCGTGGCGTAGGCGGGGGCTCCGTGCGGGAACACCTCGCCCGCGAGGGAGCGCCAGCGAGGATGCGGGACAGGGACCGAGAGATGGGGGGCGAGGACGGGAAGGGCTCGCCACTCGGGCTCGTAGGCAACGGTTGGGCCCGCGATACGCGCGACCTTGACGACAATGCCCTCCGCAGTTTCGACCACGTCGCCGCTGGCGCCGGAGCCGAGCTCGCGGAGCGGCTCGACCCGCCCAATCAAGGGGAACGCACGGGCAATGCGCTCGGCGAGGGACTGCACCTTCTTCAGTCGCCGGAGGGCGGGCGCCAGCGGATGGTGGTGGGCTGCGTCCGCTCGAGGCGTTCGGCGGCGGTTCCGGCCAGAAGCTCGACCATGTCGCCCGGACGGAGGTCGCCGCCTTCGATGACGCGGGCGTAGACGCGGCTGAAGCCGGGGCGCACTTCCTGGTCCATGCACGAGTAGTCGCCGTCGAGGAACCACTGGGCGTTCTTCCAGCAGGGTTCGGTGTAGCCGGTGACCTCGATGAGGACGGCCTCGCCCAGGCGGAGGCGGGCGCCGGGGATGACCCGATCCCAGTCAATACCGGCGGTGGTGACGTTTTCGCCCGTGGCGCCGGGAGCGATAGTGTGGCCCTCGGCGGCAAGCGCTTCGATTCGCTCGAGGGCGAAGAGACAGAGGGCGCGACGGGGGCCGCCGTGGGCGCGACGGTCGGCCTGGCGGTCGACGGTGAGGCCGTTGGCATCGACGGTGGCCTCGGAGAGCGGGCGCTTGGGCACACCGCCGTTGGAGGCGCTGAGCTGGACGATGCGGCCGTGCGTGGGCTCACTCATGAACCGGCGCCTTCCTCGAAGCGCTCGATGACACCCTCGACGTACAGCAGCCGGAGAGCCTGCACGATGCCGGGCCGAAGCTGGTCGAGCGTCTCTGAGGGGAGGTGGGCGCCGAGGCGGTCGAAGAGGTCGGCGATGGTCCGCTGGCCGTCGATCTGGGCAAGGACAAGGGCGACGAGGTCGCTGACGGGAGCGCCTTCCGTGCGCTCGGGCGTGACGATGACCTGTCCCCACGCGAACTCGCCCTCACCGACAACCGGCTTGCGTTCGAGGCGAGCCTGCGGCACAAGCGCGGGGATAGCGGAGAGGAGGCGGGGAAGGCCGTCGCCGAAGCGCTCGTCGAAAGCGGCGGCGCGCTCCTCGCGGCCGCGTTCGACGGCGCTCACGGCCTCGGTGAAGCTGCGGGGCGCTTCGCCGTGGGCGAGGACGGCACGTTCGTAGCCGACCGGGGGCTGTCCGGCGACGGCGCGGACGAAGGCCAGGCGGGCGGGCGTCGAGTCGTCGGCGCCCGTGATGCGGCGGGTCTCCCAGAAGTAGGAGTCGACGGTTCGGTTACTGCCATAGAACAGGCGGGCCATCTCGCGGAAGTGCTCGTACTGCTGGCGGTACTGCTGGGCGTACACAGCGGCGGCGGCCTTGCCCAGTTCGGGGTCCTTCAGCGCGGAGGTGACGTAGGCGGCGGCGAGCACACCCGAGGAGAGGGCGAGGTGCACGCCCGAGGAGAAGAGCGGGTCGACGAAGCAGGCGGCGTCGCCGGCGAGCACGAAGCCCTCTCCAGCGAGTTCGCTGGAGGAATAGGACCAGTCGCGCACGACACTGGGGGAGCCCGTCAGGGTAGCGCCGGCGAGGAGGGCGGAGGTGTGGGGGCCGGTGGCGACGCGCTCACGGAAGAAGGCCTCGGGGCCAAGCTCGCTGATGCGCTCGCGGCCGGCGGTGCTGTCGACGACGACGCCCGTGCTGACGAGACCGGTGTGGAGGGGGATGGCCCAGAGCCACCCGTCCTCGATGGACTCGATGAGGATGTTGTTGGCATCGGGCTCGGGGAGGCGCGAACCGCCCGAGTAGTAGCCGTAGACGGCCAGGTTGCGGAAGAAGGGGTCGGGCTCGCGCAGGCCGCGGGTGCGGCCGATGAGCCCCGCCTGCCCGCTGGCATCGACGACGAAGCGGGCGCGGGCAGTCTGCGGGCGACCCTCGGCGTCCTCCACCCGCAGGGTGGCGCCGGAGGGGCCGGCATCGGCTTCGAGGACACGCCATCCCTCGCGCACGTCGGCGCCGCAGGCAGCGGCGTTGCGGAGAAGGATCTCGTCGAACTGCGAGCGGACGACCTGGAAGGCGTGGGGGTAGCGGGGGTTCGATTCGCGGAAGGACCAGCTCCAGGGGTCGGGATCGCGGCCCCAGACCATGGTGGCGCCGTACTTGGGGAGGAAGCCGGCGGCCTCGATCGCAGGGAGGACGCCGAGCTCGGCGAGGACGGGCATGGAGGCAGGGAGGAGCGACTCGCCGACGTGCTCGCGGGGGAAGCGGTCGCGCTCATACAGGCGAACGCGCCAGCCCTTGCGGGCGAGCATGGTGGCGGCGGCGGAGCCAGCGGGTCCGCCGCCCACGACCAGAACATCGGCATCGAAGCTGCCCTCAGCGGTCATGCGGGGAATGGTCGCACAGGAGCGAGGCAGGGGCGCGTCGCGGGCAGGCTACGTCCGCTTCCGCCGGCCCCTCGCGATCTCCGTCTCAAGTGCGTCGAGCTTCGGCTCCCAGAAGCGCCGGAAGCGATCGAGCCAGGCATCGACATCCTGCAGCGGGTCCGCATCGACGGCGTAGATGCGCCGGGCGCCGTCGGGGCGCACCGTCGCGAAACCGCTGTCGCGCAGGACCTTGAGGTGCTGGGACACGGCCGCCTGGGTGATGGCGAACTCGCGCTCGATGACTGCGGCGACTTCCCCGGAGGCGTGCTCCCCGTCCGCGAGCAGCTCGAGGATGCGCCGCCGCACGGGGTCGCGGAGCACGTCGAAGGCGTGCATCAGGCGGGCGTTTCCGGCTCACCCGTGTAGAAGGCGCTCGTATGCTGGGCCGCGGCACGGGCGGCGGCGGGGTCGTCGCCAAATGCGACGGCGGCCTCGCCCCAGGCCTCGCTGCTGCCTGCATAGAACGCCTTGCCCTCTTCCGAGGCGGTGAAGGCGGCTTCGTCCGAGATGACCTCGTCCGGCGTCTCGAAATGGAGCGCGAGTCCCACAAGGCCTCCCTCCCAGCCGACGCCGGTGGCGCCCGGGCCGAAGGTCTCCCACTGGTCGGACAGGCGCATCGTGTGCGTCAGCGTGAGGCGCGCGCTACCGGACCCGTCGTCCGAGAGGCGCACCTCGACCCAGCTCACGTCGCCGCCGAACTCCCATGTGGCGGCGAGGAGCGATGGTCGGTCACACTCCGTGATCACCCCGCCGGCGTTCCCCTCGAATTGGTAGCGCCCCCCGAGCGCGAGCTCGCCGCTGATCGGTAGGAACCAGCGCGGGATGCGCTCGCCGTTCGTCAGGGCGTCCCACAGGTCGTCGACGGTCGTGGCGAAGCTCCGGACGAGGGTGATTGCGCGGGCGGGTTGCCCCTCGACCTCCACCTCCGACACGGAGCGATCGACAGCGCCGAGATAGCCTGCGACATCGAGTTCCATTTGCTTCCTCCCTGATTTAAGTATTCACTAATATAAACCGAGGCTACATTCTTGGCAACACGCGGACAAGAAAGGCGCCGCAGAGACTGCGGCGCCTTCGGGCGGTGCGGGCTGGTGAGCGTCAGGAGCCGCCGGCGGCGACGACCTCTTCCTGCTCGATGGGCTCGTTGGTCTTGGTATCGACCTCGAAGGGACCCTTGAGGTCGAACTCCTTGGCCATCTCGCGGGTGGCGGGAATGATCTCCTCGCCCATGAGGCGGAGGCTGCGCATGGCGTCGTCGTGGTCCATCGCGCCGTCGCCGTCCCAGAAGAAGATGCTGCCGGGGCGCAGGTACTCGAGCACGTGGCGGATCTTCGGGATGACGGTCTTGGGCGTGCCCGTGATGATGGACATGCGCTCCTTCTGCGACTCGTAGCTCGAGTAGTCCTCGGGAGCCTGATCGCCATCCTTGGTGGCCTGCTCGTGCGCAACCTGGCGGCCGCGGGCGGTGGACTGCGTGAAGCTCGTCACCGTGGGCAGCAGGTTCGTGCGGGAGGTCATGCCGGGGAGGTTCTGGAGGTAGGGGCGAACGATTCCCTGGTTGCCCTCGAGGAAGGGGTTGCTGGGCCCTTCGACATACTTGCGGGCGGCCTGGTCGGCGAGCTCTTCGGTCTCATCGACGTGGACCTTGAAGAGGTAGCTGCGGTGCTGGGTCTGCGCTTCGTAGCCGTTCTCTTCGGCGACCTGGTCGTAGTAGTCGTAGGAGTTCTTGGTGGGCTCCAGCTCGGTGGCAAGCATGACGTACGGGTAGCGGTGCTCGGCGGCCCACTTGACGGTGTTACGGCTCATGACGCCGGGAATCCAGATCTGGGGATGGGGCTGCTGGTAGGTCTTCGCCCAGGGATTCACGTAGCGGTAGTTGTAGTGCTCGCCTTCCCAGCGGAAGGGACCCGGGCGGGTCCAGGCGGCCAGGACGAGGTCGTGCGCTTCCTGGAAGCGCTCCCAGTTGAAGGGCGCCTGGGCGTTGTGGGCGACGCTCTCGCGGCCGGTGCCACGCACCCAGCCGGTAACGAGGCGGCCACGGGAGATCATGTCAATCTCGGCCAGCTCCTCGGCGAGCCAGAGGGGGTCGTCCCAGATGGGGAGGACGTTGCCGAGGATGACGATCTTCACGCGCTGGGTGATGCGCGAGAGGATGGCGGCCTCGACATTGACCACGCCGCCCATGCAGAAGGGCGTGCTGTGGTGCTCGTTGAGCATGACGCCGTCGAAACCCATCTCCTCGGCGTAGACCTTCTCGTCGAGGTAGCGGTTGTAGAGCTCCGAGCCAAGCTTCGGGTTGTACTCGCTGTTGCTGATCCCGAGGTCGGCGATATCGCGGCCGGTGGAGCCGAAGTAGCCGGACTCCTGATCCTGGTAGGGCCTCTCGGTGAAGTAGCCGATGAACATGCGTTGCCTCCGGGACGACGCGCTCCAGGGCGCGACGGCACCTAATTGGCGGCATCATACCGCCTTTGTACCGGAGGCGAGGCAGTCTGCGGGAGACTCCGGGGCGTTTCGCGCCCTAGGCGCCCGCGTGCGAGGCGACCAGGGCGGCGAGCGCCTCGGGCTCCTCGTAATCGACGTAGTGGCCGGCGCCCTCGACGATCTCGAGGGTGGCGTTGGCGAGGCCGTCGGCGTACTGACGAGCGCACGTGAGCGGGATGACCTGCTCCTCGCTGCCCGCGACCACGAGCGCCGGCGTCTGTACCTCGCCGAGCACGGGGCCAAGGCGGCGGTTGAACATGTACGGCTTCCAGCTGAGGCGGGCGGTCATCTCGCGGCTGAAGTCCCAGAGCTCGCGGACCTCCGGGGCGACTTCTTCGCCGAAGATCTCCTGGAAGTGGGCTTCGTCTCGGAACCCGGCGGTCACGTACTCGCCATAGCTGACGAGCATCTGGTCGAGGATCTCGCCCTCTTCGGGCTGGAGGCCGGCGGCGCCCACGAGGACGAGCGAGCCGATGCGCTCCTGATTGATGGCCGCGAGCTCGGCGGCAATGAAGCCACCGAAGCCGAGACCGATGAGGGTGGGGCTGTCGGGCGCGACCTGCGCAAGGAAGCGACTCATGAGGATGGCGATGTCGCGCGCGTCGCGGGCCCAGACGGGGCGTTCGGACTGACCGTAGCCGGGGAGGTCGGGGACGGTGACGGTGAAGTTCTGGGCGAGCGCTTCGTAAAAGGGGATCCAGCCGAGGTTCCCGGTGGAGTGGTGGAGGACGACCGCAGCCGGACCGCTCCCTCCCTGCAGGTAGCGAATGCTGAGGCCCGCGACCTCAGTGGTGGATTCGGTCCACGTCTGCTCGGCTGTCGTCATGGTGGCTCCTCGGGTGCGTGATGCGTAGCGCCGCATGATACGCGAGCGCACTATTGCTGGTTGGGGCCGCCGCTGGCCCGGTCGGGGCCGCATCTGTACGCTCTCGCGCATGTCTGAACCGTACCTGGTTGTCCATGTCGACAAGCGCCCAAACATCTCGTTCGAGATCGAGCAGAGCATCATCGAAGGGGGAGGGGGGAGGTTCGTCGCGACAAACTCGTCGAGCGAGGACGAGCTGATCGCGAACGTGAAGGATGCGGAGGCGATTCTCGTGTCGTCGGCGCAGATCACGAGGCGGGTGGTGGAGTCGATGCCGAACTGCAAGCTCATCATCCGCTACGGGGTGGGGCTGGACACGCTCGACATCCCGGCGGCGACGGACCACGGGATCGTGGTCGCGCACTTCCCGGACTTCTGCCAGCCGGAGGTCGCGAACCAGACGATGCTGCTGTTGCTAGCCTGCGCGAAGAAGCTGTCCATGCTCGACCGGGCGGTGCGTGACGGGAGCTGGCGACCGGGTCCGCTTGGGCCAATGGGGCCGATCGGCGGCGAGACGCTGGGGCTGGTCGCGCTGGGGAACATCGCGCGGGCGGTGGTGCCGCGGGCGAAGGCGTTCGGGCTGAACGTGATCGCGTACGACCCGTACCTGGGCGAGGGCGTGTTCCGCGCCCAGGGTGTGGAGCGCGTCGAATCGCTGCACGATCTGCTGGGGCGCTCGGACTACGTGTCCGTACACACGCCGCTCAACCCGGAGACGCGCCACCTGATCGGGGAGGCGGAGCTGGCAGCGATGAAGC
>JAPPBY010000037.1 GCA_026702615.1 Chloroflexota bacterium | reverse complement strand
GATAGTGCCGCAGCCGCAGCGGTAGAGCCGCGGCGCTGACTCCGCGGGCGTGACCGGACTTGCGGTGCGGGGGTACCGTCGATATTCCCGCGGGTCTGGCGTGGCCAGCGAGGCCGGGCATGACCGCGAAGGACGTCGCCGTCGCCCCGGGCGCCACCACGATCCTCTATTCGATCCCGATACCGAAGGACAGTCCGCTGGGTGGCGGCAAGGCCGAGGAGCCAGCCCTCGGCGGCCCGGTACTGTCTACCGTCAAGTTAGGTTGATTTTGGTGGGCCCGGGTGGATTCGAACCACCGACCAACCGGTTATGAGCCGGGCGCTCTAACCGCTGAGCTACAGGCCCTGCCGGCAGTATAGGCCCGCCGCCCGCCTGCGAGTCGCCTCTGCGGGGTTCGGAAACGGGCTCGCGGTATACTTAATGCGCTTCGTCCCGAAGGCGCCGAACTCGGGCCCGACGGGCCCCAGGCAAGAGACCGTGTGAAGGGAACAGGCGGGGGCGACTTCTTCATGCTCGACAGTTTCAACAGCCGCGACACGCTGACGGTCGGAGGGCGTACGGTCGCCTTCCACCGGCTCGATTCCGTCCTCACAGGCGAGGCGGCGACCCGCCTCCCCTTCACCCAGCGGGTGCTCCTCGAGAACCTGCTCCGTCGTGAGGACGGCGACGCCGTCTCCCGTGACGACATCGAGGCGCTCGCCAACTGGCGTCCCAACTCCGATGACGAGCGCGAGGTCGCCTTTGCTCCGGCGCGTGTCCTCCTGCAGGACTTCACCGGTGTCCCCGCCGTCGTCGACCTCGCCTCCATGCGTGAGGCGCTGGAGTCGATGGGCGGCGATCCGGAGCGCATCAACCCCCTCCAGCCCGTCGACCTCGTCATCGACCACTCCGTCCAGGTCGATGCCTACGGCAGCGATGGCGCTTTCGCCCAGAACGTCAGCATGGAGTACGAGCGCAACCACGAGCGCTACCTCTTCCTGCGTTGGGGCCAGCAGGCCTTCCGCAACTTCCGCGTGGTGCCTCCTGGGACGGGAATCGTCCACCAGGTCAACCTCGAATACCTCGCGAGCGTCGTCTTCGAAAACGACGACACCGGCCTCGTCTACCCCGACACGCTCGTCGGCACCGACTCCCACACCACTATGATCAACGGCCTCGGCGTGCTCGGCTGGGGCGTGGGCGGCATCGAGGCCGAGGCCGCCATGCTCGGCCAGCCCGTCTCGATGCTCATCCCCGAAGTTGTCGGCTTCCGCCTCACCGGCGCCCTCCCCGAGGGCGCGACCGGCACGGACCTCGTCCTCACCGTCACGCAGATGCTGCGGGAGCTGGGCGTCGTCGGGAAGTTCGTCGAGTTCTTCGGGCCGGGTCTCTCCCAGCTCCCCCTCCCCACCCGTGCCACCATCGCGAACATGGCTCCCGAGTACGGCGCCACCGTCGGCTTCTTCCCCGTGGACGACGAAACCCTCGCCTACCTGCGCTTCACTGGTCGGGACGAGGACCAGGTCGCGCTCGTCGAGGCCTACTGCAAGGAGCAGGGCCTCTTCCGCACCGACGAAACGCCCGACCCCAGCTTCTCCGCGACGCTGGAGCTGGACATGGGCCAGGTCGAGCCCTCCCTCGCGGGACCGCGCCGCCCCCAGGACCGCGTGCTGCTACGCGAGTCGAAGGACGCCTGGCAGGACGCCCTCGCCGAACTCGCCGGCGAGGCTGCCGGCGCGCCCCCCGTCGAGGTCGCCCGCAACGGCGCTTCTTTCGAGGTCGGCCACGGCTCGGTCGTCATCGCCGCCATCACGAGCTGCACGAACACCTCGAATCCCGAGGTGCTGGTCGGAGCCGGCCTGCTCGCGAAGGCGGCCGTCGAGCGCGGCCTGCAGCGAAAGCCGTGGGTCAAGACCAGCCTCGCCCCCGGTTCCAAGGTCGTCACCGACTACCTCGACGCCGCTGGCCTTACGCCCTACCTCGACGAGCTCGGCTTCAATCTCGTCGGCTACGGCTGCACCACCTGCATCGGCAACTCCGGCCCCGTCGACCCCGATGTGGCCGCGGCCGTCAACCAGGGTGGCCTCGTGGCGGCGGCGGTCCTTTCCGGGAACCGCAACTTCGAGGGTCGCGTCAATCCCGTCGTGCGCGCCAATTACCTCGCCTCGCCCCCTCTCGTCGTCGCCTACGCGCTCGCCGGACACATGGACTTCGACCCGCTGACCGAGCCCATCGGCGAGGACGGCGACGGGCAGGCGGTCATGCTGTCCGAGCTCTGGCCCTCCCAGAACGCCATCGAGACCTCCATGCGTGAGGCTGTGCGCTCGGAGATGTTCCGGGACCAGTACGGCTCGGTGTTCGAAGGCGACCCCGCCTGGCGTACGCTCGAGGCGCCCGAAGGCAGCCGCTACGGCTGGGACGACGGTTCGACCTACGTGAAGAACCCTCCCTACTTCGAGGATCTCGCGGAGGAGCCCGGCGCGCTCGAGGACATCGACGGCGCTCGCGTCCTCGTGATGGTCGGGGACTCGGTCACCACCGACCACATCTCGCCTGCGGGCAGCATCGCCCCCGATAGCCCCGCCGCTGCCTATCTTTTCGACCGCGACATCAAGCGCGAGGACTTCAACTCCTACGGCGCCCGTCGCGGCAACCACGAGGTGATGATGCGCGGCACCTTCGCCAACATCCGCCTCCGCAACCAGCTCGCGCCCGGCACCGAGGGGGGCGTCACGCGTCACCTCCCCGACGGCGAGGAGATGAGCATCTTCGACGCCGCCATGGCCTACCGCGACGAAGACACGCCCCTCATGGTCCTTGCGGGCAAGGAGTACGGAACCGGCTCCTCGCGTGACTGGGCGGCCAAGGGGCCGCGGCTCCTCGGGGTCCGTGCCGTCATCGCCGAGAGCTACGAGCGCATCCACCGCAGCAACCTCGTGGGGATGGGCATTTTGCCGCTCCAGTACCTCGCCGGCGACAGCCGCGACGCCCTGGGCCTGAGCGGGGAGGAGACGTTCGCCATCGACGGCATCGCCGAGGGCCTCCGCCCCGGTGGCCAGGTGACCGTGACCGCCACGGACGCCGGCGGAGACACCACAACCTTCGAGGCGCTTGTACGCATCGACACGCCGGTCGAGCTTGAGTACTACCGCAACGGGGGCATCCTCCCCTACGTCCTGCGGCAGCTCGCGGCCGGCTAGCAGGACCAGACGGCACAGGCCACACACGACTCGCTGGGAGAAGACCACATGCCCGACCTGATGAAGATTGCCCGCACCGAACACGACGGCGGCGACCTGCTGGGAGTGCTGAGCGAACTGTTCGAGCCCGCCGACGTTCGCCCCGATGGCTACCCCGACGCCGTCATCTGGCAGGGCGGCAACTTCGACGGCACGGTGAACCCCGTCGCCCACTCCCTCACCGACGCCTACGCCCTCCTCGGCACGATCGCCGCCGTCGACATCCTCGGCCTGCCCTTCTACGGGGTCCCCATGTGGGCGCAGTACCGGCACGACACGAAGCTCGAGGCGCTGAGCTGGTTCGGCAACATGCCCTGCACCTCGATCAAGTGGTCGACCGCGGGCGACGCCTACGTGAACGATGGCCAGGGCGGCCGCGTGGTCGTCATGGGCAAGTCCGGGAACGCGCCCCTGCGCACGCAGGCGGGCGTCTACTGCAACGTGCGTCCCTACGGCCCCATCACCGTCGTGCGTTGCATGCCCTGCCTCCCCTACTCCCAGAACCGTGGCGTGTTCGAGGTCGACCCCGAGACCGGCAACATCCACTCCGAGATGAACACCCCCGGCATCCAGATGGCCTACGCGGGGCGCCGTTTCCTGCAGATGGTGCACGAGACCGGCTCCATCGGCCGAGTCGCGTTCAAGCCCACGCAGGCGATGGAGGACGGCATCAACGCCGGCCTCCTCTCCTGGATGCTCGATGGCACCAAGTTCAACGTCGGCCGCAAGTACGCCGTCGACGGCTACGTCGAGCACCGCGAGCGCGTCGACCGCATCGTCAGCCTCCTCCCGGACGACTTCAAGGACGGCATGGAGAACTGGAGCGGCCAGATCGAGCAGCACATCTCCGACACCAACTACGGCCTGCTCCTCTGGGATCTGATCGAGCAGCAGGACACCATCGTCCTTGCCACCGACCTCGACGGTGACCGCCTCACCGACCTGCTCGCCGACGTCTCAGAACCGCTGCGCGCCTTCGGCCAGCGCGTCGTCGATGCCGTCGGCAGCAACGCGAAGATGCGCGACCTCTGGGGCGAGATGGGCTACACCACTGGAAACGGGCGCGACATGACCTCCGTCATGTACCGCATGCACGGCCCGCCCATCCACGAGCAGACGCTCGGCTCGGCCGACGCCATGCTCCTCCGCCTCCTTGATGGCGACGAGTCGATGGGTGGCACGAAGCGCCCCTACGACCCGCGCATCCACTTCGTCCTCATCCGCGACGCCTACCGCGACGCCAACCCCGGCAACACCGACCTGCACGCCTGGCTCGACGACGCGCTCGCCAAGTTCGACGAGGTCTATGCGGGCGAGCGCCCCGGCTTCCTCGAGGGCTACGCGCAGCTCAAGCAGGCCATCACGCCCTGGGGGACGTAGGTCCCCAGCGGCGCTGGCCCGTGGTCGGAAGGCGGGGTACCATCTCGGTGGGCACTGTGCACATAACCCAATCAAGGGCCGCCCTTCTCTCGCGTTTCCGCCGTGATCTCCCCGCGGACTCTCCATCCCGCTCGGCAGACACGCATTTGAGGAAAACCGCCGCCATCAGGATGCCGTAGCTGTAATGACCGCTCCCACCGCGGTAGACCGGGACGCCGTTCTCGCCGCACTCGCCACCGTCAACGACCCCGAACTGCACCGTGACATCGTCTCCCTTGGGATGGTCGAAGAGCTGACCATCGAGGGCGGGGCCGTAAGCGTGAAGGTCGAGCTGACGACGCCCGCCTGCCCCCTCAAGGACGTCATCGAGAACGACGTCCAGGCCGCGCTCGAGGGGCTGCCCGGCGTCGAGTCCGTGACGCTCGACTGGGGAGCGCAGGTGCGCGCCAGCGACCCGCGAGAGGGTCAGAAGGCGATCGAGGGCGTGCGCAACGTGATCGCCGTGGCCTCGAACAAGGGTGGTGTCGGAAAGTCGACCGTCGCCACCAACCTCGCCGTTGCCCTCGCCGCCACGGGGGCGAAGGTGGGCCTGGTCGACGCCGACATCACGGGCCCGAACATCCCGACCATGTTCGGTCTGGCCGCGGGACTCCAGGCGAACCAGACCGAAGGCCTGCGTCCGGTCGAGAAGTACGGCGTCGAGCTCGTGTCCCTCGGCTTCCTCCTCCCGAAGGGGACGCCCGTCGTCTGGCGCGGACCCATGATCGGCAGCGCCGTCCGCCAGCTGCTGCACGACGTGCCCTGGGAGAACATCGACTACCTCATCATCGACCTGCCACCCGGCACCAGCGATGCTTCGATGAGCATGGCGCAGGAAGCGCCCATCGCCGGAGCCGTCATCGTTTCGACCCCACAGGATGTCTCGCTGGAGGACGCCATGAAGGCGGTCTCCATGTTCGAGAAACTCGACGTGCCCGTGTTCGGCATGATCGAGAACATGAGCTACTTCATCGCCCCCGATACGGGCACGCGATACGACATCTTCGGGCACGGCGGCGCACGTGACGCCGCCGAGGAGCTCGGCATCGACTTCCTCGGCGAAATCCCCATAGAGCCCCAGATTCGCGAGGGCTCCGACCAGGGCGTACCGCTCGTGGTTGATAAGGGGGACTCGGCGTCAGCCGAAGGCTTCCGCGCGATCGCGGGAGCCGTCGCCGCCCGAATCAGTGTTCTGCAAAGGATGGGAACGTAACCCCACATGGCACTCAATTTTCTGACCGGCAGCCGCACCTCCGAGGAGGAGGCGCCGGAAGCCAACGAAACCGAAACCACAACGACCAACACCACCGACGAAGACGAGAGCCCCGCCCCCGCCCGGCGACGCCGCCGGGGAACGCGCGGAGGACGCTCGAGCGCGGCCAAGACCGCCGCCGCGGCTGAGGCCGAAACCACCGAGGAGGAGCCGCCCGCCCCGAGGCGCGCCAGCTCCCGCCGCCGCGCTAGCGAGGACGACGAGGAAGCGGCCCCGGCGCGCCCCTCCCGCCGCCGCGCCCCTGCAAGGGCCAGCAGCGACGAGGATGAGGACGCCCCCGCGCCCCGCCCCTCCCGCCGCCGCGCCCCCGCAAGGGCCACCAGCGACGAGGACGAGGACGCCCCGGCGCCCCGCCCCTCTCGCCGCCGTGCCCCTGCCGCCAGGGCCAGCGAGGACGACGACGCCCCGCCGCGACCAACCCGCCGGCGTGCACCCGCCGCGAAGGCGAGCGACCAGGAACCGGAGAAGGAGGCGCCCAAGCGTGCCGCCCCGCGCCGCCGTTCCCGCCCCGCTGCCGAGGACAACGGCGCCGATGCCGCCCTCCTCGACGCCCTGAAGGAGCAGACCGAGCAGCTTGCCCGCCTGGTCGAGCTGCAGGAGCGCGCAATCGACCGGCTCTCCGGCAACGGCAAGGCCGGCGTCGGGACCATTCCCCGCGTCGGCGTCTTCGTCGACAGCGCGAACGTCGAGCTGGCGCGCGACCGCACCCGCGGTGGCAGGCCCATCGACTGGGGGCTCGTGCTGGATCGTGTGACCGAAGGCCGACGCCTCGTCCGCGCCATCGCCTACTCCCCCGTGCACGATGACCCCGGCGTCAGCCGCGAGACCCAGCGCTTCGTCGAGCCGTTCCTCGGCAAGGGCTTCAAGATCGTGACCAAGCCCCTGAAGCGCTTCGCCGACGGCTCCATCAAGGCCAACGTCGACATCGAGCTCGCGCTCGACGTGATCACAATGGCCGACCGGCTCGACGTCGCCGTCCTCGCCTCCGGAGACGGTGACTTCCAGCACCTCGTCGAGGTGCTGCAGAGCCGCGGCATCCGAGTCGAAGTCGCGGGACTGGGGCAGTCCGTGGCCGGCAACCTGAAGAGGGCCGCCGACCACTACATCGAGCTCGACTTCGCCCAGAAGAAGAAGTAGGCGCGCCTGGCGCTACGCCCTGACGCCCGCGGCCTCCCGGTTCGGGTTGCCCCGTTCGCGCTCGATGATGTCGACGAGTTCATCGACGGCTTCCTCGAGCGCGCCCTCGCGGTTCACGACCACGTAGTGGTTGTTGGGCGCGTCCGCGAGTTCTTCGTCGACCTCCGCTAGCCGCCGGGCGAGCGTCTCGGCCGTCTCCGTTTCGCGAGCGGTCAGGCGCGCGCGCAGTGCCTCGCGGCTCTCCGCCGTCAGTAGCACGAATACGGCGCCCCGCAGCAGGTCCCGCAGGGTCTTGGCGCCCTGCAGGTCGGTGCGGATGAGCACGTCGCGATCCTCGGCAAGCGGCTCTTCGACCTCCCGCCTCTCCAAACCCTTGTAGTCGTCGTAGACGTTGGCGTGCTCAAGGAAGTCGCCCGCTTCGATCTTCCGCTCGAACGCCTCCCGGCTGAAGAAGTGGTAGTCGACGCCGTCCTCTTCGCCCTCGCGCATGGGGCGGCTGTTGCTGCTGGTCGCGCGGTGGATGCCGGTCCGTTCGCGGAGCCGCGCGATCACGGTGTCCTTGCCGACGCCCGAGGGGCCGTGGAGGACGAGGATGAGGGGGCGGCGCTCCGCGCTCACGCCGTCTGCGCGGCCTCGGGCGCGGCGGCCTCGAGCGCCTGCCAGAAGTCCGGGTAGGAAACCGAGACGGCGTCGTTCTCGATGCGGGTTTCCCCGTTTGCGAGCGCTCCGGCGACCGCACCGAGCATGCCCATGCGGTGGTCGTTGGCGGCGTCGAGACGGGCGCCGTGGAGTTGACTCGGTCCCTCGACGACGAAGCCGTCCGCCGTCGCCTCGATCGAGGCGCCCATGGCCGACAGCATCGTCACCACCGTCTCGATGCGATTCGACTCCTTCACGATCAGTTCCTCCGCCTCCCGCACCACCGTGGTTCCGTGGGCGAAGCACCCAAGCAGGGCGACCAGCGGCAGCTCGTCGATGGCCCGCGGAATCTCGCTGCCCTGCACCGTCACGCCGCTCAGCGTGGAGGAGCGAACCACGAGGTCGGCCACGGGCTCGCCGCTCGTCTCGCGTTCCTCCTGCAGCTCGATCGAGGCGCCCATGCGCCCGAGGACGTCGAGGAGACCGGTGCGCGTCGGGTTGATGCCGACCCCCTCGATGTGGAGCTCGGCGTCCGGGTGGCAGGCCCCCAGCACGAGCCAGGGAGCGGCGCTGGAGATGTCGCCGGGAACGCGCATGCCCAACGGCTGGAGGCGCCCCGGGCGGCGGACCGTCACCGTTCGCCCCTCCCGCGCGACAGGCGCGCCCATCGCCGCCAGCATCTTCTCGGTGTGGTCACGCGTGGGGACCGGCTCGGTAATCCGCGTCCGGCCCTCCACGGAGAGGCCTGCCAGCAGCAAGGCCGACTTCACCTGGGCGCTGAAGACGGGCATCTCGTACTGGATGGCCCGCAGGTTCCCGCCGCGGATGGCGATCGGGGCGAGGGTGTCGCCACGCCGGGCGGTGATGCGGGCGCCCATGCGACGCAGCGGTTCGATGACCCGCCCCATCGGGCGGGTGCGCAGGGAGTCGTCTCCCGTCAGCACGCTGAAGAGTGGCTGTGCCGCGAGCAGCCCCGTCAGGAGCCGCATCGTCGTGCCGCTATTGCCGCAATCGAGCGTGTCTTCGCTCTCGTAGAGGCCGTGCAGGCCGCCGCCCCGGATGCGCGCCTCGGTGGAGCCCTCTGGCCAGTCGATCTCGACCCCGAGGGCGGCCATGCACGCCGCCGTCGAGCGAACATCGTCCGAGTCGAGCAGGTTCTCGACCCGAGCCTCGCCCTCCGCGATGCCGTTGAGGATGAGGGCCCGGTGCGAAATGGACTTGTCAGGCGGAACGCGCAGGGTGGCGCGCAGGCGGCCGGGGCTTCGGACCCTCACCGGTTGGGGCGTTCGCCCCGGCGGCGGGCGGCTTCGCGCTCCCGTTCCTCGCCCCGGTTCAGTTGCTCCTTCAGCCGCCCGTACAGGTAGGCCCCCATGAACATCTGGCCGATCATGTCGCCCGAGCGCGGCGTTTCCGTGCCTTCCTTCGGGATCTGCCGGCCAACGAGGCGGTCGTCGAAGACGAAGCGTTCCAGCCGCGCCCGCGTGAAGAGGCTCTCGATGAGGGCGTCGGCCCCTGTCGCGGCTGACTCATCCCCGTCGTCGGGAAGCTCGATGCCTTCCGCCAGCTGTTCTGTCTCTTCGTCGCTCAGCTCGAGCGCCTCGATGATCGTGTCGAGCTCGCCCTGGTAGCGCCGCAGCCAGGAGAGGATGGCGGTGCGGTTAGTGCCGACGATGCTCGTCGCCATCTCCGGGTCGCCCATCACCAGGCGCGTCATGTCGCGGAAGCCGGGCCCCGCGAGCTGCTCCGCGTCCTCCCAGAAGGCGCTGTCCCGCACCAGCTTGAAGAGCGCGACCGAGAGCAGCAGGGGCACGTGGCTCACCGCCGCCACGACCTCGTCGTGCTCGGCCGGGTCGACGTAGATGGGCACCGCCCCCGCCTGCTCGATCATGCCCAGCACGACCCGCACCGATGACTCGCTGGCGACGGCCGAGGGCGTCACCGCCCAGGCCGCCCCCTGGAACAGGTCGATGCTGGCGGCGGAGGGGCCGCTGCGCTCGGAGCCGGCCATCGGATGCGTGCCGATCACGCTCACCCGGTTGCTGTACACCTCATGAGCCTTCGCCATGAAGGACGCCTTGGTGCTGCACGTGTCCGTGATGATGGTCCCTTCGGAGACGTGGGGCTCCATCGCCACCAGCATCTCCTCGGCGGCGCGCGACGGCACGGCGAGCACGATCATGCTCGCGTCCCGCACAGCCTCGTCGAGGTAGCGGACCGTGTCGTCCACCGCGCCCATCTCCCTGGCCGCACGAGCGTTCTGGCGGCTGCGATCGACGCCCACGACCTCGTACTTGCGGTCCTTGCGGGCCATCAGGTTCAGGCCAACCGAGGCCCCGATGAGGCCTGTGCCAATGATGACGATCTTCGATTCTCTGGAGTCGGCCATGCGTGTTCCGTCGCGATTCAGGTAGCGGCGTCGGCGCGCTGCAGGAGCGCTAGCATAGCATCCTGCCCTGCCGGCCGATGGTGCAGGCGCGTGAGTTCGACCACCCGCGGCGAGGCCCCCGCCGCGACCAGCAGCTCCGCCCCGCGCTGGCTGTGCGCGCGGCTGCGCGCGAGCGCCCGGCGCATCTCGAAGCGCGACGCCTCGGCGGCGACGAGGGGCTCCGGCAGCCACTCCGTGAGCACATGCACGATGCGATCGCGCGTCCGCTGGGCGCCCTTGCCCGCATCGTGCAGCAGCGCCGCCACGAGCAGATCGTGGTCGCTGGCGTGGCCGTGCTCGATGAGCCAGCGGGTCGTGCCCGCCGAGTGACGCTGGTCCCGCGGCTCCTGCGCGCCGAAGAGCGCCAGCAGGTCGCCAGCCAGGAACTCGCGCGCCAGCGCAAGGTCGTCGGCATCGGGCCCGATGGAGGCCTCGCGCACCTGGCGGACACGGTCCAGCATCAGGTGATCGCCTCCAGGAAGAGGTCCGCGGCCCCGTCGAAGATCCACAGGATGGGGCTGTACTCGGGCGCGATGAAGCCGATGAGAATCAGCCCGATCAGGAGCGCCGGTCCCCAGCGACTGAGGGAGGCCAGGGGCCGCGACAGTTCGTCCGGCAGGATCCCGAGCAGCACCTTGAAGCCGTCGAGCGGGTGGATGGGAATCAGGTTGAAGACCCCGAGGATGACGTTCAGGAAGGCGATCAGCAGGAGGAACGTCCCGAGGACCTGGGTGCCGCTCGCCAGCTCGATGTAGTCGAACGAGATGGGCTCGACCCACCCGAAGATGAGCGGAATCGAGGCGATGAACGCGAACACGAAGTTCGAGATCGGTCCCGCCGCCGCCACGAGCATGTTGCCGCGCTTCACCCCCACGCGCAGCCGGTAGGGGTTGACCGGCGTCGGCTTCCCCCAGCCGATGCCAACAATGAACAGCAGAATGGTTCCCATCGGGTCGAGGTGGGCCAGCGGGTTCAGCGTGAGCCTGCCCTGCTTCGCGGCTGTGTCGTCGCCGAGTTCGTTCGCCGCCCAGGCGTGGCTGAACTCGTGGAAGGCAATGCCCGTCACCATCGCGATCGCTATCGCCCCCAGGTAGGCGAAGAACGCCGCCGGGTTCTCTCGGAGCACGTCGATAAGCTGGAAGATCACGCCTCGCTCATGCTAGCAGCCGCCCGCTTGACGGCTATTCCCGGCCTTTCCCGGATCGTTCCGAGCATTGACCGATCGCGGGGTGCTTGCTAGGTTCGCAATGGTGTTCTCCGGCGAACCACACCGTTCGCCGGAGGTGCGGGGATACTCCTGCGCCTGCTGAGACGGTCCCGGTCGAGCGGGTCCAGGTCCTCGGTACGGCTCCAGTCGTAGATCCCCACACCCATGAACGCACCATCCTCCCTCCGCCGCGTTACCCCTTTGCTGGCCCGCTCGCGAGCTGCCGCCGGGCGCCTGCGCGCGAGCGCCGCGCACGACCGACGACGCCCGTTCGCGGTTCTGGCGCTGGCCGTCGTGCTCCTCGGCGTGGCGAGCGTGGCGCTGCTCGCGCAGAGCGGCGGTCCACCGCGGACGGCCTTTGCCGGCGCCGCCAGCGGGCAGTACGCGGTCGTGGCGAAGAACACTGGTGCAGCCACCGTCGTCACCGTCGTGGGCGCAACTTCGAACGCCGCCCCCATCGAGATCGCGACCATTCCCCACCTGCATGGATTCAGCCTGCGCGGCGCCGTCTCGCCCACGGGCCGCCACGTCGCCCTGCTCACGCCCGATAGCGCCATCGCGGGCAGGCCCTTCGCGGCGCTCATCACCCTTGACCTCGAGACCGGCCTCTCCCGCCGGCTCGCCGAAGGCCTCGAACCCCTCCAGGACGTCCTCTGGACCCCCGACGCCACGGCCGTGGTAATCACTCGCAGCGTCCGCACGGCCGATGGCGAGCCCGGGGTGGCGGTCGCCCGTGTCGGGTTCGACGGCACGGAGTCCGTGCTGGAGACCCACCTGGGCGCGGGCGTGGTCGCGCCCGTTGGGTTCGACGCGCAGGGGCGGCTGCTGGCGGTCCGCATCGACGGTCGTGGCTCGACGCTGACGCGTGACGGCGCCGAGATCCTCTGGCTGAGCACCCACGTCACCCGCGATTGGGCCCTCAGCCCCGACGGCGCACGGTTGGCCTTCGTCGAGGTGAACCTCTGGGAGGGGCTGCGCTACCTCCCCCACGTCGTCTCCATTGAAGGTGATGGTGGCGGCGTCACCGCCGCGGCGTCACCGACGGAGCAGGCGCTCGGCGTAGCCTGGTCCCCCTCGGGCGATGCGCCCAGCTTCGGCAGCGAGCCGCCCGCGCTGCCTCCGGGCAGCGTCAGCGCGCAGGGTCCGGCCGGATTCGATGTCCCCCTCGCTTACAGCCGCGACGGCGCCGCCCTCGCCGTCCACCACTGGAGCGGCTACAGCTTCGACGAGCCGGGAGCGCCCCGGCTCGAGATCGTGAGCGGGTCGGGGCGGCAATCACTTGACGGATTTTCGAGGTTCTTCGGATGGTCCGCGCGTTAGCGGCGCTGGCCGTGGCCGCAGCCGTCCTCATGGTCGTCTTCTCAGGGCGGGACGACGGGGCGGAAGCGCAAGCCTGCTTTGGCATCGAGCCCTTCGAGTTCGATACCTACGAGGCCTACGACAACGCCGGCCTCTACCTCGCCGCGATCGAGCTGGCGGCCGCGGGCGAGGCAGTCACCTTCCTGACGACGCCATCCGGTGAGCCCCACAACCTCGAGTACCCCGGCCTGCTGACGGGCTCCCGCGAGGAGCGCCTCGAGCAGGAGCCAGACACCTCCCTGCGCATCCCGCCGACTCTGCTGAAGTCAGTCGTCTGGGTCGAGTCCGAGTTCGCCCACGCGAACAGCAACGTCCCCTGGGGTGGCGTCGGCCCCGTCCAGCGTTCCTTCGATTGCGGTTTCGGCCTCGGCCAGATCACCTCCGGCATGGAGAACCACTCGGGCAGCCCCAGCGCCAAGCAGGCGCTCGTGGGCACCCACTTCGTCTTCAACGTGGCCGAGGCCGCGCGCATGCTCGCCCTGAAGTGGAACGATTGGTCCGTACCCATCGCCGGCGCCGGCGACCCGGCCAACCTGGAGGATTGGTACTACGCCGTCTGGGCCTACAACGGTCTCTTCCTCACGAACCATCCCCAGTATGACTTCGACCACCAATCCCAGTGGCTGGCCTGGTGGGACTCGAGCCAGTACCCCTTCCGCGACCCGCTCCGGGGCGAGGTCTGGCACTGCGACGACACGAACTCCCCCACCTGGATCAGCTCGGGTTACGGCGCCACCCCCTGGTTCGACTATGGCGATTACACCTATCCGGAGCGCGTCTACGGCTGTATGCGTTATCCGCCGGAGTACCCCGCCCGGCTGTACGACGACCCCGAGTACGCTCCGACCCCCTGGCCAGAGCCCTCCCCCACGGAGACCCCGGCAGCGGAAGTAGACGACGATGCGGGCGAGAGCGTCGACGGCGAGGGAGACGGCACGGCGACCGGCGATGAAACCGCGGAAGAGGAGACGCCCGAGGCCACCCCCACGCCTGAGGCCACCCCCACGCCCGCTGGCGACCCCTGGCCCGCGCCCGGACCCGACGGCATCGCCAGGCTCTGGCCGCCGGTGCAGGTCAACATGCCCGACACGGACATCCCCGCCGTGGCGGCGGCGTTCTCACCCCAGGTCTACTTCCCCTGCTCCGACTCCTTCTGGTACGACGGCTGCCCCGCCATGCACTTCCCCACCTCGTTCCCCGACCTGGGCATCGAACCCCACCATGACCCCACGCCTCCGGTCGACACGAGCTTGCACTCGCGCCTCATCGGCGCACCCGATCTGCTCGTGACCGCCCCCGGCGACGTTTCGATCGCGGTCGACGAGGAAGGCATCCCTGGCAGTGTCGAGGTCAGGATCGAGAACCGCGGGACCTGGATCGGCCCCTATCGCATTGAGGCGTCGGCCCCCTGGATCCTCGTGACGCGCACCGACCAGGACGATCGCATCCACGGTGGCGTCGCCATCGGCGCCGAGACCACGGTCTGGATCTGTCGGGCCATGTACTGCGGTGAGGACGTCACCAGCGAGGGCCACGTCGCCTACCTCGAGATCACGCTCGACCTCGACCAATTGCCCGAAGGGGAGGCCGTCAGCGGCTATGTCCTGATCGAGCCCCTGGTCGGCATGGGCGAATTCAAGCGCATCGTCGTGCACGCGGGCTCGGGCGTCGAAGAGACCACCAGCGCCGACGAGGACGAAGAGGATGGGCTGAAGCTCAAGCACCGCATCGTCATCCCCAACGTGGGCAAGGACGAAGAGTAGCCGGCCCCAGGCCTGACCAGGCTAGCCGCGAGGTAGCCCCAGGCCCCGTGTGGCGATGATGTCGCGCTGGATCTCCCCGGCGCCGCCCGCGATCGGTCCCGACACCGCGAGCAGGTACGAGGTTTCGACCCGGCCATGAAGCTGCGCCCACTTCGAGCCCGGCGCCAGCTGCCCGTAGCCGCCCATCAGGTTCACGCCCGCGTTCGCCACCTTGATGCCGTACATCGCGAACCACACCTTGCCGATGCTCGCCTCGTAGTTCGGCACCTCGCCCTTCGACTGCAGCCAGGCCGTCCGGTACGCGACCAGCCGCCCGATCTCGCCCTCGGCGTAGAGCCCCGCCAGTTTGTTGCGCACGTGGATGTCGTCCCACGGGCGCAGGCCGCCGTGCTCCTCCTTGGCCCAGCGAATGAGGTCGGCCACCGTGCGCCGCGCCCCGCTGATGGCGGCGATGTTCGAGCGCTCGTAGTCGAGCACCGTCATCGCGACGCGCCAGCCGTTGTTCTCGCCGCCAAGCAGGTCGTCGGCGGGCACGCGCACGTCCTCGAAGAACACCTGGTTGAAGTCGTTGCGGTAGGCGATGTTGGGCACCGGCTGCACGGTCACGCCGGGGGCGTGCATGTCCAGGATGAAGGCGCTGATGCCGCGGTGCTTCTGCACGTCCTGGTCCGTCCGCGCCAGCACGATCATCTTGTCGGCGAGGTGCGCGTTCGAGGTCCAGATCTTCTGGCCCTGGATCACGTAGTCGTCGCCGTCGCGCACCGCGCGCGTCTGGAGGGAAGCGAGGTCGCTGCCGGTCTCCGGCTCGCTGAACCCCTGGCAGTACCACGCCTCGCCCGAGGCCATCTCCGGGAGAAGGCGCGCTTTCTGCTCCTCTGTGCCGTGCACCAGCACCGTCGGACCCGTGATGCCGATCGTGAACAGCCGTCCGCCCGAGGGCGCGCGGTGATAGGCCAGCTCCTCGTTCAGCACCATCTGTTCGAGCGCGGTCGCGCCCATGCCGCCGTACTCCGTCGGCCAGGGCGGAGCCAGCCACGTCCGCTCACCGAGTTTCCGCATGAACTGCCTGGCGAACGGCGCCTGCTCCTCGTTATCGAAGAAGTCGTCGTCGCCCTCGAAGCCCTCGGGAATCTCCGCGCCCAGGAACTCGACGAGCTCGCCGCGCCAGCGCTCGGTCTCGGTCGGCAGGTGGAAATCCATGGCGGCGATAGTGTAGGCGGGATGGGCGTTAGCCGCTGGCGCTGGGCTTGGGTACGATCAGCCTGCGCGGTGGGCGTAGCGTAGTGGTTAACGCGTCAGGTTGTGGCCCTGAAGATCGAGGGTTCAAATCCCTCCGTCCACCCCAGCACTCTTCCTGTTCATGCGTCTCGAACGATCGTACTGGGGCGACGTAAAGGAGTTGGCGTCCCGCGGTAACGAAGCCGTCCAGATGCCATTACCCTCTTCTTGCATCCAATTGCAACTGCAACCCTCGGACGGTACCCTGCCGTCGTGCCCCTCCACGCGATCACCGGAACCTTGAGACGGCTCGCCCCCGCGACGGCGCTGCTCCTGCTCCTTGGCGGGTTGACCGCGGCCTGCGGCGGTGGTGACACCGGCCCGGAAAGAGACGGCGAGACCGCTTCCACCATCCATGTGGTCACGACCGTTTCGCCCATTCGCAACATCATCGAGAACGTCGGCGGCGACCGCGTCAGCGTGACCGCCATTGTCCCCGAGGGCACCAACTCCCACACCTTCGAACCTGCCCCCTCCGTCGCGCAGGACATCGCCCGCGCGGACCTCATCGTCGCCAACGGCCTCAACCTCGAGCTCCCCGCACTCGAGCTCGCCGAGGCGAACCGCCGGGACGGTGTCGAGATCGTGCTGCTCGGGGAAGCCACCGTGACCCCCGACGAGTACGTCTACGACTTCTCCTTCCCCCGCGACGGCGGCGACCCCAACCCCCACCTCTGGACCGACCCCATCCTTGCCGGCGAATACGCCGCCCACGTGCGCGACGCGCTCAGCCGCCTCGACGCCGACAACGCCAGCTACTACGAGGGCAACACCGCTGCTTTCGTAGCCCGGCTGCAGGAGCTCGACGCGGCCATCCACGCGGCCGTCGCAACCGTGCCCGTGGCGCAGCGTGTCCTCCTCACGTACCACGACTCCTTCCCCTACTTCGCTCCCCGCTACGGCTTCACCATCATCGGCGCGATCCAGCCGTCCGACTTCTCCGAGCCCTCTCCTCGCGAGGTGGCCGACCTGATCAAACAGATTCGCGCCTCGGGCGCCCCCGCCATCTTCGGCTCCGAGGTGTTCCCCTCCGAGGTGCTGGACACCATCGCCAACGAGGCCGGCGCCGTGCAGGTCGCCACCCTGCGTGACGACGACCTCCCCGGCGACCGCGGCGACCCCGAGAACACCTACCTCGCCATGATGGTCGAGAACGTCCGCACCATCGTCACCAGCCTCGGCGGCGACGCCTCCGCCCTCGACGGATTCGACGTGAGCTTCAGCTGGATCCCCTTCGCGGAGCACGTCGGTGGTTGAGCTTGCGCCGAGCGCCCCCGGACACCGCCCGCCGCCCCATCCCGACGGCGAACCCCTCGTGGAGCTTAGCGACCTGAGCACGGGCTACGAACGCACGCCCGTGCTCCGCAACGTCGACTTCACCCTGCGGCGCGGCGAGTTCGCCGGGGTCGTCGGGCCGAGCGGCTCTGGCAAGACGACCCTGCTGCGCGCCATCGCTGGCCAGACCCGTCGCTTCGCCGGCGCCATCAAGGCGACTCCGCGCGCCGGGGAGCGCGCCCTCCGGCTCGGCTACGTCCCCCAGGTCGAGGCGATCAACTGGAATTTCCCCCTGACGGTCGGCCAGGCGGTGCTGCTGGGACGCTGGCGGGAGATGGGCTGGCGGCCCTGGCCCCGCCGTCACGACCGCGAGCTGCTCGCGAACATCCTCGATCGGCTCGGAATCGGGCACCTCGCGAACCGCCAAATCCGGGCGCTCTCGGGCGGTCAGCAGCAGCGCACCTTCCTTGCCCGCGCCCTCATCGGCGACCCCGACCTCCTCCTCCTGGACGAACCCACCAGCGGCGTCGACATCAAGACGCGCCACGAGATCATGCATCTCCTGGGCGAGCTGAACCGCGCCGGCACGACAATTCTCATGTCCACGCACGACCTCAACGCCGTCGCCACCCACCTTCCCCGCCTGGTCTGCGTGGGCGAGGGCGCGCTCATCGCCGACGGCTCCCCCGAGGACGTGCTCACGCCCGAGGTCCTGCGTCGCACGTATGGCGCCGAGATGCTCGTGCTGCGCCGGGGCGACGCCATCTACGTCGTCGAGCACCTCGACGACGCCATGACCGGCGAGTCGGAGGAGACCCCCCTCCCCGCCACCCCCGTGGGCGGCTAGCCGTGGGCGACCTGACCGATCCGTTCCAGTTCGAGTTCTTCGTGCGCGGCATGGTCGCGGCCACGCTGGTTGGCGTGCTGTGCGGCGCCGTCGGCGTCTATGTCGTGCTTCGCAGCCTCGCCTACATCGGCCACGGGCTCGCGCACAGCATTTTCGGCGGGGCCGTCGTCTCCTTCGTTTCCGGCATCAGCTTCTACATCGGCGCGACCCTCTGGGGCGTGTTCACCGTCCTCCTCATAAACGCCGTCGCCCGCCGTCGCCAGATCGGCGGCGACGCCGCTATCGGCATCATTACCACCTGCGCCTTCGCCCTCGGCGTCGCCCTCATCAGCCGCCACGGCCAGTTCACGCGCGACTTCGACGCCGCCCTCTTCGGCGAGATTCTGGGCATCACCAGCGGTGATCTCACGGTCATAGGCGGCGTCCTCGTCCTTGCCGCTGCCGTCGTCTTTGCCTTCTGGAAGCAGCTCCTCTTCACGACCTTCGACTCCGATGTCGCCAGCACCTACGGCGTGCCCGTCCCTTGGGTCGAGGCGCTCTTCTCGCTGGTGCTCGCCGCTACCGTCATCGCCTCCCTCCAGGTGCTTGGCGCGACCCTGATCGCGGCGGCGCTGGTCATCCCGCCCGTCACCGCCCGCCTCCTGACCGACTCGTTCACGCGCATGTTTGCGCTGGCCGCGCTGCTCGGCGGTGCGAGCGGACTTGTTGGCGTGTACGTCTCCTGGTTCATCAACGTTTCCTCCGGCGCGACCGTTGTGCTCCTGCAGGGTGCGCTCTTCGCAGTCGCGCTGGCCTGGGCGGTCGCCCGCTCACGCTGGCCCGGCACGGGCAGCGGCGAGCGCCTCGCCGCCATCGAAGGCGCCGCCATCGACTGACCCGCGACCCTCTGGGACATAACCGGTGGGTTCGCTTCAGGCTGCCGAAGAGTGACGTAACCGCCCCCGTCGACGGGGGATCACGCCGGTAGAGTTTCTGGTGGCCGGCCCCCCAGGCGACTCTCTACGGGGTACGATGAGCCGCACACCAAAATGTTCACGCACTTACACACGCACACAGAATTTTCCCTACTCGACGGACTGTCCCGCATCCCCCAGCTCCTCGATCGCGCACAGGAACTGCGGATGGAAGCCATCGCGATGACGGACCACGGCGCCCTTTACGGCGCGCTCGATTTCTACCGGGAGGCGAAGGAGCGCGGCATCAAGCCGATCATCGGGCTCGAGGCGTACGTCGCTCCCGAGTCACGCCACAGCCGCAATCGCGAGCGCCAGCCCTACCACCTCACGATGCTCGCCCGCGACCTGACCGGCTATCGCAACCTCCTCCAGTTGGTCACCAAGTCCAACCTGGAGGGGTTCTACTACAAGCCTCGCATCGACCGGGAGCTGCTCAAGCAGCACAGCGCCGGCATCACCGTCCTCAGCGGCTGCCCCTCCAGTGAATTCTTCGAGCGCCTGAGCGAGGGCGACCGGGACGGCGCGATCGAGATCGCGCGCTGGTACCGCGAAGTCTTCGACGGGCACTACGCGCTCGAGGTGCAGGAGCACGGCGTCGAGCGCTTCAGCCGCGTCAACCCCGAGATCCTCTCCATCGGCCGCGAGCTCGACATCCCCGTCGTCGCCACCAACGACGGGCACTTCACCAGAGCGGGCGAAGCCGAGGCGCACGACGTCCTCCTCTGCATCGGCACGAATGCCACCGTCGATCAGGAGGACCGCTTCCGTATCGATGGCGAGGGCTACTACCTCCGCAGCGACGAGGAGATGCGCGCGCTCTTCCCCGAGACCCCCGAGGTCATCACGAACACGGAGATGCTCGCCGCGGCCTGCGACCTCGAGCTGAATTTCGACCGCGCGCTCCTGCCGGAACCCGATACGCCCGACGGGGTCACCAACGACGCCTACCTGCGCCAGCTTTGCCGCGATGGCCTCACGGGCCGCGTCGGAACCCTTACGCCCGAGCTCGAGCAGCGCCTCGACTACGAGCTCGACGTGCTCCGTGAGACCGGCTTCACCGACTACTTCTTCGTCGTCAAGGAGATCTCGGATTTCGCCCGCAAGGAGCGCATCCCCATGGGCATGCGCGGCTCGGCGGCGGCTTCGCTGGCCCTCTACTCGCTCGGCGTCACCGACATCGACCCCGTTGCCAACAACCTCGTCTTCGAGCGCTTCCTCAATGTCGAGCGCCGTCAGATGCCGGACGTCGACTTCGACTTCGCCGACGACCGTCGCGACGAGGTCATCCGCTTCGCCTACGAGCGTTTCGGCGAGGACAAGGTCGCCCAGATCATCACCTTCGGAACCCTCGGCGCAAAGGCGGCCATCCGCGACGTCGGACGCGCCCTCGGTATGACCTACGCCGACACGGACCGCGTGGCCCGTTACGTCCCCAACGCCCTCCACATCACGCTCGATGACGCCCTCACCCAGTCGACCGATCTCAAGGAGGCCTACGACACCGACGCGCAGGTGAAACGTCTCGTCGATATGGCGCAGCAACTCGAAGGCGTCGCCCGCCACGCCAGTACGCACGCCGCCGGCGTCGTCATCTCCCGCGAACCGCTCGTTGACGTCGTCCCCCTCCAGCGCACCGGCCGCGGCGACGATCTCGCCGTCCCCACAACCCAGTTCGCGATGGAGCAGGTGGAGGCGATGGGCCTCCTCAAGGTCGACTTCCTCGGTCTCTCGAACCTGACCATCCTCGGCCGCGCGGTCGACCTCGTCCGCGAAACCACGGGCGTTGAGGTCGACCTGCTCAAGCTCCCCGAGGCCGACCCGGCAACCATGGACACGCTCGGCCGCGGCGAGACGTTCGGCGTGTTCCAGCTGGAGTCGGCCGGCATGCGGCGCTACGTCCAGGAGCTGAAGCCGAAGAGCATTGCCGAGATCTGCGCCATGGTCGCGCTCTACCGCCCCGGCCCCATGGCCCACATTCCCACTTACATCCGCGCCAGCCACGGCGACGAGGCCATCCAGCACCCCCACCCCGACCTCGCCGACATCCTCGCGGATACCCACGGCGTCATCGTCTACCAGGACCAGGTGCTCCAGATCGCCCAGCGATTCGCCGGCTACACGCTGGGCGAAGCGGACGTGATGCGGAAGGCCATGGGCAAGAAGAAGGCCGAGGTGATGGCGGCCGAGAGCTCCCGCTTCATCGAGGGCGCGGCGGCGAACGGCTACCCCGAGGACCGGGCCAAGGCCGTTTGGGAGCTGATCGAGCCCTTCGCCGGCTACGCCTTCAACAAGGCCCACGCCTGGTGCTACGGCAACATCGCCTACCAGACCGCCTACCTGAAGACGAACCACCCGGTCGAATACCTGACCGCCGTCCTGCAGCTTGCGGGCAGTTCCCCCGACCCCTTCGAGCGCATCGCCCAGGCCGTCGCCGAGTGCACCCGCCTCGGCATCGAGGTGCTCCCCCCCGACATCAACGCCAGCACGAAGACGTTCGCGGTCGAGCAACGCGACGGCGGCTCGCTCGCGATTCGCTTCGGCCTGGGTGACATCAAGAACGTCGGCCCGGCGGCGGTCGAGGGCATCATCGCCGTCCGATTGAAGGACGGCGCCTACCGGGACGTCGACGACTTCTGCAAACGCGCCGACCTCGAGGGGGCCACCAGCCGCACCATCGAACACCTGGCGCTCGCCGGAGCCCTCGACGAGATCGGTGACCGGGGCACCTTGCGTGCCAACAGCGAGCGCATCGCCAACCTCGCGAAGCGCGAACGCGAGCTGCGCGACAGCGGCCAGTCGACCATGTTCGACCTCTTCGGGAGCGAGGTGGACACGCCCATGCCTGCGCTGGAGCTGGTCGATGCTCCCATGGAGCAGGAGGAGCGGCTGCGTTGGGAGAAGGAGTTGCTCGGCGTGTACCTCAGCGAGCACCCCTTCCGCCGCGCCGCCCAGGAGCTGGCCGCGCACAACCCCGTCCAGCTCGCCGACCTCTCCCTGGAGCTTGCCGGCCAGACCGTGCGCGTCGCCGGGATGATCACGCAGGTCACGGTCCGCTACACGCGCGACAACCGCCGCTACTACCTCGTCACGCTCGAGGACCTGTCCGGACGGGCCGAGCTCGCGGTCTGGAGCGATGTGCTCGAGATCTCCAGCGAGGACACTTGGGCGGAGGGCCAGATCGTGCTCGCGTCGGTGGATTGCCGCGACCGTGGCGACCGGCTCAACCTGAGCGCCCGCCGAGCCGCCCCCTGGGATGCGACCGAGGGCACCCTCATCGGCTTCCGGCCGGAGGAGTGGCAGGTGGAACCGCGTCGTGGTGGCGGTCGCCGCCGCGCTCCCGCCCAGCGCCCCCCTGCGCCCCAGACCCCGCCCCCTGCTGCCGCCCGCCACGCAAACGGGAACGGCAACGGCGCCTCCCCTCCACCCCCTCCTCCCGCCGCCACCACGGAAGCCGAGTCTCCGGCGGTGCGCTCGCCGGTCGGGCGCGACTCCGCCCAGCTCGTCATCACCATCTATGAAACTGAGGACGAGATGACCGACAAGGCCCTCCTGAGCAGCGTCGCGGCCCTCCTGCAGGACCGTCCCGGCTCCGACGAGGTGCGTCTCGTCATCCACGACACCGACGGCCTGGAGCAGGAGTTCGACCTGGAGCGCGCGGCCGTCAGCGACGAGCTCGCCCGCAGCATCGAGAAGGTGCTCGCCGCGAACAAGGGGACAGCGCGCCTCTCCCGCGGCCGCCAGCTGGCCGCTGCCGGCGCCTGATTACTCCGGAGGGCGGGCGCGGCGCTCCTGCGCCCCTTCCGCCGTTTCGCCCAGGAGCGCCTCGATCTGCCCCAGGTGGGCGGCGTCGTGCCCCGCCCAGACCTGGACGAACTGCGCGGCCGTGATCGGTTCGTCGCGGGGTCCGGGAGCGGTCCGCTCCCAGTCGGAGTCGCGCATCGTTGTGATCAGGTTCAGCGACGCCTGCCGCTGCAGCGCGAAGTCGCCCAGCAGCACGCTCTTGTCGTCGCGCTCCCGGTTGCGCTCGCGCTCCCACTGGTCCGGGGGAAGGAAGTAGAGGGCGGGGTTCGGCTCGGCGACCAGCCGCTCCAGACCCACGCGGAACTCCATCGACTCCGCGTCGCGCAGGTGCGCGAGCACGACCCGCGCCGACCACTCGCTCTCCGGGGCGGCGTCGAGGTCCTCGTCGGTGCTCTCGACGGTGAGGTGGGCGAGCCTGCTGGGCGTGGCGGCGAGCTGGGCGAGTGCCTTCTGGAGGTCGGGGTTGTCTGGCATGGGCGGATTCTAGCCGTCCCGAAGCTGATGGCCCTGCCGGGAAGCGCCTGAGCGCGACCCCGGCGATAATCGCGCGATGCAGCCGACCGAGGGACGCGTGCAGGTGAACGGGGTGGAGCTCGCCTACTTCGAGCGCGAGGGCCGCGAGCCCACCGTCCTTTTCGCCCACGCCACCGGGTTCCACGCCCGTTGCTGGGACGCCATCGCCGAGTCCATCGACCAGCGCAGCATCGCCCTCGACCTGCGTGGCCACGGCCGCAGCGAGAAGCCCGAGCCGCCCTACCCCTGGAGCGACGTCGCCGCCGACGTCGCCGCCTTCTGCGAGGCGCTCGACCTCCGGGGCGCGATCGGCGTCGGCCACTCGAAGGGCGGCGCCGCCGTCGCCGTCGCGGCCGCCCTCCGACCGGGCGCCTTCTCGGCGCTCCTCCTGGTCGACCCGGTCCTGATGAAGCCGTCGCTCTACGAGCGTGAGCCTGCCTTCGAAGCCGAGCACTTCGTCGCTCGCCGCCGCAACGAGTGGTCCTCGCCCGACGAGATGGTGGAGAGCTTCGCCGGCCGCGACCCGTTCCGTCGCTGGGAGCCCCGCGTGCTTCGCGACTACTGCGAGCACGGTCTCCTCCCCGCGCCGGACCGCGACGGCTACGTCCTCGCCTGCCCGCCCCTGGTGGAGGCGGCCGTCTACGCCGGCAACCGGGATTGGGACCCGTACCCGCTCCTGCGAGAACTCGACCTCCCCATCCGAATCCTCCGCGCCCCGCCTCCAACCCCCGACCAGCAGTGGAGCATGATGGTCTCCCCCACCTGGCCCGGCCTTGCCGGCGAGCTCCGCAACGCCGAGGAACTCGTCCTCGAAGACAACAGCCACTTCATCCCCATGGAAGCGCCGGGCCTGGTGGCAGACCACATCCGGGAGCTGGCAGCGCGGGTTCAGGGCTAGGAGTCGCCGCCCCCGGCCTTCTCGCCACCGCCTCCGCCACTGCGACGCCGTCGCCTTCTGCGGCGTCGCCGACCACTGCCCTGTGGCTGTTCGCCCCCGGCGTTGGCGGCGGGCTGGTTGGGGGACTGAGACTCCCCTGCCGCCTGGCCAGTGGGGCGGTTGCCGGAGGATCGCCGGAAGACCCGGCCCTTCGGCGCTTCGTCGCCCTGCTGCTGCGGCTGCTGTTGATCCTGCCGGCCGCCGCCGCCCCGGCGGCCCCGTCCGCGGCGGCGGGAGGGACGCTGCCGGTCGCGTCCTGGGGCGTCGGTGGACTCGCGACCAAGCTCGATGGGCGCGGCCTCGGGCATGGCCGCGACGGCCTGCAGCTCCGGCTCCGGCTCTTCCTCGGGTTCGATCAGCCCCTGCGCGATCGCTTCCTCGCGCGTGATGCTGGGTGGGGGCTCGGCGTTGCGTGCCGACGGGTCCCAGCGCACCACCAGCCCCAGGTCACGGTCGCCTACCTCGATCCGCTGGCCGCCCACGTTGAGCGTCACCTGCCGGCGCAGGACGTTGATGCCGACCACCTTGCCCTCGCCTGTAGGCGTGCTGCAGCGCTGGCCCATCCGCGGGAGGGTCTTCTTCATCTCCTTGTACCCCTCCTCCTCGTAGGAGAGGCAGCAGAGCAAGCGGCCGCAGAGGCCGCTGATCTTCTCGGGATTGAGCGGCAGCTCCTGGTCCTTGGCGAGGCGGATGGAGACCGACGGGAACGTCTCGAGCCAGTTGGAGCAGCACAGCTCCCGACCGCAGATGCCGTAGCCCCCTGCGAGGCGGGCGCGGTCGCGCGCGCCGATGCGCCGGACCGAGGCCCGCACGTCCCAGCGCCGCCCTGCCTCCCGCGAGAACTCGCGCTGGCCGCCTGCCCCCTCGCCGCTCACGAGGAAGGTGAGCCGCTCCCCGTCGAGCGTGAACTCCGCCCGGTCGACCCGCCCCTCAAGCCCCGCCTCCTCGGCGATCTTGCGCGCCTCCGGCAGCAGCTCCTCGGCGCGCGCGGCCAGGTCGCTCGCGTGCACAAGGTCGTCCTCCGTCGCGAGGCGGAGGATGGGGTGCAGGTTGTCTTCCCCGAGCTCGTTCACGACCACCTGATCGGGCGCGATCACGATGCGCGCCAGCTCGGGCCCGCGGCTCGTCTCGACGATGACCGACTCGCCCACCTCCAGGCGCATGCCGGCGGCGTGGAAGTACTCGATGGGACCAGCGTTGCGGAAGCGAACACCGGCCACGTTCTGCCGGGGGTCGGTCATGATTCGTTCTCGTTTCGGGAGGGGGCGGGGGCGCCCTCGGCGGCCAGTGTAACCGCGGGGAAGCGGAGGAGCATGAGCTCCAGCGCCATGCGCGCCACCACCTGCGCGTCCAGGTCGCTGCGCGCTTCGGCCACCGCCTGCAGCGCGTCGAGGGCGGCGCGGGCCTCGTCCTCGGCCCCGACCTTCGTGCGTAGCCGCTCCTCCCAGAACGTCTCCCACACGTCCAGCTCCGTCAGCACGAGCTCCCGGTCCCGACGCCACCGCTCGGCGAGGTCGCCCGCGTAGGTCATGCGCTCGGCTGCGCGCGCCCCGGCCAGTTCGGCGCAGCGGTCGAGTAGGCGCCCGCGGTCGTCCATCAGGTCGGGCTGCTCGGCGAACGCGAGCGCATCCGCCGGGCGCCGCCGCGACTCCGCCGCGGCCCGCGCAGCCAGTTCGTCCGGGAACCCCCGTTCCCGCAGCCCTTCCGCCACCACCTCGTCCGACACGAGCGAGACGGTCAGGGTCCGGCAGCGGCTGCGGATCGTTTCCAGCAGGTTCTCCGGCGCCGCCGTGATGAGCGCGATCACCGTCGCCGGAGGCGGCTCCTCCAGCGTCTTCAGCAGGGTGTTCGCGGCCTCCAGCCCCATGCGGTCGGCCGGCTCGATGATGATGACCCGGAAGCGCCCCTCGAACGGGTAGCGTGAGACCGATTCGATGAGGCCCCGCACCTGGCAGATGCGGATGTCGCGTGAGCCGGGATGGGGCTGATGCCCGCCCCCGCCCCGACAGAAGCTGTCGCCGGGCTCCAGATGCAGCACATCGGGGTGGTTCCGCTCGGCGATCAGGCGGCAGGCCCGGCACTCGCAGGGGCCGTCGTCAGGCGCGGGGGCGTCGCAGTTCAGCAGGGTCGCAAGCTCCAGTGCGAGCAGCGTCCGGCCCGTTCGGGCCGGTCCCGAGAAGAGCAGCGCGTGTGGCGGCTCCTCCATCGCGGCGATGGCGCGCAGGGCCCGCCGCAGCCCCTCGTGCCCGATGATTGCCGCCATCGAGCCAGCTTACCAGCGAGGCCGGCCCCGCCCGCGTCTGCAAGGCAGGCCTTTGCTATCATCCAACTCGCTATGTCTAGCACCGTCGACGCTACGGATCCCGAAGTAGTCGCCGGGGACGAGACCCCCGGCGAGAGCGACCTTGCCGTCGACGATGTAGTCGCCCGCTTCCGAGAGGACGTTCGCTCCGGGATGCACTGGTTCGAGGCCTTGCTCGACGCGATCGGGCGCTGGCGAGCCCCCGGCGAGACCCGCAACGGGAGGCGCTACCACTACCTCATTGCGGGCGAAGCCTTCGACTGGCTCCTCCTCGCCGAACGCCTGCTCGACGAGATTCCCGAGCTGGCACCCGCGAGCGAGGTGGAAGCGCTCCTCTTCACCGGCCGTTGGCCCATCGACCTTGACGACGACGAGTTCGCGGCCCGCCTGGGAGCGGCCAAATACAGCGCGCACCTGAACTACACCTACGGCGTGCTCGTCGAAACGGCCCTTCAGCTCAGCGTCGAGGAGGAGATCCACAAGGAGAACCACGCCAGCCCCTGGGGCGATGACCTGCGCGCCCACGAGAGCATGTTCCAGCGCGTCTACGGCGCCGACCGCGACCACCTGCGCGCCGCGTACTACGAAGAGACTGGCACGATGCTGGGGGAGGACATCTCCCTGCGCGAGTGGGAGACCTTCGTCTACTGGCTCTTCAAGCAGCGGCTCAAGCGCCAGGACAAGGCCCGCGTCGCCAGCGACACGCGCAAGGGACTGGCGCAGCTCTCCCGCATGGAGCTGGCCGTCAGTGAGCGTCGCCACGGCGTCCGCCTGAGCGAGGACGAGTTCAGCGAGCGCTACGTTCCCAGGACCGGCCAATCGAGGCGCGCGGTTTGACCGAGGCTCGCGCGTTCCGTACCTTCCGTTTCGCCTTGCGTACCGTTTTCTGGCAGCGAACCTTCGTCGTGGCGGGCCTGCTCGCGCTCGTCGGGGTGCTCGCTCTGGGAAGCGCGACCCCTGGCCTCGCGGCGCACTCGCCCACGCCCGGGAACGCCGCCTCTGCCGGCAACGCCTCTCAGGCTCCCGCCACCCCCACGACCACGAACGCCCCCGCGCAAGAGGGCGAAGAAGAGCCTGCCGAGAACGACCCCCAGTACGCCGAGCGCGATACCAGCACCGACAACACATGGATCATCCTCGCGGTCGTGATGATGATCGTCCTCACCGTGCTCGGGTTCGCGTTGGCGGGATTGGGCCTCAGCGCCGAGTAGGCGCCCCTTCTCCCTTTCGGTTACTCGTCCCCGTGGAGCGACTCGCCCCGGTGCAATCGCGCCGCGATGTCGAACGTCTGGAGCCGCGACCGCACCGTCGGCGAGTGCGCAGTCAGGAAGCGCGCGACTCCTGTCAGGATGTGGTCGCCCTCCGGCTGCCCGGCGAAGTGCTGGTACTGGCGCACCCCGGCTTCGTAAATCTGGAACTCGTGGAAGCCCGAGTCCTCCCGCAGCAGCGCCTGCCCCAGCACCTCGACGACCTGCTCGCGCCAGCCCGCGCCGAGCAGGTCCGCCACGATGCGCGCCGTCTCGTCGACCTGCCCCTGCACGTCGAAGGCGGGCAGGAGGGCGTCCGGCAGGATGGGGTCGCCCGAGAGGGCGGGATGAGGCTGCTTCGGCACATTCAGGAACCGCTCCAGGTACACCGACATCGCCCCGTCGAAGATGCCCCGCGCGAGCAGCTTCGAGGGAGAGCGCCTCATCGCCTGGTCCACGGCGTTCGCATAGGTGAAGGAGTGGTGGACCGTGTCCCAGTCCCCGAACTCGTTGGAGACGTGGAAGTGCACGGCGCGCCGGGCGGCCGCGTACGCCACCGTCGCGGAGAGCTCCTCCAGCGGCACCCCCTCGCGGACGAGCGTCAGCATGCGCTCCAGCGTCGCGTCCGGCTCGCCGTCGAGGATCTGCTCGGCGAGGTCGCGATGGCCGCGCCAGTCGCGCTGGCGCCCGTCGCCGGCCGCGATCGCGTCGTCGAGCCGGCGACGCACGTTCTCGAGTAGCGCAGCCAGGTCGACGGGGTGGCGCCAGCTCGAGCTCTCCTCCATGCGTCGCGCACCCGTGAGGCTGGGCACGATCGAGGGGAGCACCTCTTCCGCGTGCTCCCAGCCGATGTGGTCCACCAGCTCGAACGCCTTGTTGGCGAAGTCGAGCGTGTGTCCCGTGTCCAGAAAGAGGTGGTCGGTGCAGGCCGCGAACACCATCTCCGCGATGGCGTCCCGCGGCAGGTCGAGATGGATGGCAGAGCGGAGCGTGCGCTCCGCCGCCTGCGTCGAGCGCGTCTCCACGAACCGCCGGAACCACTCCAGGTAACGCGCCGGGTCGCGCAGCTCCGTCTCCAACGGCGCGAGGTCGAAGTTCGGCGGCTGGTTCGCTGTCGAACGCCCGACGTGGACGACCCCGTGGAAGGTGGCGACGGGCCGGTCCTCCTCCTGCAGCACGGGCAGGACGTTCGCCATCGCCGTCAGGATCGAGAGCCCCGTGCTCCAGCCGCTTGCGCGATTCCGAACCCCGAAGAGCGCCGCCTCGCGCAGCACGTCGTTCGTCGCCCCGAGCTCGTTCAGCCCGATGACGCTCTTCGCCAGCACGAGCGAGAGCTGTCCCTCCAGCCCCTCTCGCAGCTTCGTCTCCCAGTGGCTGCGCCGGTCCGACTCGATCGGGCTGGGGTCCACGAACACCTCGCCGTCGCGGGTCTCGATGCGGAAGGCGGGCACGTCGTCGGCGAACGGGTCGAGCGTGCAGCCGCCGGAGAGGTCGAACTTCGCGTGGTGCCAGTGACAGGTCAGGATGCCGTCGCGTACCGCGCCCCGGCGAAGCGGGAAGCCCATGTGGGGACAGCGGTTGTCGAGGGCGTACAGCCGCCCCTCGTCGTGGACGATGAGGATCGTCCGTCCCTCGGCCGAGATGACCTTCATCCCTTCGTGCTCGATCTCCTCGAGCGACCCCGCGCGGACGAGCGTCCCCTGCTCCGAAATCGTGGTCATGGGCGCACCTCCCGCGGGCGTGCCTCCAGTATGCGCTGTCCGCACAGGCGCTGCCGCTGCGCCTGTGCAATCATGGCAGGGGACGCAGCAGGGAGAGAGCGACCGTGATCAGGACCATCCGGGCCCGGTATTCGAATGGCAAGCTTGAGCCGTTGGAGCCGCTCGCGCTGGAGGAGGGGGAGGAGATCGAGGTGACGCTGAGCGAGCAGGTTCACGAGAGCGAAGAGGCAGAAGATGCGGCCTTCGCCCGAGCAATGGACGAGGCCATGACAACGGAGAGAGTCAGCGAGCAGGAGATACGGGCGATCCTGCGCGACACGGATGAGGGTTGAATACACACCCGCCTTTGCCCGTGACCTCAAGCGCGAGCGCAACGCGGAATTGAAGAGGCGGGTGGAGCGTCGCATCGAAGAGCTGAAGGCCGCGACAGCCATCACCGACGTTACTCGGGCGGTCAGAGTGACCGCGCCAGGCCGCTACTACCGCATCAGACTCGGAGACTTCCGGCTGGGCTTCGCCCTGGTAGGAGACCGTGTTGTCTTGCTCAGGTTCATGCACCGTCGCGACATCTATCGCTACTTCCCCTGACGGCTAACCGCTTCCCTGCTCCCCGACCGGCACGAACAGCGCCAGGCTGGCCGTGAACCCGTGAACGAAAGGTGTGCCGCCGACGGGGCCAATCTCCCCGTTGCAGAACAGGCCGGCGATGGGCACGGCCCCGAGCCGGTCCGCCACCGCGGCCGCGTCATGGTCGGGCTCGCCGAACATCCCCTGGCCGCGCCCGTTGCAGGCGCACAGCAGCCCCCCGGCCGCCTCCCCCGCCATCGCCTCGCGAGCCCGGTCGAGGAGGGCGTTTAGCTCTTCCGTGGCCGCCTCGGCGTCGCGAAGCTGGAACTGCAGCGTCTGGCCGACCCGCACGTAGTCATTGATGGCGATCGCTCCCCGCTCCCGGTCGACCCCCAGCAGGTTGCGGATGAGGAAGTCCCCGCGCCCGAGGTCGTCGGCGTACTCGTCCATCGCGACCCCCGCCAGCAGGTTGCGTCCCGCCCGCTCCTGGACCTCCGTCGGCAGGTCCCGGAGCGTCTCCATGAGCACGTCGAGCGCCGGGCGTCCGCCAATGCCGACCACGACGTTCCGTTCCGCCTCCGTGACCGTCCACGACTCGCCGATGGGGGCCGCCCCCTGCGAGACGACGGGATGAACCGTCCAGCCCCCGCCCACCGCCAGCAGCAGCGCGCCTCCCGGGGCGAGGTTGTCGCCCTCGAACAGGTAGGCGCTGCGGCCGCCCGGAAAGGCGGAGGCCATCCCCCCGAGGATGGGCGTCCCCGGATACGCCTCGGCCAGCGCCGCCACCAGCGTCTCCGTGTTGATGCTGAAGGGGTCGGAGAGGAGCACCCAGGCGTTCACCTCGTCCGGCGGGAGGAGGCGCTCCACCAGGGGCGTGTCCGCGTCGAGGTCCTCCTGGCTGACACGCTTCAGGGTCAGGTCGGCCCCCGGCAGGGCGAGCGACATGACCGTGATGCCGGGTCGCCCCTCGATCTCGCGGCCGGTCGTGATAACCGCCTGCCCAGAGCACCCCAGAAGGATGCGTGGCCCCAGCCGCTCATGGATCGCCCCCACGATCTCGGGATAGCGCTCCGAGTGGTGGTAGCTGGCGAACAGGAAGACCACGTCGGAGTCCGAGCGCACGCCCTGAAGGGCCTGGTCGACTGCGACCTGCCACTCGGCCGAGGTGCTCGCTCCCGTATCCATGTCCCCTCCCCTGCGCGCCGCATGGTACGGGACGCACACGGCCGTGGGGGCGGCGGGAGCAGAAGGGGTGGGCCGGTAGAATCTCGCGCGGGAGGCGCTCATGGCGGCTGACGGCGACCCTGGTCTCTTCGAATCCATCTACTCAATGCGGGCGCTCCGGCGCTTCCGCCCCGACCCCATCCCCGATGACGTGCTGTTCCAGCTCTTCGACGCGGCCATCCGCGCCCCTTCCGGCCAGAATGCCCAGGACTGGCGCTTCATCGTCATCACCGACCCCGAGGTGAAGGCGAAGATGCAGGGCTGGGCCGAGATCGGCTGGAGCCGCTACCAGCCCGAGTTCTCCGCCCACCCGGAGAAGATCAACGACCTCCCGCGAACCCAGCGCCTCACCCTTCGCAGCGTCCAGCACCTCGTCGAAAACCTGCACGAGGCGCCCGCCATCATCGCCGTGCTCGGGCTGAAGGGGCGGCATTCGACGCCCGGCGGGAGCACGTTTCCGGCGGTCCAGAACCTCATGCTCTCGGCGCGGGCGCTGGGGCTCGGATGCTCCGTGTTCAACCTTCCCATGCGCGGCGGGGACGAACTGTTGGAGCTGCTCGACGTCCCCGAGAACAACCAGCTCTATTGCCTGCTCCCTATCGGCTACCCGACGGACCGGTTCGGGCCGGTGAACCGCAAGCCCGTGAAGGCGGTCGTTTACCGCGAGCGCTTCGGGGAGAGGTGGCCGTTCGCCGAGGAGCAGCCCGACACCGGCTGGCAGTCGCGCTGGCTGGGAGGTGGCGCGTGACGAGCACGGAGCTGGCCGACGCCGTCATCATCGAAGCGGCCATCAACGGCGCCACTCCGAAGTCCCGGAACGCGACCGTCCCGCGCACGCCGCCGGAGATCGCCGAGGACGGGCTGCGCTGCCTCGAGGCGGGCGCGGCCATCGTCCACAACCACAACGACGAGCCGGTCGTCGGCGACGCGCCCGAGCACGACCCCGCTCCGTACCTCGAGGCCTGGAACGTCATCCTCGCCGAACGGCCCGACGCCCTCCTCTACCCCACCATGCCGAGCGGCGGCCCGCACACCACCTTCGAGCGCCGCTACGCCCACATCCCCGCCCTCGCCGAGGCCGGCGTGCTCCGCATCGGGCTCGTGGACCCCGGCTCCGTGAACGTCGGCGGCCGCGGCCCCGACGGGCGCGCCGCCGACATCGAGGCGACTTACCTCAACACCTTCCGCGACGCGCGGAAGATGTTCGATACCTGCCACCGGTACCACCTCGGGCCGTCCATCTCCATCTTCGAGCCGGGCTTTCTGCGCGTGGCGCTGGCCGAGCACGAGGCGGGGACGCTCCCGCCCGGGTCCCTGGTCAAGTTCTACTTCGGCAGTGAGCGCACCCTCTCCGGCCTTCCCCCCACGCCCGCCGGCCTGGACGCCTATCTCGACATGCTCTCCGGCACGGGCCTGCCCTGGTCGGTCGCCGTGCGCGCCGGGGATGTGACCGCCTGCGGCATGGCCGCGCTTGCGATCTCGCGGGGCGGTCACGTCCGCATCGGCCTTGAGGACTACGCCGGACCGGGCGAGCCCTCCAACCTCGATCTTCTGCAGGCCCTCCTCGATGTCATCGAGCAGGCCGGCAAGCGCCCTGCCACCCCCGACGAGGCGGCGGCCATCCTCGGGATCCTCGCCCGCTAGTCGAAGTCGACCGTGTAGCGCTCGGGACCGATGCCGAGGACGACGGTGATGCGTCGAGGGGCGATGCAGTAGAGGTTCCCGATCTTGGTGAAGTAGTTGGAGAGCCAGTTCTTCGCAACCAGAGCCTCGAAGTAGCCCTCGTAGCGGGGGTCGTCGGGATCGATACGCTCGGCCGTGCCTTCAATGGTCACACGGTCGAAGGCGGGCCAGTCGTAGCCGAGCACGTCCCGGTTGTCGATGAGGAACGCAACTTCGGGGATGGCCTCGGTGTCACGCGTGTGCTGAGACTCGATGACGCTGCCGTAGATGACCTCGCCCTCGTCGGTGAGGTGAAAGAGGACGAAGGCCGGGTAGGGCGTGCCGTCGTCCTCGTGGATGGTGGCGAGGGTGCCCCCGAACTGGGAATCGGCGACGCGGTGCGCTTCGTTGAGGATCTCCTCGGGAGAGAGTTCGGCCATCTAGACGGCAGCCCGCGCCTTCTCCGCGCCCGGGATGAACTTGCCCCAGCCCTGGTAGCGGCGGAGGTACTGGAGGTAGCTGTGGTAGATGGGCACGCGAGGCTCCGCGGGCCGGGTGCGCAGGCGCATGCGCGCCTCGGCCGGGGTGCGCCCCGCCTTGCGGTGATTGCACGGCTTGCAGGCGCTCACGAGGTTGTCCCAGCTGTGCGTCCCCCCGCGGTAGCGGGGCACCACGTGGTCGAGGGTGAGGTCCTTGCTGGCGCGGCCGCAGTAGGCGCAGGCCCAGCCGTCTCGGGCGAACACCTCGCGCCGGGAGAGCCGCAGCTTCGGTCGCGGCCGGCGAACGTAGTACACCATGCGGATGACCGAGGGCAGGGCGAAGTGCCGGTTCGCGCTATGGATGGCCCCCTTCGCGGTCTCGATCACCTCGGCCTTGCCCCGCAGCACGAGAACGAGGGCGCGGCGCACGTTGCACACGTTCAGCGGCTCATAGTTCTGGTTGAGAACAAGCGCGAGCGAGCCACTCATGGGGGGCGACCTCCGCGGGATGGTAGCAAGCGCCCCACAACGCGGCAATTTGGGAAAGCCGCGGTTCGCGCCCGCGAGCGCCTCGGGTGGTACGCTTGAAGGTGTTCTCCGAACGCCGGCGGCAAGAAGGCATGGCGGGCTTCGGAGGACCAGAGCAAGAGCCTTTGGAATTAATGAGCCGGCATGCCGGCAAAGGAGCAGAACCGAGATGGCAGCAACCCCCGAGGTGACGGACGCGACGTTCGACGCAGACGTGATGAAGAGCGATCTGCCGGTGCTGGTGGACTTCTGGGCGCCCTGGTGCGGCCCCTGCCGCATGGTGGCCCCGATCGTCGAGGAGCTCGGCGAGGAGTACGCCGGGCGCGTCAGCTTCTACAAGATGAACACCGACGAGAATCCCGCCATCCCCTCCCAGTACGGCATCCGCAGCATCCCCTCGCTTCTCATCTTTAAGAGCGGCGAGCTGAAGGGCACCATCGTCGGCTTCCGCCCCAAGAGCGACCTCAAGAAGCGCCTCGAGGAGGCGATCGCCTAGCGAGAGCGCAGCACAGGCGCATGGTGGCCCCGGCATGAGCGCGGAGAGGCCCGAGACCTACGACATCGCCGTCATCGGCGCCGGTGGCGCTGGCCTGACCGCCGCGCTCTACGGCGCCCGCGCCCGCAGGCGCACGGTTGTCTTCGAACGCCTCATGACGGGCGGCCAGATCGCGACGACGGAGCTCGTCGAGAACTACCCCGGCTTTCCCCAGGGCATCAACGGCACCGACTTCGCCATGAACCTCGCCCAGCAGGTGGAGCGCTTCGGCGCCGAGCTGCGCTATGAGGACGTGCAGTCGATCGCCCCCCGGCCCGGCGCTCCCTTCCACATCGAGACGAGCGAAGGCTCGTGCGAGGCGCACGCCGTTGTCGCGACCGCCGGCGCCGACTACAACAAGCTCGGCGTCCCCGGCGAGGACGAGTTCATCGGGCGCGGCGTGAGCTACTGCGCCACCTGCGACGCTGCCTTCTTCCAGAACCAGGAAGCGGTCGTCGTCGGCGGCGGAGACGCCGCCTTCGATGAAGCGCTCTTCACGAGCCGCCACGTAAGCAAGGTCTGGCTGGTCCACCGCCGCGAAACATTCCGGGCCAGCGCGCTCCTGCAGGAGCGCGTGTTCGCCAACCCCAAGATCGAGATCATCCGCAACACGGTCGTCGACCGCATCGTGGGGGCGGACACCGTCGAGGGGGCGGAGCTCCGCAACGTGCAGACCGGTGAGGTCCGCACGCTGCCCGTCAGCGCCGTCTTCATCTTCATCGGCCAGACGCCGAACAGCCACCTGCTCAAGGGCCTCGTCGAACTCGACGAGGGCGGCCACGCCCGCGTCGACCTGCGCATGCGCACGGCCGTGCCCGGCCTGTTCGTGGCCGGCGACCTGCGCGTCGAAGCGGCGCGCCAGCTGGTGAGCGCCTGCGGCGACGGCGCCACCGCCGCCCTCGCCGCCGAGGCGTACCTTGCCGAGGCTGGCATCGGCGAGGGCTAACAGGAGGTCGGCATGCCGCTGTACGAGTTCGCCTGCGACATCTGTGGGGCCCGTGAAGAAGTCTTCCGGCAGCGCATGACCAGCGACGTCGAGCCACCGCCCTGCCCGGAGGCTCCCGAGGACGGGGAGTGCCGGATGACCCGGGTGATGAGCGGGTTCGCGCATCACCTCAGCTTCGCCACCAAGGTGGCCGAAGCGGAGGCCACCTACGGCGCCGAGGTCGACGCCGCCATGGGCCCCGACCCCGACGTCGGCAAGTTCGCCCGCCGCTACGACGAAGCCGCGAAGGACCTCCCCCCGGCCGAGAGCTAGCGCCGAAGCAGCGCCCGGCCGCGCTCAGACAACACGAAGACCCGGTCGGCCCGGCCGCCGGACGCATCCGCTTCGGATACCTCCAGAAGGCCGGCGTGCCGTGCTCCCTCCAGGCGCTTGGCCATGGTGCGCCAGGGATCACCGGTGATGCGACGAACGCGGGCGATGAAGGGCCCCTCCTCGCCGTTGGCCGACGAGGCGGCCTCGACTGCTGCCAGGAGCGAGGGAACATCGCGCTCAACGAGGCCCGACTGCCACTCCAGGCGCGCCCTGGTGAGCTGGTAGTTCGCCTCAAGGTTCACCCAGAGGTGAGCAGGGATGCCGAGGGCGCCCTCAAGCTCAAGGGCGAAGTCGGCCGTGATGGCCTTTTTGCCTCGGATGACCTCGCTGATCATCTGTGGGGGCCGCCCGAGCAACTGGGCGAGGGCGCGCTGGGTCATCCCGCGAGCCTCCAGCTCTTCCTCGAGGTGCTCGCCGGGCGGTATCGCGACATTGGGCTCGATCGGTGGGGCTTCCAGTACGTCAGCCATGGTAGTCAACAACCTCTTCGATCCGGGCTCCCGTGTCGGAGAACGTCACGATGAGCCGCATCTGGCCGGTAATTCGCAGAGCATGTTGCCCGGCCCGATCGCCCCGTAGTGGGTGGAGGTCCAGCGCACGATGCGCGCGCAGGTCTTCCACCGAGCGGGCGGCCCGGAGCAGGTCGACCCGTCGCACATAGCGGCGCCCGACATCCGGTCCCCACTCACGTATGGCCAGGCTGACATCTGCATAGCACCGCGCCAACTTCCGACTCCGGAAGGAGACGTTCATGGATTCACCCTATCACAGTAGCACCCTATGGGTGGTCCGGCTAGCTGCCGTCCCCTCCCCGAAGCCCCAGCGACGGGTCGAACCACTCCAGGATGGCTGCGTTCTCCTCGCGCGGGTAGGCGTGCGCGAGGTCCGCGATCTCGTGGTAGCGCACGTCCGCGCCCGCCTCCCGCAGGGCCTGCTGCGCCGCCTGGGCGAGCTGCACCGGGAACATCCAGTCCTTCGTCCCGTGCGTGATCGAGATGCGCTTCCCCTCCGCCCCGACGATCGCCCCGCTCTCGACGTTCTTCGGGTGCAGCACCCCGGCGATCGCCGCCATCGCGGCGAATGGCGTGTCCCCCGCGAGGAACGTCGAGAGTCCGTAGGTGGCGCCGTCCGAGAGCCCCGTCAGCAGGATGCGGTCGCCGTCGACGTTGCACTGGTCGCGTACGAACTCGACCGAGCGCAGCAGGCGCTGGCGATCGGCGTCAGGCCCCATCAGGGCCCACGTCGGACCGACCGAAGTGGGCGCCAGGAGAAGGAAGCGGCGGCTGCGCGCCTCCCGTAGCCACGTCCAGAGGAAGTCCCGCCCGTGTCCCATGCCCCCGTGCAGGGCCACGACAAGGGGCCGCGCCTCGCTGCCGTCCAGCGATTCCGGGACGTACAGGTGGAACTCGCCGCGGGCATCCGGGTCGTCGTCGGGACCGCTGCGCTGAATGCCCGTCCCCGGGTCGGAGCTGTACGTGTCGAGCGCTGCCAGGTCCTCCCTGGCGGCCCGTTCGGCGAAGAGCCCGCCCAGCGAAGGATGCAGCGACCGCAGCGGATAGAGCCGCTCCTGGGCGTGCGCGAGCCCGCGCATGCCCGCCAGCACGTTCCCGGAGCGTTCCTCCCGCGGGACTGGCCGCGTGAAGGCGCCAAGCGCCTCCAGCGCCGCCTCCGCCCCGCCTCCGAGCTGGTCGCGGATAGGAATGAAGCGGTCCGGCAGCGGCGCCTCGCGCAGATCCTCGAGCGCCGCCTCAAGCCGCGCCTGCAGAGGCCGAAGCTGCGATTGCAGCTCCCACATCGATCCCCGGTCGAGATGCCGAAACGCTCCGCCCAGCGCCTCGATCGCCTCGACTGTCACGGGCGCCAGCGCACGGGCCGCGTCGCGGAAGGCGTCGGCGTTGCTGCTGTCAGGGTCGGTCATGGCGGGGAGTGTAGCGGCTGGTACCGCTCAGCCCTCCGTGGCGTCGAACTCCTCGCGGGTCAGGCCGAAGA
>JAPPBY010000018.1 GCA_026702615.1 Chloroflexota bacterium | reverse complement strand
GCGTCGAGTGTCGCCCCCGTTGTCTCGCATTCGGGCAAGAGGTCGGGGGCATGGGCCTCATAGCCGTTGTGCCCGTGTTCGTACACGACGAGGTATCGAGCTCCGGGCTCCCCTGGCGCCTCGACCATCCCCACCTGTACCGAAGCTTCGGGTATCGCTTCCCCGGCCTCCCGCACGCCGTCGATGTGGAAGCTGATCGCCTCCCGCAGCGTCTCTTCTGCTTCGTCGAGAGTCTCAGCCGTGGCAACACACCCTGGCAGGTCGGGGACGTAGGCAGACCAGTTCTCTGCCGCCCGTTCATAGACCACGAGATACTTCAAGACTTGCCCCGTTCCTTGAGCCCTGCCTGCTTCAGGACACTGTTCCACGTCCCGGGCTTCACGTCGTCGCCGGGGTGTCCGGCGACGGTCACGGTGCCCGGTTTCGATGGGTGCCTGAATTGACGGTGGCTTCCGCGCGTTCGTGCTGACGCCAGCCATCTCGCTCCACCATCCGGATGGCGTCGCGAATCTTCGGCATGCCGTGTCGGTTACCTCAGTCGGCCGAGCCGCGCGACAGCGCGGTGCCCTACTCGACGTCGACGGTCGCGCCGGCCTCTTCCAGCTTCGCCTTGATCTCGTCCGCCTCGTCCTTCGCGATGCCTTCCTTGACCTTCGCGGGGGCGCCCTCGACGAGCTCCTTGGCTTCCTTCAGGCCCAGGCCGCTTACGACTTCGCGCACGGCCTTGATCACGTTGATCTTCTTCTCGCCGAAGTCTTTGAGGACGACGTCGAACTCCGTCTTTTCCTCGGCGGCGGCGGCAGCGCCGTCTCCGGCGGCCGGGGCGCCCGCAGCGGCCATCATCATCGGCGCCGCGGCGGTGATGTCGAACTCCTCTTCGATCGCCTTGTTCAGGTCGCGAAGCTCGAGCAGCGTCATGCCCTTGATGATGTCCAGGGCTTCTTCGATCTTGGTGGCCATTGCAGTTCCCCTTTGGTGGTGTGTGACGTGTCTGGTGGGCGGCCGCTAGGCGGCTTCGCCCTCTTCGAGTTGGTTGGCGCGCGCCTCAACCAGTCCGTTGAAATCGCGCAGCGTGGCCTGCAGGAGGCCGGCAAGGTTTTGGACGGGCGAACGCAGCTTGCCCGCGATCTGGGCGATGAGCTCTTCGCGCGAAGGTGTCTTCGCGAGCTCTTCGACCTCGGCCGCGCTCAGGACGCGCCCTTCGAGCCAGCCGCCGTAGATGGGCAGGTCGACCCGCTCCGCGCGCAGGTACTCCATGAGCAACCGCGCCGGCGCCACCGGGTCGCCGTAGCCGAGCGTCAGCGTCGTCGGACCCTGCAGCAGCTCCGCCATCTCCGGGCGGCCCGCCTCTTCGGCGGCCAGCTTGGTGAGCGAGTTCTTGACGACGCGCATGCGCACGTCGGCGGGGCTCAGGGCCCGGCGCAGCGCCTGGAAGGCCTGCACGTCGAGCCCGCTGTGGTCGCTGCCAATCGCGACCTCCGCGCGCTCGAGGTCCTGCTTGATATCGGCGACAAGCGCCACCTTTTTCGCGGCAGGCACGAACGAAACTCCAGTCCAGCGTTGGGGAGAGAGGAATGCGAGTGGCGCGCAGGAAAGGCGCTCGCCTCGCGCATCACCTCGGCAGGCGCCGCTTGCGGCTTATCCCCCTGGGGGACCTGCGGTCTCCGGCAATCGCTTGCGCATCGAAGCGTACGACGCGCCACGGGTACGGGGAAGCGCGCCTACGGACCGCCCGGCAGCGCCGTCGCCACGCCCGTGACCTGCTCGTCCGGCAGGTGCTCGGTCGAGCCCGCGCTCACCAGCAGCAGCTTCTCGCCGACCACATCGATGCTCGTGATGGACGTGTTCCCGAGCTTCACCGGCACCACGCGGTCGTTGCGGGTCGCCTCGCCGATCGCGACGCAAATGGCGATGTAGTGGCTCACGACGATCACATCTCCGACGCCGTCGCCAATGTCCACCAGCGTCTCGACGACGCGCCGTCGCCACGCCTGCAGCGTCTCGTTCTGCTCGCTCCAGACGCCCTCCATGAACGGCCCGATGATGGCCTTGCGTTCCTCGGGCGGGAGCGACGGGTCGAAGACCTCCGCGACCTCCTCGCGGATCTCGGCCTCGAGGCCGAAGGCCGCCGCGATCGGATCGGCGGTTTCGCGCGTGCGCCGCAGCGGCGAGACCACCAGGCGGGAAGGCGTCAGCTTGCGCAGGGCGCGAGCCGTGACCGCCGCCTGCTCGTGGCCGAGCGGCGCTAGTCCCGGGTCGAGGTCGTCGAGCCCGGCCGCGGCCAGTCCGTGACGGATCAGGTAGAGCGTCATGGCGCGCTCAGGACCCGTCGCTGAAGAACAGCTTCTCGACCCCGTCGGAGAGCGGCACGTTCATCAGCCGGGCGCGCTGCAGCGCCTCCCAGTAGTAGCGGTAGGTGGCGCGGTCGTGCAGGTCGCCCTCGTGCTGGATCGGACCCCAGTCCGCCTCGTAGGCCTTCAGCATGATCGCCTCTCCCAGCGCAACCTCCGGCGCTTCGGGCGCCATCGCGCGCGTGATCGGCTCGATCTGCGCCGGGTAGATGGACCACTGCCGCATGAACCCGAACTCCTCGCGGGCCCGCCGCGCGTCGCCGTAAATGACGTCCTCGTCGCGCAGCTCGAGCGTCACGTTGTGCGCGGGCACGACGCCGTGCGCGAGCGCCGCCGCTACGACGTTGCCCTTCGCCCGCCGAATGAGCTGGTGGTCGAACTGCCCCGGCGAGCGCATCGCCGAAGCGGGAATCGTGCCGTGGTGCGCCGAGACGAAGTCCATCAGCCCGAAGTCGAGCACCTGCACGTTGGGCAGCGCAGCCAGGTCCCAGGCGTCGTGCAGCGCCCCGTGCGTCTCGACGAGGATGTGGATGGGAATCTCCCGGTCCACGCCCGCTTCCTGCGTGCGCTCCCGGATGTACTCGATCATCTCCGCGCCCTGGCTCGCCTCGGTGCACTTGGGGATCGTCAGGTAGGCCACCTTGTCGGCCGCCTCGCCCACGACGATGTCGGCATCCGCCTTCCAGTGCTCGTGGGTGTAATCGTGAATGCGAACGCCGGCCATGTGGTGGTGGTTGGACTCGCTGTTCTGCATCCGAGCCGCCATCTGGGCGTGCTCGGTCTCCTCGCCCGTGGGCGCCCCGTCTTCGAGGTCCATGGTGATGTCGAAGACGCCGCCCATCTCGTTCTGTAGCTCGAACGCCTTCTGGATGCGCTGCTCCGTCCCCGCGAAGTGCTCGCAGGATGGAATCACGGGCATCGGCGGCTCGCCCTCGAAGAGCGCCTCGTTCGGATGTCGGGGCATGAAACGCCTCCCTGACGTCTGGTGTTGGGGTTCTTGCAGAGTGCGCGAGCCAGTATCGGCCCTCACCGCCCCACGGTCACGCTTACACATGGAAACCCCGCGTCCTCCCTAAGATGGGGGCATGACCTACCTGTGGAAGCTCGTCCTGATTCCTGCCGCCCTCTCCCTCTCCCTTCTCCTGTCGCTCGCCTGTGGGGGCGACGGCGAGAAGGAACCGGAAGCCGGAGTGGGCATCACCGCCGTCGCGGTGATTATGGACGCTGCCGGCGAGACGCTGGGGACGGTCACCCTGACCCAGGGTCCGCAGGGCGTGCTCGTGAGCGCCGAACTCCGCGGCCTGCCCCCGGGCGGCCACGGCTTCCACATCCACGAAACCGGCGCCTGTGCGCCCGACTTCTCCGCCGCCGGCAGCCACTTCAACCCCACCGATCAAACCCACGGCTTCCTCTTCTCCACCGGCCAGCACGCCGGCGATCTGCCCAACCTCTACGTTGCCGCCGACGGAACCGTCCGCGCCGACGTGTTCACGAATGACATCTCCCTTGCCGGCGACGACGACCGCTCGCTCTTCGACGACGATGGCTCCGCCGTCATCATCCACGAGAAGGCCGACGCTTACGGCGAGGACTCCGGCACGGCGGGCGGGCGCATCGCCTGCGGCGTCATCGAGCGAAGCTGACGGCGGCGGCGCTCGCGCCTGCTACGCCCACCCCGCCAGCGCCTCTTCCACCGCCCCGTTGACCGCCTCCACCGCCGCCACCGGAACCGCCTCCCCCAGCGCCTCGAGACGCGCCTCGATGTAGGCCCGCGCCGACTCCATGCTCGACACGTCGTCGCTCGCCGCTGCCTCAGCCACGAGCGCCTGCGCCAGACCCCACGGGTCGGCGGCGATCGCTGCGCTCGCCGCACCGAGATCGGCGAACGGCTCCTGGAGCATCCTCCGGAGCTGGGTCAGGCGTATCTCGTCGGTGGGCACGGGGCGCCTCCGCCGCGATGGCGGCTAGCGCGGGGGTGGCGCTTCCTGCCTGGGGGGCCGGATCTTGTTGTAGCAGGTGCTGCAGTAGACGGGACGGTCGCCCCGCGGCTGGAACGGCACCTCCGTCATCTGGTCGCAGTCGGCGCAGGCTGCGGGGTGCATCTGGCGCGGCGTCTTGCCGCCGAAGCTGGCGAAGTTGCCGTAGCGCACGTAGCCGTCCATCTCCTCCAGGGAGCTGCGGTTCGAACGCCGTGCCTGGCGGCACGCGGGACAGCGCGAGGGCTCGTTCATCAGCCCCTTGTTCGCGTAGAACTCCTGCTCGCCGGCCGTGAAGGTGAAGCTGTTGTTGCAATCGCGGCAGATGATCTGCTTGTCGGCGTAGGCCAAGGGATCAGGGCTCCTTCCCTGCGGGTCTGCAAACCAGTGTACCAGCCGCCCCGCTACGGATAGCCCGGGTGCAGGCTCTTACGGGAAGTGGCGGTAGATGTCGCGCCTGTGCAAGAAACGAACCAGGATGGCCGTGTCGCCGTCGACGACGATGCCCAGGCGGTAGTCCCCGACTCTGATTCGGTAGTGGTTTGCGTAGCCCCGCTTACTGGCCACGCTAGGGACGCTGGCAACGGACGGCGCTCGCTGCAATTGCTCGACTATCCGCTCGACCTTCGGCGCAGGTCGGAGTTGCGTTCTCGCCGCAGGTCCCGACCGAATGAGGTTCTGTACCTAATCTCCATCCCGGTCTCTCAGGATGTCCAGAACCTCCTGTGAGTCCATGAAGGGCGTCTTCATCCCTTCAGCGATAGCGCGCGCGAACGCCGCGTCCTCCTCCTCTTCGCTCTGGAAGACCTCGTCTTCCAGCGTCAGGAGAACCTCAGCCCCCTCTTCGAGATCAACCTCGTCCAGTGGCTCGAACAGTCCCCCCCGGAACCGTGCCCTGACAGACTTGATCATCGTCGTGCCTCCGACACTCACCATCATGGCATGACCGCCATGTCGTGCCCTGACCACTACCCCACCAGCGCCGCCACCTCCTCGACCTCCTCCACCGTCAGCACCCAGTCGACCGCCGCCGCGTTTGCTTCGAGCTGCTCCGGCTTCGTCGCCCCCGAGATAACGCTCGACACGTGCGACTGCGACGACAGCCAGCCGATCGCCAGATCGAGCACCGTGTGGCCGCGCTCCTCCGCCCACGACTCGAGCTTCTCCAGCACCGCGAAGTTGTCGTCCGTGAGCACGGCGTCGGCGCGACCCCACGCCGCCAGCCGCGTCCCCTCCGCCGCTCCCTGCCCGGGACGGTACTTGCCCGTCAGGAACCCGCTCGCCAGCGGGAAGTAGGGCAGCATGCCCAGCCCGTAGTGGTTGCAGGCCGGCACCACCTCCGCCTCCACCGCCCGCTCCATCAGGTTGTAGTGGTTCTGCGCCGAGACCATCTTCGTCAGGTGGTGCGTCTCCGCCGTCCAGTGCGCCTCCGCGATCTGCCAGCCCTTGTAGTTCGAGTTGCCGAGGTAGCGGACCTTGCCCGACCGCACCAGGTCGTCGAGCGCCCGCAGCGTCTCCTCGATCGGCGTGTCCGGGTCGGGCATGTGCATCTGGTAGAGGTCGATGTAGTCCGTGCCCAGGCGACGCAGGCTCGCCTCGCACGCCTCCACGATGCGGTGCCGCGACCCGCCCCGGTGCATCGGCCCCTCGCCCATGGGCGCCGCGAACTTCGTCGCGATGATGACCTCGTGCCGCCGCGCTCCCAGCGCCCGCCCCAGCATCTCCTCCGAGGCCCCGCGGCCGTACACGTCCGCCGTATCGAACAGCGTGATGCCTGCATCGAGCGCCGCGTTCGTGACCCTTTCGGCGGCCTCGTAGTCGATGCGCATGCCGAAGTTGTTGCAGCCCAGTCCCGCCAACGAGACATGCAGGCCCGACCGTCCAAGCCGCCGGTACTCCATCGTTCCCCCTGTCGCCACTCTCGACGACCGCCGCCGAGTATAGGCTGCGCATCCCGCATCCGCCCCACGGGTCGGGGGAGGTAATTCGCCGTCCCCGGCTGCTACCGTTCCCCCATGCCCGAGCGCCGTCGTGGACGCCCCCCGCACCCCGACCTGCTGACGCCCGCCGAGCGCCGTGTCCTCGAGGAGTTGCGCAAGGGCGGCACCAACGCCGAGATCGCCGTCCGCATCGGCATCGGTCCCGAGACCGTCAAGACCCACGTCTCGAACATGCTCGCCAAGCTCGAGCTGGACGACCGCCAGCAGCTCGCCGCCTGGCGCGAAGAGGACGCGCCCCGCCGCCGCTGGTTGCTCGCCCCGTTCCTCCTCCGCCCGCTAGTGGCAGTGGGTGTCGTGGCGGGCATTGCGGTCGTGGTCGTGGTCATCCTGGTACTGCTGGCGCTGGTCCGGGGCGATCCGGAACCGCTGTACATCGAAGGGGTCGGAGAGATCGAGGGCCCGGTGGCGGTCCTTCTGGTTGAAGACATCGTGGACCTGACGGAGAGCGAAAAGGCCGAGCTGGATGCCGAGCTGGGGATGGATCATGGGCACGAAACGAGGTATCGGTTCCGCGCTGCCGCTCTTGATCTGGGGACAGGCGAACGTTGGTTCCTGGAAGGTATCTCCGACGATCTGGCGCTGGCAGGAACTCGGCTAGTTGCCTGGACCGAAGACCGTATCCAACTCGTTGCGCTCGACGGAGAGGTTGAGACCGTCCTCTTTCGGGCTGACCCTACCTCCTCTGCTTTCTCTGACCCCATCGTGTCGCCCGATGGCTCGAAGATCGCCTTCACGCTATCCCCACCGGCCTGGCGCTACGTGGGCGACAGTGTGATCGTTCTCGACCTTCGATCTGGTGATGAGGTGCTTCGTGTTTCGCAGGAAGACATTGGACTCGAGTTCCAGTTTGTGGGGGCCTTGGCACTGCGGCGGTGGAGCAGGGATGGAGAAGCGCTCTTGGTCGCGTACGAACTCAGGGACGAGGTGCGTCGAATCGTCCTGACCCTTGAGGGTGATAGCTATGTGATGCCGGATAACCGCGACACGCAGGTGTGGCTGTCACCTGACCTGCGCCACGCCATCCACGAGCGGGTAGTCCGGAAGACAGTCCCCACAGATAGCGGCGGTGACGGCAAAGCGGTCGCCGTCGTCGAAGCGCTCACCGTGGTGGAGATCAGCACGGAACGCGTTCTGGCAACGATTACGGCGGAGGAGGGCTACACACTCGTCCACGGGGCTGGGCCCTTGTCTGGCCGGTACTTCTATTGGATGCATCCCTACTATGCCTTCGAGGGTTCAGCCTCAAGCCAAAACGCTCTCGACCTGGCCAGTGACAAGGTGACAGGGGTGCCACCGAACGTGAACACGGCGTTGGGTCGAGAGGCCTACTTGGAGCATTGGCGAGCGGAAAACGCAAATATTCTCGCCAATTGGGGACGCTGCTACGAGAGCATCTCCGCGCTGGATGCCTGCGATGTCCTTGTGGGGGCGTACCGGGGGGTGAGCTTCACAAGGGACCAATCGACAGAACTACGTTGGGAACTCCTCGGCTTCATCTGGCTCGATTAGACCCGCCCCTACCCCGTGAACCGCACCACCGGTGTCGTCCGCCCCCAGAGCTCCTCCAGCCGGTAGTACTCCCGCTTCTCCGGCGAGAACACGTGCACGATCACGTCGCCGAAGTCGATCAGCACCCAGCCGCTCTCCTTGCGCCCCTCCTGGTGGCGTGGCGGCACCCCCGCCTCCTTGAGCTCATGGCCCAGCCGCTCCACGATGGCGCTGAACTGCAACGGCGAGTGCGCCGTCGCCAGCACGAAGTAGTCGGCGAAGCTCGACGCCTTGCCGATGTCCAGCAGCGCGATGTCCTCAGCCTGCAGCTCGGAGAGTAGGTCGATGACGCGGTGGGCGAGGGGCTCGGGTTCCAGAGCGCGCGCTCCATTCCGCCTGACGCGGTCTCTGGGAGAATAGCACAGCAATGAGCGCCCCCCGTGTTGTCTGCGCCATGTCCGGCGGCGTCGATTCGTCCGTCGCCGCCGCCCTCCTCGTCGAGCAGGGCTACGACGTCGTGGGCGTCACCATGCGCCTCTGGACCGAGGAGCGCCCCGACCAGCTCCGCGGCCACCAGCAGTGCTGCAGCGTCGAGGATATCGGCGACGCCCGCCGCGTCGCCGGGCAGCTCGGCATCCGCCACTACGTCCTCAACTTCGAGGACGCCTTCCGCGAGCACGTCGTCGATCCCTTCGTCGACGAGTACGCCGCCGGCCGCACCCCCAACCCCTGCGCCCGCTGCAACGAGCACATCAAGTACCGCGCCCTCCTCGACCGCCTCCCCGCCTTCGACGGCGACTTCCTCGCGACTGGCCACTACGCCCGCGTCGCCCACGGCGAGGACGGCCTTCCCCACCGCTTGCTCAAGGGTGTCGACGAATCCAAGGACCAGTCGTATGTGCTCTACATGCTTGGGCAGGAGCAGCTCGCGAGGCTGCTGCTTCCCGTCGGCGGGCTGTGCAAGGACGAGGTGCGCGAGGTCGCCCGGCGCACGGGCCTCGATGTCGCGGAGAAGCCGGACAGCGTCGAGATCTGCTTCGTTCCGGGCAACGACTACCGCGCCTTCGTGACCGAACGCGTCGAGCCCCGCCCCGGCGAGCTGCGCGACGCCGAGGGCGCGGTGCTCGCCCACCACGAGGGCGTGACCGGCTTCACCGTCGGGCAGCGCAAGGGGCTCGGCATCGCCCTCGGCGAACCCCGCTACGTGACCGCCATCGACGCTGCCACGAACGTCGTCACGATCGGTGAGGAGGACGACCTCTACGCCGACCATGTGGCCGTCGACTCGATCTACTGGGTGGCGGGAGCCCCTCCTGCCCTCGGCGATCCAGTCGAGGCCAAGGCTCGCTACAAGGCCGAGGCCGCCCCCGCCACGTTCACCGAGGCCGCCTCCGCGAACACCGCCACCGTGCGCTTCGACCGCCGCCAGCGCGCCCTCACCCCCGGCCAGGCCATCGCCTTCTACCGCGGCGATGAAGTGCTGGGTGGTGGCACCATCGCCCGGGCGTGGCGTGACTGAGGCGGCGCAGCGGTGAAGCGATGGCTGCTGGCCGTGCTCGTGGCGGCCGTCGCGCTCCCCTTCGTGGCGCACGAGACCACCGGCGCGCAGCCAAACGCCACCACGCCGCTCCAGGTCGTGCTCTGGCAAGATGTCGATTCCCCCACCGAACTCGCCCTGAGCGTCCGCCCCGAGGACGGACTCTGGCGCGACCTCGGCACCGTCCCCGTCGACCTCGCCCGCCTCAACGCCTCGCGCAGCTACCGCTACGGCGACCTAGTCGTGGCCGGAGTCGAGATACGCGTCTGGCAGCCAGCCTCGGGTCTCGGACGCCACTTCATCAGCGCCCGCCGCGAAGGTGGCGACTGGTACGACGTCGGCACCGTCCCGATCGTGCTGACCTTCCGGACCGACGACGGTCGCTACCGCTATGGCAATCTCACCCTCTCCCTGCCCACCCCGGAACCCGACCGCGCCCTGCTGGTCGCCGTGGGAGCCGAGCACTCCTGCGCCCTCCAGGCGTCCGGCGAGATCGTCTGCTGGGGTGACAATGCGCGCGGCCAGACCGACGTCCCGCCCGGCCACTACCGCTCCCTGAGCGCCGGCGAGTGGCACACCTGCGGCCTGACCGATGCCTCCCGGATCGTCTGCTGGGGCGACAATTTCAGCGGCCAGACCGACGCTCCGCGGGGCCGCTTCCGGTCGGTCAGCGCCGGCCTTGCCCACACCTGCGCCGTCGCACGCCTGGGTGGAGTGGTCTGCTGGGGGGCCAACGGCAACGGCCAGGGCGACCCGCCTTCCGGGACCTTCCGCTCCCTGAGCGCAGGCGCCGCGCACACCTGCGGGCTGCGGAACTCGGGACGCGTCGAGTGCTGGGGCGACAACGCCCGTGGCCAGTCCGACCCGCCCTCCCGCCGCTACCTCTCGATCGCCGCGGGCGCCGACCACACGTGCGCCCTGCGCGAGTCCGGCCGGCTCGACTGCTGGGGCGAGGGCCACTGGGGAGACGCGTCACCGGGTCCCTACCGCTCCGTGTCCGCGAGCGGCGCCGCCACCTGCGCGCTCGGGTACGCCGGCGAGGTCCTGTGCCGCGGAACTGTCGCCGACCCGCCACCCGGCGCCTATCGCTCCATCAGCACCGGCCCTGCCCACGCCTGTGCCGTCGACGAATCCCATGCCGGCGTCTGCTGGGGGAACCGTTTCGACTCCGGCGCCGCGGAAGCCCCCGCCGGGACGTACGCCTCCGTCGCCGCCGGCGACCTCCACTCCTGCGCTCGAACGGCGTCGGGGGAACTGGTCTGCTGGGGGAGTGACGAGAACGGGCGCACCAGCGCGCCTTCGGGGCGCTACCGCTCACTGAGCGCGGGCGCCTGGCACAGCTGCGCGGTGGACGATGAAGGGGAGGTGGCGTGCTGGGGGGCGAACATCGACGGAAGCACCGACGCGCCTTCCGGAACCTACCGCGCGGTCAGTGTCGGGTTTGCCCACAGTTGCGGCCTCCGCGACTCGCGCACGATCGGCTGCTGGGGCCTGAACCAGTTCGGCCAGGCGGATGCGCCGTCCGGTCGCTACCGCTTTGTCAGCGCCGGCCACGCCCACACCTGCGCCGTCAGAACCTCGGGCGCGCTCGTCTGCTGGGGAGGCGCCTGGCACGGCCAGCTCGATGTCCCCTCCGGCAACTACCGCGCCGTGAGCGCTGGCGGCGACTTCGCCTGCGCCCTCGGCAGCGAACGCCAGCTCGTCTGCTGGGGCGCCAACGACTACGGCAAGGCGGTACCGCCCGAGGGGCGCTTCCTCTGGGTCGGGACCGGCCAGCACCACGCCTGCGCCGTCAGCGAAGAGGGCGAGATGCTCTGCTGGGGCCAGAACAACCACGGCCAGACCGATGCCCCCGAGGGTCGCTTCCGTTCCGTGAATGCGGGCGCCATCCACACGTGCGCCATCCGCGACACGGGCGAGGCCGTCTGCTGGGGCCACGAGCTCCACGCCCGCGCCCGGCCCCCTGCCGACCTCCAGTAATTTTGACCAGCCCCCGGCCGTTATTCTTGAGGATGCCTCGGAGTGCCTGCTATCCTCACTCCACTCGGGTGACTGGCGAATACGCGGAGTACCGCGGGGGAGCCCGAGCAATCACAAGCATGGCCGCTCGCCTGGGCCGGTCCGTTCAGACGGACGGGCCTTTTGCTTCTCTGGCAGAGGAGCAACGGAGGTGAGCCATGCGTGCTCTTCTAGGCGTTTACGACAAGACCGGGATCGAGGACTTCGCCCGCGGGCTCGATGCCCTCGGGTGGGAGCTCGTCTCGACCGGCGGCACGAAGCGGGCCGTCGAGGCGGCCGGTGTGCCCGTCACCGGCATCGAGCAGGTCACTGGCTTCCCCGAGATGCTCGATGGCCGCGTCAAGACGCTCCACCCGGCCGTCCACGCCGGCATCCTCGCCCGCCGCGACCTGCCCGAGCACAACGCCGCTCTCGGCGAGCACGGCTTCGGGACCATTGACCTCGTCGCCTGCAACCTCTACCCCTTCCGCGCGGTGGTCACGCAGGAGGGCGGCGCCTCCCTCGCCGAGGGCATCGAGAACATCGACATCGGCGGCCCCACGATGCTGCGCGCCGCCGCCAAGAACCACGCGGACGTCATCGTCCTTGCCGACCCCGCCGACTACGCGGCAACGCTCGAAGCGCTGGCCGCGGGCGGGCTCGACGCCGACGCTCGGCGCCGACTCGCCTGGAAGGCGTTCCAGCACGTGGCTAGCTACGACAGCGCCGTCGCCGAGTGGCTCTGGGACGGTGACGAGTCCCCGCCCGAGCTGAGCGTTCCCCTCGAGCGCGTCGCAGGACTGCGCTACGGCGAGAATCCGCACCAGGGCGCGGCCTTCTACCGCGACGGCTCGCTCGGCGAGGATGCTCTTGGCGGCATCGCCACCGCCGTGCAGCACCACGGCAAGGAGCTCTCCTACAACAACTACCTCGACGCCGACGCCGCTTGGAACGCCGTCAACGACTTTCCCGAGCCCGCCTGCGTCATCGTGAAGCACACGAACCCCTGCGGCGCCGCCACCCGCGACGACCTCCGCGAGGCCTACCGCCTCGCTGTCGTCGCCGACCCGGTGAGCGCCTTCGGCGGCATCGTCGCCTTCAACCGCCCCCTCGACGAAGAGCTCGCGCGCGAGCTGCGCGAGTACCGCAACCCCACCGACGGCTCAACGCGCATGTTCTACGAGATCGTGATCGCACCCGAGTACACGGAGGAGGGCCTGCGCGTGCTCAAGGGCAAGTCGAAGGACCTGCGCATCCTCGAGTCCCGACCCCGCTCGCGCGGGGGCCGCTCGCTGCGGCAGGTGGGCGGCGGCTGGCTCCTCCAGGACGCCGACGAGATCGCTCCCGAGGAGATCGACTACCAGGTCGTCTCGAAAACGCAGCCCACCGAGCAGCAGCTCGCCGACCTGCGCTTCGCCTGGCGCTGCGTGAAGCACGTCAAGAGCAACGCCATCACGCTGGCCAAGGATGGCCGCCTCCTCGGCATGGGCAGCGGCCAGCCCAACCGCGTGAAGAGCGTCGAGATCGCGATGGAGAAGGCCGGCGATGAGCTGCGGGGCGCAGCCCTCGCCAGCGACGCGTTCTTCCCGTTCTCGTGGAACGATGCCGTCGAGCGCGCCTGCCAGGCGGGTGTCGCCGCCATCGCCCACCCGGGCGGCAGCCTGCGCGACCAGGACTGCATCGACTGCTGCGACAAGTACGGCGTAGCGCTCGTCTTCACCGGCACGCGCCACTTCCGGCACTAGGGGCGGCCGGTGACTAGTGATTCGTGATTGGTGAATAGTGGCTCGCCCCCGCCCGCCCCTCCGGGGTGGGATGGGGACCAGTCACTAGTCACCAGTCACGAATCACCAAAGGGCTGGCGGAGAGGGTGGGATTCGAACCCACGAGGGGCTTGCACCCCTACACGATTTCCAGTCGTGCCTGTTCAGCCACTCCAGCACCTCTCCGCGAGGTGTCGGGCTAGCGTAGCAAGGGCGCGGGACTCGGGCTTGTGGGGGCTAGCGCTTGCGGCGCTCGCGACGCCCCTTCGTCAGCTCGCGGTAGCGCGCCCACAGCTCCTCTTCCTTCTGCTGGGCGCCCTCGCGGGCGATGGCGATCGCTTCCTCCGCCGCCTGCCGGAGCTCCTCCACCACCTCGTCGGGGCTGGTACCGCCCTCCCCGATGACCGGGTCGTCCGGCGACCCGCCCGAGCTCACGACCCGCCCCGGAAGCGTCCGGTCAGCGAGCCGAGCGAATCCAGACCGCGCCGGATGCCGCTCACCACCGAATAGACTCGGATGATGGGTGTCACCGCCGACTCGCCCACGAACTCGGCGGTGCCCCGCACCTCGTCCACGAGGTCGCGGGTCGAGTCGAGCAGGGGAACGACCTTCTGGTTCACCGCGCGTCGCACGGAGAGGGCCACGCCGATGAGCACCGCCAGCAGGATGCAGGCGAGAACCCCGGCGATCGCCACGAGGATTCCGAGCGCCACCACGGCGATGTCACGCCACTCGCTCCAGCTGTCGGGGGCCGACCAGGTGCCCGGCTCGGCCTCGTTCGGGTAGATGTTCCCCCCGAAGTACCCGTCCACGAGCACGGCTACCACGAGGTAGATGACGACGATCAACACCGCCGCCAGCACGACGGTCAGGAAGAAGCGCAGGACGCTGTTCATGGAAGTCATGATAGAGCCATCCCTGCCATGGCGCGCCTGCGCCCCTCGGCGCGCGGACTAGCCGGGGGCCAGATCGAACAGGTCCAGCAGGTTCGAGATAGCCTCGAAGGTCGTCGCCCGGCCTATCAAGAGGTCCACGTAGTTCAGGTCGATCGCGCTCCCGAGCGGCGCCCCTACCGCCTGCGCGAGCGCGTCCAGGTACTGCTGCGCCACCGGCTCCACCGGCGCCGTTGCGTCCACGTCGTCCTCGTAGGCGGCGGCGATGGCGTCCACGAACGATCCGTACGCGACGCCCGAGTCCGGCAGCACCTCACGCCCGTGCGGACTCGGCAGGATGCCGAGCGACTCCGGGATCGCGCGGCCGCTGTTCAGCATCGCCAGCGCCTCGATGTTGAAGTTCCGCGCCAGGGGCGAGGTGTCTCGCGCCAGTTCCGGCTGCGAGATGAGCAGGTGGATGTAGAGGAAGACGTCGATGGCGCTCGCCACGATCTCTTCCGTCAGGCTGTCCTGCCGGTCGCAGTGGACTGCCTCGTGCGCGAGCAGCGGCATGAGCAGCTCGAAGGGCGCGGCCTCAAGGTCGGGGCGGATTGAGACGATGCGCCGGCCATCGTCGTCGTAGGTCACCCGCGCCACGAGGTCGAGATCACCCGGCGGCTCCTGGAACCCGATGAAGGCCGCAGAGGCGCCCGTGCAGTTGTCCGGCCCGAGCAGGGAGCGCACGGCCGCGTCGGCGAAGGTGCCCGCCAGCGCCGCCAGGGCCGCGCGCAGCTTCGGCGCCGCCACCACCTCGGGGTCCATGCCGTCGTACAGGAAGAGGGCCGTCTCCCGCACCGCCGCCGAGGCCTCGCGCTCGTCCAGGTGTTCCTCCAGGGCGGCGCGTACGGCGAACGGGTCCCGATCGGACGCGGTGGGCGCTTCCGGGTCCCGTTGCTCCACCAGCGAGAAATCGCCGAAAGCGAACACACCCCCGGCCAGCACCACCCCCAGCTCCGTGAACTCGCTCGTCACCACGACCGAGACATCGTCGTCCGGGCCCGAGAGCGCCTCCGTTGAGACGTGCAGGGTCGAACCCGACACGATCAGCGCCCCCACGGTCAGCTCGACGACGCGCGAGCTGATCAGCTCGACGCCTTCCACGGGCATCTCCGTGAGCGGGTGGCCGGTGAGCGGCGAGCCCTCCGGCGCGGTCAGCCGGAAGGCGGCGTTCAGCGCCCGCAGCTTGGTCGGCTCGACCGCCCGGTTGAAGCGAACCCGCACGACCGAGCTGGCCTGCGGCAGGTCGTCCAGGTAGGCCCGCTCCGCGGTCGCCTCGAGCGCGCGGATGGGCGCTGGAGGCGGCTCGCCCCCTCCGCACGACGCGGCCAGCGCCAGCACCAGCGCCGCGACAAGCCCTCCGAGGACGCGATGCATGCCAGAGAGCCTACCGTGCCCCGCGCCCCGGCGACGCCAGTGTTAACAACTCGCGCGGCGACCTCCTTCTCCGCGATGATGGGCGCGTGACTCTCGACGCACACCCATCGACAGCCCCGCGCGGAACTCCCTGGGTCGAGCGCAAGCGCAAGCCCGACGGCAGCGAGCGCCGCTACACCTGCGCCCTCGAGCACGCCTCGGCCTCGCTCGTCGTGGTCAGCTACGTCATGCGCCAGGGCGGGGCCGTCTTCGGCACGCCCATCGACATCCCCCCTGGGTCCGTCTCCTACGGCTACTTCTGGCGCGCCCGTCCCTACACTGTCTACCGCATGCGCGATGCCGACCGCATCATCGCCCACCGCTTCGACGCCGTCGCTGGCGTGCGTATCCGCGAAGGCGAGGTCGCCTACCGCGACCTCGCCCTGGACTGGTGGCTCACCGCGGAGAACGTCCTCATCGAGGAGGACCGCGACGAGTTCCTTGAGCTCCGCGCGGATGGCGCCTTCAGCCCGGCCGAGCTTGCCGCCGCCGCCCGCGCCGAGCGCGTCATCGCCCGCGCCGCCGCCGGCCTCCTCCCCGAGCTCGCCGCCATAGAGCGCCGCCTCGGCATCGCCTGACCGGCTGGCGACAATGCCCGCCACACCGCCCTCCGTTCCCGACGTCCTCGCGGCCCTCGAGTGCATGCACGGCGCTGAGCGTTGGCACTGGACGTCCGAGAGCGACCCCTTCGAGGTGGCCGTTGGCGCGATCCTCGTCCAGCACACGAACTGGACCAACGCCGAACGCGCCGTCGACCGCCTGCGTGACGCCGGCGTCCTCGACCCGGTCCGGCTGGCGGAGCTGCCGGACGACGCCATCGAGGAGCTGGTCCGGCCCAGCGGCCAGTTCCGCACGAAGGCGCGCAAGCTGCGCGCCTTCCTCGACCTCGTCGCCCGGCACGGCTCGCTCGAAACGCTCCTTGCGCTGCCCGCGAAGGCCCTCCGCGCAGAGCTGCTCGCGACCTGGGGAATCGGCCAGGAGACGGCGGATGCCATCGCCCTCTACGCCGCGGGGCGGCCGGCCGTGGTGGTCGACGCGTACACGCGCCGCCTCTTCTCGCGCCTTGCTCTCGGACCCCCGCCCGACGACTCCTACGCCGCCTGGCAGGCGTACCTCGCCGCTGAGCTTCCCGGCGATGCTCCGGCCCTGGCGCGCTTCCACGCGCTCGTCGTGCTCCACGCCAAGCGACTCTGCCTCGCGCGCCGCCCCCGCTGCGGCGACTGCGATCTGGCTCCCCGGTGCGCTTTCGCGTCAGCCGCTCCCCTACCCCCTTGAGCCTGGCGCGGGTACGTTCCCCCGATGCAGGTCGGCATCATCGGGCTACCGCGGGCGGGCAAGACGACGGTCTTCAACGCCGTCTCCCGCGGCCTTGCCCCCGTCGGGGGTTTCGGCGGCGCGAGCAAGCCCAACATCCGCTCCGTGGCCGTCCCAGACCCGCGCGTTGACCGCCTCTCCGAGATCTACGAGCCGAAGAAGTCCACCTACGCCACCGTCGAGTACGTCGACTTCCCCGCTGCCGGCGAGCACTTCGGCCAGGGAGAGGGCCTCGGCGGGCGCTTCCTGAACGAGCTCGCCGCCGTCGATGCCCTCATCCATGTCGTGCGCGCCTTCGAGGACGAGTCCGTTCCCCACCCCGAGGGCTCCGTTGACCCCGGCCGCGACATCGGCATCATGGACCTCGAGCTCGCCTTCGCCGACCTCGCCCTGATCGAGCGCCGTATCGAGCGCATCGACCCCGAGCTGCGCACCCTCAAGGCCGGAGAACGAGGCCAGCTCCAGGCTCTGCGCGACCTCCTCGACCGGATGCGTGGCGAGCTTGAAGCGGAAACGCCCATCCGCGCGATGGCGCTCTCCGCCGACGAGCGCCGACTCCTCGGCGGGAGCCAGTTCCTCACGGACAAGCCTCTCCTCGACCTCGTGAATGTGGGCGAGGAGGACCTGCCCCGGCGGCTCGCCATCGAGGAGGAGCTGCGCGCGGCCCACGGCGCCTCCGGCCGTGACCTCGCCGTCATGGGCGGGCGCTTCGAGATGGAGCTGAACGAGCTCAGCGAGGAAGAGGCCGCCGAGTTCCGCGACGAAGCCGGCGTCGAGCACAGCGGCATGGCCGAGGCCGTGCAGCGCAGCTACGCCCTGCTCGGGCTCATCAGCTTCCTCACCGTCGGCCCCGACGAGTGCCGCGCCTGGACCGTCACCGAAGGCGCGACCGCCCCCGAGGCCGCCGGCAAGATCCACACCGACTTGCAGCGCGGCTTCATCCGCGCCGAGGTCATCCGCTACGAGGACCTGGTCGAGTGCGGCAGCGAAGCCGAGGCCAAGCGGCGCGGCCTGCAGCGCACCGAGGGCAAGGAGTACCAGGTGCAGGACGGGGACGTCGTCCACGTCCTCTTCAACGTCTGATCAGGCCTCGTCCTCGTCGACCACGCCATCGTCCAGACTCTCATCCTCGGCAGCCTCCACCTCCGCCTCCTCTTCCTCCTCGTCCCTGCGTGCCGACCGGCGACCGAAGATGCGCGCCGCCAGCGCGTTCCGCAGGATGCGGTAGGCCTCGCCCGCTTCGTCGGTGTCCGTGCGCTCCAGGTCGGGCGGGCCATAGCGGGCCTCCTCGAATGCGGTGCTGAGCGTGGCGGCTTCGGCGGGGTGCTCGAGGGCGTCGCCGAGGCGCGTGCCCCACTGCCGCACCGTCTCCGACTCCGCCGCCTGCAGCCCGGCCCAGCCTGCGAGCCGCTCGATGCCGCCCCACTGCCGCGGCATCCCGTTCAGGCCCCGCAGACCCCACACCCAGAAGACGCGCGCCCCCATCGACACCACCACCAGCGCCACCACCGCCCCCCCGACGCTCCAGATGATCGTCCAGGGCGGCCCCTCCTCCCGCTCCAGCTCGATGGGCGTCAGCAGGTCGGCCAGGAGATCGATCGAGTCTTCATCGATGGTCTCCAGTGGCAGGGGTATCTCGGGCACCTCGTCGAACGGCAGGTTCGTCACCTCTCCGATGAGGGTTCCGAGGTCCCCACCCACGAGCGTCAGCTCGTCGGACGGGTTGAAGTCGACCCAGCCGTAGGTGGGGAAGTAGACCTCCACCCACGAGTAGGCGTCGTTCTTGCGCACGGAGAACACGCCCGTGCTCACGTTCAGATCCTCCGGGTCCAGCACGTACCCCACCGCCACGCGCGCCGGCACGCCCTGCGTCCGCAACATCACCGTCATCGCCGTCGAGAAGTAGTCGAAGTAGCCGCGCTGCAGGTCGAACAGGAAGAAGTCGACCACGTCGCGGCGCGAGGGCGCGGACCGCACGCTCATGTCGAGCTCGAACTCCAGGATGTACGCCTCGATCGCCTTGGCCAGGTCGTACGGATTCGTCACGCCCTCGGTTACCCGCGCCGCCTCGTCGCCGACGCGGTCGGGCAGGTCGTCGGGAAGCTGGAGGTAGCGCTCGCGCACCCAGTCCGGGTAGTTGACCCCGTCCGCGCGCAGCTGGTCCGGCGTGGCGATGCTGAGCGTGCCGGCCACGCGGTAGCGGTCCCCTTCCTGCAGGTCCTCCTGGCTGCGTATGCGCTCGATGTCCCCGGGGAACGACTCTGGCAGGTCCGCGACCGAGTCGATGTTGGTCCCCAGCGGTGTCCCCACCGAGAACAGCGTCTCCTCGTCGTCGAACACCTCGATGTCGAGCGTCGTGATGATGCGCTCGCGGTAGGCGCGCGCCTGGATCTCGGCCGAGGTCGGGTCACCCGCGTTGACCTCCTCCTCCTCGCGGTCGGAAGAGCGCCAGCCCGAACCCGTGTACTCGTCGTAGCTCGTGCCCCGAACGAGCCCGAGGCTTTCGCCCCGCACCTCGAAGAGCACCTTCTTGCCGAGGCTCACGTCGCCGCGGATGGGCAGCGTGCGGCCGAACTTGTGGAAGTTCCCCCCGCTCCCGGCGAGGTCGTTGAACAGTCGGCTGACCGGTTCGAGGGCGGCCTCGATCGGGTCGGTCACGTAGTCGATGGTCGTATCGATGGCGTCGGCCTGCCTGCCCAGGGGCACCTGCCAGGCGATCACGACCATCACGACCGTGAGCACCAGCGTGAGCTGCGCGGATTGCAGGCTGAGCCACTCGGGGTACTCGACCCGCGCCCGGTCCCACTGCACGAAGGCGCGCTGCAGGTGCAGCCGCGAGATCAGCAGCAGCGCTCCGAAGGAGAACATGAGGAAGGCGCCGCTGGGCCGCCCGCTGGTGGTGGCGATGATGACGAGCAGCCCCGCGCAGGCCGGCGCCACCGCGATCCACGCGTTTCGCCAGCGGAAGACCGCCCAGGCCGCCAGGTAGGAAACGAACACCCCGAGCGTGTGCACCAGCAGCACAAACGGCAGGTTGTCGTTGCTGACGTCGTCCTCACGCACGACCAGCACCCACTCGTTCATGCGCGCCACTACGTCCTCGACGCGCGCGGCGATCGAGCCGCCGTCGCCGTAGGGCGTGGCCGTCAGCGTGATCACCATGAGTCCCAGCAGCAGCGCCACCGGATGCACGAGGAAGTGGCTGGCGCGCGTGCGCGACGCCAGCAACCCGATGATGAGCCCGCCGATCACCGCCGGGACGAGCGAAGGGAAGTCCCGCACCCATTCCGCCTGCTGGATCGCGACGGCGATGGCGATGTAGACCACGAGAGCCGGTATGAAGGTGAGCCAGTCTTCCCAGCTCATCAGCAGGCGCGGCGTCTCGATGAAGAAGCGGCGCAGCCGCCCGCTCATCGTCGCCTCCCGGACCGCCTCTACGTTTGCCATGCTTCCGCCCCCACGGCGGTGCTGCTCAGGGCGTACGAGAGGTCATCTCCCTGGGCTACCACGTAGGTCAGGATGTCGCTCGCCGTCAGCTCCCCGTACAGCACCAGCGGCGAACCCTCGCCCCCGAACGTGCTCGGGTCGACGAGCACGACGGACGCGCGAACGCCGCGCTGGACAAGCGACTGCAGCGGCGAAAGCCAGCTGCTGTCCGTCGAGGCGGTCACCAGCACGAGCGTCGTGTGGCGCCCGAAGCGCCGCTGCTCTTCGATGAGCAGGTTCCCCAGGGGCGCCTCCCCCGATGCCTTCGCCACCGCCAGCGACTCAAGGATGCGTGAGAGCTGCTGCTGCCCCCGCTCCGCCTCCACCACCGTGTAGTCCTCGCCGAAGGAGATGAGCCCCACGGAGCGGTTCGCCGCGATGTAGCGCTGGGCCACGCTCGCCGCCACCGTGACGGTGTACTCCTCCGTGCTCTCGTCGCCCTCGCCCGCCTGGATGGCGCCCTCCATGTCCGCGATCACCCAGATATCGCTGGTGGGGTCGAGCTCGAACGTCTTCACCATCAGCTCGCCCGTGTGGGCGGTCGAGCGCCAGTGGATGCGGCTCAGCGGATCGCCCGGGGCCCAGTCACGGATGCCGCTCGCGTTCGGCGTGATGTAGTGCGTCCGGCGGCGGAACCGGCCCTCGCCCGGAAGGCTCGCGGGCGGCGTCTGGAAGCGGGGCAGGTCCACCACCCGCGGATAGACCAGGATCTGCTGGCGCACCCCGTAGTCGCGCTCGGTGTAGAAGATGCCGAAGGGGTCGCCCCCGCGCACGCGCAGCGGTCCCCAGTCGAAGAGGCCGCGGCGTTGCAGGGTGGTGCTCACTACCCAGCTCCGCAGCCCCCGGCTCGGGATGACGACCGCCCGCCTCGACGTGTGCCCCGGGAGCTCGCTCGGGTCCTCCAGCTCCACCCACATCTTGGGGATGTAGCTCAGGTTGCGGACCTCGATCAGCTCTTCCGCCTCCTGCCCCACCTGGCCCCGCAGCGTTCGCCGCTCCACCTGCACCTCAAGGGCGCGCGTGTTCAGCCAGGCCAGAAGGAGCGCAGCGGGAATGCCCATCGCAAGGATGTAGGCGATGCGGTAGAGCAGCCAGAAGCCCGTGCCCGTGGCGATGAACACCGCCGCCACGAGGATGACGAGCAGCACGGTGAGCGTGCGCCGCTGCGGCGCAAAGGGCCACGCCAGCACTCGCCACAGCACGGGAAACCTCAGGCGCGGGCGCGGGCGCCCGGCACGGGCACGCGCGCCAGGCAGTCGGCCACCACGTCGGCGGCCGTTGCCCCCTTCACGCGAGCCCCCGGGCTCACGATCACGCGGTGTCCCAGCGTCACGAAGGCCAGCTCCTTCACGTCGTCCGGCGTCACGTAGTCGCGCCCCTCCAGGAGGGCGCGCGCCTGCGACGTGCGGAAGAGCGCGATCGACCCGCGCGGGCTGGCGCCCAGGTACACGTTCTCGTGGGTCCGCGTCGCTCCCGCCAGGCCGACGATGTACTGCTTGATCAGCGGGTCGATGTAGACCTCGCGCACGGCCCGCTGCAGCTGCCGGATCTCGGTCGCGTCCGTCACCGCTTCCAACGCGTCGATGGGGTGGTTTACCTGCTGCTCGTCGAGCACCGTCACCTCGTCCTGCGCGCTCGGGTACCCCAGGTTCACGCGGATGAGGAAGCGGTCGAGCTGCGCCTCCGGCAGGGGGAAGGTGCCTTCGTACTCGATGGGGTTCTGCGTCGCCATCACCATGAAGGGGGATGGCATCACGTGCGTCACGCCGTCCACCGACATCTGCCGCTCCTCCATCGCTTCGAGCAGCGAGGACTGCGTCTTCGGCGTAGCCCGGTTGATTTCGTCGGCGAGCACGATCTGGGCCATGATCGGCCCCGCGCGGAACTCGAAGTCCATCGACTTCTGGTTGTAGATGGAGACGCCCGTCACGTCGCTGGGCAGCAGGTCCGGCGTGAACTGGATGCGCTTGAAGCTGCACCCGGTCGAAAGGGCCAGCGCCCGCGCGAGCATGGTCTTGCCCACGCCGGGGACGTCCTCCACGAGCATGTGGCCACCACAGAGCAGGGCCGTAATCGCGAGTCGCAGCTCACGGTCCTTGCCAATGATGACCTTCTCGACGTTCTCGATGATTCGTTGGGAAACGAGCTTCGGCTCTTCCAAGTCTTCGCTCCGTGCCAGGTCAGGCGGCGAAAGATGAGTATAGCAACGGATCGCTCGCCTCCGCCGGGCGAGCCGCTAGACTGCGGGCCATGTCCGAGCCCGACTGGGTCGCCCTCGCCGCTTCCCTGGCCGAGCGCTTCGCCGAGCGCGCCGCCCGCCACGACCGCGAGGGCTCCTTCCCCCACGAGAACTTCGCCGAGCTGCGCGAAGCCGGCTTCATGAAGCTCACCGTGCCGCGCTCGCACGGCGGCTTCGAGCTGCCCCTCTCCGGGTTCGTGCGCGTGCAGGAAGCGCTCGCCGCTGGCGACGGCTCAACCGCGCTCTCCCTCAACATGCACCTCATCCGCTTCGGCGCCGAACGCGAGGCCCACGTCTACCCGCCCGAGTGGTTCGACGAGCTCTGCCGGGGCGCCGTCGAAGAGGGCAGGCTCGTCAACACCGCCGCCACCGAGGAGGGGCTGGGTAGCCCCGCCGGGGGCGGCATCCCCGACACACTTGCTTCACCCGTCGAGGGCGGCTGGGTGCTGGAAGGCCGCAAGACATTTGTCACGCTCGCCCCCGAGCTCTGGTACATGCCCGTCCTCGCCCGCCTCGACTCCCCCGACGGCGGCGCCCCCGACATCGCCGACTTCATGGTGCTGCGCGACGACCCCGGCATCCGTATCGACGAGACCTGGGACGCCCTCGGCATGCGCGCCAGCGGCAGCCACGACCTCGTGCTGGAGGGCGTGCGCCTCGGCGAGGACCGCTTCCTCGGCTACCGCAACAAGGCCACGCCCAGCCCCCGCGGCCGCGCGAGCGGGGTCTGGTTCGCCCTCGGCGTGGCCGCCACCACCACCGGAGTCGCCCGTGCCGCCCGCGACTACGCTGTCGCCTTCGCCCGCGAGCGCACTCCCACCGGCCTCCGCGCCATCTCCGAGTTCCCCGGCGTCCGCCGCCGCGTCGCCCGCATCGACCTGCTCCTGCAACGCAACCGCGCCCTCATCGCCGACGCGGCCACCGCCTGGGAGTCGGGCGAGGACAGTGGCATGCCCGCCGCCGACCGCGTCGCCGTCGCCAAGGTCGACGCGCTCAACAACGCCATCGAGGCGGTCGACGAAGCCATGCGTGTCGTCGGCGGTGTGGGCCTGCAGAAGAGTCGCCCCATCGAGCGCTACTACCGCGACGTGCGCGCCGGCCTCCACAACCCCCCGCTCGAAGACCGCGCCCTCGAGCAGCTCGCCCGCCGCGCCCTCGACGACTAGCGGCCCGCGGCCGGAGTTCTCCACTCCCCCACTCAGCCGCGCGAGCGCGGCGCTTTCCTCACTACCCCATTCCCAGCTCGTGCAGCCGGTCGTCGTCGATGCCGAAGTAGTGCCCGATCTCGTGCAGAACGGTCGTCCGCACCTGCTCTCGCACCTCGTCGTCCGTCCGGCAGATGGACTCGATCGGCCCCTGGTAGATGCTGATCTTGTCGGGCAGGACGAGGTTGTAGTTCTCCCCGCGGTCCGGTAGCGGGACGCCGTGGTAGAGCCCGAGCAGGGTGCTGCCCGGTCCGATGCCCGCCGCGTGCCGGTCCTGCGCGGTCGGTCGCCACTCGATCACGATGTCGACGTTCTGGATTCGCGTCAGCAGCTCCCGCGGCAGGGACTCGACGGCCTCGTGCACCAGATCGCGGAAATGCTCGCGTTCCATCCCCGCGAGTCTACGGACTTCGATCCGGCGCGACCGGGGGCGCGTCGCGGGCCCCCTCCCTTCCCTCACAACCCGATCGGATGTACCGTTTCCGTCAAGTAGTGCCTGCGTGCCGCCCTTATCCAGACGGGTGGAGGGAACCGGCCCCGTGAAGCCCGGGCAACCTGTCTCCCAGGAGACAAGGTGCCAAAGCCGGAATCCCCGAAGGGGAGAACGATGAGAGCGCCAGTGCTCAAGGACCCGGCCCGCGCACGAGGAGAGAAGATGTCAGCACCTCTGGGCCGAATGTTCATGTCCCTGGTCCTCTAGGGGACCACCCTCGCGACCACACCGCCTCGCGCTGGCGTGCGCCCCTTCGGGCGCTCCGACCACCGCGACACCCGATGCACGAGAGAAAGGCATGACTTACGCACAAAACCTGCGCTGCCGCGAATGCAGCCGCGACTACCCCCTCGCAGCGCTCCACGTCTGCGATTTCTGTTTCGGACCGCTGGAGGTCCTGTACGACGACGACGGCATCAAGGCCTCCGTTTCCCGCAAGACCATCGCCTCGCGTCCGGCCAACCTCTGGCGCTATCGCGAGTTTCTGCCCTGCGATGCGGACGCCGCGATCAACATCGGGGCGGGGTTCACCCCCCTCATCCACGCAAAGAACCTCGGCAAGGCGCTGGGGCTCCCCAACCTCTACATCAAGAACGACACGGCCAACCCCACCTGGTCATTCAAGGACCGCGTGGTGGCCATCGCCAGCTCCCGCGCCCGCGAGCTCGGCTACGAGAAGCTCGCCTGCGCCAGCACGGGCAACCTCGCCAATAGCGTCAGCGCTCACGCCGCCGCCGCCGGCATGGAGGCCGTCGTCGTCATCCCCAACGACCTGGAGGCGGGCAAGGTGCTCGGTTCGAGCATCTACAGCCCCACCCTCGTAAAGGTCGCCGGGAACTACGACGCCGTGAACCGCCTCTGCGCCGAGCTCGCCGGCACGCGCAACTGGGCCTTCGTCAACGTCAACGTGCGCCCCTACTACGCCGAGGGCTCGAAGACCCTCGGCTACGAGGTCGCCGAGCAGCTCGGCTGGCGCGCGCCCGACCACTGCGTGGTGCCCATCGCCAGCGGCTCCCTCTTCGTCAAGATCCTCAAGGGACTGAACGAGTTCGCGAAGGCGGGTCTCATCGACGAGCCGCACACGCGCATGAGCGGCGCGCAGGCGACTGGCTGCTCGCCCGTCGCCACCGCCTGGGCCGAGGGCAGCATGAACTTCCGCCCGCAGCGGCCCGACACCATCGCCAAGTCGCTCGCCATCGGCAACCCCGCCGATGGCTACTACAGCCTCGTCCAGCTGAAGGAAACGAACGGCGCCTGCGCCTCCGTCAGCGACGACGAGATCGTCGCCGGTATGAAGCTGCTCGCCGAGACCGAGGGCATCTTCGCCGAGACCGCCGGCGGCGTGACCATCGCCAGCGTCAAGCAGCTTGCCGCCGCCGGTAGAATCGACCCCGACGAGCTTGTGGTGGCCTTCATCACGGGCGCGGGCTTCAAGACCGCCGAGGCCGTTGCCGATAGCCTCGGCCCGGCCCTCGAAATCGACGCGACCGTGGAGAGCTTCGAGGCCGCCTACGGGGACCGCGAGGGGGTACCTGCCTGATGGCTGTCCAGCGCCTGCGCTTCACTTTCCCGACCGACCTGATCAAGGAGCCCGTGATCTACCTCATCGGGCAGCAGTTCGAGGTCATCACCAACATCCGCATGGCCGATGTCGACGAAAGCACCGGCTGGGTCATCCTCGAGCTCGAAGGAGAAACCGACGAGATCGCACGCAGCGTCGCCTGGGCCGAGAGCCGGGGCGTCCGTGTGGACCCCATTACCGGCGACGTCATCGAAGGCTAACCACACAACGAACGGAGACCATCACGTGGCAGCAACGGTCCTCATCCCCCAGCCCCTCCGCCCCCTCACCGGCGACCAGCCCACCGTCGACGGTGTCACCGGCTCGCTCTCGGACTGCATCGCCGACCTCGAGGCGCGCTTCCCGGGCGTGGCCGAGCGGATGCTCGACGAGGAAGGGGAGCTGCGCCGCTTCGTGAACGTCTACATCAACGGCGAGGACGTCCGCTTCGAGGACGGCCTCGCCACCACCATCAACGATGGCGACGAGGTCAGCATCGTCCCCGCCGTCGCCGGCGGTTCATCCTGAAGCCGGCTCCGGGCGTTGCCTCCGCGCGGTTCTCGCCGCGAGGGGGCTAGTCGGCCGCCCGCCAGACCTCAGGAGCGACGGTAGAAAGCACGAAGCCCCCGGAAACGGGGGCTTCGGTGTATTCGCGCCGCGCGCAACTCAGCCGAGAATCGCTCGCAAGCCGGCGAGCACACCCTCAAGGTCCGCCGTCGCAAGCCGGCCCAGCCTCCGCTCAATCCTGCTGCTCGCGACCGTCGTGGGTCTCGCTCTGGCGACGGAAGGTCGTACCAGGCCCGCGCTCGACCAACTCGCGATCTGGTAGTCACCCATTCGTAGACGTGTCGCGCTTGCAGTGAGCGGCACGATCACCGCATCGGCGCCGGTCTCGTTGTACTCGTCGTTGCTGACAACGACGGCGGGCCGCCTTTTGCTCCCCGCAGGTCGGTGTAGGCGACTTCCAGCAGGAGGACGTCACCGAGCTGGCAGGTCGTCGTAGACGGCATCCTTTTCGTTGTCCCAGATGTCCTGGTAGACCTCGTTCACGTACCAGACGGTCTCGTTCGGCTGTGCATCCGCCTCGGTCCCCGAAGCTGCGGGTCCACGTGCCTCTCGTGGCGCGGTGGGAGATGCCTCGACCGACGAGTGCCTCCCGTTACCATTGCGGAGTCTAAGGGCCAGGAACCGGACTGGATTGCGCATGACGTTGCGTGGGACTCGTTTGGGTGTTCGGACCCGAGGGTGGTTAGAAGACGTTCCGGGTAGTGCTGTCGCCCTGCGGGGCGGAGTCGGCCGGCGGAGCCGCTGCCGGCGGTGCGGCCTGCTGGGCGGGCGGGGCAGCCTGCTGAACCGGCTGTTGCGGCGCCGCCTGCTCCGGCTGGACTTGCGCCTGCACTTCCTCCGTGGCGCCCTCTTCCTCCCCTTCGTCGTCCTCCCGAACGGCGCGCCGGAACTCCTTGATCGAGGAGCCCAGATCGCCGCCGATCCTGCTGATGCGCCCGACGCCAAAGAGCAAGACAATGACGCCGACGATGATGGCGAGCTCCAGCGGCCCAAGCGGACCGATAAGCAGCGGACCAGGCATAACGCCCTCCTCGTCCCCCCGCTCACGCCGGGGAATCAGTTCAATCATGGTACATGATGCTGCAATGGGGGAAAGCGCAATCCCGGTAAGGGTTGCCGCCGGCCGCTACCCCTCGCGGCGCTAATCGATCAGGAGCGACCCGTGGAGCCGGCCTCAGGTTAGCCGTTCCACGAAGACGTCCATGACGCCCCCGCAGATCTTGTCCTCGCCGTCCGTCGGCTCCGTCAGGTCGACCGTGACGATGCGTGGAGAGCCGTCCTCCAGCACCTCCATCGCCTCCTGCCACACCTCAGCCTCCCCGCAGCCCCCGCCGATGGTGCCGAAAAACGAGCCATCGCTGCGAACCACCATCTTCGCGCCCGTCTTGCGCGGCGTGGAGCCGCGCGTCCGCGCGACCGTCGCCAGCACGACCGGTTCTTCGTGGTCGAGCGCTGTCTGGATCTCGCGGAAAATCTCTTCGTTCATACCCTGATCCTGACGCCCCCGGCCCGCCCCCGCAAGCCGCCGCCCTGGACGCGCCCGAATTCTCTACCATCGCAGGCATGACGCCACTCGCCATCGACCACGTCATCCTCGCCACGGCCGACATCTACGCTACCTCCGCACGCCTCGAACGCGACCACGGACTCGTGTCGTTGCCCGGCGGCAGGCACGCCGGACACGGCACCGGCAACCGCATCGTGCCGCTGGGTGAGGCCTACATCGAGATCATGGGCATCGTCGACGAGGACGAGGCCGCCGCCAGCCCCATGGGCGCCTGGCTCCGCGACCAGACCGCCGCCGGCGACCGCGTCGCCGCCCTCTGCCTCCGCACCGACGCATCCGGCCTCGACGCCACCGCCGAGCGGCTCGGCCTGCGCCCCCTCCCCATGTCCCGCGACGCCCCCGGTGGTGTGACGCTTACCTGGCGGCTCGCCGGCCTCGCCGAGGCCATGGCCGACCCCTCCCGCACGTTCTTCATCGACTGGCAGGTTCCCCCCGACCTGCACCCCGCCCGCGGAGACGCCCGCCACCGCGTTCGACCGACCGGCTTTGCCCGCGTCGAACTTGCCGGCGACGAAGGCGCTATCCGCGACTGGCTGGGCGGCGAGGTTCCCGGTGTGAGCGTCGCCTCCGCGTCCGCGCCGTCCGTCCGCGCGGCCGTCGCCCTCGCGGGCGGTCGAGAGGTCCTGTTGGGCTAGGCCCTACTGGCCGAGCCGCTCCCCGATGAACGCGAAGACGCGCTCCCGCGCCTCCTGCCCGATCGGGATCGGCGCCGCGTCGAAGCCGTGCGGGCCGCCGGGGTAGACCGCCAGCTCGGACTCGTTGCCCGCCGCCAGCCAGCGCGCGTGCATGAACAGCGAGTCGTCCAGCAGCGGGTCGTACGACCCCACCGTGAAGAGCGCCGGCGGCATGTTCTGCAGGTGCGCGTTCAGCGGCGACACGTCCGGGTCGGTCGTATCCACCCCGGGGATGAACATCTCGTAGAACCGATCGATCGCGGCCCGGTCGAGGCCGCCCTCCGGTCCCACGCCCAGCCGCTGGCTCGGCGTCATCGAGAGGTCGTACGGACCGTAGACCAGGTTCGCCCCGATGAATCCCGTGTAGCCGTGCCGGTCCCGCATCCGCAGCAGCGTGACCGCCGCCAGGTGCGCGCCCGCCGAACCGCCCCCGATCAGGAGCCGCTCCGTCCCGAACTCCGCCGCCGCGTTCTCGACGAGCCACACCGCCGCCGCCTCGCAGTCGTCCGGACCCGCGGGATACGGGTGCTCCGGCGCGAGCCGGTAGTCGACGCTCACCGTCGCGAGGCCGAACGCCTCGACCAGCGCCAGGTTGGCTTGGTCGCTCATGCGCGCCCGCCCGATCACCCAGCCGCCCCCGTGGATGTCGAGGTAAACGCCTGTGGGCGCGCGCCCCTCCGGCCGGATGATGCGGATCGAGGCGCCCTCGCCCATGCCCGGCACGGTGCGGTCCTCCGCCCGGTCGACGGGCGGGGGCACGGGGAACGCCCCGCCGCCCTCGTCCATCAAGCGGCGCAGCTCCACGAGATCCGTGTTCTCCATCGATGGCATCTGCTCGCGCATCGCCATCGAGGCGGCCACGAACTCGCGCGTCTCCTGGCTGATGGCGTCCTCGCCGAAGACGCTGGAATCGAAGGTCATTTGCGGTTCTCCTCAGGAGGGTTTCAGGCCGAACGAGTGAATCAGGCGCCCGTAGCCCATGTAGCTCACGACCGCCCACCCGATCTCAAGGATCTGCTCCTCGGTGTAGTGCTCGGCCAACTCGTCGAACAGCTCGCCGTCGATGTTGGCGTGGTCCACGAACAGCCGCTCGGCGTAGTGGAACGCGGCCTTCTCGGCCTCAGTAAAGTCCTGGTCGCCCCACGTCGCAATCTTGCCGACGGTGCTCTCCTCGAGGGTGTCACCTTCCCCTGACAGGGGAAGCCGGGCGGCCTGTCAGAAGTCGCACGCGTTCAGCTGCGCGACCCGCAGCCGCACCATCTCCTTCAGACGCGCCGAGACGGCGCCGTCCCGGATCAGCGGGCGGTACCACTCGTTCCAACGCTCGAACAGCGCCGAGTTGTGCCCGAACACCCGCGTGAAGTCGTCGCCACGCCCACGCAACCCCTCCGGCAGCTCCTCGTCGGTCGCCAGTCGGATGTGCGGGGTGGGCGTATCAGTCATGGGCGGAAGTGTACCCCTACCCCGGGTACGCCCCAATGCTCACGACATCTCGTTCGGCAGGTGCTCGCCGACGTGACCAATGACGCAACGCGGAGGATCGTCGTCGAACTCAAATTCAAAGTGGACGCGTAGCAGGTTCTGCGTGTTGAAGCCGCCTCCGAACTTGAGATGCTTCGGCATGAAGATGCCGCCGAATGTGTAGGTCTGTTCCCTCTTGCCAGTCGTCGTGTCGCTGAGATCGGAAGCGTATTCGTGCGGCACACTAGGGAGCTGCTCGCGGAGCCACTCCTTGACCCCTGTCCCCAGCCCTCCGCGGTATGCGACGGCTAGGCGATCCAACTCGCAGAAGACCTTGTAGAGGTCGGGCCCTCTGTTCGACTGTGATCTGCGGGCCGAGTCAACTGCGCTGTCGAGAACCCGAATATTTGGGAGTTGGCGGGCCGTCTCGACGGCGCCCAAGATGCTCTCAACCGTGGGAGACTCTTCAGCCTCTCCAACACGGCTCGTGGAGTACGCTTGGAACTGCGTCCACTGCTCGCGTTGGGCTTCTAGCTCCTCTTCGAGCTTGCCGATCCGCTGCTGCGCTTCCTTGAGTTCTTCCTCGAGTTTGTCTGAGCGTTCTCTAGCTAGTATTGCCGCCTCGATTTCCTCCTCAGCTAGAGCAAGGAGTTCACTGTCTGCCCCAAGTTCCTGGAGTCGCCTGCGTGTCTCGGCTTCAGTGCGCGCGACGATGCCATCCCGCACCTCCTTCCAGAGGGTCATGTCACCTGTTGCGCGCGCGACTCTAGAGCACAGCATGTTGAAGATTTGGTCGACCACTCCGTGCGGCCCCTGCATCTCAATGCGCCTTGAGAGCCATAAGCGGTGGGAGTAGGGGTCATCGGTCTTTAGCATGAAACCTGGCCAATACAACCGGACGGCTCCCCAGAAACAAGAGAGGGGCTTCCCCACCCTCTCCGTGAGTTGCCAGGACGCTGACTCGTCCTGAAGTAGGGCAACTTCGGCGAGGCCTGCCAACTGGTCAGCCGCGTATTCTGGTACTACGAGAGGCTTGGAGGCCTCGCGGGGCACGCTGATGAGCACTAGGGGGAGGCGTCGCTCAGGATCCTCAAGACGCTCTACCAAGCGCCCCACCCGTTGTGCGGAGATAGGGGAGACGGGCATCGCATCGACGCGGTCGCCGTAGTACGTGGCGTGAAACCTCGTAACGAGCCGAGGGACGACGTTCGGTCGCCGTACTGAGATGATTTTCGGCGTAATCTTCCCCGGCTGGGCACGCCCCGTGACTCGAATCCGACCTTCAACGTCTTTACCCTTGGTCGCCAGTTGAATCTGACTCACCCACAGTGCGTCCCTCTCGGCGTCGGGCCTCACCCACTCAATCTCCCACCACTCCAAGTCCTCGTCAGCCCTGCCAACAACGTCGTACGTGCCCAACCGTGCGCTCGTCCACGCCCCGCGGTGCGGGAACTCAGACCCTTCTGGCAGCCCCTCCGCCCCAGTGGCCCAGTGAAGAACCTCTTCCGCCACGGCCTGAAGGAGCTGTCGACCCACCGGTCCTCCATCGTCGGCAGACCGAAGGGTGAGTTGAACCATGTAGGACTCGGGCATGTTCTACCTCGGGAGGAATACCCCTAAAGGGCTTAGGCAAGCGCCCAATTCTACCCCAGGTACGCCGACCCCGACCGACGGCCCTTCGGGTCCGTCAGCACGTTGACCAGCGCGACCGTGTTCGCCGCCAACGCCTCCTGGACGGCGGGCGCGATGTCCGCCGGATCCTCGACGCGTCGCGCCCAGCCGCCCACCATCTCCACCGTTTTCTCGTAGGCGACGGGGAGGAGGGCGGCGATGGGGGGCGCGTCGGGCGCGAACGTCCGGTCCTGAATCGAGTGGCCCGCAATGCCCCCGTTGTTCGACACGACGATGACCACGTTGCAGCCGATGCGCGCCGCCGTCTCCACCTCCATGGCCGCGGCGCCAAAGGCGTAGTCGCCGAGCACCGCCACCACCTGCTGGTCCGGCCGAGCCAGCTTCGCGCCGATGGCGTAGGGCAGACCCGTGCCCATGCAGCCCGTCGTGCCCGAGTTCAGCCGCAGGCGCGACCCGAAACTCGGCATGACCGCTCGCGCCACGCCCATCGTCAGCTCCGCGTCGACCGTCACCGTCGCGTCGCGGTCGAGGCAGTCCCGCACGTCCCGCAGCAGCCGGAAGTGGTTGATGGGCACCTCGTCCGAGGCCATCGCCTCCGCTGAGCTCGCCTCGTTGCGCGAGCGCGACTCCTGCAGCGTCCCCACCCAGTCGCTGCTCGCGACGCGCAGGCTGCGTCCGTCGAGCAGCCCGTTGAGCTGCTCCACGGCGATCGCGCAGTCGGCCACGATGCCCGTCTCGACGTCCGCCCCGCTGTAGAACTCCTCCGCCACGATGTCGATGTGGGCGAGGCGCGCGCCCTCGGCGAATCGCGGCGACTTTCCGAACTGGAACACCCAGTTGAAGCGCCCGCCCACCATCAGGACCGCGTCCGCCCCGCCCAGCGCCGCCGAGCGGGCGGCGTTCATGAACATCGGGTGGTCATCGGGAATCGAGCCTCGCCCCATCGGCGACGACACGAACGGGATGCCCCGGTCCACGAGCCGCTGCAGCGGCAGCCCCGCCTCCGCCCAGCCCGCGCCCTTCCCCATGATGACGAGCGGCCGCTCCGCCTCCGCCAGCATGTCCGCGACCGCTTCGAGGGCGGCGGGGTCCGGGTGGGGCCGCGAGATTTCCGGCTCGCTCGTGCGCCACTCGACGTCCGCTTCCTCGAACGGCGTGCGAATCAGCTCGGCGGGGAAGTCGAGGTAGACCGCCCCGGGTCGCCCGTTCAGGGCCCGCCCCAGGGCGAGGTGGACGTACTCCGCGATGCGTGCCTGGCTATCGACCTGCGTCGCCCACTTGCAGCCGGGCGCCGCGAACGCGACCTGGTCTGCCTCTTGGAAGGCCCCGAGTCCCCGCTGATTCCCCGCCGACGAGCCCCCCAGCACCACCAGCGGCATCGCGCTCTCCGTGGCGACGTACATGGGCGTGACCGCGTTCGTCATCCCCGGTCCCGACCCGACCACGAGCACGCCCGGCTTCCCCCGCGCCCAGCCCCAGGCCGAGGCCGCGAACCCCGCCGACACCTCGTGCCGGCAGTTCACCACCGTGATCCCCTCCCGCTCCATCGCCGCCATGACCTCGATCATGGGTCCCGCCACCACCCCGAATGCCGTGTCGATGCCGGCCGCCTTTAGCTGCCGCGCGATGATCTGTCCGCCGTTCAGTTCTGCCACGCCGTGCCCTCCGCTTGAGGTGGCCGCCATCGTACGCCCCGCGCGGGGCGGCCCGCCGGGAGCCTACAATCGGGCGCCGCGACCGCGGCCAGGGGGACGCTCATGGACCGGCTCGAAGGAAAGGTCGCGCTTGTTACCGGGGCGGGCTCGGGAATCGGCAGGGCGACCTCGCTGCGCTTCGCCGCCGAGGGCGCCGCCGTCATGTGCGTCGACCTCGACGAGGCCTCCGCCCAGGCGACCGCCGCCACCATCGCCGAGGGCGGCGGCTCCAGCGCCGCCCTCCAGGTCAACGTCACCGACGAGGAGGCGGTCAGGGCCGCCTGCGAGGAGACCGCCCGCGAGCTGGGTGGCCTCGACGTCCTCTACAACAACGCTGGCGTCGGCCGTGCCGAGTGGGACCTGACCATCGCCGTCAACCTGAGCGGCGTCTACTACGGCCTTCGCCACGGCGGCGCCCTCATGGCCGAACGCGGCGGCGGCGCCATCATCAGCACCGCCTCGATCGCGGGCCTCGTCGGCCTCGTCAGCAGCCGCGTGACCGAGTTCCCGCCCGTCGATGGCTCCGGCGCCTACATCGCCGCCAAGCACGGCGTCGTCGGCCTGACGCGCCAATTCGCGCTCATCTACGCGGACCACAACATCCGCGTGAACGCGATCGCCCCCGGCTACATCCGCACGCCCATGATCCAGGAGGCCCTCCAGGACGAAGAGGCTGCCGCCGGCTTCCTCGAGTCGCTGCACCCGCTGGGCCGCCTCGGCGAACCGGAAGAGATCGCCGCCGCCGCTGCCTTCCTCGCCAGCGACGACGCATCCTTCATCACCGGCATCACCCTCCCGGTCGACGGCGGCTACACGGCGCGGTGAAGGCTCATACAGGTCGATGCCTAGGCATACTCAGACAAGCTTAGGGTCTCCACTTCGAACGGCCCGGCTGCATCGATAAGGACGACCGAGTCGTGCTCGGTCGCGTACTCGCGCGCATCCTCTCTGCGCTTGGCGTCGCTGGAGTAGGGACCCCACATCTCCGGCTCGACGCCGCCCCGGAGGATCAGCAAGTGAAGTTCTACATTCATGCCGTCAATCTCATCGGCCACGTTAATCACCCTCCCTTACCAAAGACCATGTTCGGTGTTGAGGGTTGTAGGCCACGATGCCCCTCCGTTTCAGATGCTGTTGCGAGTGCCGCAAGCGCCGCTTCCACGTCTTGCCGTACCGCACGCCCTTGATGAAGAAGTACTCGCTGTCGTCACAGAGATCTGGGAGGAGCTGCCTCACTTCCTCTTCAATAGCCTTCGTGGTCTGTGGCCCTCGGGCGAGGACAAACTGGATGGCGTCGCCGAACACCGCGTGTGCGCTCCGGTCGCCCACCTGCACGGAGGCGAACGCCGGACGCGCCTGACGGAGGGCATCCCTGAATCGCTGCTGCGTGGAACGTGGCGCGCTGTCGGACACCTTGGCGCGCGCCTCTCGGAGTTCAGTTTCAAGCGGATCCAGTTCGGCAAGTGTTGTGGCGTCCACTTGGCTGCCGAGTCGCTCGAACGACAGGAGGTCCCCGCGGACGGTCCGGACAAGGTCCGGTTCGTGGAACAGCACGCCGTACTCGATATTTCGGTCGAGAGCCGACCGTGTGAGGTTGCCCGATGTCACGATGGCGGCGGTCTCGTCGGCTACGAACGCCTTGGCGTGGAGGTTGGACAGCGCCACCAATCGTGCGGCAGGAGACGCTTCGGCGAGTCGTCGAAGGCCGGCCAGGTCCAACGCTGAGGCGCTAACAGCGTCTGTGCTGATGTTGGCGAGAGTGATCACCTCGACGCCGGGACGCAGCTGCTCACAAAGCCACGTTGCCTCTTCTTCCTTGATGAAGGGCGTAGCGATCAGGACCGACTCTCGCGCCGATGACGCTACGTCCGCGAGGTCACTCCGCCACGGCCCGCTTAGGAGTCGAACCATCAAGTCCTCTAGCCGGCTTCAGACGAGCTGGGGGCGGCAGTCTAGCACACACGTTCGGCTGCCTGCACCGCCCACCCCGCCCCGCTAGACTGCGTCGGAATCGGCGAGGGAGTGTGCTCCATGACCTCTGATGTCGACGCAACCGCCCCCAAGTACCTGCGTGACAAGTACGCCATCATCGGTGTCGGCGAGACCACCTACACCCGTGGCTCCAACCTCACCACGCGCGCCCTCGGCACCTGGGCCGTCAAGAACGCGATGGAGGACGCGGGTATCCCCGCCTCCGAAGTCGACGGCATGATGTCGTACTCCAATAACGACTCCACCCCCTCCCCCATGATCGCCGGCGATCTCGGCATCCGCCTGAACTTCTACATGGATGTCTACGGCGGAGGCTCCAGCAGCGAGGCCCTCATCGGCCTTGCCATCGGCGCCATCGAGGCGGGCATGTGCAACACCGTCGTCGTCTTCCGCTCCATGAACGGCTACTCCCAGGTCCGCATCGGCGGGACGGGCGTGCGCGCGGCCGCCCCCATCGGGGGAGATGCCGTCCACACCGCCCCCTACGGCTGGCTCAGCGCCGGCCAGAACTTCAGCCCCAGCTTCATGCGCCACATGTACGACTACGGCACCACTCCCGAGCAGGTCGCCATGGTCAAGGTCATCCACAGCGAGCACGCATCCAACAACCCCAAGGCCTACTACAAGCAGCGCCTCACCGTGGACGACGTGCTCAACAGCCGCATGATCGTGAAGCCCCTCCACCTGCTCGACTGCTGCGTCGAGACCGACAACGCCACAGCCGTCATCGTCACTCGCGCCGAGCGCGCCTACGACTACCGCAACACCCCCGCTCGCATCCTTGCCGTGGCCGGACGCGTCTGCAAGCCGCGCATCGACATGCACTTCCAACACGGCCCCATCTCGACTGTTGCCGGCTACTACATCAAGGACATCATCTGGCCGAACGCGGGCGTCGGCCCCGAGGACATCGACCTGACCGGCGCCTACGACGCCTTCACCTTCACCACCATGCTCCAGCTCGAGGACTACGGCTTCTGCAAGAAGGGCGAGGGCGGCGACTACGTCAGCAGCGGCATCATGCGCCTCGGCGGCGAGCGCCCCAACAACACCTCCGGCGGCCACCTCTGCGAGGGCTACACCCACGGCATGAACATGATCATCGAGAACGTGCGCCAGCTCCGCGGCGAGGTCGACTGCTACTGCCCGACCGATAACCAGGGCCGCCGCCAGCACACCTACGACTACTCCGGCGGGGCCTGCCGCCAGGTCCGCGACGCCAACATCTCCATGAACCTCGGCTGGGCGATGCCGGGCACCGGCTCGTCCATGGTCATGCGGAAGGGATAGGGCCATGCCTCAAGGCGAATACCGCGGGATGAACCTGAGCATCCTCGACATCGACCACGAGAACGTCGCCTACTTCGGCTACTGCGCCGACCACGACTTCCGCCTGCAGAAGTGCGTGGACTGCGGCCTCCTGCGCTACCCGCCCGGGACCGCCTGTCCCTGGTGCCAGAACCGAGAGTTCGAGTGGACGCCCGTCGAGGCCAGGGGGACCGTGCACTCCTACGGCGAGGTCCACCAGGCCATCCAGACTCAGTTCCGCGAGCACGCCCCCTACATGATCCTCATCGTCGACCTCGACACCCAGAAGGGGGAGCCCAGCGAACACGAGGCCCTGCGCGTCGCCGGCAACCTCGTCACCCCCGACGGTGAACTCGCCCCGCCCGAACTCGTGAAGCAGGTCGGCATCGGCAGCCGCATGCGCATGGTCTTCGCCGACGTTTCCGAGGGCCTCGCCCTGCCCATGTGGACGCTCGACGAGGACGCCGAGCAGCCTGAGAACCCGTGGCGCTACCCGCAGGAGTACAACGGGGTCTGACCCGTTCCGGGCGCCAGCACCCTCGGCAGGAGCGTGCCATGATTACGTTGCGGACAGCCGGGCAGGTTCAGAAGAAATGCTGAGCGCGAACGACAATGAGCTCCTGACCCGCACCGGTCCAGGCACGCCCATGGGCGACCTCTTCCGGCGATTCTGGGTGCCCGTGCTCATCGCCAGCGAGCTCCCCGACCCCGACTGCCCGCCCGTGCGCGTCGGCGTCCTCGGCGAGGAGCTCGTCGCCTTCCGCGACACGAACGGGACCGTCGGCCTGATTGAAGGGCGGTGCCCCCATCGCCGCGCCGAGCTCTTCTGGGGCCGCAACGAGGAGTGCGGCCTGCGCTGCGTCTACCACGGCTGGAAGTTCGACGTGAATGGCAACTGCGTCGAAATGCCGTCCGAGCCGCCCGAGTCGCAGTTCAGGGACAAGGTCGGGATCGCCGCCTACCCCACGCGCGAGTGGGGCGGCTACATCTGGGCCTACCTGGGCCCGCCCGACCTGCCCCTCCCCGAGCTGCCCGAGTTCGAGTGGGCGCACGTTCCCGAGAGCCATCGCTACGTCTCCAAGAAGCTCCAGCAGTGCAACTGGGCGCAGTCCGTCGAGGGCGCCATCGACACCGCCCATTTCTCCTTCCTCCACATGCTCGTCGGCGAGCTCCCCCCGGACGCCCCGAAGGCCCTCCACTACATGAAGGCCGACGGTTCGCCCAAGTTCACGCTGCAGCCCACCGACGCCGGCTTCGTCATCGGCGGCGCTCGCTTCGCCGAGGAAGACAGCTTCTACTGGCGCATCACCCAGTTCCTCGTCCCCAACCACAGCCTCGCCCCCGGCGCCGAGCGCGGCCAGAACATCAACGGCCAGACCTGGGTCCCCATCGACGACCACAGCTGCTGGATCTACACCTACACCTGGAACCCCGACCGCCCCATCACCGAGGAGGAGCTGGCCATCATCAAGGGTGGCAAGGCCAGCATTCACTCCATGGTCGACGAGGACTACCGCCCCCTCCGCAACCGCGACAACGACTACCTCATCGACCGCGAGGCGCAGCGCACCGCCAGCTTCACGGGGGTGCAGGGCATCTCCGAGCAGGACGCCTGCATCCAGGACAGCCAGGGCCCCATCTACGACCGCACGCAGGAGCACCTCGGCACGACCGATGTCGCCATCATCGAGTTCCGCCGCATGATGCTGCGCATGGCCCGCAACCTGCTCGAGGGCCAGGAGCCCGCCGAGGCCCGCAACGGGCGCGCCTACTGGGTTCGTTCCGGGGCCGAGGTCGCCCCCCGCACGACGTCCTTCGAGGAGGTCGCCGCCGACCGCACGGCGGCTGGAGAAGCAGGCCCCTAGGGCATCGCGAGCGGCGGCGTCACCGCCACCTCGATATCCCCCACCGACCGTTCGAGCTCGATCTCGCTGCTCGTGGTGTAGAGAAGTTCGCCCTCGTGCCGGACCGCTATCCAGAGCTCATGCGCTGCGCCCGGCGTCAGCCGGTCGCTCCGGTAGGTCACGCTGAAGTCAACGGGCAGGGTGCTTGCGTCTTCGATCACCTGCCGCCCCACCGCGATCGCCAGCGAGTCCTCGCTGGACACGTCGACCAGCACGACCTCGACGCACGCGCCTACGGGGAGATCGACATCCCCGTCCAGGTACCGCACGGTGCCGGTAATGGAGTCGACTTCGCTATCGGCGAAGACGACCGTAAGGAGCAGGGCCGGGACCGTCATCACGACCAGGGCGCTCATCGACAGCAGGAGAGCGGGCTTCCACATGGCACTCCTCCCGATCCACCGTACAAGGTCTCGGGAGTTCGTTGTGGCGGTTGCGAAGGAGCGCTGTGGGCCCGCTCACGCCCTCCCTAACCGGGGCTTAACCGGCGTGGCTGGAGGGGGCGGTTGTGGTGAGTTTGCCTGGTGCGAAGAGGGCCAGGCTGAGTTGCGTCGCCGGAATAGTGTAACTACACTTGTGTAGTGGCCAAAGGGAGGCTGACGACTGCGTTGGACTTGGGATCCAGCCAAGAACAGGGCCAACCTTCGAAGGCACCACCTTGGCTTCGAGGCTGCCGCTCTTGTGTTTGACGACCCCATGTCTGCGACCCGCGAAGACCCGTCACTGAGTGAGCAGCGGTGGCGAACCGTCGGGATGGTGGGCGGTCAAGTCATCATGGTGGTCCACACCTGGCGAGACATCGACCCGGTTACCGGGCAAGAGACCGGGCGCATTGTCTCGGCACGCAAGGCAACCAGATATGAGAGGACGGCGTATGAAGAAGGATATGACTGAGCTGCCGCCCGATGTGCAGGCACAGCTGCGGGCTTTGGAGGCTCTGCCCGACGACCAGATCGACACGACAGATGTTCCGGAGATACTCGACTGGTCGGACGCCAGGCGTGGAGTCTTCTACCGGCCCGTCAAGAAGCAGATCACGATCAGGCTCGACGCGGACATTGTCGCGTGGTTCAAAGCCCATGCTCCCGGTGGTCGCGGATATCAGACCGACATCAATGGAGCGCTCCGAGAGCACGTCCACCGGGCAAGTCGTTCCCCGGAATAGCGCGATATGCGCATCGCATCCCGGTCAAACGCATGAGGCCCGGCCTCAAGCGCTCACCCGACCACCCTCGGGGCGCTCGGCTAGCCGCCCCGCGCGACCTCCAGGTCGGCGCGCGCGGCGACGCGCATGCCGCCCTGGTCGCTGCTGATCGTCACGAGCTGGAAGCCCGCCGCCGCGTGCTTCGCCGCGAGCTGCGCGTTCGCGTGGATGCCCGCGATTACGCCGTGCGCCTTGCACGCCTCGGCGATGCGCACCCGCTCCTGCTCGAAGCGGCCGCCGTTGTCCATCCCCGGCGGCAGCCCCAGCGTGATGCTCAGGTCCGCGGGGCCGACGTAGACCGCGTCAATGCCGGGCACCGAGAGGATGTCATCGAGGCTGTCGAGCGCCTGCTCGGTCTCGATCATCGGAATGCAGGCGACTTCCGCGTTCGCGTGGGCGAAGTAGTCCCCGCCCGCATACATCGTCGCCCGCAGGGGACCGAAGCTGCGGTTTCCATCCGGGTGGTAGCGGCAGGCCGCCACCGCCGCCCGCGCCTCCTCCACGCTGTTCACCATGGGGATGATGACCCCCATCGCACCCGCGTCGAGCATCTTCATGATGATGCCCGGCTCGTTCCAGGGAACGCGCACGAACGGCATCGTCTCGCGCGTGCTGATCGCCTGCAGCATCGTCAGCGCCGTCTGGTAGTCGATGCCCCCGTGCTGCATGTCGATGCAGACGTAGTCGAAGTCCTCGCCCGCCATGATTTCGGCGCTGAGGGAGCTGGGCAGGGAGAGCCAGCTCCCCAGGGCCACCTCACCTGCCCGCCAGCGAGCCTTCACCGTGTTCTCGCGCATCGTCCCGCTCCTTCTCACCAGCCACTAGTCACTAGCCACCAGTCACTCTTGGTTCGTCATGATGATCGTGCCCGAGGCCATGAACATGCCGCCCACGCCGTGGCAGACGCTGATCTTCGCATCGGGCACCTGCGCCGGAGCCGTCCCCCGCATCTGGCGGACGCTCTCCTGCAGGGCGTACATCCCGTACATGCCCGAGTGCATGTAGCTCAGGCCGCCGCCGTTCGTGTTGACCGGCAGGGGGCCGCCCGGGGCCGTGTTGCGCGCCTCGATGAAGGCGCCCGCCTCGCCCCGCCCGACGAACCCGAGGTCCTCGAGCCCGTAGATCGGCAGGTGCGCGAAGGCG
>JAPPBY010000020.1 GCA_026702615.1 Chloroflexota bacterium | reverse complement strand
CGGCGACGCACCGGTGGCCTGGTGCTCGATCGCGCCCGTCGGCACGTTCCAGCGGCTCGGGAAGGGCGTCGACACCGAACGCGAGGGGGTCTGGTCGCTAACCTGCTTCTTCGTACCGAGACGGCTGCGGGGGCAGGGGCTCTCGCGACGCCTCCTGCAGGCGGCCATCGAGCACGCGCGCGGCCGCGGCGCCGCCACCCTCGAGGCGTATCCGGTCGACCCGGACTCGCCCAGCTACGGCTATCTGGGGCGCGTCCCCATGTTTCTGGCGGCAGGGTTCGAGGAGGTGGGGCGGCTGGGGACGCGGCGGCACGTCATGCGGCTCCCGCTCGGGTAGGGTTCGCCGGATGCGCGCGCCCTTCAACGTCCTGGTCATCCCGTTCTACCCCGCGCCCGAATCCGAGACGCTCTATTGCGTGCTCCGGCGGGCCGACGCGGGCTTCTGGCAATGGGTCGCCGGGGGCGGCGAGGACGAGGAGACGCCGGTCGAGACGGCCATCCGCGAGACGCGCGAGGAAACGGGCATCGAAGGCCCGCTGTACGCCCTCCAGTCGCAGGCGCGCGTTCCCGTAACGTCCTTCGCGGCTCGGAAGGACTGGCCGGACGACCTCTACGTCATCCCCGAATACCACTTCGCCGTCGAGGCGCCGGCGCCCGAAGCGCGCCTGTCGGCTGAGCACACGGCCTGCGAGTGGCTCCCCTGCGAGGACGCGTTCGCGAGGCTGCGCTGGCAGAGCAACCAGACGGCGCTCGGCGAGCTCGCCGAGCGCCTGTCGCGGGACGACCTGGCGCCGGTCGGCGAATAGCGGCCTGGCAACACCCCTATGATGCCGGTCGTGGGGATGTTGTTGACCGGGCCGACCGGGGAAGACTTCGGCACTCTAAAGCCCCCACCGGCGGAAATGCTGGAGGAGCGCTTCGGCCGTCTCCCCGGGTGGCGGCGAAGAGAACCTGGCTACGAGCCACCGTGGAGACGGGGGTGGGTCACTGCATTGGTGGCAGCCCTCCTGGCAATTGCGGTAGTGGTCAGCCTCTTCTTCATCCTCCCGCTGGCGTTCTGGACAACGGATCACCCGTGGGAGGAACTGGAGGGCGTCACCTACCTCAGCGTCCGAGCTACCCGAGCATGCGTGGTGCAAGCAGACAGGTCCGTGGCCTGCTGGCAATGGCGGAAACAGGTTGAGGGCTTGAGCAGGCCCGTGCGGGGGGAGTTCCTCGCACACAGCGTGTCGTGGGGGGGCGGTTACGGTTGCGGGGTAAAGGCTGATGGATCGATCGCCTGCTGGAGCAACGGACCGGACGCAGCCATGCCGCCACCGGGGAAGTTCACGTCCGTCAGCGTTGGCTCGACCCACGCATGCGGCGTCACCGACGAGAGTGTCGTGGTCTGCTGGGGAGACGACTCCGACGGACAGGCCACGCCGCCGCGGGGGCGTTTCCCCTCGGTGGCGGCAGGGGTCGACCACACATGTGCCGTCGGCGAAGACGGCACAGTGGCCTGCTGGGGCAAAGACGCGATGAGCGGTGAGCCTACTGCTACTCCCCCTACCGGGAACTTCCTCTCCATCAGTGCCGGCTTGGACTTCGCCTGCGGAATACGCGACGACCGATCCGTGGCGTGCTGGGGCGCCAACACGTATGGCCAGGCTAGCCCGCCCGAAGGACAGTTCACCTCAATCAGCGCCGGGTGGGAACTCGCGTGCGGCGTGCGGGTAGATCACACAGTGGCGTGCTGGGGTGCTAACGGAACTGGCGGGGCTAGCCCGCCCGAAGGACAGTTCATCTCCGTGAGCGCGGCCCGCTCCGCGGCCTGCGGGATCAAGACGGACGGGACCGTCGTTTGCTGGGGCAACGTAGGAAACCCCCTGATCCGATCGTTCAGAGGGGTTAGCGTCGGCGCGCTAGGGTGATGATCTCGGGGCTTTCGTCCGTGAGCGGACTGCGATCCCGGTTCCTCTCCCGGACCTGGGCTAGTGTTTAGCCAGTCTCTCCAGAACCTCGCGCCGTCGCTCGATCACGAGCCTGACCGCTTCACGAAAACGCTGGCGCCCCCTCTCTCCGGGCGTGTTCCTGCGCACGCCCCCGGCCGCCCTGGTAGAGGGTCTTCTTTCTCCGCCTGCTGCTTCTTTGCCAGAATCCACGCCGCTACAGGCCCTCGTTGATCTCCGCGATGCCGAGGTCGAAGTACTCGTTCAGGTTCGTGACCGTGCCGGCGAGGAGCAGGGCGCCGAGGGCGATCAACATGGCCGCGCTCGCGACCTCCACGGCCGGCATGAAGCGCTGCATCTTGCGCACGGCCTTGGCGGCGTCGCCCACGGCGAGGCCGGCGAGCAGGAAGGGGATCCCCAGCCCGGCGGAGTAGAAGGCGAGCAGGTACGTGCCCGTGGCGGCGTCGCCGGAGGTGGCGGCCAGCGTCAGGATGAAGCCGAGGACGGGTCCCACGCAGGGCGACCAGCCGACGGCGAAGCCGCCGCCCACCATCGCCGAGCGCGTGTAGCTGACGCTGCGGGAACCGCCGAAGTCGGCCTTGAAGGTGCGCTGCAGCAGGTTGAACTGGATGTAGCCCGAGTACTTCGCCCAGGCGACCAGCCCCCCGAGGCCGAGCAGCGCCATACGCCAGGGCTCGTCGCGCAGCTCGGCGAACTCGACGATGCCGAAGAAGGCAGCGGCTGTGACCGCGAGCGCGAGCGCCGACACCAGCGGCGGCTTGCGCGTGAAGGTTGGGATGAGGAGCGAGCCGAGGACGATGAGCAGCACGCCCGCGGCCGTCTCCATCTCGGGCTGGTAGTCGAGCAGGGCGAAGCCGAAGAGGCCGGCGCTCGCTCCCAGGGCGATGAAGATGATGCTCAGGCCGATGACGAACGCGAGCGCATGCGTAAAGGTTCTGCCGCGGCTTGCGCGGATGTCGCCACCCTCGACGGTCGCGCCGGCAAGGTTGGTGATGTAGATGGGGACGATCGGCAGCACGCAGGGCGAGAGGAACGAGAGCACGCCCGCGGCGAAGGCGATGAACGGCCCCCCCGCGCCCCTGAGGGTTTCGCGGGGGTCGACCTCGACGCCGCCGACGGTGAAAACGAGGAACGGCGCGGCGATGAGGGCTGCGAAGGCGAGGTAAAGCACCCACGCGCGGCTGCCCCGCCCCGCCGTGCCCATCCTTGCCGTTTGCGCCACCACGTCTCCCCTGCGAGCCATTATGGCCCGCGCACCTTCCCGTGCCAGACGTGGAAGGTAAAGGCGGCGCGGCTACTCAGCCGCGAGGTCGACGGTCTCGGTACTGAGGGTGACGGCGTTCCCGCCGTTCTCCCACGTGTGGATGCTGTAGACGGCGACCGTGGGGTCGCCTTCCTCGCTGAAGTTGATCGGCCCGCTCACACCGCTGTAGTCGATGTCCTTGCCTTCGTCGATGAGGGCCGCGCACTCGCTGTAGCTGGTGCACTCCTCGCCGTCGTGGGTGAGGCGGGCGATGGCGGCCATCATCGCCTCGCCGTCGCTGGGGTCGCCCACGAGGCGCGCCGCCAGCGCCAGCAGGATGACGCAGTCGTAGGCCTCGGCGCCGTAGGCAAGGTAGTCACCCGCACGCTCGGTCAGGCGCTCCTTGAAGGCGCTCGTCCCCTTGGCCGTCTGCGAGATGCCCAGCATCCCGTCGAGCACGGAGGGGTTGGAGGCGTCCACGCTCTCCCAGAGGGTGGGGCTGTAGAGGCCGGTGGCAGCGAACTGCCGCTCGGGCCCGACACCCGACTCGATCAGCTGGCGCACGGTCTCGGAGCCGTCGCTGCTGAAGCCGAGATTGATGACGATGTCGGGGTCGTAGCTCACCACCTGCGCCACCTCGGCGCTGTAGGAGGCCGTCTCGGGGTCGTAGAGGACGGAGAATGTTTGGGCGCCGAGCTTGTCGAACTCGTCCACGAGGAGCCGCTCGAGCGCGTTCCCCCAGGCGTCGGCGCGGCCGATGATGGCGATTCGGGAAGAGCCTCCCGAGACGACCACGTCGGCGATGATGGGCGCCATGGCGGTGTCGGGCGGGACGGTGCGGAAGTAATAGGCGGCGTTCTCCTGCCCGGTGAACACGGGCGACGTGTTCGATGGCGAGCACTGGGGGACCTGCTCGTCGAACAGGGTCTGGACGAAGGCCTGCGAGACCGCCGAGGCTGCTGCTCCAACGATGACGTGCGCGCCCTCGCCGAGCAGGCGGCGGGCGCCCTCGAGGCCGGTGGCGGGGTTGGTGGCGGAGTCCGCGAGCGAGAACGTGACCTCGCCTCCCTGGGCGTTCACGTCCTCTACCGCCAGCCGCGCCGCGGCGATGATAGGCACCCCGAGGAACGCCAGCGAACCGGTCTCGGGAAGCACCGCTCCGATGTGCAGCGTCACCGGCGCAGCGGCGGCCTCAGTCGTGGCCGTCGCCGTCGTCGCTTCCGGGGCGGGGGGCTCCTCCCCATTGCCACCGCAGCCGGCAAACACCAGCGCCAGGAGCAGCGCCGCCGCGCATGTCCGTACCATTAACCTCACCTGGGCCTCCTGGTAGTTCGTTAATCTATTCCACGCGGCGGCGCCGCACTGTAAGCCCGCACGATACCGGAGCGCTCCGGCCCGTCGCGCCCTTCTCCGCTACACTGCGCGCCCAACGGAGGTGACGCGTGAACGAGTTTCGAGGCAAGACGGCGGTTGTGACGGGAGGCGCTGGCGGTATCGGCCGGGCCATGGCCCTCACCTTCGCCGATGAAGGGATGAACGTCGTCATCGCCGACGTGGACATGGAGGCGGCGGCGAAGACGGCCGCGGAGATCGAGGCGAAGGGGGTTCGCTGCATCACCGTGCAGACGGACGTCGCCGACCGCGCCTCGGTGGGCAACCTCGCCGACCGCGCTTTCGACGAGATGGGCGGCGTGCACATCCTCTGCAACAACGCCGGCGTCGTATCGATGGGCCCCGCCCACACACTCAGCGACTCGGACTGGGACTGGGTGATCGGCGTCGACCTGCTGGGGGTCATTTACGGCATCCAGGCGTTCCTGAAGCGGATGGTCGACCAGGACGAGGAGTGCCACATCGTGGGCACTGCCTCCATCGCGGGACTGGTGGCGCATCAGGGCATCGCCCCCTACAACGTCGCGAAGTTCGGCGTGGTCGCGCTCACGGAGACGCTGCGCGTGGACCTGGCGGACACCAAGGTGAGCGCCTCGGTGCTGTGCCCGGGCGGCGTACGCACGCGGATCATGGAGTCCGACCGCAACCGCCCCCAGGACATGGGCGGCCCCGGCGACTTCGAGGCGCGCGCGGGCGCGATGCCGCCGGAGCCCATCGACCCGATGATCGTCGGTCGGCGGGTGCTCGACGCGATCAAGGCGGACGCGCCCTACATCGTGACGCACAAGGAACAGAAGGCGATGGTGGAGGGCCGCTTCAACCCCATTTTGGAGGCGTTCGACCGTCTGTAGGGTAGGCGTGCAACCTTGACTGCTAACCATATTCCCCGACAATAGGAGGCCCGGCGAAGGATTTCCGGGCGGGGAGGTGCACGATGGCGAACGCGGTCACGGACACGGTCTTCTTTACGGTCACCGTGCGCAGCAGGAATCGTGGCGATCACTGGTTCTCGCAGACGGTCGAGACCGGCCTCATCGCCTACGGGGATACCCAGGAGGAGGCGGAACAGAAGAACGCCGAGGCAAACCGCAAGCTCGTCCGCTGGGCGAAGGGCCAAGGCCGCGCCGCGCTCGACAGGTTCATGGAGGAACGGGGGCTCTCTTACACCCTCGATGGCGTGCAAACAGCGCCCTCCGCTTCTGTCGAGCAGCAGCCCCTTGCCGCCTAGCGACACCTTCTGGTTCGTCGGGCTGGCACTGGCGGAGATCGGCTACGAGTACGACGCGGCGGCGGGCCTGTTCATTCACCAACTTGGCGGAAGTGCGGTCGAGCTTCCAGACGACCCCCGCATGACACGGGAACAAGCGATCGTGTCGCTAGCCCATCAAGGGGTGGACGTGCAGGAGCTCCTGCTGGCCATGATGCGCCTCGATGAGGAGACGGAGCCCCGCCTCTAGCGCCCCTTGAACTCCGGCTCGCGGCGCTCGACGAAGGCGGCAGCGGCGTTCTTGAAGTCGTCGGTCTGCGAGGCGGCGATCATGTTGCCTGCCTCGAAGGTGAGCGTCTCCGCGAAGGTGTGCGTCGCGCCGTAGGCGAAGTTGCGCTTCATGCGCGCGAAGGCGGCGGTGGGGCCCGCGGCGAGCTTCGCCGCGAGGGCCATCACCTCGTCGCGCAGGGCGCCATCTGGCACGACGCGGTTGACGATGCCGAGGCGCAGGGCCGTGGCGGCGTCGATCTGGGAGCCGAGGAGGTACAACTCCTTCGCCTTCGCGACCCCCACGATGCGCTCCAGCTGCCAGCTGCCACCGAAGTCGCCCGTGAGGCCGACGCGTCCGAACGCAGTCACGAAGCGCGAACTCGCGCCGGCGAACCGGATGTCGGCGGCGAGGGCGAGCGAGAACCCCGCCCCTGCCGCGGCGCCGTTGACGGCCGCGATGGTGGGCTTTGGCATCTCCGCGAGCAGCCGCGAGATCTCCTCGAAGCGGCGAAGGACGGCGGTGCTGCCGAGGGGGTCGAGCCCGTCGCCGGCGCCAATGCTCTTGAGATCGCCGCCCGAGCAAAAGGCTCGACCCGCGCCCGTCACCACCACGCAGCGCACGGCCTCGTCGTCCGCCGCCTCCTGACCGCGGGCGACGAGTGCATCGAGCAGCTCGCCGCTCATGGCGTTGAGGGCGTCGGGGCGATTCAGCGTGATCACGCCGACGGCGCCGTCGGTCTCGTAGCGCACGGTCTCGGACATAGGGAGGGCCTCCTTCGGGCAGGGGAGGCCATTCTAGCGCGCGGGGACGTTCACTCCCGCCAGGCGATATCGACCTCGCCGAACCGCACCGTGTCGCCCTCGGCGACGCCCTCGCGACGCAGGGCGCGGGCGACGCCCCAGCGGGTCAGTCGGCGGTCGACCTCGTCGCGGGCGCCGTCCATCTCGAAGTCCATCATCTCGATGAAGGTCACGACCCGCTGGCCCTCCACGGCGAACAGGCCGGGGCCCTTCCGCACGACCGTGAAGCGCTCCTCCGGCTGCGGGCGGACGACGGGCAGAACCTCGGGAGGACGAGAGGCCGCGCGCTCGCGTTCCTCGCTGACCAGCGCCATGAGTTCCGCGATGAGGGCGTCCGTGCCCTGCCCCGCCTGCGCCGAGATGGTCGCGACCGGCGCCCCGATGTGCGCCTCGAGCGTGTCCGCAGCATCGCGCGCGATCTCCTCGTCGAGGTCCGACTTCGTCACCGCCACCACGCGGGGGATATCCGCGAGCAGGTTGTCGTAGGTGCGCACCTCGGTCTCAATGAGCTCGTAGTCGGTCACCGGGTCGATGGAACTGCAGTCGACCACGTGCAGGAGGACGCGGCAGCGTCGTACGTGCTTGAGGAACTCGAAGCCGAGGCCGTAACCCTCGCTCGCACCCTCGATGAGCCCGGGGAGGTCGGCCAGGGTGAAGCGCTCGTAACCGACGCTGACGACACCGAGCATCGGCTCAAGCGTCGTGAACGGGTACTCGGCGATCTTCGGCTTGGCGTGGGAGACGGCGGCGAGGAGGGTGGACTTGCCTGCGTTCGGGAGGCCCAGCAGTCCGACGTCCGCGAGCAGGCGCAGGTCGAGCCGGAGCGCGACGGATTCGCCGGCGTGGCCGCGCTGCGAGTAGTGCGGGGCCTGGTTCGTGCTCGTCGCGAAGCGCTTGTTGCCCCAGCCACCGCGTCCGCCCCAGGCAACGAGCGCCGTCGCCCCCGGCTCGTTGAGGTCGGCCAGGGGTTCCCCCGTCTCGTTCTCGAAGGCGATGGTCCCGGCGGGGACGTCGAGGGTCAGGTCGTCGCCCTGGGGGCCAGTCTGGAGCTTTGGGCCTCCAGGACCGCCGTTCCCCGCACGGAATCGCCGGCGGCCGCGGAACTGCTCGAGCGTGTACACGTCATCGACCGCGCGCAGGTAGATACGGCCCCCACGGCCACCGTCACCACCATCGGGCCCACCGAGGGGCACGAACTTCTCGCGGTGGAACGTGGCTGCGCCGTCTCCACCGGTTCCGCCTTCCACCGTGATCAGCACGCTATCGAACATCAGAACCGATCCTAGCCAACGAAGGGGTGATGGGGATGGTGGTGACGGTGAGCCGTACGGAAGCGTGCGGGTTCTCGCGAACAGGCCTGTTACCGGGCGCCTGCTGTGACCCCGACGTTGTGCGGAAGGCGTACGGCTCGGGGCGTGGCTCGGTGTGCGGGGCCGGGGGCTTACCGGCAGGTGCGCGAGGAGCCATCACGAGACGTACAGGATTCCGCACGAGAGTCGCCGGGTTTCCGAACGGAGCTACTTGCCGCCGGCGGGCTGCGGAGCGGCGTCCCCGATGTCGCCGACATCCCCGCGGCGGCGGCGGATGACCGCCTCGTCCTCGCCGAGGGAGGCGTCCTGCTCCTGCTCGTAGGTCATCTTGTAGAGGCGCGCGTAGACGCCATCCCGGGCGAGCAGCTCGTCGTGCGTGCCGATCTCGACCATGCGTCCGTTCTCGAGGACGACGATGCGGCTGGCCTCGCGGATGGTGGAGAGGCGGTGGGCGATGACGAACGAGGTCCGGTTCTGGAGGAGGTTGCGCAGGGCGCGCTGGATGATGACCTCGGTCTGGGTGTCCACGTAGGCGGTGGCCTCGTCGAGGATGAGGATGCGGGGGGCGGCGAGCACGGCGCGGGCGAAGCTGAGGAGCTGGCGCTGGCCCACGGAGATGTTCTGGCCGCGCTGGTGCAGCTCGTGGTTGTAGGCGCCGGGCAGGCGCGCGATGAAGTCGTGGGCGCCGACCGCCCTCGAGGCCTCCTCGATCTCCGCGTCGGTGGCGCCGGGCTTCCCGTACTCGATGTTCTCGCGGATGGTGCCGCTGAAGAGGTAGGGCTGCTGCAGCACCACGCCCATGAACTGCGTGAGCGAGCGGCGCTTGATGTCGCGCACGTCGTGCCCGTCGATGCGGATGGAGCCGTCGGAGACGTCGTAGCCGCGGCTGATGAGGGTGGTGATGGTCGTTTTGCCGGAACCGGTGTGGCCCACGAGCGCGATCGTCTCTCCGGGTTCGACGTGCAGCTCGAAGTCCTGGAGCACGGGAACTCCTTCGACGTAGTGGAACTGGACGTCGTCGAAGTCGACGCGTCCCTCGACGTCGGTGAGCTCGATGGCGTCGTCGCGATCGCGGATGCGGGGGACGGTCTCGAGCACCTCGAAGATGCGCTGGCCGCCGGCCATGGCGCGCTGCAGCATCGTGTACTGCATCACCAGGTCACGGATGGGCTCGAAGAAGCGGAGGATGAGGAGGATGAAGAGGACGATGGCGCCCACGATGGCGGCGGCCTCGTCCCGATCGAGGGAGCCAGAGGCGAGGGCGCGCCAGCCGGCGGCGATGAGCACGGCCGCCGTCGAGATGGCGATACAGAGCTCGATCAGGGGCACCACCACCGCCGTGAGTGTTCCCGCCCAGATGTTGGCGTTGCGGTTCTCCTGGTTCATGACGTCGAACCGCTTGGCGTTCTCGTCTTCCCGGTTGAGGGACTGCACGGTGCGCACGCCGGCCAGGCTCTCTCCCAGGTTCCCGTAGAGCTCGCTGATGCGGATGCGCACGTTGATGAAGGCCTCGCGCGCGTAGCGGGCCCAGATGCTCAGCACGAAGATGAGCGGCGGCACCACGGCCAGCGTGTAGAGGGCCAACTCCCAGTCCGAGTTCATCAGCAGGGTGACGGCGATGGCGATGCCGACGATGTCGGCGGCGAACGTGAGCGAGCCCGTGCTCAGGAGCTCCTGCATGACGGTCACGTCGCTCGTGAGGCGGGAGATCATGCGGCCCACCTCCATCTCGTCGTAGAACGAGAGGGAGAGGCCCTGCATGTGCTCGTACATCTCCGAGCGCAGCTCGAAGAGCATCTGCGTGCCGACGCGGGCCATGATGAGCTGCTGGAACATCCCCGCAATCCACCCGAGCAGGCCCAACCCTGCGAGCGTGCCCGCCCAGATGGGGATGCGGCCGGCGTCGCCCGCGAGCGCGTCGGCCGTGGCCTCGGCGATGAAGAAGGCGGGCACGTAGATGGAGATGGAGACCATGAGCATGCAGGCGAACGCGAAGATCAGCGCCCGCCGACGGTGCTTCAGGTGGGGGATCATCTTGCGGACGACCTCGGCGTCGTACGGCTTGCCGAGGTACTCCTCGTCCCAGCCGTCGACCCCGCGGTTGCCGCGCATCATGCCGCGTTGGCCGCCGATGCCGGAGCTGTAGCCGCCCGCGCCGCCGCCGCCCCACATACCCATTAGGACGCGCCTCCACTACCGCCGGCGGGCTCGGCAAGCCCGGCGGGCTCCGGCTCGGACGCGGGCTCGGCGTCATTTTGGGTGGCCGTGGCGCCGGCGATCTCGCCCAGCGCCTCTTCCTGGTCGCGCAGCTCGAGGTCGTAGATCGAGCGGTAAAGGCCCTCTTCCTCGAGCAGCTCCGTGTGCGTGCCGCGCTGGACGACCTCGCCCTGGTCGAGCACGAGAATCTCATCGGCGCGCATCACGGTGCGGAGGCGCTGCGCGATGACGAACGTCGTGCGGCCCTCCATCAATGTCGCAAGCGCCTGCTGGATGAGGAACTCGGTCTGCGTGTCCACGCTCGCCGTCGAGTCGTCGAAGATGAGGACGCGCGGGTCGAGGAGGAGCGTGCGCGCGATGGCGACGCGTTGGCGCTGGCCGCCGGAGAGCGTGACGCCGCGCTCGCCCACCCACTCGTCGTAGCCGTAGGGCAGGCTCATGATGAAGTCGTGGATGCGGGCGGCTTTGGCGGCCGTCTCGATCTCTTCCTGCGTGGCGCCGGGCGCTCCGTAGGCGATGTTGTCCCGGATCGTGCCCACGAACAGGAAGACGTCCTGCTGCACGGCGCCGATGCTCGCCCGCAGGGAATCGAGCGTGAAGTTGCGGATGTCGACCCCGTCGATCGAGATGGAGCCCTCCGTCACGTCATAGAAGCGCGGCAGCAGGTTCACGACTGTGGACTTGCCGCTACCAGTGGGCCCCAGCAGGGCGATGATCTTCCCCGGCGGCGCATCGATCTCGATGTCCTTGAGGACGGCGCTGACGTTGTCGTAGCCGAAGGAGACATTGCGGAAGCGGACATGGCCGCTGGGGGAGCTGAGGGGTGTGGCGCTCGGGCGCTCCTCGACGGCGGAGCGGGCGTCGAGAACCTCGAAGACGCGTGTGCCCGCGGCGATGGCGCGCGAGAAGGAGGTGATCATGAAGCCAAGCATGCGCACCGGCATCTGCAGCAGCTGCAGGGCCACGAGGAAGAGGATGAGCTCGCCCGCGGCGAGGCTCCCCTGCGTGATGTACCAGGCGCCCACGCCCACGGTGGCGGCTACCTGGATGCCGGCAACGCCCTGGAGCAAGGGCGCGTGCCGCGCCATCAGCGTTGCCTGTGAGAGTTGGAGGTCGCGCTGCTCCTCGGCGGCGCGACCGAACTTGGCCGCCTCGACGGGCTCGCGGCTGAAGGCCTTGACCACGCGAATGCCACCGAGGCCCTCATCGGCGACCTCGGTCATGCGCGCCTCGCTCTGCTGGATCTCGACCCAGAGGGGGCGCATCACGCGCTGAACCGCCCAGGAGCGCCAGGCGATGATGGGCAGCGTGACGCAGCTCACGAGGGCGAGCTGCCAGTGGAAGAAGAACATCCCGCCCACGCCCACGATGATCATGAGGATGATCATCAGGAGCCGTAGCGAGGCCATCGACATGAACATGCGGATGGCCTCCACGTCCTGGGTGGCGCGGGACATGATCTGGCCGGTCTGGACCTTGTCGTGGTAGGCGTAGCTGAGCCGCTGGACGGTGTCGTAGATCTGGTTGCGCAGGTCGTAGGCGATGCGCTGGCCGAGGCTCTCGCTGATGAACGTCTGTGCGAAGGCGGAGATGCCACGCGCGACCGCGAAGCCCACGACGAGCAGCGCCGCCAGGATGAGCGTGCTGCGGTCGCCCGTGAAGGTGATGGAGCTGCCCTCGCGCACCGGATTGAGGCCGACATCGACCGCGATCTGGGCGAGGAAGGCGGAGCCCATGCCGAAGAGCGCCGCTCCGAGCATGGAGACAAGGCCAATAGCGAGCATCTTCCAGTAGGGGATGGCGTAGCCCCAGAGACGGAGGATGATGCGCAAGCCCGGCTCCCTTCGAAGCACTGACGCTACCACACCTTCACGCGAGGGTGAAATTTGGCGGACGGACCACTCCGCCTCCTCGATCCCCCGCTAGCACTCTCGGCGGGAGAGTGCTAGCATGCTCGGCACGCTCATTTTCAAAACAGCGTTTGGAGGAACTCCGTGCCCGCAAAGACCGCAACCAAGACCGAGCTCGTGCCCCTGGCCGACCGCATCGTCGTGACTGCCCTCAAGCAGGAAGAAGAGACTGCCAGCGGCATCATCATTCCCGACACCGTGAAGGAGAAGCCGCAGCAGGCCGAGGTCATCGCTGTCGGCCCCGGCAAGCGCGACGAGCATGGCACGCGCCAGGCCCTCGACCTCGCCCCCGGCGACCGCGTGCTCTACGCCAAGTACTCCGGTACGGACGTGAAGCTCGACGGCATCGACTACATCGTCCTCGAAGAGAAGAACATTCTCTGCAAGCTCGTCTCCTAAGGCGGCCCGAGAAAAAAGGAGCCTGATAGCTTTATGGCCCCCAAGCATCTGCTCTTCGATGAGGCTGCGCGCCGCCAGCTGAAGGAGGGCGTCGACGCCCTCGCCGACGCTGTGAAGGTGACGCTCGGCCCGCGCGGCCGCAACGTCGTCATCGAGAAGAACTACGGCCCGCCCGTCATCACCAAGGACGGCGTGACCGTGGCCCGCGAGATCGAGCTCGCGGACGCCTTCGAGAACATGGGCACCCAGCTGGTGAAGCAGGTTGCCACCAAGACCAACGACATCGCCGGCGACGGCACCACGACGGCCACCGTCCTTGCCCAGGCGCTCGTGCGCGGCGGCGTGAAGGTGGTCGCCTCCGGCTCCCACCAGATGGGTATTCGCCGCGGCATCGAGGGCGCCCTCGACGTGGCCATCGACCACCTGCGCTCGCGCGCCGAGCCCGTGCTCAGCAAGCAGCAGATCCAGCACGTCGCCTCGATCTCGGGGAACGACCCCGAGATCGGCGAGATCATTGCGGACGTGATGGAGATGGTCGGCAAGGACGGCGTCATCACCGTCGAGGAGTCCCGCGGGATCAAGTTCGAGACGGAGTTCGTCGACGGCCTGCAGCTCGACCGCGGCTGGCAATCGGCCCAGTTTGTGACGAACGTGGACCGCCAGGAAGCCGTCATCGAGAACCCGTACATCCTCATCACCGACAAGAAGATCACGGCCGTCCAGGACCTGCTTCCCCTGATGGAGCAGGTGCTGCAGGTGACCAAGGACTTCGTCATCATCTCCGAGGACCTCGAGGGCGAGGCGCTTGCCACGCTGGTGGTGAACAAGATGCGCGGCACGATGAACGTGCTCGCGCTGCGCGCCCCCAGCTTCGGCGACCGGCGCACCGCCATCCTCGAAGACATCGCCATCCTCACGGGCGGCGAGATGATCACCGAGAAGACCGGCCGCCAGCTGCAGACCGCGACGCTGGCCGACCTCGGCCGCGCGCGCCGCATCGTGGCGAGCCGCGAGGCCGCGACCATTATCGAGGGCCAGGCCACCGATGAGGCGATCCAGGCTCGCATCAAGCAGCTGAAGGCGCAGATCGAGGACATCACCAGTGACTTCGACCGCGAGAAGCTGCAGGAGCGGCTGGCGAAGCTCGCCGGCGGCGTCGCCGTCATCAAGGTCGGCGCGGCCACCGAGGTCGAGCTGAAGGAGAAGAAGGCGCGCGTCGAGGACGCCCTCAGCGCCACTCGCGCCGCCGTCGAGGAAGGCGTGGTCCCGGGTGGCGGCGTCTCCCTCATCCGCGCCCAGGGAGTCGTCGAGCAGTACGCCGACGAGCTGGACGGCGACGAGCGCACCGGTGCGCTCCTGCTGGCCGAAGCGCTCGAGGAGCCGGCCTGGATGATTGCCGACAACGCGGGGCTCGAGGGCTCCGTCATCGTCAATCGCATCAAGCGGCTCGAGAACGAGAGCGAGGGCTGGGACGCCGCCGCCGATCGCTGGGGCGACATGTTCGAGCTCGGCATCGTCGATCCGGTGAAAGTCGTGCGCTCCGCCCTGGAGAATGCCGCCTCCGTAAGTGCTATGGTGCTCACGACGGAATCGCTTGTGGCGGAAGTCCCCGAAATGGCCGCCGCTGCAGGACCACTCCCGGAGGAGTACTAGTCATGTTGGAACGGCTGCGATCAGGCCCCATCAAGTACATTGCCTTCCCCATCATCCTGCTCGGACTGGCCTTTGTGGTGGTCCGAAGGTTCATGGGTGGCGAGTCCTCGGAGGAAGAGGCCTAGCAGCCCTCACCGGCAACCTTTCACGAAGCGTGGCCCCTCGCGGGGGCCGCGCTTTGTGCGTTTTATGAGGTGAGCGCGGTGCCGTCGCGAAGCGCTTCCGGTATGAGGAGTAGCCCGAGGGAGTCATAAGCGTACGATTTAGCGCGTGGCAGTGAGGCGCGTGCGGGGGCGTCGCTGGAGAAGGCGGGCCGGTGGCCGTTTGCGCCGCCGGCTCGGCCGCGTCACGACCCAGGACGTCATACGCGCCCTCTGGCTGGGCGCCCTTATCGGGGTCGTCACCGGCTTCGTCGCCATCCTCTTCTTCGAAGCGCTCGAATTCGCCACCCAGCACCTGCTTGCCGACCTGACGGGCTACCACCCGCCTCATCCCCTGGGCGAGGGCGGCCAGGAAGCTTCCGGCCCGACGCGGCGCTGGGCCCTGCCGATCGTCGTGGGGTTGGGGGCGCTCGTCTCCGGCATCCTCGTGTACTCCCTCGCGCCAGAGGCCGAGGGGGCGGGCGCCGACCAGGTGATCGACGCCTTCCACAAGCGGGGCGGACGCATTCGCCTGCGCGCCATCCCGGTGAAGCTGGTCGCCTCCGCGATCACGATCGGGAGCGGCGGCGCGGCCGGAAGGGAGGGTCCGGCGGCGCAGATCTCGGGAGGCATCGGGTCGGTCATCGCCGACCGCCTCGGCCTCGACGCGGTCGAGCGCCGGCGGGCGCTGGTGGCTGGCATGGGCGCGGGCGTGGGCGCCATCTTCCGCGCCCCCCTGGGCGGCGCGATGATGGCCGCCGAGGCCCTCTACCGCGACGACTTCGAGGCCGACGCGATCCTGCTCTCGCTCATCTCCTCGATCGTCGCCTTCGCCGTGTACGGCGCCTGGTACGACTACACGCCGATCTTCGGCGGGACGGCGGGCTTCTCCTTCCAGAATCCCGAGGAGCTGCCCTACTACCTCGCGCTGGGGGTGGCCTGCGGGCTGCTCGGCATCCTCTACGCGCGCGGCTTCGAGGGAGCGCAGGAGCTCTTCAACCGCCTCACCGCCCCGCGCTGGGTGAAGCCGGCCATCGGCGGCGTGCTCGTGGGCTGCATCGGGATGTTCGCCCCCGAGGCCATCCACATCGGGTACGGCTGGGTGCAGCGCTCCATCACCCCCGAAGACGTGATGGACTTCTCCCTCTGGCTCATCATCGCGCTGCCGTTGCTGCGCATCCTCGCCGCCTCCCTCACGGTGGGCTCCGGCGCCTCGGGCGGCATCTTCGCGCCCGGGATGGTCGCGGGAGGCATGCTGGGGGCGCTCTTCTGGCGGCTCTTCCACGACCTGCCCGGCTTCCCCGCCGACCCTGCCCCCCTCGTCATCATCGGCATGATCGCGGTCTTCGGCAGCATCGCCCACGCTCCCCTCGCGATGATGCTGATGGTGGGCGAGATGACGGGGAACCTCTCGCTCTTGGCCCCCGCGATGGTGGCGGTGGCCGTGGCGACGCTGCTCGTGGGGAACACGAGCATCTACCGCAGCCAGGTGCCCACGCGCGCCGACTCGATGGCCCACCGCCATCGCTTCGCCTTCCCCCTGCTCGACGCACTCCCGGCGCAGCGGGCGGTGGTTCCCCTGGCCATGGTGCGCGATACGGCCACCGTCGCCGATGCGCTCGCCAGCCTCGAGCGCCGGCGCAGCACGGACGGGGTGGTAATCGACGAGGGCGGCCGCCTCGTGGGCGAGATCACGAGTGAGGAACTGCGCGCGGTCCCCGACGCGGGTTCACCGGTCGAGGGCTTCGCGGCCGATCTGCCCGCCGTGGTCCTCGCCGACACGCCCCTCGACGAGGCGCTGGACCGCCTCGCGAGTCACGATCGCCGCTGGCTGCCCGTGCTCGACGGGAGCGACGGGCCGGTGCTCGGCGCGATCGATGCGCGCGCGCTCGTGCGCTCCTTCCGGGAGGCCGCTCGGCAACAGGTGCGACCGCTGACGCCGGTCGACGAGCAGATCAGCACCATGGAGCTGACCGTGGCGGTGGGGGCGCCGGTGGAGGGCAAGCGACTGGCAGAGGCGGGGCTCCCGGCGGGCGTGCGCGTCCTGACGATGGAGCACATGGGGCGGCTCTCCGCGCCCTCGGGCGACACGGTGCTGCGCCGCGGCGACCGCCTGACGCTGGCGATGACGCGGGGTACGCGCGGCGAGGTGCTCGCCCTGATCCTCGGGGACTGACGTCGGCTGCTAGCCGAAGGCGAAGCGCACGACGACGGCAACGACGGCCACGAGCGCGATCGGTCCCGCGACGGTGAGGAAGGCCCGTCGTGAGCTCCGTCGCTCCTCGTCGGCCGTTCGGTAGGCGACAAGCGCGCTTCCGCCACCCAGGTCGGCGATGACGCTGCGGGCCTCGCCGATACGCGAACGCGGCACGAGCACGGCGTAGGAGGAGCCGAACAGGGTCGCGCCCCCGAAGGCGCTGCCCGGGCCGCGCTCGACGAAGGCGGCCTCGATGTCCTCGTCGCGGAGGGCGTCGACCCAGATGTGCGCCTCGGCGATGTCGCTCGCCTCGGCAACGATAGTGGCCCCGCCGCCGGTGTCGGCGCTCGTGGGGGCGCTGGTGGGGTCGGTGTCGGGCGCGGTGCTCACTCGGTGGCAGTGTAGACCGCCGGGCGGTCACGTTCGCTTACAGTTGGGGCGATGCCGAAGCGGGACGGCTCCCTCAAGGCGCGCGAGTTCGTGTACTTCTGCGAGGACCAGATCCTGACGCAGCTCCCGGCGGCCATCCCCCAGCCCGAGCGGCGCGTGCGCTGGACGATGCTGCAGATGCACTTCGGCAACCCGCACGTCCACTTCGAGCTGCAGCCGCAGATGGGACGGGGCGTTGTGGAGGCGGGGCTGCACTTCGAGGGGCCGATCGAGGCGAACGACGCCTGGGTCGAGCTGCTGGCGGCGAACGCCGCCGACGTCCTCGGGGAGCTGGGCCCCGACTGGGAGTTGGAGGAGTGGACCTCGACCTGGCGGCGGCTGCACCACCCCTTCCCCTTCGACCGCCTCACGACGGAGCTCGCGCACGAAGTCTCGGGCGAAGTCGCCCGCGCGATGACGGTGCTCCATCCCCTCATCGAGGAAGGAGCCGCGGCCATCGCCGTGGCCACGCCGCAGCCCGCAACGGGACGGCACGGCGGGTCGGGTCGCGGGCGGCGCTGGCACCGCCGGGCGCGGCGCTAGGCGTACGTCGTGTCCATCTCCGCGGACATGTCGAAGTACTCCTGGAAGGTCTGGTTGAAGCGGTAGAAGAGGTCGCGCCGAGTGTAGTCCTCGCCCGTGGCGAGGCCGTCGCTGTGCTGCAGGTCGAGCGAGTTCAGCGTGAAGAGCGCGTCGGCGGCGCCGTTCGTCTTGATGTTCTCGAGCATGGCCCGCCACTGGTCGGGCGACTGCAGGAGGATGAAGTCGAGGTCGCCGGGCGCGTCGCAGGGCACCTCGGCCACGTCCGTGATGGCGAAGGCGTCGAAGGTGATGGCGAAGCAGCGGTCGCCGACGCGCACGCCGACCTCGGCGTCGCAGGAGCCGAGCCGCTCGAAGCTGTCAGAGGCGTTGAGGCGGTCGGCGGCTTCCTGGAACCACTCGGTGGAGGGGAAAACGGGCATGGGGAGAGTGTAACGGAGGAGAGCGCTCGCTTCGCTCGCTGAGTAAAGAGGAGAGCGCCGCCATGGATTCGTGCGCTCGACCGCTGCGCGCTCGCGATGCGCGGCTGAGGAGAGCGGCGGCTTCGCCGCCTGAGTGATGCGTCGCGGGGCCGCGCGGCTGAGTGGGTTGCGGGCGCGAGTACCATGCCGGGGCGATGCAGTGGGAATACGCGCTGCTGTACCTGACCGACGAGCAGCCGTCGCGGCGCTGGATCCTGTTCAGCCACGCGCAGGACGAGGCAAGCCTGGAGCGGTACGGCGACCGGGCCACGGGTCAGACGGAGACGTCCGTCCACTTCAATTCCGAGCTGGTCAGGACCACCTGGATTCTGGGCACGCTGGGGATGGAGGGGTGGGAGCTGGTCAGCTCCGCGAAGGTGGAGTCGCTGGAGGCGACGTGCCTCTACCTGAAGCGCGAGCTCACGGACGACCGTCGACGGGTGGGGGAGGCATGACGACGGGTTCTAGCTGGCAGCCCTCTCTGACGACGCAGTGGATTGCGTCAGGTAGGTCGTGAGGGCAGTGGCGATCAGGTAGTTCAGCGAGACTCCTTCGATCTTGGCGCGCAGGGCGGCGCTGGCGTGAAGCGACCTGGGCAGGCGAAGGCGGACTTCGCCAGAACGGTTGGCGCCCCACGGACTGGGGATCGGGTGCCCCTCGGCGAGTTCATGGTCAATCCAGAGGCCCATCGCGACGTTCAGGTTTTCCGCCGCCTGGGCAGCGCTCTCGCCTTCGCTGAAGACCCCGTCGAGCTCCAGGACATGGGCGGACCAATACCCGCCCTCGTCCGGTTGGATGACGCGGTGATAAGGGAGTTCGAGGTAGTCGGCGGTTTGCATATCAGTCCTCCAGTTCTCGAATTAGCCTGTTGATAACGCCACGAACTGTATTCGCTGTGCGGATCCGGTCCGGCACGACGATGGGGCGTCGTGCCCCGGTACGGGTATAGATGTGGTGACCCCCGGTGGTTCGCTCCCGCGCATAGCCCTGTTCCTCGAGGAGCGAGAAGAGTTCCCGAGAACGGAGGTTCCCTGCTCGTTGGCGGAGAGCCCTCAGCTCCGCGAGCGTTCGCACAGAACCAGCGTGGCTGACACCGTATATGGTGTCAAGTAAGTGTCAAGGCGGCGCTACGTAGGGCGCGCCCAGCGGTCCTCGGGGATGTCGTCGACCTCTTCGGGTTCCTCGGGCTCGGGTTCCGGCTCGGGTTCGGTGTCGGCCACGCCGAAGTTGCGGGTGTCGGCGCCGATGAGGGAGGGGAGGGACTGGCTGGCCTCGTCCTCGCCCGCGGGCGCCTCGAAGGGGGTGCGTTCGCGCGACTGCACCCGGCCCCAGACGTCGCCCCGGTGGCCGGTCACGAGATGGCCGTCCTCCAACTCCTCGACGCGGCTCGCCATCTCCATCACGAGCCGGTCGTGCGTGCAGGTGATGATGGAGACGCCGCGCTCGCGGCAGATGTCGCGGATGAGGGTGAAGACGGCGGTGGCGGTGGCGGAATCAAGCTCGCCCGTGGGCTCGTCAGCGAGCACGAGCGTGGGCTCGGTCACCAGCGCGCGGGCGATGGCGACGCGCTGCTGCTCGCCGCCGGAGAGTTCGTAGGGGCGGTGGTGGGCGCGCCGCTCGAGGCCGACCAGCTCCAGCACTTCGCGGGCGCGGGAGGGGCGGTCGCGGTGCACGCCGGCGATGCGCAGGGGCAGTTCCACGTTCTCCTGGGCCGAGAGGAGCGGGAGGAGGCCGAACGACTGGAAGATGAAGCCGAGCTTCTGGCGGCGGAGCGCGATCAGCTCCGCCTCGCTCATCGTATCGACGCGCTCGCCGTCGATCTCGACCTCCCCGTCGGTGGGGCGATCGAGGCCGGCGATGGTGTTGAGCAGGGTCGTCTTGCCCGAGCCGGAGCGTCCGATGAGGGCGAGGAACTCGCCCGGCTCGACGCTGAGGCTGATGTCGCGCACGGCCCAGACCTCCTCCGAGCCCAGCTCGAAGAGGCGGGAGACGTTGCGCAGCTCGACTGCCGCCCCGGCCATCAGGCGTCCTCCCCGCCGACGCGGTGGACGCGGTCGGGCAGCACCTCGACGCGCCCTTCGCCCAGGAAGAGCTTGGCCCGCTCGCTGATGCTGAGGCGGTCGAGGAACTCGCGCGGCACCTGCAGGCGTCCGGCGGAATCGACGAGCACGTACTCGTCGTGGACGACATGCGTGACGCCGCCTGTCTGCTCCACTCGGCGGAAGATCTCCATGCTCGTGCGCCCGTCGCGGATGGCGACGACGCGGTTCACGCGCGAGGCGATCTCGGGGTCGTGGGTGACGATGATGACGGTGACGCCGTAGCGAGCGTTCAGGTCGCCGAGCACCTCGTAGACGCTGTCGGCCCCGATGGCGTCGAGCTCGCCGGTAGGCTCGTCGGCGAGGAGGAGGGGCGGCTGGTTGGCGAGCGCGACGGCGATGGAGACGCGCTGCTGCTCTCCGCCCGAGAGCTGCTCGGGGTGGTGCTCGCGCCGGTGCGTCAGGCTCACCGCTTCGAGGAGCTCGTCGGCGCGCTCGCGGGCTGCCCCGGCCTCGACGCCGTCGAGCATGAGGGGCAGCTCGACGTTCTGCGTGGCGGAGAGGTAGGGGATGAGGTTGCGCCCCGTCTGCTGCCAGATGAAGCCGACGTCCTTGCGGCGGTAGCTCACCATCTCGGCCTCGGTCATGGTGAGGAGGTCGCGTCCGCCGACGAAGGCGCGGCCGGCGCTGGGCTGATCGAGCCCGGCGAGGATGTTGAGCAGGGTGCTCTTGCCGGAGCCGGAAGCGCCGACGATCGCCATCAGCTCGCCCCCGCGCACCTTCAGGTCGAGCCCGCGCAGGGCGACAACCTCGAGCTCGTCGCTCTTGTGAATCTTGAAGAGGTCCTCGCAGACGATGTAGGGAGGGGCCTCGGTTTCGGTGTCGGGGAAGGTGGTCATGCGGCCGTCCTAAAGCTCGCCGATGCGCAGGGCGCGGTGCAGGGCCAGCCGCGAGTAGAGCCGCGCCAGGGCGGCCACGGTGGCGATGAAAACGAGCGCGAGCAGGCCGTAAACGGAGAGCACGGTCTCCCAGCTTACCTGCGAAAGGAGGGGCGGGACCACGTCGCTGCCGTCCTCGGTGAGGGCGAGGGCGCCGATCATGAGGCGTCCCAGGGGGAAGCCGAGGGCGGTGCCGGCGGCTACCCCGGCGACGATCACGAAGAGCTGCTCGAACCCGACCACCCCCACGATCTGGCGCCCGGAGAAGCCCATCGTGCGGAGGATGGCGAACTCCAGCGAGCGCGTCTGCGCGGCCAGGTAGGAGAAGACGATGAAGCCGAGGGCCGTGAGCAGCAGGACCGCGCCGAAGGAGAGGAAGAGGATGCCTTCCCAGCTGGCGGCGACGAGCGGGTCGGAGGACTCGAGGGCGAAGAGGGCGGCTTCGTCGTGGACCTGGCCGGCGCGGATGCCCTGCTCCTCGAGCCACTCGGGCGTGAGCTCGACCCCCTCGACGGTGCCCAGCCAGACCTCGTTCGGCGTGATGCCGCCGGCCACGCGCGGGATGCCCGCGCCCGCGCCCCGCAGCGTGGGCAGGTCGGCGACGAGCAAGTGGTCGCGGCCGCCGGGGTAGTAGCCGGGGAAGAGCTCGAACGAGCCGGCGACGCGCGCCGTCAGCACCTGACGGTTCACGCGCAGGGGGAAGGTATCGCCCGGGGCGACGCCGGTAGCGTCGAGGAACGACTCGCTGGCGAGCACGGGCAGGGGCTCGGGGGAGCGGCGCAGGCGCAGCCCCACCGCGGTCACGGAGAAGCTGTCGTAGTTGAAGCTGACCTGGGCGGCGTAGCGTCCCCGGTCGTTGTCGACCTCGGCGCGCGTGATCGTCGTTTGCGCCGACCCCGAGGCGCCGGTGATCGACTGGTAGCGGTCGAGCGACTCGAAGGGCTCGATGGTGACGGCGTCGTCGCGGTCCCCGCCCTCGGGGTAAGCGACGAGGTTGTCGAGCACGGCGGTCACCCGGCCGGGGGCGGCGGCGAAGCGGCGGACGCTGAGGAAGACGGATTCGACTTCGAGCTCGCCGGTCAGGTCGGGCGGGCTGTTGCGGGGGTTGAAGGGGCGGGTGAGGTCGACAACGTAGAGAAGCCAGCCGTCGTCTTCCTCGACCGGGTCGCTCACGAACAGGTACTCGTAGAGGAGGCCGTTCCCGTCGCGCACGCGGATGCCGGGGCGGGCGGCGTTGCCGGGGAGGGAGATGCGGGTCCAGATGCCGAGGGCGCGGGAGCCGGCGGGCACGACGGCGCCGTCGGGCAACTCCGCGTCCTCGCCGGGCTGGAGGCCGGCGAGGAGCGAGGGGAGGTCACCGCCGAAGTCGTTCCGCCAGAAGGCGACGTCGGCAAAGTTCTCGCCGACGCCAAGGAGCTGGGCGGAGACGGAGCGGGCGGCGGTGGGCACGTAGGAGACCTCCATACGCGCGGCGGCGCTGGCCTCGCCGAGACCGTCCATCGACTCGAAGAACTCCTCCATCCGCTCCGGGGAGAGGCGCGAGGGCGTGCGGATATCGACCACGCGGCCCGGAGCGCCCGCCTCGTAGGCGGCGCGGTCCTCGAAGCTGCGGTCGAGCGTGGCCCGGAATCCCGCGGCAAACATGCCCACGGAGGTCGCCAGCAGGAGCAGGAGGATGAGGCGGCTGTAGTGGAGCGGGCTCCGCACCATGCGCCAGAGGCCGAGCAGGATGGTGGCCCCGCTCAGACCGCGCAGCGCCCACGAGGCCACGCGCAGCACGACCGGGAAGAGGCGCAGGAAGACGAGCGCGATCATGAGCGTGAAGAGCGCCGGTGAGACGAGGAGGAGCGGGTCGGCGGAGAGGTCGCCGAAGAGGTTCTCGGTCACGAGCGAGCCGCGCTGGCGCAGCTGGTAGAAGAGGAAGGCGCCCACGCCCACGAGCACCAGGTCGAGGTAGTAGCGCAGAAAGAGGGGCTGCTTCGGGGGACGGGCGAGGCTCTGCTTGTAGTGCACCACGCTCGCCCCGGAGGCGCGGTAGGCGGGCCAGAGGAGGGCGACGAGGGCGAGCACGGCCCCGAGCGCGGCCATGCCGAAGGCCTCGGCGGTGAGCGTGACGCTCAGCAGATCGCCCTGGCTCAGGTCGGCGAAGGGCGGCGTGGGGCCGAGCAGGCGGATCACGCCGGCGGCCACGAGCGGTCCGAGAACGACTGCGAAGATCGTGAGCGCCGACCCCTCGACCAGGTAGACCGTCATGATCTGGCCGAGGCCTGCGCCGCGGCTCTTGAGGAGCGCGATCTCGCCCGCCTGGCGCTCGACCAGCATCGTCGCCACCAGCACCAGGTAGTAGAGGGCGATGCCGACGATGAGGAGCATGAGCGCGAAGAGCGGCAGCCGCGTGAAGAACAGCTTCTCCTGGTACTCGAAGATGACGTCGGGCAGCTCTGTGCGGAGCACGGACAGCTCGAGCTCCGCTCGGATCGCGCGGTCGAGGGCGCGCAGGTTGCGTTCGTAGCGCTCCGCGTTGCGGCTGTTGACCCGCTCGGTGTCGATGAAGGCGAAGGTCTCGAAGGTGCCGTCGATGGACGGCAGGTAGGGGGCGATCACCTCAACAAACGTGCGCTCGTCGATGATGAAGGGGAACGTCGGCCAGCGCGTGGTGTCGACCACGAGGCGGTGGGCGTTGCCGAACCAGTACTCCTCCTCGGGATCGTTCGGCTCGACGAGCCCGACGATCGTGATCTCCACGGGATCGACGTCCTCGCGCCAGAAGGGTTGAAGGTCGAAGGTTTCGCCCGGGCCGACGCCGAGGCCGCGGGCGGCGGTGGCGCTCATCCAGACCTCGATGCTGGGGCGCTGGAAAACGTCGGTGGTGGGGGGCGTGGGGGTGGGAGCGGCTCCCTCGACGAGGGTCACGTGTTCCTCGACATCGGAGAAGAAGAGGAAGTGAGCGCGGGCGCGCAGGTCGTCGTCGTAGTCGATGGGGACGCCGGGCTCGGCCAGGAAGAAGGTGGAGGTGCGCGCGTAGAGCCCCGTGTCCTCGATGATGCCCCCGCCGTAGCGCCGCAGCAGCGAGAAGGTGGTGTCGCGCCGTTCCCGGTAGATGTCGGGTTCGCCCGGCTGGCTGTTGCTGACGACCTTGAGGTCGAGTTCGAGGGGGTCCTGCTGGCGGAGGGTGAAACTGAGGCCGAGGTCGCGCACGGCGTCGGAGTAGAGGATGACGCTCGACATGAGGGCGGAGGCGAGCACCATGCCGAAGATGACGGTGGCGAGCAGCCGCCAGTTGGCGAGGCTTCGCTGGGCGACGATCCGGAGGAGGGAGGCGAAGCTTGTCATGGAGCAGCGGACAGCGTACAGGAGAGCGCCGCGCTAACGCGCGGCTGAGTGGAGCGCTTGCGCCGTAATTCTGCGCTCGACTGCTGCGCGCTCGCGGGGCGCTTCGCTGAGGAGAGCGGCGGGCGTGGCCCGCCTGAGTGGAGCGCGTCGCTGGCGCGACGCTGAGTGGTCGGCGGGCAGCCTCAGCTCAGCCCGATGCAACGGTACAAGCCCGGGGGAGCGCTGAAGGGGCCGGGACCGCTACCCTTGTGCGCGCATGGGGAGCCTTGCCGTCCTCTGGGCGCTGCTGTTGCGCCACGTCTTCGCCAGCTGGCGGATGCTGGCGGTGCTCGCCCTCGGCGTGCTGGTGGCTTCGACCCTGCTGGCCAGCGCACCCATCTACGCCCGCGCCATGGCCGACCTCGGCCTCAAGTTCACCGTGCGCGACGAGCTGCGCGGCGAACCCTCCATCCGCGCCGGCATCGAGGCGCAGCAGCTGGCCACGCCCGACTCCCTCGCCGTACGCGACGCCGTGGAGCAGCGGATCGACGAGCGGCTGGGATGGTTTGCGTACGAACGCTCGGTCGTCGTCGAGTCGGCGCGGCTCACGATCGGGCGGACGGGCGAGGAGTCGCGAACCAGCAACCCGCTTGGCGTGCTCTACGCGCTCGAGGGGTTCGAGCAGCACGTCACCGTGCTGGAGGGACACCTGCCGGCGCCCGGCGGCCCCGACGCGCCGCTGGAAGTCGCGATGGGCGCCCGTGCGGCCGCGGTGGCGCGGCTCGCCCCCGGCGACCATTTCCTCCTGATCGAGGAGATCGACAACTGCGACCGCATCATCCCGCAGGGGCTGCAGCCGCAGCTCCCGTGCGACCTGCAGGTGCGCGCGCGCTACTCCGTGCCCGCGGTGCTCACGGGCATCATCGCGGTCGAGAATCCGGACGCGTCGTTCTGGGCGGCGATCAGCGACCGCTACGTGATGCCCTCCGCCCCGATCGCCGACTCGGGCCTGGTCTCGCCCATGGTCGCGCACGTCGACGCCGTCCTCGGCGACCTGGCGGTGCGCTATCCGGGGCAGAAGCTGACGCTGCGCTGGAACGTGCTCGCCGACATCGACCAGCTCGACCAGGGCAATTTCGAGCGGGCGCGCGAGGACATCCTGGCGCTCAACCAGGACCTCCGCATCTACAACGGATACGCGACCAGCCAGCTCACGGTCACGCTCGACGCCTTCGGACGGAGCGCGGACTTCCAGCGGGCGCCGCTCACCATCCTGCTGATCCAGATCGCGGCGATCGCGCTGTTCTACGTGGCGCTGATCTCCGTGGCGGTGGTGGAGCGCCAGGGCGAGCAGATCGCGCTGCTGCGCGGCCGCGGGTCGAGCACGGCGCAGGTGGTCGGCCTCTACGCCCTCGAAGGGCTCGCCCTGGGCCTGCCCGCCATCCTCGTGGCGCCCTTCATCGCCGCGGGCGTGACCGCGCTCCTCGGGTTCACGCCCGTGTTCAGCGACATCTCCGGCGGCCAGCCGCTGCCAGTCTCCTTCGATCCGCTCGCCTTCCCCTTGGCGGCGCTCGGGGCCGCGCTCTCGATCGTCGCCCTCACGGCCCCGGCGTTCCTCGTCGCACGGCGCGGGCCGCAGGGACAGCGACGCGCGCTCGCCCGTCCGACGGCCGGCCTGATCCAGCGCTACTACCTCGACGTCGTGCTCGTGGGGTTCGCCCTGCTGGCCCTCTGGGAGCTGAACGAACGCAATTCGGTGTACACGCCCTCCGCCACCGGCGGCGTCACGAGCGACCCGCTCCTGCTCGCCTCGCCTGCGCTGATCATCGCCGCCGCCGCGGCGGTGCTGGCCCGCCTCTACCCGATCGCGTTGCGCGCCGTCGTGGCGGTTGCCGGTCGCGTGGCCGGGGTGGCCGTGGCGATGGGCCTCTGGCAGCTCGTGCGGCGGCCGGGACCCTACACCCAGCTCGCCCTGCTCCTGATGATGGCCGTGGCGGTCGGCATGTTCGCCGCCAGCTACACGAGCACGACGGAACGCTCTTACGAGGACCGCGCGCGCTTCGCCTCAGGGGTTGAGGTACGCGCACTCGCCGGCGACACCACCTTCCTGCCCGCCGACCCGACACGGCTGGAGGACCAGGTCGGCGGGATTGAGGGCGTGGACGACGTCTCTGCCGTCCTGAGGCTGCAGGGCGCTATCGCCACGCCCAACAGCTCCGGGCCCGAAGTGGCCGTGCTCGCCATCGACGGGGACGCGGGCGACCTGCTCTGGTGGCGGGAGGACTTCGCCGATCGCCCGCTCGAAGCCATCCTCGACCGCGTCGACAGCGGCGAGATCCTGCGCGGCATGCCCATCCCGCCGGGCTCGACCGAGCTCTCCGTGTGGGTGAACCCCGCGATCGAACGCGCCACCGTGACGATCTGGGCGCGCGTGCGGGACGCCACCGGCCGGCACGACCTGCTGCCCTTCGGAAAGCTCGACTTCAAGGGTTGGCAGGAGATGCGGGCAGTCGTGCACGACGAGCAGTTCCGCCCGCTGCAGGAGCCGCTCGTGCTGGTCGCGCTCATCCTCACGGAGCCCGCGAACCAGTTCAATGCGAGCGACGAGCCCGTCTACATCGATGACCTCTCCTCCGTGGACCCCGACGGAACCCTGAACCTGCTGGAGGGCTTCGAAGGGGTCGTCCGCTGGGAGGCCGTCCCCAGCGCCGAGCGGTTCACGGATAGCCTTCAGCTGTCCCGCGAGGAGGTGCGGTCGGGGTCGCAGGCGGCGCGCCTCGGCTTCCGGCGCGGCACCACGGGGGAGCGGCGCGGCCTCTTCCCCGCCGACCGCGGCATCCCCATGCCGATCCTCGCGAGCGAGGCCTTCCTCGAACGGAATCGGCTGGAGATCGGCGACGAGGACCTGCTCGAGATCGACAACATCATCGTGCCCGTCGTCGTGCGGGGCGTGTACGAACGATTCCCCACCCTTCCCGCCCTCGACGGCCCCTCCGTCGTGCTCAACCGCGACCAGCTCCTGCGCTGGGGCTACATGGTCAGCACGGTCCCGGGCGACCTCTCGCGTGCGAACGAGGTGTGGCTCGACCTGGCGCCGGACGCCAACCGCCGGCACATATTCGAGGCGCTGGACGAGCTGGGTCTGCGGCGTGTCGTGGACCAGGAAGCGACGCTTGAGGCGGTGCGTTCGAACCCGCTGATCGCGGCGAGCGGAACCGGCATCCTCTCCGTCTCGTTCGTGGCCACGCTGGTGCTGGTGGCGGTGGCGTTGCTCGTTTCGCTGTGGATGGCGATCCAGCGACGGCGGATCGAGTTCGCGGTGCTCGGGGCCATCGGGCTGACGCGCCGGCAGGTGATGGCCGTACTTGGCCTGGAGTACGCCATCGTGGGGGTGGTGGGCGTGGCCGCGGGCGTGCTCGTCGGGCAGTTCGTGGGGCGGCGCATGCTCTCCTTCCTCGATGTGACGGAGGCGGGCCTGCCCGTCGAACCGGGGTTCGTGCTGCAGACGGAGTGGACTTTCGTCATCGTGGGCGCGGCGGCGGTGGCGGCGGTGTTCGCCGTGGCGCTCGTCGCGACGGTTCAGGCCCTCTCGCGCACCTCCGACGCGGCCGTCCTGCGCACGGAGTAGGAGAGCGCCGCCGGCTGGGTGGGCAAAGTTCGAAAACGGACGGGGTAATTCGGCCTTTCGCTGGCTAGGGTGGGCCCCATGATGCGCCGGGCTCGTGCCTCTCTCCCGCTGTTCGCCTGCCTGCTTCCCCTCGCAGCGGCCGCGTGTGGCGGGGAGAGCATCCCTCCCGCCCCGGGCCCGGCGCATCAGTCTCCTACAGCAGCGGCGAGCCCGTCGCCCGACCCCACCGCTACCCCAACGCCGGTCGCCACGCCCACGGCGACCGCTGTCTCGACCCCAGCTGCCACACCGGTGTCCACCCCGAGCCCCGCACCGTCTCCCACCGCCACGCCAACCCCCACGCCGGGGCCACACGGCATCGAGTTCATACCCATCACGCGGGGCGAGCCGCGCCCGCTGCCTGCGGACATCGCGCTCTATTACCGGGTGGGTCCTTGCACCTCGTGCGGCTACGGGTTCGGCGACCTCAGGCGGATTCTGTTCGATGAGGCGCTGGGTGAGTATCGCGAGGATCGGCCGCTGGTCTTCTTCGACGTGAAAGGCATGGTGGAGAGCGCTGCCATCAGCCACAGCGGTCAGGAGATGGCCGCCGCAATCTGCAGCGCCGGCCTGTGCGAGTTGGGAGTGGGCCACCCCAGCGCCGACGCAGTGGAGCATGTGTGGGTGTCCCACAATGCTGGCTCGACCTGGAGCAATGCCGGTGAGGTGCTGCCGGGCGCGTGGATTCTGGAGGTAACGGAGACAGACGTGCTGGTCCAAGAGTGGAACCTGTGGGGGAGGCGCGAGACCCTGGGCTCCTTGACCGACTCCGAGTGGGAGGAGATGTGGGCGCGTCTCTCGCACCTGGTGCCAGGCGGGCGCGAGGGATGGGAGAGCCGGACCCGATGGATAGTGTCCGGCGAGGCGGACGTGCCCCCAACCGCTCCGAGCCCTCCGGCGTTGGGGAATGTGAGCTGGCGGCCGGCGGACCGCTGTTCCAACGGGGCGTTTCCGTGGACGGCCGTGGCGCAGGGTGACCGCCTGCTTGCGCTTGTGGACGAGGAGGGGGCGGTCCGGCGGGTCTACGGCACGAGCGAACCGCTGTGGGCCAGTGCGCCCGGCGGAACGACCATCCGAGAGACCCCCAGTTGTGCAGTGGGGGGAGTGCTCGTCCAGGAGATTCGGTCCCACGGCGCCGGCATGCAGTACACCGCAGGGATTGCGCTCTTCGACCTGGAGTCGGGGAGCGTCCATGAAGTCGAAGGACTGTCCCTGCCGGAGGGGTTCGATCCAGAAGCGGACGGATCACAGGAGGAGTACTACCACTTCTGGACAGCCCGCCCCGCGCCAGCGCCCGACTAGCGGGCGCCCTGGGGGGAGACGAGGATGGCACCGGCGCCGGCGGGGCTGGTGCCGGCGGGGGCGAGGATGGCGATGTGGTCGCCGTCGGTGATGGGCGCGTCGTAGGGCTCGACGAAGGAAAGGGGCACGCGCGCCAGTATCTCCACCGTGATGGGTCCGTCGGGACCGGCCAGGACGACATCGGCGCCGCCGTCGCTGGGGTAGACCGTGATGGATTCGACCCGGCCCCAGAGGACAGGCCGGTGGTTCGGGTTGCTCAGCATCTCGACGCCCGTGAAGCCCGCCGGTGAGCGCCCGAGACCGTCGCCTCCGTGCGGCCCCGCGTTGCGGATGGCGATCACCTGGCGGATGACGTAGTTGCGCACCGGGTCCCGCTCGCCGATGAAGGTGAGCCAGGTGCCCGGCTCGATGCGGGACGGGAGGCCCGGGACGAACGCCTCGAGCGTCACGCCCGGGGAGAGCGTTGCGGTGAACGCATCCCCCTCGATGTTGGCGGGAAGCAGCGTGAGCGTCGCGCCGTTCGCCTCGCGCACGTCGAAGGTGGCGGCGGGGTTGGCGGGCGGCGGCGTCACGAACGGCCCCGCTTCGGGCGGCGCGTCGCTGCCGGCCGACTGCGAGACGACGAAGGCCACGATTCCGCCCCCGACGAGCAGCGCCAGCACGAGCACGGCCGCCGTCACGGGCGCGACGAGCCGCCGTCTCGACGGCGAGGGCGGCGTCAGGGGCTCTTCGAGTGCCACGCGCCAATCATAGATGGCGAGCGATGGCGAGCGTCCGGTCGGTCGCGCAGGGGGGATGGGGAAATTCCGCTGCACGTTCTGCTATGGTCGCGCGGATGCCTCGCGGCGGTGATGCGTGAGACGGTTGACGCTCGTGGTGCTGGCGGCGCTGCTGGGTGTCGTTGTGGTGGCTGTGGGTTCGGCGCAGGCTGAACGAACGGCCACGGTCGAGGTGCGCGTCTGGCAGAACGTCGGGGATCTTGAGGACATCCGCATCAGCGCGCGCCCGGCGGGCGGTTCGTGGCGGACGCTCGGGACAATCCCGCTGCCCCTGGACGAGACGACCGACAGCGGCACGTTCGCCTACGGCGATATCGACCTCGATGTGCCCCTGCCGGGCCGAGCGGTTCCGGCGACGGTCGAGGTGCGGGTGTGGCAGCGGGTGCGGGACCTGAGCCGCGTGTACATCAGCGCGCGTCCGGCGGACGGCTCGTGGCGCACCCTGGGCACGATCGCGCTGCCGCTCGACGACGGCTTCAGCAGCAGCGGCACCTTCCAGTTCGGCGACATCGCGCTCGACGTGCCGGTGCCACCCGCAGAGGTCTCGACGCTGGCGGGCCGTGCGGGCGTGTACGGCGCGCGGGACGGCCAGGGCGCCAACGCGCGATTCGGGCGGGACACGCTCTTCGCCGAGCCCTCCGACCTGGCCCTGGCCGCGGACCGGGACGGGAGCGTGATCGTCGCGGATTTCAACAACGACGTGATCCGGCGGGTTGCGGCCGACGGGACGGTCACCACGATCGCGGGTGGTGAAGTGAGCGGGCTGCTGGACGGCGCCGGTGCCCAGGCGCAGTTCAACGGCCCGAGCGGCGTTGCCGTGGATGCCGACGGCAACATCTATGTTGCAGACTCGTACAACCGGCGCATCCGCAAGATCACGCCGGAGGGGATCGTCAGCACGATCGCGGGCACCGAGCAGCCCAACATCCGGGAGGAGTCCCGCGACGGGCCTGCCGCCGCCGCCCTCTTCAAGACGCTCCACGGGATCGCGCTGGGGCCCCAGGGCGACCTCTACATCGCCGAGGCCGGAACGAAGATCAGGCGCCTTTCGCCGGCGGGCGAGGTCACGACTTTCGCGGGGGGCGACTCAGAAGGCGATCGCGATGGCCCGAGGCTGTCGGCTCAATTCAGGGGCTTACGGGCCATTACCGTAGATGACGCGGGCAACATCTACACGCTCGAGAGGAACGAAATTGCCCAGGAAGAGGGTATTCCGGCGGCGATTGTTCGGGTGATCGACGACAGCGGGAGGGTCCGCACGATCTACCGGAGCAGTCAAATGGCGTTCGGCGGAGCGCTTGCCACGCCGCACGGGATCGTGGCGGCGGGGAACGGCGCGGTCTACCTCTCCAACACCGGGCTGAACCAGGTGGTCCGCATCACGCGTGCCGGCCAACTCGAGGGCGTGGCCGGCTCCGGCGACAGGGGCCATGCCGACGGCTCTCGCGCCGAGGCGACCTTCAACCTCCCCGGGTCGCTCGCGCTCTCAAGCCGGGGCGTCCTGTTCGTGGCCGATCAGGACGCCACCGTCGTCCGCGCCATCCAGCTGGGTCGCGGGGGCCTCCCGACGACGACCGTGCCGCTCGCGGAGCTGGAGCCGTTCCCCCGGGTCGAAGGCATCACGATCAGCGCGGTTCCGCAGACCGGCAACTTCCTGTCGGTCGACATGGAAGTGACGCCTTCCGGCGTTGTGATCGCGCCATTCTCGTTCGCACACCGGATCGACCGCCTCGGGCCGAGCGGCCTCGTGCAGACGTTCGCCGGGACGGGCGAGGAGGGATTCGTGGACGGCCCCTCGGCCGCAGCGCAGTTCTCCCTCCCGTGGAGCGTTGCCGTGGACGCCGATGGGGTGGTCTATGTGGCGGATGTCGGCAACAACGCTATTCGCCGAATCGGGACCGACGGCGAGGTCTCAACCCTCGGCACACCCGACAGCCTGTCGCTGGACAGAAACGTGAAGCTCACGACGGATGGGGACGGCAACCTCTACGGGACCCGCGATGCCCATGTTCCTTACAGGGAGGGGGCGAGCACGCAGGGCACGGAGATCTGGCGTCTCTCGCCGGACGGAGCGTTCTCGGTAGTGGCAGCGGTGCCCGGGCGGGTGACCGGCATGGACGTGGACGGGGAGGGCCAGATCTACTTGCTCACCAGGCTGTGGCGGACCGCTACGGTTAGCAGAATCGACGCGAGCGGTTCCGTAGCCACCGTGCTTGAGGACATTCCCGGGATGTACGGGGGGGTGCTCTCGCACGATCCCAGGGGAATCGTTGTCGAGAGTGATGGCACCGCGTACGTGGTCGATCTCGTCTTCCGGCGGGTCGTCCGGATCACCACGGATGGGGAGGTCGCGATCGTCGGAGATCAGAGCTCGTTCCGCTTCCGCCTTCCGCCTCTTGCAATCGCCCTGACTCCTGACGGTGACCTACTCGTTTCGGCGTTCGACAGACTCCACAGAGTGACGTTCCCGGAGTGACAAATGGGGTCGTCCGAAGGGGATGGGGCACCGGCCCCTGGAGGCTGGTAACAGGCGCTCTTGCGGTGCTCTTCGCCGTCGCCACGGTGGCGCCGTCCTCGGCGCAAGAGGCGGACACCGCTACCGTCGAGGTGCGGGTGTGGCAGAACGTGGGAGATCTCGAGGACATCCGCATCAGCGCGCGCCCGGCGGGCGGCTCGTGGCGGACGCTCGGGACTATCCCCCTGCCGCTCGACGAAACGACTGAAAGCGGCACGTTTCGCTACGGAGACATCGACCTTCCTGTGTCGCTGCCGGGCCGGGCGGTTCCGGCGACTGTCGAGGTACGCGTCTGGCAGAGAGTCGGTGCGAACGAGCAGGTCTACATCAGCGCGCGCCCGGCGGACGGCTCGTGGCGAACGCTGGGCACGATCCGGCTGCCGCTCGATGACGGCTTCAGCAGCAGCGGCACTTTCCAGTTCGGCGACATCGCGCTCGACGTACCGGTGCCTGCTGAAGAGGTCTCGACGCTGGCGGGCCGTGGGGGTGTGTACGGCGCGCGGGACGGCCAGGGCGCCAACGCGCGATTCGGGCGGGACACGATCTTCTCCCGGCCCACTGCCCTCGCGCTGGCCGCCCACCCCGACGGGAGCGTGATCGTCGCCGATCGCGACAACCACATGATCCGCCAGGTCGCGCCGGACGGGAGGGTCACGACGGTCGCGGGTGGCGAAGTGCGCGGCCTGGTCGATGGCGCCGGCGCCCTTGCGAGGTTCAACAACCCAACCGGCGTGGCTGTGGATTCCGAGGGCAACATCTACGTCGCCGACGACCTGAACCACCGCATCCGCAAGATCACGCCCGACAGGATCGTCAGCACGATCGCGGGCGCGGAGCAGCCCAGCATCGGGTACGAGTCCCGCGACGGGCCCGCCGACGAAGCGCTCTTCACGAACATGTTTGGGATCGCGCTGGGCCCCGACGGTGACCTGTACATCCTCGAGAGCAGCAAGATCAGGCGCCTCTCGCCGGCGGGTGAGGTCACGACCTTCGCGGGCGGCGATTCAGCCGGCGATCGCGACGGGCCGAGGCTGTCGGCGCAATTCTGGTACCTGCGGGGCATCACGGTCGACGACGCTGGCAACGTCTACACGCTCGAGGTAAACGACTTCGCCTCTCAGGTCGGTGTCCCGACGGCGATTGTCCGGGTGATCGACGGCAGCGGGAGGGTTCGCACGATCTACAGGAGTGAGCAGCCGGTCTTCGGCGGGGCGCTCGCCTCGCCCTCTGGCATCGTGGCGGCCGGCAACGGCGCCGTCTACCTCTCCAACACCGGGTTAGACCAGGTCATCCGCATTACGCGCGCGGGTCAGCTCGAGGGCGTGGCCGGCTCCGGCGAAAGAGGCCACGGCGACGGCTCCCGAGCCGAAGCGACCTTCAGTCTCCCCGGGTCGCTCGCGCTCTCGAGCAGGGGCGTGCTGTTCGTGGCCGACCAGGGCGGCACCGTGGTCCGGGCCATCCAGCTGGGTCGCGGAGGCCTCCCGACGACGACCGTGCTGCTCGCCGAGCTCGAGCCGCTGCCCCGGGTCGAGGGCGTCACGATCAGCAGGCTTCCGCAGATCGGCAACATCTCCTTGATCACCATAGGTGTGACCCCGTCCGGTGTTGTGGTCGCGCCCTCCCCGAATGGACACCGGATCAACCGCATTGGGCCGAGCGGGCTGGTGCGAACGTTCGCCGGGACGGGCGAGGAGGGATTCGCGGACGGCCCCTCTGCCGCGGCGCAGTTCTCCTTCCCGCAGAGTGTCGCCGTGGACGCTGATGGGGTGGTCTACGTGGCGGAAACCGGTAACAACGCCATCCGCCGCATCGGGACCGATGGCGAGGTCTCGACCCTGGACACGCCCGATAGCCTGACGCTGGACAGGAACATCGAGATGACGGTGGACGCGGACGGGAACCTCTACGGAACCCGACCATCGTTCCTGGTTCCCTACGGGCCGGGGAGGTTCACGAACGGCACCGAGATCTGGCGTCTCTCGCCAGACGGAGGGTTCTCGGTTGTCGCCGCCGTAGTGGGAAGGGTGGACGGCATGGACGTGGACGGGGAGGGCCGTATCTACTTCGTCGCCCAGTACAACCGGGCCTCCTGGGTCGGGAGAATCGACGACGGTGGCTCGGTGACTACGGTGCTGGAGCGTGTGCCCGGGCACTACGGTGGGGCGCTCTCGTGGGAAACGAGGGGGATCGCCGTCGAGCGTGATGGCACTGCCTACGTTGTGGATTGGACCTTCCAGCGGGTCGTACGAATCGCCACCGATGGGGAGGTCGCGGTTGTCGGAGACCATAGCTCGTTCGGTTTCCGGAATCCGCTCACGGGCATCACCCTGACCCCGGATGGCGACCTCCTCATTGCGGAGTTCAGCAGGCTCTACAGAGCCACGTTGCCAGAGCGATGAGCGGAGTGCGGAGGGGATGGAGTGCCGGGGCCTGGGGGCTGATGGCAGGCGTGCTCGCGGTCCTCCTTGCCCTTGCCGCTGTGGCGCCGGGCGCGGCCCAGGAGGGGGACACCGCCACCGTCGAGGTGCGCGTCTGGCAGGACGTGGGGAACGAGCTCGACATCTACGTCAGCGCCCGCCCGGCGGGCGGCTCATGGCGGACGCTGGGGACGATCCCGCTGCCGCTGGACGACGGCACGAGCTCCTCGGGCCGGTTCCAGTACGGCGATATCAGCCTCGATGTTCCCCTGCCCGGCCGGGCGGATCCGGCCACAGTTGAGGTGCGCGTCTGGCAGGACGTGGGGGATAGCTCCAGCATCTTCATCAGCGCGCGTCCGGCCGAGGGCGACTGGCGGATCCTGGGAACGATTCCGCTTCCGCTCGACGACGGCGTCAGCTCAAGCGGCCGCTTCCGCTACGGCAACATCAGCCTCGACGTCCCTGTCCCGCGACGGCCGGTCTCGACGCTCGCAGGCAGCGCAGGGTCGCTGGGGTCCAGCGACGGACAGGGCGACGGCGCGCGGTTCGGGGCCCACGCCGTCTTCAGCCAGCATCGACCCTGGGCGCTCGGGCTGGCCGCCGCCCCGGACGGGAGTGCGGTCGTCGCGGACTACTACAACGATGCCATCCGGCGGGTTGCTCCGGACGGGACGGTCACGACCATCGCCGCCGGCCGGGGCGACCGGGACGGCGAAGCGGAGGACGCACGCTTCTATCACCCACGCGGTGTGGCGGTCGATGGGCGGGGGACCATCTACGTGGCAGACGAGCGCAACCACCGCATCCGTAGGATCACTGCCGATGGCATCGTGAGCACGATTGCCGGCACCGGCCGGTGGGAGTACGTCGACGGGCCCGCCGAGGAGGCGGGAATCATCAACCCGCGAGGGGTTGCGCTGGGCCCGCTCGGTGACCTGTATATCATTGAGGCAACGCGTATCAGGCGGCTCTCGCCGGCGGGTCAGGTCTCGACCTTCGCCGGCGGGGAGCGCAACGGCTACCAGGACGGCTGGCGGGAGAACGCCGAGTTCTTCTCGCTGCAGGCGATCACCATCGACGACGACGGCAACATCTTCGTGATCGATATCAACGACCGGGGCGGAATCGAGGAGTACTCTGCCGTCCGCCTCATCGACACGACCGGGACCGTCCAGACCGTCCTGCGCAGTGATGGGCTCAACAGCGGCGGATCGCTCGGGTACCCGGCGGGCATCGCGCCGGCCGGAGACGGGGGCGTGTACCTCTCCAACACCGGCCTCCACCAGCTCGTCCGGCTGACCCGCGCGGGCGATCTTGAAGCGGTGGCGGGAACGGGCGAGAAGGGTTGGCTTGACGGCACGCGCGGCGAGGCGCGCTTCAACCTGCCGGGGCCCCTTGCGCTCTCGCCCGACGGCGTCCTGTTCGTCGCGGACCAGGCTACGACCGTGGTGCGAGCCGTTGAACTCGCCCGCGGTGGTCTGCCGGCAGGCGCTGTGCCCCTCGCGACCCACGAAGGGCCGCCCCGCGCCGTCGGCGTGACCGTCACGGCTCTCCCGCAGCTGGACACGTTCAACTCGGACGGGTTTGCGCTCTCGCCCGACGGCTACCTCATCGGGCCTGGCTCGTTCCTCAACGATGTCCGGCGGCTCGCCCCCGACGGCACCGTCACGGTCCTGGCGGGGGACGGCGAGCGGGGCTTCCTCGACGGCCCGGCCGAGGAAGCGAGGTTCTCGAACCCCTCGTACGTGGCCGTCGACGCCGATGGGAATGTGTACGTGCTGGACGGCGGCAACGAGGCCATCCGCCGTATCGCCCCCGATGGTCATGTCACGACGGTCCTGGACTGGCTCCCGACAGGACTGTTCTCCATTACGGGTCTGGCCGTGGACGCGAACGGCAACCTGCTGATCGGGGACGAGAGCAACGGCGTCTGGCGTCTCGAGGACGGCCAGCTTTCGATAGCTGCCCGGGTCCAGCCGGGTTGGCTCTCGGCGATCGACGTCGACGCGAGCGGCCGGCTTCACTACGCGGCCGGGAGGTCGTTCCCGGTCATGATCGGGAGCATCAGTGAGGTGGGCAGCGTCACGGTGCTGGTCGAGGCGGGTCCGGGCCACTACGGCGGAGCGTTCTCCGGGTGGCTGCGGGACATTGCGGTGGCGAGCGATGGCACCGTCTACGCGGTTGACCTGGATTACCAGCGGGTGATGAGCATCTCCCCGGACGGGGATATCGCCATCGTGGTAGACGCCGAGTCGTTCCCCGGGGTCACGCGATTCGACCCGCACTCGGTCCTCGTTACGCCCGAGGGCGACCTGCTCGTGTCCGAGTTCAACAGGATCTGGCGGATCACGCTCCCCTAGCGGGCCTTGGAGCCGCCGTCGACCTGGTAGTAGGCGCCCGTCATGAAGGATGACTCGTCGCTCAGGAGGAAGGCGGCGAGGGCGGCGACCTCGTGGGGTTCGCCGTAGCGCCGCAGGGGGAGGCCGGCGGCGATGTCGCGGTGGCGGCCCTCGGGGTCGTCGGGATCGCCGCCGCGCTCGATGGACCGCATCATGCGTGTCTCGATGGGCGCGGGGCAGATGGCGTTCACGCGGATGTTGTCGCGGGCGAACTCAAGTGCGGCCGTGCGCGTGATGCCGATGACGGCGTGCTTGCTCGCGCCGTAGGCGACGAGGTGGGGCGTGCCCCCCAGGCCCGCCGTCGAGGCGGTGTTGACGACGGCGCCGCCGCCACGCGCCTGCATCGCCGGGGCGACGGCCTTCAGCCCCAGCCACACGCCTTTCACGTTGACCGCGATGACCTTGTCGAACATGTCCTCGGGGTAGTCGGTAAGCGGGGTGACGAGGCCCTCGATGCCGGCGTTGTTGAAGAACCCGTCGATGCCGCCGAAGTTGTCGACGGCCTCGTGTACGTAGCGCTGGTGGTCCTCCCAGACGGTCACGTCGGTGGGGACGGCGATGGCCTCGCCCCCCTCCGCCTCGACCGCCTCGACGGCGCCGCCGAGGTCGCTGCCCGCGAGGTCGACGGCGACGATGCGCGCGCCCTCCTGGGCGAGCCGCACGCAGGTGGCGCGGCCGATGCCTCCCGCCGCGCCGGTGATGACGACGACCTTGCCTTCGAAACGCTGTGCTGCTGCGTGCTCGCTGGAGTTCTCTGGTCGCTCGACTGCTTCGCGCTCGCTCATGACAGTTCTCCCGGGGGCCGGTGGCCCGCGCGGCGTAGTGTAGGAGAGGAGGGCGCGGAGGGGGCGACGGGTAGGGGCGGCGGCGCTATTCTGGGAACTCGCTCGGGGTGTAGCTCAGCCAGGTAGAGTGCTTCGTTCGGGACGAAGAGGTCCCCGGTTCAAATCCGGGCACCCCGACCAGCCTTCCCCCACCGATTCCCAGTGTCAGCGGCTGCCCGCCGGTATGCGCCCGAGGGCGTTCGCGAGCCGTTCCCGCACCTCGGCGGCGATGGCGGCGAGCGCCTCGTTCCCTACCCCGCCCAGCGTGACTGTCGGGTCGACCGCCTCGACGACGATGCCGTCGTCCTGCGCGTGAACGGCGACGCTGCAGGGCAGCAGCGCGCCCGCGTCGGGGTCGGCTTCGATGGCGCGGCGAAGCAGGTCGTCGTCGCAGACCCCGAGGATGGTGCAGGCGCCCCCGAGGGCGCCACTGGCGTCGAGCGTGGTGGCGATGTCGAAGCCCTGTTCGCGCAGGGCCTCCTTCGTGCGGTTAAGCCCCTCGATGAAGTCGAAGTTGGCGGTGCGCCGCAGGGCGAAGGGGTGCTCCTCGACGGATGACGCTGACATGCGCGGGATGGTAGCAGGGTGGGGAGGCTCGGGGGCGCGGTCGACGGTGGCGGGCTGCTGGCGCACTCTTGTGCTGTGCCCCTCTCAGGATTGCGGCTCGCTCTGGCGCTGGTGGCGCTGACGCTGCTCGTCGGGGGCTGCGCGGGTGGTGGAGGCGGTTCGGGGGTGACGGTCGAGACGGTGACGCCTGCTGCCGAGGAGACTCCGCCCCCCGCCGTGGGCGTGGCGACGGCGGAGGTCGCCATCGTGCCGCCCGAGCTCATTGTGTCCGTCGTCGAGGTCCCGCAGGGCGGGGCCGTGCTCGTGTCGGTCACGGGGAGCGTGGAGGAGGGCCAGGTCGTGTTCCTGGGTCAGCGTTACCCGCTCATCCAGGGCGACTTCAGCATGTACAGCTACGTCGGCGTCGGGGTCTTCGATGCACCCGGAACGCACACCATGCTGGTGCAACTCACGATGGTGAACGGCACGGAGGGCAGCTTCGAGCACGAGATCACGATCACCGAGTCCGTGTGGGATGTCGCCCACCTCTACTACGAAGAAGGCGCGGGCGACCCGGTGCTCGACCAGGCGGAGCGCGATCGGGAAAACGCGCTCCTGGCCGACACGTATGCCGTGCTCACGCCGGAGAAGCTCTGGGAGGGGCGCTGGCGGTCGCCGTCCGGGGGCCAGATCTCGAGCCAGTTCGGGGAGCGGCGCTCGTTCAACGACGGCCCCGTGGGGGGCAACCACGGCGGTACCGACTTCGCCGCCCCCGAGGGGGCGCCCGTGACGGCGACGAACAGCGGCCGAGTGGCGCTGGCGCGGCAGCTCGCCCTCCGCGGGAACACGGTCATCATCGATCACGGGGGAGGCGTGTTCTCGGGCTACGCCCACCTCAGCGCCTTCGCCGTTGCCGAGGGGCAGGAGGTGCAGAAGGGCCAACTGATCGGGTTCGTGGGCGACTCGGGCCTCTCGACGGCGCCCCACCTGCACTGGGAGATCTCCATCCATGGCGTGCTCGTCGATCCGATGCGCTTCGTCGACGGGCGGAACGGGTTCTAGGCGATGCGGCTGACCGTCGAGGTCGATGGCGAAGGGGATGCGGGCGCCCTGCCCGGGCAGGGCGCGGCGCTCGTGGCGTTCATGTCGTTCGCGGCAGTGCGCGGGTTCGGCGCGCGCCACCCGCTCATCGCGCTGTCGGAGTGGGTCGCGGACCTGGGTGTGCGGCTGGGGCCGCTCACGACCTTCTACGAACGCGGCGCCGAGGACTCCGAGGATGAGGCGAACCTGGAGCGGGCCTGGCAGGACGCGGACCCGCTGACGGCGAGCCTGGAGGCGCTTGTCGCGGCGCTGGCCGAGGATGAACGTGCGGCCGTCTTCGTGCGCCGCGCCGGGGCGGAGTCACTGGGCGAGGAGGCGGCTGCCCTGCGCGACATCGTCGAGGCGGCGGGACGCGCCAAGCGCCGCGTCCGCCTAACCTACGAGCTGTGATTCGCCGACGCCGGGACGCCATCAGCGCGCGGGAGCGCTGGCTTGCGGGGCCGCAGTCCCTCGCGCGCGCCCTCGATTCGCCCGCGGGGCGCGGGCTCCTCTTCCCCCGCGCCGAGAAGATGATCGAGCTGCTCCAGCTCGACACGGCCCGCACCTACCTCGATGTCAGCCTCGGTGGGGGTGGCTTCGCCGAGTTGCTGGCGAGGGGGGCGGGTTCCCCCGCCCGCCCCGTCGTGCTCGACGTGTCGGCCGCGGGCGACTCGGTCGACCTGGTCGCCTGGCCGGAGCAGCTCCCGTTCCGGGACGCGTCCTTCGACGCGGTCACGGTCCTGCACGTGCTGCGCGCCCTCGACGACGATGCCGTGCACGGCTTCGCCGAGGAGCTCTCGCGCATCCTGGCGCCGGGCGGCGCCGGGCTGATCGTCGAGTTCGCGCCGGTGCGCTGGGGGCCGCTCAACGACATCCACCGGCGCATCGTGTCGGGAGGCTGCGCGGAGGTCGACCTGCGCGGATGGGGCCGCATGGCGGCGCTTCTGACGGAGTGCGGCTTCGACGCGATCGATCTGGTCGAGCTGGGGCCGTTCGCCCTGCCCCCGATCCCGCGAGTCTGCGTGCTGGTGCGCCGCAGCCCCTAGCAGGTCGCCTCGACGATGCCTTTGCGGTGGCCGAGGCGGGGCAGGCGACGGTTGAGGCCGGCGAGCACCTCGTAGTTGATGGTGTCGATGTGGCCGGCCACCTCGGCGGCGGTGATCGTCTCGCCACCCTGTTCCCCGATGAGCACGGCCTCGTCGCCCTCGGACACGCCGGGGACGCCCGTGACGTCGATGAGGAACTGGTCCATGCAGATGCGTCCCACGATTGGGCAGCGCCGGCCGCCTGCGAGCACATGGCCGCGGTTGCTGAGGGCGCGGTGGTACCCGTCGGCGTACCCGATGGGCACGAGCGCGACGCGAGACTGGCGTTCGGCGACCCACGTGAGGCCGTAGCTGACGCCCTCGCCGGGGGAGACATCGAAGACGCGGGCGAGGCGCGCCTTCATGCTGAGGACGCGCTGCAGGCCGGGGTTGGGCGTGTGGTCGGGGAGGGCGCCGTAGAGGCCGAGCCCCGTGCGCACGGCGTCGTAGCGGAACTCGGGGTGGCGGATGGTGGTGGCAGTGTTGGCGATGTGGCGCATCGGAACCGGCCCGGCGAGGCGCACCGCCTCGGCCACGACCCTGTCCTGCTCGATCGTGAAGGAGTCGTCCTCGTGGTCGGCGTTGGCGAGGTGGGTCCAGAGCGCCTCGAGGGTGACGCCCTCGAGCGTGCGCACGCGGTCGGCGAGTGCCGCGACTTCGTCCGGGGCCAGACCGAAGCGGTGCATGCCGCTGTCGACCTTCACGTGGACCGGCACCGGCGCCTTCCCGGCGCGCAGCGCCGCATCCGCGACCGCTGCGGCCTGCTCCTCGCCGTCGACGGTCAGGGTGATGTCGTGCGCGACCGCCGTCTCGGCGTCTTCGGCGAACGAATGCCCGAGGACGAGCACGGGCCGGGTGACGCCGGCCTCGCGCAGGGCGACTGCTTCCGGCAGGAAGACGACGGCGAATCGCTCGATGCCCGCGGCCTCGAGCGCCGGCCCGACGACGTCCGCGCCGTGGCCGTAGGCGTTGGCCTTCACCACGGCCATGACGGTCGCGTCGCCGGCGGTCTCGCGGAGAACGTGGGCGTTGTTGTCGAGGGCGTCGAGCTCGAGCTCGATCCAGGCGTTGAGGGCCCGCGTGGCGCTCTCAAGGGGTGTTCCGGTGGTTCCGGGACTGCTGGTGGTCACGGCTGCCCCCTTCCCCGGGCAGCGCTTTGACCGGCCCGCGAGAACGGGCCTAGCATCGATGGGGTGGAGGCCAGACGCAACCGGACCGGCCGTCGTCCGTTGAGGGGCGTGCGGCGCGGTGTGCCGGCTGCCCTGATTGCGGCGCTCGTGCTGGTCTCCTGCGGCGAGGACACCCCTCCTCCTGCCCCTTCTCCGACCCCGACGACCATCGCGACACCTGCCGCGACCCCCACGCCGGAACCGGCGGCGCTCCTCGACGAGGCGTACGTGCTGCTGCGCGGCGGCCGCTACGCCGAGGCGGCGGCGATGTTCGCGACCGTTGCGGACCGCGCGACGGACCCGCAACTCCGCTCGACGGCGTGGCTGGGGGAGGCTGTGGCCGCGTACGACCTGGGGGCGCACGGGCGCTCGATGGCGCTGCTGCGCCGGGCGCTGGAAGCAGCGACGCACGGGTCTCCCGAGGAGGCGCGCGTGGTCTACCTGCTGGGGGTGCGCTTGAACGAGGCGCGCGCCTTCGAGGAGGCGGTGGCGTTGCTGCGGCCCCATTCCGTGCTCGGAAGCGGGCTCGCGCTCGGCCCCTCGATCGCGTCCGAGTACGCTCGTGCGCTCGCCGGGAACGGGGACGTGGAGCGGGCGGAGACGGTGTGGCAGTCGCTGCTGGCGACGCCGGGGCTGGGCGAGCAGCTGCGGCTGCCGATCCTGCGGCAGCGCGCGGCCATCGCCCGCGTCGAGGGGGACCTGGAGGGGAGGCGGCGCTGGCTGGGCGAACTGGCGGCGCTCACCGGCGACCCGGAGGTGCGGCACGAACTCGCGGCGGTCGGCTTCCTGCTCGGCGACCTCGACCTGTTCGAGGCGCAGTTGCGCGCCATCATCGCCGAGACCCCCTGGACCGAGGAGGCGCTGTTCGCTGTGCGCGACCTGCGCCAGGCCGGCTACGCGGTCGACCCGGGCCAGGAGGGGTTCGTGTACTACCGGCATGGGGCGTTCGCCCAGGCGCGGGCCGTGCTCCTTCCCGCGGCGGAGGATACGGCGGCGAGCGCGGAGGAGCTGGCCTACCGCACGTACTTCCTGGCGGCGGCGTACGACGACGATGGCTTCTACCTGGAGTCGGTGCCGCTCTACGACGCGGTCGCAGTGGACCCGGAGGCGGGAGTGTTCTCACACCTCGCGCGCTACTGGGCCGCGCGTGCGCTTGAGAACGCGGGGCTTTTTGACGAGGCGGCGGCGCGGTACGACATTGTGGCGGGAGAGACCGGCGCTGGCTTCGCCGCGGAGGCGGCCTTCCGGAGCGGTTTCTCACGGCTCCGGATGGGGGACGTGGCGGGCGCGCTCGAGGCCTGGGCGGCGCAAGACGTTGTGGAGGCGCGGACGCACTACTGGCGCGGACGGGCGCTGGAGGAGATGGGCGAGGCCGAGGAGGCGCAGCGCGCGTATCTGGACGCCGTCGCGCTGCAGCCACGCGCGTTCCACGGGATCGAGGCGCGTCGCGCGCTGGCGATGGACGTCGGTGGGGATGGGCGCTACCGGCGCCTGGCGCCGCCGCCCGTACCCGACTGGGAGGGGCTGGCGGCCTGGCTCGCGACGCACCGTCCGGGGGGAGTGCTGCAGGAGGTCGCCGCGGAGGCGCCGGAGCTGGCCCTCGTGGGACTGCGGGACCGCGCGGCGGAGACGATCCAGCTCGCCGGCGCCCGGACGAGCGACCCATGGACGCTGCTGTCGCTGGCGCGGACGGCGACGGAGGCGGGCCTGTCGGACCAGGTCACGGAAATTGCACGGCGAATACAGTTGATACTGAATCTCGATAACGAGGCGCTCCCCGACCCGTTCGTCCGGCTGCGCTACCCGCTGCAGCATGCGGCCCTGCTGGAGGAGCACGGCAAGGCGAACGGTCTCGACCCCCTGTTGCTGGCGGCGCTCATCTACCAGGAAAGCCGCTGGAACCCGACGGCGGTCTCGGTTGCGAACGCCGTGGGCCTGACGCAGGTCATCGGTCCGACGGCCGAGTGGATCGCCGGGCGGCTCGGCAAGGGCGACGTGGCTCTGGGCGAGCTGTTTCGCCCGGCCGTGTCGATTGAGTTCGGCGCCTACTACCTGGGCGTCCAGCTGCGGGAGTTCGGGGATCCGCATCACGCCCTGGCGGCGTACAACGGCGGTCCTTCGAACGCGCAGCTGTGGAGTCTGGTGGCGTCGTGGCCGCCGGCCGACTTTGTGGAGGCGATCACGTTCCGGGAGACCCGTGCTTATGTCCAGCTGGTCATGGAGCACTATGCCTGGTACCGGGCCCTGTACGGCGAAGGGACTGGCGGGTAGGGGGAATGGGTCGTAGGTTAGTGGGCCGAGGAAACAGGCCGTGTCGCCGAAAAGAACGTATCAACCGCACCGCCGCCCACGCGCCCGCCGCCATGGCTTTCGCCGGCGGATGGCGTCGCGTTCGGGTCGGGCGATACTGAAGGCGCGGCGTGTGAAGGGCCGGAGGCGGCTGACGGTCGTCTAGGCGGGGGGCGCGCGGTGGAGCCACTGCGGCGGCGCGCAGATTTCGAACAAGTGTTCTCATCGGGGACATTCGTGGCAGGGCGCACGATCTCCCTCAGGATCCTGGAGCGCGGTGAGGGACCGACTCGCGTTGGGTTCGCGGTGGGGAAGCGGCTGGACAAACGGGCCGTGATCCGGAATCGCGTGCGTCGTCGCCTGCGGGAAGTACTGCGGCGCCTCGAGCTGCGTGATGGGTACGACGTAGTTGTCATGGCGAGGCGGTCAGCCCTGACGGAAGCGGCGCCGGCGCTTCGGGAGGACGTGGCGGCCGTGTGCGGGAGGGCCGGCCTCCTTGGCGGGGAGGATTCCGGGTGAGGTGGGTGCTGATCGGAGCCATTCGCGTGTACCAGGTGACCCTGGCGGCGCTGTTCATGGGGAATTGCCGGTTTGAACCCAGCTGCTCGAGGTATGGAGAGGAAGCTCTGCGTCGCCACGGTGCCGTTCGCGGTACCTGGCTGACGGCGAAGCGGCTAGGGCGGTGTCGGCCGGGAGGTGGATTCGGGTACGACCCGGTGCCGGATTAGGTGACGGGCCACTGTTTCACGTGAAACAGTGGGAATAGAGGCACAGCAAAGCCTGCACTGATGATCTGCGGCGGGAGTCCCGCCCACGGCATCGCAGGGGCGGTAATGGCTAGCAGGGCTAGTGGTCCGCGCAGGGACATGGAGCCGCCTGTAGGTAGGCGGCTCAAATTGCTGGAGCGGCCGGGTGGCTCCAGGAGGTGGAGAAAGGGGGCAACGGTGTAGGAATGACGGGGGCCGCCGGCAGGTGGCGGGTGGCACGTACCGGCGCAATGGACGATCTGTCCGGTCCCGAGGCAGCCAGTGTTTCACGTGAAACACGGGCTCGGACGGGAAGTCGAAGTAGGCGCCGCACAAATGGGCTAAAGCGCTTGGGTGGATTAGTGAAAGTGGACTGTTCCGAGTGGGCGAAGGTTGCGGGGGCGCGGTGTTTCACGTGAAACAGATACTTACGTCTGCTGACCGTAACGGGGTTGCTGCTAGGATGCCTTCCGTGCGCCTGTCGAAGCTTCTGCTCCCCGTGGTCCTGGTCGTAGCCGTGCTCTCCAGCGGCTGCGTGGGGTTTTCCGAGCCCCGCGGCTGGGCGGCGCCCGTGTTCGATGGCGAAACGGTCTACGTGTTCCTGGATCGCGACGAGTTCGTCGCCGCAAACCTCGATGAGTTCGGTGCGGAGTGGAGTTGGACGTTCCCGGACGGCGATCTCGACGCCGAGAGTGAAATCGACCTCGAGGCGGTCTACGGCCCGCCCCTGTTCGCGGGGGATCGCATCATTCTCGCCGGCTTTTCGGGGGAAATGGTCGCTCTTGGCCCGGAGGGGCGTTACATCGCGGGGCGAGGGAGCTGGTGGCGCGACGACGTGAACGGCAGCATCGTCGGGGGCGCCACGCTGGCCGGCGACCGGTTTGTCTTTGGCACCACGGAACAGCGCCTGTACGTGCGAAACGTCGTCGATGGGGGCGCTGTCGCGCCCTGGCCGTCCGATGGCTTGAAGCTGAAGGGTGAAATCTGGTCTCAACCAGTTGTCGTCGACAATGTCATGTACGTCGGGACCATGGATGGCAACCTCTATGCCTTCGACCTCGAGTCGGGGCAGGAGCTCTGGACGCGGCCGTTCGACGCGGGCGGGGCTATTGCCGACCTGGCGCACATCGGTAACGGCACGTTGTTCGTGCCGACCCTCCGGGGCCGGGTCTGGCTGGTCGACGCGGAGACCGGCGCCGCCCTGCGCGAGCCGTTCGAGGCTGAGGGCTGGGTGTGGACGCGCCCCGTGATCCGTGACGGCGTCGCCTACTTCGGCGATTTCGAGGACCTGGTCTACGCCTGGGACATGGACTCGGGGCGGACGCTCTGGACCTACCGGGCGGAGAACAAGGTGAAGGCCCAGGGCGTCATAATCGATGAAACGCTTATCGTTGGCGATGAGAGCGGCACCGTGCACTTCGTGGATCTGGCAAGTGGCGTGCGGCGGAACGCTGTGAAACTCGATGGGGCCGGGAAGATTCGCGCAGGTTTGGTAGAAAAGGAAGGTTTTGCCTGGATCCTCGGCACCGAGGGCAGGCTCTACCGCGCCGACCCCTCGACGCTCACCGTCATCGAGCGTGAAGTGCGAGGTCTGCCGTGATCACCGCAGTCCCGCAGCGGGCCTTGCTCGGCCTCGCCCTGATCGGCGGCGTCGCGCTCGTCTTCGCGATCGCGACCTTCGGCTTCGGCAAGACATTCACCGTCGGGTTGCTCGATCCGATGATCAACGTGCTGGTGGTGCTCAACCACGCGCTCTGGGGCAGCTTCGGGCTCGCGGTCATCGCCTTCACCATCCTCGTGCGGCTGGTCACCTTCCCGCTCACCATGCGCCAGCTCCAGCAGACGCGCGCGATGCAGGCGCTGCAGCCACACGTGCAGGAGATCCAGAAGAAGTTCACCGACCCGAAGCGGCGCCAGGAGGAGATGATGAAGGCCTACCGCGAGGCGGGGGTGAATCCGCTTGGCTGCCTGGGCCCGCTGGTGCTGCAGTTCCCCATCCTGATCGCGCTCTTCTATGCCATCCGCCAGACCCTCGCGATCTCGCCCGAGGCGCTCGACAACCTCTCCGGCCACCTCTATTCGTGGAGCTACATCCAGAGCGCCATCCCTCTCGAAGAGAGCTTTATCGGCATCAACCTCGCCGAAGGCGCGTCCATCAGCGTGCTCAACCTCAACCTCCTGGTGGTGGTGCTGGTTGGGTTTTCCACCTGGGCCCAATCGAAGACGACGGTCACCGTCGCGACGGACGAACGGGCGCGCACGCAGCAACAGATGATGACCTGGATGCTGCCCATCATGTTCATGTTTTTCGGTCTCAGTTTTCCCAGTGGAGTAAGCCTCTACTGGGTTGTCACCTCGTTTGTGAGCGTGGGGCTCAACGTCATGGTTTACGGGTTCCCCGCGCTCAACATTCCGCCTCTGGTGGGGCCACCGAATCCCCCCGCCCCGGTCGAGGCGGCCGCATCCGTATCTTCGGAGGGCTCGGGCCAGACACGCTCGCGTCCCTCCCGCGAATTGAGGACATCTACCCATGGATCACGCAGAAGCAAACGGAAAAACCGTCGACGACGCGCTTAAGGCGGCGTTGGCCAAGCTCAACGCAACCGTTGATGAAGTCGAGCTCGTCGTGCTGGACGAAGGACAGCGTGGCGGGCTCTTCGGGCGCGGCGCCCGCGACGCCGTCGTGCGCGTCGAGCGCCGCGCGGACGGGCCGCGCGAACGGTCGCCGGAACCTCCCGACACCAGCATCCCCCGCGGTCGAGGCGGCCGCGGCGGACGTGGTGGCAGCGGTGGAGCCGCTGGCCGCGACCGTGGACGGCGCGGTGGTAGCGGCGGTGGGCGCAGGCGCGGCGGCTCGGGTGGCCCGCGCGGTGGCTCCGGTGGTGGTCAGCGTGGACCTCGCGCCGAGCGAGAGCCGCAGCTGACCGAACAGGACTTCTTTGGCGAAGGCGCAGCCCCGCCCCCGCGCCAGCCGGCGCGCAGCGGGCCGCCCCCACGCCGCTCCTCTGGTGGCGGTGGCGGTGGTGGCGGTGGTTCCCGTCGCGACCGACCGCGCAGGCGTCGGGAAGAGAACATCGAGCCCGACATCAACGCCGAGGAGGTCGATCTCGCGGCCGAGGTGGTCGATTCCATCCTCCAGATCCTCGAAATCGACGCCGACATCAACATCCGCGAGCCCGTGACCGCCGGCGACGGCCTCGGCAGCGCCCGCGCCGTGATCGACATCTCCGGGGACGACCTGGGGATGCTCATCGGGCGGCGGGGCGAGAGCCTGATGGCGTTCCAGTACGTGGTGAACCTCGTGATGACGCGGCGCTTCCCTGGCCGAGGGTCGGTCACGGTCGACGTCGAGCAGTACCGCCGGCGTCGCGAGGACCAGGTGGTCTCGCTGGCCGAGCGCATGGCCGAGCGCGTACGCGACATCGGCGAGCCGATCACGCTCGAGCCGATGTCGGCCGCCGAGCGCCGCCTCGTCCACCTCGCCCTCGTCGACGACCCCGAGCTCGAGACGAACAGCGTCGGCGAGGGGGACAGCCGCAAGGTCGTCATCAGCCTGCTGGAGGATTGATGGAATGAGCCCGTCCGCGCCAAGAATCGTGATCGTCGGGAACGTGACCGAGGATTTGACGCCCGACGGCGCCTGGACGCCGGGCGGCCCCGCGCTCTACAGCGCGCGCGCCGCGGCGGCGCTGGGCGCGGACGTGACGCTCGTAAGCCGCGTGCCCGAGGACTACGACCGGAGCCTCTTCGAGGGGCTGACCGTGAAGGAGCTCCCGGCCGAGGGCAGTCCCCGCTTCGAGAATACCCATCCCGACGGTGGGCTCCGCCGCCAGATGCTGCACCAGGCGGGTGAACCGATCGCCGCGGATGACCTGCCCGCTGGTCTGACGGCCGACGCGGCCATCGCTGCCCCGGTGCTCGATGAGCTGGACGCGTTCCCGCCCGTCGAGGCGCCCGTGCGCGTTGTCTCGCTCCAGGGGGCGTTGCGCTGGGGGATGCCCAACCAGCCTGTGCGCCGCGCCGCCTACGCCCCCTCGCGGGCGCGCGCGCTGCAGCCGAGGGGCGCGATCGCCGTGTTCAGCGACGAAGATGCCGACGATCCGCCCGACCTCGCGCGCGGACTCTCCGCCCGCGGCCCGGCAATCGTGACGCGCGGCGCCCGCGGCGCCTGGCTCTATCGCAGGGGCGCGCGCAGCGTCCTGCCCGCCTTCGCCACGAACGTGAACGACACCACGGGCGCGGGCGACGGCTTCGTCGCGGCCCTGGCAGTGCGGCTAGTCGAGTCGGGAGACTTGTTCGAATCGTGTACATTCGCAAATGCGATGGGGTCCCTGGTGGTTGAACGAAGCGGCATGGTGGAGATGCCTTCACGCAAGGAAGTGGAGGCTCGTGTACGGAGAGGGGTGGGGGATGGCGCGTGAGATCATCGCGTTCGTGAACCAGAAGGGCGGCGTGGGCAAAACCACGACCGCCGTCTCGCTGGCCGCCGCCCTGGGGCGTCGGGACGAACGCGTGCTGCTCATCGACCTCGACGCGCAGGCGAACGCCACGAGCACCGCCGGCATCGCGGAGGTCGAGGGGCCGTCGATCTACGAGGTCCTGATGATGGAGGCCGATGCCCGCGACTGCATCGTGTCCATCGAGGAGGAGCAGTTCGACGTGCTGCCCGCCACGCGCGAGCTGTCGGGCGCGGAGGTCGAGCTCGCCCCCGCCATGGCGCGCGAGCAGCGCCTGAAGACGATCTGCGAACCCCTGGCGGAGGAGTACGACTGGATCTTCATTGACTGCCCGCCCTCGCTCGGCATCCTCACGGTGAACGCCCTCACCGCGGCGACGAGCGTGGTCATTCCCGTGCAGTGCGAGTACCTGCCCATGGAGGGACTCGCGCGGCTGATGGAGACGCTGGCGCTCGTGCGGAGCAACCTCAACCCGCGCCTGCGCACCCTCGGCCTGGTTCTGACGATGCTCGACCGGCGCACGCGGCTCGCTCGTGAGGTGGCCGCCGACGTGATGACCCACTTCCCCAACCAGACCTTCAACACCGTGATTCCGCGCGCCGTCAGCATTGCCGAGGCGCCGAGTTACGGGCAGTCGATCTTTCGGTACAGCCCGGGAAGCCGTGCCGCCACCGCCTACCGCAGGCTGGCGAACGAGCTGACGGAGCGCGTGGGAGTGAGCGCATGACACAGCCACGACGAGGACTCGGACGGGGGCTCGACGCCCTCCTGCCCGGCGGCGGCGGTGAGGAGCCGCCCCCCGGGCGAACGCTGCAGGAGATCGACATCGATCTGATTGCGCCCAACCCGGAGCAGCCGCGCACCAACTTCCCGCCGGAGCAGCTGCGCGAGCTGGCGGAGTCGATCCGCGAGCACGGCGTCCTCCAGCCCCTCGTGGTGAGCCTCGAGGAGGAGGGCGGCTACCGCCTCATCGCCGGCGAGCGCCGCTTGCAGGCCGCGCGCCTCGCCGACCTGCCGACCGTGCCCGTCGTCGTGCGCGAGGTGGACGGCTCGGAGCTGCTCGAACTGGCGCTCGTCGAGAACATCCAGCGCGCCGACCTGAACCCGATCGAGGAGGCGCTCGCGTACCGCCGCCTGCTGAGCGAGTACGGGCTCACCCAGGAGGAAGTGGCGAAGCGGGTGGGGCGCAGCCGGGCCGCGGTCGCGAACGCCACGCGGCTGCTCCAGCTCGAGACGGAGATCCGCCGCAGCCTGGTAGCCGGCGAGATACAGGCGGGCCACGCCCGCGCCCTGCTCGGCATGCCCGAGGGTGAAGGGCGTCTGGAGGTCTGGCGCGAGGCCGTGCGCCGCGGCCTGAGCGTGCGCGAGACGGAGGCGGCCGTGCGGCGCGCCCTCGCCCCCCGCCGCGATCGGCCCCGAACCGCTGAGCCCGCCGCCGGCCGGGGCTCCCCCATGCGCGACATGGAAACGAATCTGCGCCGAGCCCTCGGCACGCGCGTCACGGTGACGTCGAACCGCGGCGGCGGCGCCCGCATCGTCGTCGACACCTACAGCGACGAGGAACTCGAGGCGGTCACGAGCAAGCTGCTCTCGCTTTAGGGTTCGCTCGCAGGGGCGCCAGGCACACCTGGGTGGGTCGGCGCGCGTCGGGACAGACTCAGGAGGGCACGCGATGAGCGTCGAGGAACGTCTGCGGGAGTTGGGCATCGAGCTGCCGGAGCCGGCGGCTCCGGCCGGGTCGTACGTGCCCGCCCGGTTGCACGGCGACCTGCTGGCCATCTCCGGCCAGATCCCCGTGACCCCGGGCGAACCACTCCCGACCGGCCACTGCGGCCTCAACGTGACCGTGGAGGAGGGGTACGCCCTCGCGCGGCAGTGCGCCCTCAACGGGCTCGCCGCCGCCCGCGCCGCCCTCGGTTCGCTCGATCGCATCTCCGGCGTCGTGCGCGTGGGCGGCTACGTCGCCGCGCCCCCCGACTTCACCCAGCACCCGGCCGTCATCAACGGCGCGTCCGACCTGCTCGTCGAGGTGTTCGGCGAGTCCGGTCGCCACGCGCGGGCGGCCGTCGGCATGGCCTCGCTCCCGCTCGGCGTCCCCGTCGAGGTCGAGTTCCTGTTCGCGATCGCGCCCGGGGAAGGTGGTTAGCGGCTGCGGTCGAGGGTTGCCTGCTCGCCGACCCGCGGCGTACCATCTTGTCGAGGGAAACTATCTCCTCGCGACGGAGAGGCAAGTGCCGCAGTACGAGTTCACCGTCTCTGTTTCGATAGCCGAAACTAGCGGCGGCGCCTGGCAGGCGAAGGGTGAGAACATCACGCTCTTCCTGGAGGCGAGCAACCGGCCGGAGCTCATCGGCTACATCGTGAGTGCTGTTCAGGCGTTCGGGCAGTGGCTTGTCGAGAGCAAGCCCGAGGAACAGGGTGTGGTCGAGTACTGCCGCTCTGTTGGTATCGACTGCCGTGAAGTAGAAGCAGAGGATGGGCTGGAGTTCGCGGTGAACGAACTTCACGATGCCATGGACGAGGCTAGTGAGCTCCTTGCCCTGACTCAGAGGCTCCCGGCATAACCCCGGACCCCGTTGCCGCCAAGCGATTGGCGGTTCAGGCGATGATGGATTGCCTCGGATACCGGGCGCACGACCAGGTCCCCATGTTCAGCGCGAGACTTGGTGTTGAAGGTGACCGTGTCGTGTTCATGGGCAGCATTTCCGGTGCCAGTATCGACGAGTACCTAGATTCCGCACTGGGCTACCTGATAGCGAAGGGGTTCGACCCAGAACGGGTCTCCGGCTGTCGAGACCGAGCGCTCGAACTGATGGCCATGCTGTCCGAGGACTGAAGACTGTGGTCGCCCGAAGTCCAGACCTGAGCCCTCCTGGAGCCGTTTTCCCGGGCCCGTAAGCGCGCTTGCGCCGCTTAGGAAGGGGCCGGGTAAGGTGGATTGAGGGGTTGTTCGACCCCGGAGGTTTGCCGATGAAGGTCGCCATTACGGGAAGCACGGGACTGCTGGGGCAGGCGCTCGCGAAGAGCCTCGAGGCGCGCGGTGACGAGGTCGTGCGCGTCGCGCGGGGTTCGGCCGGCGCCGAAGGCGCCGACTGGTCCCCGGCCGAGGGCTGGGTCCGCGAGGGCGCCTTCGGCGGCTGCGACGCCGTCATCCACCTGAGCGGCGCCTCCGTCGGGGAGGGGCGCTGGACGGCTGCGCGCAAGGCCGAGCTTCGCTCCAGCCGCATCGACAGCACCCGGGTGCTCGTCGCCCATCTCGCCTCGCTCGACCCGAAGCCGCGGAGGCTTGTCGTGGCGTCGGCCGTGGGGTTCTACGGCGACCGCGGGGACGAGTCGCTCACGGAGGAGTCGCCACGGGGTCAGGGCTTTCTCGCGGACATGACCGTGGACTGGGAGGCCGAGGCGGAGAACGCGAACGCCGCCGGTATTCCCACGGCCATGGCCCGCTACGGCGTCGTCTTCGCGAACGACGCACCGGCCTTCAAGCGGCTCACGCTGCCCTTCCGCTTTGGCGCCGGGGGCAGGCTCGGGAGCGGGCGGCAGTACATGCCCTGGATCACGCTCGATGACGGGGTTGCCGCCACCACCCACCTGCTCGATGGCGACGTGACGGGGCCCGTCAACGTGGTCGCTCCCGTCGCCACCACGAACGCCGACCTGACGCGGGCGCTGGGGCGCGTGATGCGCCGCCCAGCCTTCATGATGGTCCCGCCCTTCGCCATGCGGCTCGCCCTCGGCGAGCTCGCCGACGCCCTTCTCTTCGCGAGCAACCGCGTCGTTCCCGAGCGGCTCGTCGCGGACGGGTTCGAGTTCTCGCAGCCCGAGGTCGAGGGCGCGCTGCGCTCGCTGCTGCGGGGCGACTAGGGGCGATGGCGATCTACCGCCTGGCCGCGAGGCAGGTCGTCCCGGTCTCGCTCGACGAGGCCTGGGCGTTCTTCTCGAATCCGCGCAACCTCCCCGTGATCACGCCGCCCTGGCTGGCGCTCGATGTCACCTCCGACCCGCCCGAGGAGATGTACCCAGGGCTCGTCATCACCTACACAGTCAGCCCCTTCCTGGGCGTTCCGCTCCACTGGGCGACGGAGATCACGCACGTTGACGATCGCATTCGCTTCGTCGACGACCAGCGCATCGGTCCCTACAGCCTCTGGCACCACGAGCACGACTTCCGCGAGGTCGAAGGTGGTACCGAAGTTCGCGACACGGTCCACTACGCCGTCCCCTTCGGCCCCCTCGGCGATGTGGCGGCGCAGCTCGCCGTGCGCCCCCGCGTGCGCGCCATCTTCGACTACCGCCGGGAGGTCCTGCGGGAGCGCTTCGGTCCCCCGCCAGGGCAGGGCTAGCTTCTAGCGCACGTCCCGCGCGACCAGGTCCTCGACCGTCTCGCGGCGCTGGAGCAGACGCGACTCGCTGTCGCGTACGGCGACGACGGGCGGGCGCAGGGCCATGTTGTAGTTGCTCGACATCGCCAGGTTGTAGCCGCCACTCGCTGGCAGGGCGACGAGCTCGCCCGCCTCGAGGCGCGGCAGCTCGGCATCGCGCACGAGGATGTCGCCGCTCTCGCAGTACTTGCCCGCGACCGTGACGGTCTCGGTGGGCTCGTCGAGGGGCCGGTCGACGGGCACGGCCTCGTAGCCCGAGCCGTACATGGCCGGACGGATGTTGTCGGCCATGCCGCCGTCGACGGAGACGTAGGTGCGTACGCCGGGAATCTCCTTGCGCGCGCCGACCGTGTACACGGCCACCATCGCCCGCCCGATGAGTGAGCGACCCGGTTCGATGTGCAGCGACGGCTGCTCCAGGCGGTGCTCTGCGAGGGCGCGCTCCATCGAGTTCGCCACGCGCTCGGCGTACTCGGCGATGGCGGGGGCGTGCTGCTCCCTGGTGTAGGCGAGGGCGAAGCCGCCGCCGGGGCTGTACTCGTCGAAGGAGAAACCGTGCGTATCGCCCATCTGCGCGGCGAAGGCGCACATCACGTCGCTCGCCTGCTCGTACGGCTCGATCTCGAAGATGGGGGAGCCCAGGTGCACGTGCAGGCCGCGCAGGTCGATGTTGGGGGCGGCCATGGCAGCCGCCACCGCCCGTTCGGCGTCGCCGTTGGCGATGGCGAAGCCGAACTTCGAGTCGAGCACCCCCGTCGTCGTCTTCGCGTGCGTGTGCGGGTCCACGTTCGGGGAGACGCGCAGGAGGATCGACTGGCGCGCACCCCGCTCGCCGGCGATGCGGTCGAGCTCGGCCAGCTCGTGGAAGTTGTCGACGACGATGCGGCCGACGGGGTCGCCGCCGACGGCCGCGTCGAGCTCCTCGGCGCTCTTGTTGTTGCCGTGGAAGTAGAGCCGCGAGGAGGGGAAGCCCGCCGCCCGCGCGATAGCCAGCTCCCCGCCGCTGACGACGTCCATGCCCAGCCCCTCCTCCGCCACGATGTCCGCGAGGGGAAGGCTCAGGTACGCCTTGGCCGCGTAAAGCACCGACACCTCGGGCCAGCGCGACTCGAACTCGCGCCGGAATTCGCGGGCCGTCTCGCGGAAGTCCTGCTCGTCGAACACGTAGAGGGGGGAGCCGTACGTCTCGGCCAGCTCGCGCAGGTCGCAGCCGCCGATGCTGAGGCGCCCCGCGGGCGAGAGCGCGGTCGTGTGGGGCAGGACGTGTCGGTAGGGGAGGGCGTCAAGGGAAGCGGCGTTCGGCATGTCCGCGATTATGCGGCGCGGCGCTCGTACCGCCCAACGCCCCCGGATGGCCGAGGGATGGGACGCCCTATACTGCCCGCATGGCCGAGGAACCACGCCTCTCGCACCTCGACGAGCGCGGCAGCGCGCGCATGGTCGATGTCTCCGGCAAGGCGGTCACGGCGCGGGAGGCGGTGGCGGAGGGGTTCGTCGCGATGCGCGCGGAGACGCTTGCCCTCATCCAGGAGGGCGGCCTCCCCAAGGGGGACGTGCTCGCGGTGGCGCGCGTGGCCGGGATCCAGGCGGCGAAGCGCACGAGCGACCTCATCCCGATGTGCCACCCCCTGCCCATCTCCGCTGTCGCCCTTGCCCTCGACCCGGCGGACGACACCCGCCTGCGCATCGAGGCCACGGTGCGCACGGAGGGTCGCACGGGAGTCGAGATGGAGGCGTTGACGGCGGTGAGCGTCGCGGCCCTGACCGTCTACGACATGTGCAAGGCGGTCGACCGCGGGATGCGCATCGAAGGCGTACGTCTGCTGGAGAAGCGTGGCGGCAAAAGCGGGGAGTGGCGCGCGGAAGGGTAGCATTCCCGGCTTGGTTAGTCGGTTCCCGAGCGGAAGGCCTACCCGTTTCCCCAGATGCGCGCGATGGCGGTCGCGACGCCGTCCTCCTCGGCCGTGCCCGTGACCAGGTCGGCGGCCGCCTGCACCTCCGGGGGTGCGTCGGCCATCGCGACGCCGAGTCCGGCCAGCTCGAGCATGGGCAGGTCGACTTCCGTGTCGCCGAACGCGGCGGTTTCTGATGGCTCGACCCCGAGCGCCTCGCAGAGGCGTTGGAGCGCCGGCCCCTTGCCCGCGTCCGCGTGCGTGACCGCCACGATCTCGCGACCAGAGCTCGTCAGGGCGCGCTCGCCACGCAGCCCGGTCTCCTGCACGAGCGCCTCAAGGGACGCGAAGGCCGGGTCGGCCGGACTGGTGAAGGGGGCAATGACGTACGTCCGGGACAGGTCGACCTCCGTGAGGCTCGCGACGGTTGCCGCCGGACCGCGGGCTTCCGGCGTCGGCATCCGGCGACACGCCCCCTCCGCCGTGCCCGCGACCGCGCGCCAGTTGTGCGCATCGCAGAGTTTCGCGAGGGCGCCGGCCGCTTCCGGTGGGAGCGTGACCTGGGCGATAGGCTCGCCAGTCGCGCGGCGGATGTCGGCCCCGGCGGCGGCGATGACGGCGGTCACGGCGCCCGCCAGTGGCGCCAGCGTCGGGAGGGCGAGCTCGTAGGGGCGCGCGGTGGCGGCGGCGACCGACACGCCCATCGCGGCCAGCCCCTCGACCGCCTCGATCGTTGCCGGCGAGAGCGTGCCGCTGGGGCCCACGAGCGTGCCGTCGATATCGAAGGCGGCGAGCCGGTAGCGCATCGGGCTCACGATACGGGAAGGCTCACGGCGTTCCCTCGACCGAATCCGTGAGCACGGGAATGCCGTCGACGATCGTGACTGGTACCAGCTCGTGTCCGGCGACACCCGTGGCGGTCAACTCGACGAGGAGGACGCGTTGTCGCTCAGGCGCCAAGCAGCCCCTCGCGCTTCATGCTGACGTAGCGCTCCCCGGCGACGATCAGGTGGTCGTGCAGCTTGATGTCGAGCGATTCCCCGGCCGTTGCGATGTCGCGCGTGAGGTCGATGTCGCGCGGGCTGGGGGTGGCGCGCCCGGAGGGGTGGTTGTGCGCGATGACGACGGCGCTTGCGTCCAGCACGATCGCCTCCCGGAAGATGTCGCCCATGCGGAAGGCCACGGAGTGAACGCTGCCCGGCAGAACGGTGGGCGTGCCCAGCAGGCGTCCGCCCATGTCCGCCGCGAGCACATGCAGCTCCTCGCGGGAACGCCCCCGGAGGTGCCCCCGCAGATAGTCGAACACGGCCTCGGGGGAGGTGAGCAGGGGGCGGGCGTCGCCGTCGAGACGCGGCATGCGCCGTCCCAGCTCGATCGCGGCCGCGAGCTGTGCGGCCTTCGCCGGACCCAGCCCTCGTGTTCGCTGCAGCGACTTCGCGTCGGCGCGCAGCAGACCGCCGAGGCCGCCGTGGGAGTCGAGCAGTCCCCGCGCCAGGTCGATGACGTTCTCCCCGCGCCTACCCGAGCCCGCGAGGATGGCGATGAGCTCGGCATCGCTGAGCACGCCCGGGCCGTGGCGCAGGAGCTTCTCGCGGGGGCGTTCGTCGCCCGCGAGGTCGTGGATGGTGCGGTAGCCGTCGGTGGCGCCGTCAGTCATCGAAGCGCGGGGCGCCGTCACTCGCGCTCGATCAGGAGCGGGTCGGGCTCCGGAAGCGCGGGCTCGCCCGGCTCGTCCGTCGGGGGCTCATAGCCCTCCGGCGGCTCTCGCTTCTCCACCGCCACGGCGATCATCGAACCGGGGTAGTACTCGACCGCGACGTAGTTGCCCTGCTCGACCGGGTCGTACTGGACCCGGTCGGTGCGGATGATCTTGTCGCCATCGATGCGCAGGTAGTAGCTGCGGCTGCCGAGGTCGAAGCGTCGCCAGCGCCGCGTGATGAAGCCCTCGATCATGGCGGTACCGCCGCGGAGGTCGCGGATGGCCTGGATGCCCTGGTAGCCGAACAGGGAACCGAAGACGACGAGGAGCGAGGGAAGCACCCAGCCGTACCCGTCTTCGCCCGTGGCCTGGCCGATGAAGAAGTAGATCCCCCCGCCGGTGACCGCGATGAAGAGGGGGGTCCAGAAGAGCGCCGTGCGCCACAGCCCGCGGCGAGCCCTCCGAATCCTGGCCTCGCGGTCGGTGGTCATTCTCGCGGCACCAGGATGATCTGCCCGGCCTGAATCGCATCCGGTTCGAGGCCGGGGTTCAGGGCGAGGATGGCCTCGACGGAAACGTCGAACTCCACGGCGATGGCCGAAAGGGTGTCCCCTGCGACGATCTCGTACTCGATCGGTTCGAGCGCGGGGGCAGGGGTGGGCTCGGGCGTGGCGGTCGGCGTGGGCGTTGCCACCGGCGTGGGCGCCGGGGTTGCGGGAGCGGGGGTTGGCGTCGCCGCTGCCTCGCGGGTGGCGACCGCTCCGGGTGTGGTGGTCGCTTCCGGCGTTTCCGTCGCGGTGGCGGGGCCAACCGGTTCGGCGCGGCTCGCGCTCTCGGGTGGGCGCAGGACGAGAAAGAGGGCCAGGAAGGAGCCCAGCACGAGGGCCGCGATCGAACCGCGGTAGGCCCACGCCGAGGGCGTGGCGCGTTCGGGTGGATCCGGCTCGTGGTAGGCCTGCGGATCGTCGCTCACAGCGGCGAGCCTACCACCCACTGCCGCTCTCGCGCCCGCCGGGTCAGTCGGTGGCGGCCAGCCTCCCGCCTCGCACCCGGCGCGGGCGTTGGTGCTCCCGCAGCTGCTCGTGGAAGGTGCGCAGGCGCCCCTCGCCCCAGAGGCGGAAGCGCTCGGCCACGTCGTCGCCGGCCGTCAGCCGGTCGATGGCGTAGGCGGCCCAGGCGATCGCGGCGTATCCCGCGGCGCCCGTGGCGAGCACGTCCTCGAGCGCTTCCGGAACCGTTGTGCCCTGCTCGTCGAGCGTGTGCCGGGCGAGGTAGCGCAGCCGCGCGCGCTCGCCCTTCGGCGGCGCCGGTGGCTCCAGCGTGATCGTCTCCACCCAGACCGAGAAGGGGACGTGGCGTCGGGGGAACGTGTCGATGGGCAGCTCCACCGACTCCAGCTCGAGGAAATTCGGCAGGACGGCGGTCGTGAGCTCGCGGCTGCCCGGGGTGGTGGCGACCATTGTGGTCGCCTCGGCGGGCGCCGCCAGGCTCACGTCGGCGAGGGCGCGGGAAATGTGGCGGTCGAGCTCGGCGTCGCTCCAGCGGGCGGCGTCGGCGTCGAGGTCGCGCAGGTCGCTGCGGACGCGGTCACGGATGTCGGGCAGGGTCGTCATGACCGCCACGGTGGCGCGGCCCTGCGGCAGCGCGAAGCCGCGCCTGTCACAGCGAAGGGGTGTGCGCTAGCCGGAAGCGACCAGCCGGTAGCCCACGTTGCGCACGGTCTCGATAAACGTGTGGCCGTGGATCTCGATCTTCGAGCGGATGCGCCGGATGTGAACGTCGACCGTGCGCGCCCCGCCGAAGTAGTCGTAGCCCCAGACGCGGTTCAGCAGCTGCTCGCGCGTGGAGACGCGGCCCGCGTTCATGGCGAGGTAGCGGAGGAGCTCGTACTCCTTGAAGGTCAGCACGACCGACTCGCCCGCCACGGTCACGCGGTAGTTGGCGAGGTCGATGGTGAGGGCGCCGCAGCGCACGAAGTTCTCGGTATCGATGCCGTGGCGGCGGTAGAGGGCGCGCTCGACCCGGCGGCGCAGCTCGCCGGGGGCGGCGGGCAGCACGATGAAGTCGTCGGCAGGGGAGTCGAAGGGCATGCGGTCGAGCTGGTCCTCCCCGCAGGCGTAGACGAGCACAAGTTCGTGCTCGCCCGAGGCCGCCGCCAACCGGTCGATCGCGACGTTGGACAGGTCGCGCAGGTCGAGCAGGAGCACGCCGGCGAAGTCGCGCTCGATCTCGCCGAGCCGGGCGGGTTCGAGCACGGTCGTGCTCAGGCCCGCCTCCTCCAACTCCGGGGTGAGGGCGAGAAGATCCTGCTGGCCGCTGACAATAAGGACGGCGTTCACAGACCCCAGTATAGGCAGGGGAAGCGTTCTGCCATCGCGTTTCGTGTTACCGGCGGGTTACGAGTTCTAGGCCGCGGGCTCGACGACCGCCGACATGCTGCCCACGCTGATCTCCATCAGCGGGTCCGGTCCGTAGGCGTGAATCTGGTCCTGCTTCAGCAGGCACTCGTCCTTCGCGCCCGTCATCAGGATCGCCTGGCCCTGGCTGTCGACGACCGAGGCGATGCCGAACGCCTTCTCCCGCGAGTAGCCGAACAGGTCGCCCAGCATGCGGATGACGTACTGGTACGTGTGGCTGTCGTCGTCGAGCAGGATGAGGTGACAGGGCTGTTCGAGCTCTTCCTCGACCTCGGGCTGGTCGACGACCTCGGGGAGGTTGGGGGTGGTCACCCCGGCACTGTAGCGAGGGGCGGCGGCGAGCGGCAAGACGCGTCGGCTGTCACCGGGGGCTTCGCGCTCGGGCGGAGGACCGCCACGGTTCGTGCAATCTCTTCCCCCGGAGTTCGCCCGTGACGGCCACCCCCTTCCCCCTCCAACTCCGCGCCCTCGACCAAGACCGCCTGCGCCGCTATCGCGAGCACCTGGCCTTCTATGAGGGCGACCAGTGGGCGGGACGCGCCCGCCGCGGCGAGCGCCGCCTCGTCCTCAACTACGCGAGGGCGTTCGTCGACAAGATCACGAGCTACCTGTTCGAAGGCCACGCCCTCCAGGTCCGTCCCAGCGACCCGCTCGACCGCGCCGCCACCGAGCGCGCGCGGCAGGCCGAGCAGGCCTGGCGCGCCGTGGAAGCGGCGAACGGCCTCGAACGTCTCGATTTCGAGACGGAGCTCGACTGCGCCGTGCTCGGCGATGGCGCCTACAAGGTCACGTGGGACGTGGACGAGGGCCGCGCGCGCATCTCCGCGCCCGACGTGCAAGGCATCTTCGTCTGGCGCGCCCCCGACGACGCCTCGCGCATCGAAGCGGTCGCGTCGCAGTACGCCGCCGGCGATGCGCCCCTCCCGTCACCGGCCCTGCCCCTCTCTTCGTCGGCCGTCGAGCACCTTGTGACGGAGTACTGGACGGCGGAGACGTTCGAGCTGTGGCGTGGGTCCGATCTGGAGCGTCGCGAGGCGAACCCGTACGGGTTCATTCCCTTCGTCGTGTTCCCCAACGTGAGCGAGCCGAAGCAGCCGTGGGGGTCGAGCGACATCGGTCCGCTGGCCGAACCGAACCGCGAGCTGAACCGCGCCTTCAGCCAGTTGAGCCAGATCCTCGAGCTCTCGGGCAACCCCATCGCCGTGCTCGAGGGTGTCGCCGGGTCGCAGGACATCTCCGTCGAGCCGGGCGCGGTCTGGGAGGTGCCCGAGCGCGCCCGCGCCTATCTGCTCGACTTGCTGCAGGGCGGCGGCGCCGCCCTCCACCGCGACTACATCGACCTCGTCTACCGCACCCTGCACGACCTCGGCGAGTCGCCCCGCACGGCCTTCGGGCAGAACCCCGCGGGCCTGAGCGGCGTCGCCCTCAACGTCGAACTGGACCCGGTCGCGCGGAAAGTCGCGCGCAAGCGGCTCATCCGCACGCCCGTCTACGAGCGCCGCGCGATGCTCGCCCTGCGCCTGCTCGCGCGCTACGAGGGCCTGGCCATCGACGGCCTGCAGACGGAAGCGCTGTGGGGCCCCATCCTCCCCGCCGACCGCTCCCGCCAGGTGGCCGACGAGCGGTCACTCGTCGAGGCGGGCATCCGCTCGCGCCGCAGCGCCGCCGAGCGCCTCGGCTCCGACGACCCCGAGGCCGAGTGGCAGCGAGTCCAGGAGGAGAGCGCCGCCCTCCCGCGCGGCTGAGTGGAGCGCTCGCGCTCCGCGCTTCGCTGAGGAGGGCGGCAGCTTGCGCTGCCTGAGTGTAGTGCGTCGCTGTCGCGCCGCTGAGTGGGGCCGGGTCGGGGACTAGCCACTAGCCACTAGTCGCCAGTCACCACTAAAACGGCTTGAAGATGGCCAGCCAGGCCATCAGCGGGACGCTCAGCACCAGGGCCGTGCCGAACACCAGCGGGACGCGGTCGTCGAGGATCTCGCGCAACTCGTCGGTGGCCTCGCCGTCGCGGGCGGCGATGAGCGCGGCGGTGCGCGCGCGCCGCAGGCCGAACCCCATGAGGGGCAGGCAGACCAGCCAGAAGAACACGAACAGCCCCGTGAGCGCCGCCAGCCAGCCGTCGCGGATGAAGTCGTACTCGGCCACGCCCCAGAAGAAGCCGGTCGCGCCCGAAAGCATGGCGCCGGGCAGGAGGACGCGGGTCTCGTTGTTGGCCGCCTCGACGAGGGCGTACATCTGGAACTGCACGTCCTTCGAGAGCCAGGCGCGCACGATCAGGGGGTAGGTCGCGCCCAATCCTGCGCCCATCCAGAGCAGGGCGAGGATGTGAACGATGCGCCAGGCGTCCACTAGCCGGCGGCGACGGCGGGGGTGGTCTCGCTCCGAGGGGAACGGTGCGCGAGGGCGGTGTTCACGAAACCGTGGAAGAGGGGATGGGGGCGGTTGGGGCGGCTCTGCAGCTCGGGGTGGAACTGCGTCCCCAGCATGAAGGGGTGGTCCGCCACCTCCGCGATCTCCGCCAGCGTCCCGTCGGGCGAGGTGCCCGCGACGGTGAGGCCTGCGGCCTCCATCTCGTCGCGGAAGCGGTTGTTCAGCTCCCAGCGGTGGCGGTGGCGCTCGTTCACGAGCCCCTCGTCGTAGTTTCCGGCGGCGACACTTCCCGGGCGCAGCCGGCAGGGGTACCAGCCGAGCCGCATCGTGCCGCCCTTGGCGACGACGCCCTCCTGCTCCTCGAGCAGGCTGATGACGGGGAAGGGCGACTCCGGGTCGAACTCGGTCGAGTTGGCCCCGTCCCAGCCGCACACGTTGCGCGCGAACTCGGTGACCATCACCTGCAGGCCGAGGCAGAGCCCGAGGTAGGGGATGTCATTCTCGCGTGCGTGGCGGGCGGCGGCGATCTTCCCCTCCCAGCCCCGCTCCCCGAAGCCCCCCGGTACCACGATCCCGTCGACATCGGCGAGCACGGCCTCGGCGGGGCGCGTCTCCAGGTCCTCGGCGTGCACCCAGCGGATGCTGACTTCGGCATCGTGCGCGATCCCCGCGTGCACGAGCGCCTCCTTCACCGAGAGGTAGGCGTCCTGCAGCTCCACGTATTTGCCGACGATGGCCACCTCGAGGTCGCGTGCGGGATGGCGCTGGCGCTCGACCATCGCCTCCCAGGCGGTCAGGTCGTGCGCCTTCGCCTTCAGCCCCAGCCGTTCGAGCACGAAGTCGCCCAGGCCGCGCGCCTCGAGGATGAGGGGCACGGCGTAGATCGTGTCGACGGTCTCGAGGGCGATGACGGCGCGCGGATCGACGTCGCAGAAGTCCGCAATCTTGTTGCAGATGTCGCCCGGTACCGGGTGGTCGCTGCGGGCGAGGATGGCGTCGGGCTGGATGCCCATCGAGCGCAGCTCGCTCACGGAGTGCTGCGTCGGCTTCGTCTTCAGCTCGCCCGTGGCCCCGATGAAGGGCAGGAAGGTGACGTGCACGTTGAGGAAGTCGTCGGCGGGGACGTCGTGGCGGATCTGGCGCATCGCCTCGATGAACGTCTGGCCCTCGATGTCGCCGACGGTGCCGCCCACCTCGCAGATGATGACCTCGGCGTTGCTCGCCTCGGCGGCCGCGTAGATGCGCGCCTTGATCTCGTTCGTCAGGTGGGGGACGGCCTGGATGGTGCCGCCGAGGTAGTCGCCGTGACGCTCGCGGTCGAGCACCGCCCGGTAGACCTGACCGCTGGTGACGGAGCAGGCGGCAGAGAGATCCTGGTCGAGGAAACGCTCGTAGTGGCCCAGATCGAGGTCCGTCTCGGCCCCGTCGGCCGTCACGAACACCTCGCCGTGCTGGTAGGGCGACATGGTGCCGGGGTCGACATTGAGGTAGGGGTCGAGCTTTTGAACGGTGACGGAGATTCCGCGGGATTTGAGCAGGCGCCCGATACTGGCGGTGGTTATGCCTTTACCGACGCCGCTGACCACGCCGCCGGTAACGAAGATGAACTTGGCCATGCCACTCCTGCGGGTGATTGCTCCCCGAATGCTACGAGCGAGGCCCGAGGCCAGTCAACGAACGGTGATGGTCCGCGAGTAACCTTTACACGCCCTGGGCGTTATCACGGGTATGTTGCGCTCTAGCGGGGCGGCTTACTATGCTCGCGTGGAGTGGTGGGGGCGCGCTGTGGAGACGGCGCGCACTGGGAGTCTGTGTGGAACCGATGGCGCCCAGCGAGCTTGCTCCGGACTTCGACGAGCGTTTGGCAGTCGAGCAGGCCCAGTCTGGCGATCAGGAAGCGCTGAGCACGCTCTACACCTTCTACTTCCCGCGCGTGTATCGCTACGTGGCGGGCCGCGTACGCTCGACGCAGGACGCCGAGGACGTGACCGAGGAAGTGTTCCTCAAGCTCGTCGCGAACCTGAAGCGGTACGAGTGGCGGGGGCTCCCCTTCGGGGCGTGGGTCTTCCGCATCGCGCGCAACGAGGTGGTCTCGCATGCGCGCCGGCAGCGGCGGCGAGGCATCCCCGCCCAGCTCTCCGAGACGATGCCCGACGACCGGCAGGACCATGTGGCCGCCTACGAGCTGCAGGCGACCATCGAGGTGGTGCGCGAGGCGACGGCCAAGCTGCCGCCCGCCCAACGCGACGTGATCTCGTTGCGCTTCGGCGCGGGGCTCTCCGTGGCCGAGACGGCGCTCGCCCTGGGCAAGACCCAGAACAACGTGAAGGTGCTCCAGCACAAGGCCATCGCGAAGCTGCAAGGGATGGTCGCTGAGGAATGATGCGGTTCCTGGACTTCTTCCGCCGCACGCCTGACCCGCAGGCCGAAATCTTCACCGAGGCGCTCGCCCTCTACGAGGACGGGATGGAGATTGCCGTCATCCTCGAGCGCTACTCCGAGGAGGTGCAGGACTGGCTCAAGCCGCTGCTCTCCACCGGCCAGATCATCGGCGGAACCCTCCAGGCGGAGGAGGCGAGCTACTACTTCGAGGGCTCCCTGAAGGCGAAGGTGCTGGCCGCGGCCACGCCTGTCATCGGCGCCACACCCGAGGACCCGCTGCCCGAGCCTTCCCGCTTCGGCCAGTTCGGCGCCGCCGTCGCCTCGGTGGGGGTGCTGGGGGTGGCGGCGATGCTCGGTGTCATCACCTTCGGGTTCGTCACCGCCGGCGAGTCGGTGCCGGGCGAGTGGAACTACAACTTCAAGCGCGCCACGGAGCAGGCCCAGGTGCGCTTCGCCAGCGGCGACGAGCGCATCAACGTGCGTATCCGCCTGGCGCAGGAGCGCATCGACGAGATCCAGGCGCTGTCCGCCAGCGGCAACCTGAGCGAGGGGCACATCGACAGCTTCACCGCCGAGCTCGACGACATCCGCGAGCTCGCCGAGGAGGAGCGGTTCGACGCGTTGCAGCAGGCCAAGGTGCGTTCCATCAGCGAGACCGCTGAGGTCGTGCTCGCCGACACCGAGGAAGAACTCGCCACCGAAGCCGAGGAGGCGGTGGCGTACGCAGCCGAGGTGGCCGCCGCCGTGAGCACCGACAAGGTGAAGCCGCTCGACGGCGCGAATCCCGAAGCGACCGCGACGCCGGAGCCGGGGGCGACGCCGACGCCCGAACCGACGCCTGTCGCGACCGAGGAGCCATCCGCCTCCGAAGCGACGCCCACTCCCGAGGCGACGATCTCGACCGGTGTCGCCGAGGACCCGGAGGCGCTTACGACGCCCACGGCCCCGGACGCGGAGGGGACCGTGACGACCGGAGTTGACGAGGATCCGGAGCCGCTCACGACGCCGGAGCCGACGCTCGAGGGGACGGTCACAACCGGGGTGGACGAGAATCCCGAACCGCTCACCGATCCCGAGGACACCCCCACCCCCACCCCCGAGAGCGGCGGCAACTAGGGTCCCTCGCGCTCCTCGCCAGCCATAGCGCCTTCTTCCACGGACGCCCAGCGGCGAAACTCCGCGAGCGCCTCGTCGTCGAAGATCTCGGCGGCGCGCCGCCACTCCTGCTCGGTGCGCGGTGGGACGCCGTGCATCAGGAGACCGCGCAGCGCCACTTCCTGCAGGGCCAGCTCGTCCGCCTCGGGGGTGGGGCCGAGCTGGAGCAGGGTGTGCATCATGCGGTTCACGGCCGAAGCCTCAGGGGGCGTGACGCGGCCAGCTAGCGTCTCCTCGATCAGCCACCAGCCCAGCGCCCGCAGATCGCGCTCCCGTATCGCGCCCACGGGTGACGACGACCGCGACCGGCCTGGCCGTCCCTCGCGGGTGCGGGCATGCGCGTCGTGAGGGCACTGGTCGGCGGGGAAACGGCAGGGGGCGCCGCCGCGCGTGGGCGCGCCGCAGCGATCGTCGTTCCGGGTCATGCGGTGGAGCTTGCGGGGGCGGTCCCGCAGCCAGAACCCGCCCCTGACGCGGTGACGCGCCGGCGCGCTAGAACATCACGAGCGTGGCGGGGGCGATCATCCGGATCCAGTAGATGCGGTACGGGTGGAGGCCCCCAAAGTCGTTCAGGGCCGGCGCCGAGCCGGGCAGATACGAGTCCCAGAGCCCCGTGAGGTTGTCGTAGCGCAGCACCTGGTCGTAGCGACCGGCGATACTGGCCAGGGCCTCTTCCACCGGCCGCGATCCGCCCGTGTAGACGACCGCGTTCCAGCCCTCCGCGAGCTCCACGCGGCGACCGGGAAGTTCTTCCGGATTGGCGTCGAACACGCCGCCGCCCTCGCTGTAGACCCAGAGCGCCTGGTAGCGGGAGAGCTCGGTCAGCGTCTGCGCTTCGTCGGGGGCGCCGGGGTAGTAGAGCCGGAAAGCCCCGCCGCCCTCGGCATCCGGATCCCATGTGGCGATGGCGGACCAGCCCTCGGGGAGGGCGGCCGCGGCCGCTGGGAGCGACCCTGTCGGGCCGAGGTAGGCGACCTGGCTCCACCCCGCGCCCAGCTCCTGCGCCACGACCGCGCCCGGAGGCGGATCGATGCCGTTCACCGTGTACTCGGTGAGGAGGAGCGCCTCGTTTTGCGCGCTCCAGGGCAGGACGGTCGCCGTCGGACGCTCGCCGATGAAGATCTCGACCTCGCGTCCCAAGGCGCCGCATCCCGGGACCTCGTTCTCGCCGGCGATGCGCAGGGAGTAGCTGGCCGTCCCGTTCGCGTTCGTGGTCTCCGTGGCGCCGCACTCGACGCCGTCGATGAGGGCGCGCACCGGCGTGCCCGGAGGCGGCCGGGTCCAGTCGTCGAGAGCGGCCCCGCTCACGGTCATGGGGACGCGTTCGAGCGCCGCCTGCATGTCGATCACGCCGTGACCCGCCCAGTTGCCGCCGTGAGCGGCCGGCGCGGGCTCGCTGGCGGACTCCTGCACGATGTCGATGTATTCCTCCATCGTGAGGTCGGGGTTGCGCGCCATCACGAGCGCGAACAGGCCCGTCACGATGGGCGCCGCCCAGCTCGTCGCCCCGGGCAGCCTTCCGTAGGGGATATCAAGCAGGTCGGAACGCACGGTGCTGGCCATGCCGCTGCCGGGGGCGGCCACGTCCACGCCGCCCCCGAAGGAGCTGTAGGTGGCCCAGGCGTTGTCGTTGGCGGGGTCTGTGGCGCCCACACCGATCACGTTCGGGTATTGGGCGTAGGCCGCGGGGAAGCCCACGCCTCGCGAGGCATGGTTGCCCGCCGAGGCCACGATGATCAGGCCGTCGGCGAGCGCATCCTCGATCGCCTGCCGCAGCTCGGGGATGTCGGCGGCGGGGTCGCCGGGTGAGCTGGCGAGGCTCAGGTTAATGACGTCCGCGCCCATGCGGCGGGCGTAATCGATCGCCCGCGCGACATTCGCCATCTCGCCCGTGGGCTGCGCGTCTCCCGGTCCGCAGTCGAGGGCTTTCAGGATCATGAGACGCACCCGCCAGGCGACACCGCTGATGCCGGTGGAGTTGTTTCCGCGGGCGCCGATGATCCCGGCCACGGCCGTTCCGTGGGAACCGAGGGCGTCCGCGGTGCCGTCGTCGTCCTGCACGTCGCCGGTCGGCGTGCTCGAGGTGTAGCCGCACTCGCTGATGCGCTTGGGCGTCAGGTTCAGGAACCGGCAGCCGTGTTCGTCGTCGATGCAGCCGTTGTTGTCGTCGTCAACGCCGTCGTTATCCGAGTCGTTCGGGTTCCGCCAGAGGTTGGCCACCAGGTCCTCGTGGCGCAGGTCGACCCCCGAGTCGATCACCGCGACGATGATGTCCTCGGCGTTGGTGGTGATATCCCACCCGGCGGGCGCGCCCACGGGTCCGAGGTAGGGCGCCTGGGCGCTCGCGTAGAACGCGTCGTTGGGGTCGCCGGCGGCGGTCACGGTGGGGTTGGGCGAGACGCTGGCGATGCCCGGCTGGTCTTCGAGCCAGTCGAGGTAGGCCTCCGTCGTCATCCCCTCGGGCACGGGCAGCTGGCGGTAGCCCCGGCCCTCCAGCGTTGACGCGTCCTCGTCGCCGGAGTCCAGGCGGATGCTGACCCAGTGCTCGCCAACCGGTTCGGCGGGGGCACTGCCCGGCTGGGCCGCGACGATCGCTGCCAGCAGGGCCAGCGCGGCCAGGATTCGGATCGTGTGTTTCACCACGAAGCGGTTGCTCAAGCCCTGGTCACGGATGCAGGCATGAAGTGAGGTTCCTGGCGGGGTCGCATGCCCCGTTCGCGGATGTTATCAAGCCCGCCGCTGCCGCCGTCGCCCCTCTCGGTGCGAGACAGGGCGCATCGGCAGTGGCAAGGTTGGTCTGAGTGTAGGGCAGCCCGGCGCGAGCGTCCCCCCGGAAGGTGAAGGAGCGCTTGCCCAGGGCCCGCTACCCGGAGCGGAGCAAACGACGTATGGCGCGCCTGCGGCCGAAGCCCAAGTCCACGCCCGACGACCTGGCCTTCGGCGTGCACGCCTGCGAGCAGGCCCTGCGACAGGGCGTGGCAAAGCGCCTCTTGCACGCCGAAGGCGCCTCCAACCGGCGCGTGGCCGCGCTTGTGGAGGAGGCCGCGACCCAGGGGCTGCCCGTCGAGGCGGTCGAGGCCGAGCGGCTCGATGAGCTGACGGGCAGGGGCGTGCACCAGGGCGTGCTCGTACGCCTGCGGCGGCTGCCGGCGGCCTCGATTCCCCGCAAGGCGACCGGCCCCTCGCTCGCCCTCGTGCTCGACGGCGTCACCGATCCCCAGAACACAGGCGCCGTGCTCCGAGTGGCCGTGGCGACGGGCGCCGAGGTGGTCGTCCTGCCGCCTCGGCGGGGCGTGGCCCTCACCCCTGGCGTTCATCGCGCGAGCGCGGGCCTCAGCTTCCACGCGCCCGTAGCCGCACCCCAGAACCTCGCCCGTGCCCTGGCGCAGCTCAAGGAGGCGGGCTACTGGGTGGTGGCCGCCTCCCCCGGCGAGGGCGCCGAGGACGCCACTGGTTTCGACTGGCCCGACTGCACGGCGCTGGTCCTGGGAGGGGAGGAGCGCGGCGTGAGCCGCCTGCTGAACGAAGCCAGCGACTTTCGCGTGCAACTCCCGATGGATGACCGCGTCGAATCGCTCAACGTGGGGGTGGCCTGCGGCGCGCTGGCCTACCTCTGGCGGGCGCGCTGGCCCGCTAGAACGTGATCCGGCGGAGCTGCTCGCCGCTGATCACCCAGCCGAAGCCACCGCGCATCGTGAAGGCCGTCAGGTTCTCCAGTTCCGCGTGGCGGTACTGGCGCGCGAACGTCCCGTCCTCCGCCAGGATGACGATGCGGTCGGCGCTCGCGTCGAGGATGGCGATCTCGGTAGCGAACCCGCTCGTGTGCGGGGTGGCGGCCCCCGTCAGGGGCGTGTCGATGCCGGCCTGCGCGAGCAACAGCGTCAGATCGCCGCTGTAGCGCCGCACTGAGCCGTCCGCGGCGGCGGTCAGGAAAACCTCTCCGTCCACCATGATGCGCCGGGCGTTTGCGAGCTCTGGTCCCTGGTGCACGACCACGGGGGCAAGACTGAAGCCCGAAGGGCTGGCGGCGAAGCTGTAGACAGTCGCGTTGGGCGCATCAAGCACGAAGAGCCGGCCTTCGGCGAAGTACATGTCCGTAACGGTGAGCCCCTCGGGCCGCGCGAACTCGATCTCGGCGACCCACCCCGCGTCGCTCCACGTCCACAGCCCTCCCCCCTCATCCACGATCAGGAGGGCGGAACCGCCCGGGCGCGAGACATCGGCGTAGGTGATGGCCACCGGCGCGAGCGGCGTCTCCTCGCCAGCAGCGAACACGGTCGCCTTCTTGCCCGTCGAGAGCGTGATGGAGATGACCTGGCCCCCGGCGGAATCGAGCAGGTAGGCATGCGAAGCGCTGACCACGAGCTGGCGCGCCGCGATGGGCGCTTCGCCAAACCCGCGGAGGTCGGCGAAGGTGCGGATCTGCAGCGGCGTCGCGATCGCGTCCAGCGCCGCGAGCTCGCGGTCGGCCTGTCGCAAGAGCGGCTCGGCGAGGCTCGCGCCTCCTGCCAGGGCCGTGGCCTCCAGCAGGATGCCCCGCGCCCGCGTGAGCGCTGCCCGGCGCTGGTCCGGCTGGTCGACGGCGTTGGCGGTCGCGATCTCGCGCTCCGCCTCGTCGATGAGTTGCGAGAGGCGCGTCGCCTCGTCGCTCTCCAGCAGTCCGGGGAGGACCGCCCAGGAGACGATCCCGGCGAGGAGCAGGATCGCGACCAGCGCGGCCAGCCAGGCGGGCGGCGAGAAGCCGCCTCCCGCCGTCTCCGTGCGTCCGCCGGTCCGCATCCCGCCACCCATGCTCCTGCGAGCCCGCACCACCGCGCTGCCGGTGCGCGGCCCCGCCGCGAGGCTCCCGGAGGTGGGAACGTTCGTCGTGGCCGAGAGCTGCATGCGCCGATCGGCGGCGAGCTGGCTGACGGGCGCCGCCCCGGTGTGGTGCGAAGCCACCGGGGGCGCGGGTGGCTGACGCACGTGGGCCACCTGCCGGAAGAAGCTGTGGCCTTCGCCGGCGCGGGGGGTGGCGGAGGGAAGCTGGGGGATCGGCCCGCTGTCGCCGGCGGCCCGGCGCAGGGGCGGCAGCTCCTGCGCTTCGGCCAGGGAAGTCGCCTGCGGCAGCTCCGCATCGACCCGCGACCGGGCGTCGACGTCCTCGAGGCGTCGGCGCGCGACATCGAGGGCGGAGGCGCCGGGGCTGCTCTCGACGAACAGGCTGGGCTGAAAGTCCCGGGAGGAACCGCCGGCGGGCGCCTCGCCGCCGATGATGGGTCCCGCGTCCGCCGGCTCGATCTCGATGGGAGGAGCGGGGGGCGGCTGGATCTCCTCGCCTGCCTCCGGAACCCCTACAAGCAGGACGGCCGCATCGCGCAGGTGCGTGATGCGACGGTAGAGGTTGGGCAGCACCTCCGGCAGCGAGCGGCTGAGGATGTCCGCCAGCGCATCTTCGCTCAGCGACTCGGTGACGTTGGTCGTGACCAGCAAGACGCGGTCGCCCGGGGCGAGCGTGAGCGACGTGAGCTGGGGCTGGCCCGGCTGGAGACCGTTCATCGGCTCGGCGTGCTCGTCGTCGGGTTCGTGGATGGTGAGCGCATCCCCGGAGGCGTGGAGGATGCTCGCGGGGCCGCGCGTGGCCAGCACAATGCGCTCGCCCTGCCGGGCGAGACACCCGAGTCCCAGTCCCACGCGGTGCTGCGAGACGCTGCGCGTGTTCCAGTCCATCAGGGAGCGCTGGGCCTCGCCGTAGATGGCGATGAGTGCCCCCGTGAGGCTCAGGTTGAGCGTCTTCCAGGTGCGTTCAGCCTGCGAGACGAGGTGGCCGGCGTACTCGTGGGCGGCCGGCGTCGTGCCCTCCGCCAGGGCGAATAGCTCACAGCGCTCCACCCCGGTCCCGTTCCCCTCGGCGACGCCGATGGTGGCCCCACGCTCCTGAGGCTCGTGGGCGACGATCGCGAACTGGCCGATCTGCAAGGCGTCGTTCACGGCTGCCTCCCGCAGCAAGCACTCCCGGCCCGGGCAGGCGCCCGCTCGCCCGGGCCGCCCTCCCGCCTGGGCACGGCACAATGCTCTGCCGCGGGACTATACGACGCCCTCGGGCCGGCCAGGCGGCCCGGCATGCGATTTCAGCCATAAATGCCTAGCCATCTGACAAGACTTGGCCTGTCTTCCGGCGAGACACAACCGTCACCTGACGGGGCGCGGACCCTACTGGTCTTTCGCCAGCGCTCCCAGCAGCTCGATCGTGCGGTCGGCGGCGGCGTGGTCGCCCTCGATGCGGATGACGCCCGCCAGCATCTCGTCGACGCCTGACGAGGGCAGCGCGCGGACGCGCTCGGCCACTTCCTGCTCGGACCCCTGGATGACGAGCGCGTCCGACATCGCCCGCGAGAACGTGCCGTCCTCGGCCTCGGGGAAGCCCGCGTCCTGCCACATGGCGGAGTAGTACGGAAGCCTCGGGTAGAAGCCGAGCTGCTGCTGCGCCGCTTCCCAGACGGCATCCGCGTCTTCCGAAACGACGATGGGAACGTGCGCCACGAGCGCCGGTCGTTCCCTGCCGGCCGACTGCGCCCCCTCGTCCATGGCGGGCACGGCCACGCGCTGCAGGTGCGGCAGCGGACTCACCCAGGAGATGGCGCCATCGGCCAGCTCGCCGCAGAGCCGGTAGGCGTTCGGCCGCAGGGCCGAGGCGAGCACCTTCACCTGCGTCGGCGACTGCAGCTGCGCCTCGCAGTGCAGCCGCTCGCCGTGAAACTCGACGGAGCCCTCCTTGAGGATGGCGTTCAGGATGGTGAGGTATTCGCGCAGGTGCTGGAGGGGGCGTACGAAGTCGAAGCTGTACGTCGCCTCCACAGCGGGCTTGTGGCTCGGGCCAATGCCCAGCTTTAGCCTGCCGGGAGCCAGCTGATCGACCACCACCGCGCCCTGCACCAGCGCCAGCGGGTGGCGGGGGAAGGTGGGGATGATCGAGGTGCCGAACCCGATCTGGCCGGTGTTGCCCGCAGCCGCTGCGAAGACGGCGAGGGGATCAGGGGCGGGGCCGCCGCTCGTGAGCCATGCCGTGTTCACGCCTGCCCGATCCGCCGCCACGATGCCATCGATGAGGCCGCTGGCATCGCGCGCGAGGATGTGGGTTCCGATTGTCAGGTTCTGCACGCTGTTTCTCCCGGCGCCGACTGCCGGCGCGCGCGGACGATACCACGCACGGCCTCCCCGCTTCCGCCAGCGACACGCACCCCTCGGGCCTCCCCCGCCGCACGCCCATCCTCGCCCCACAACTTCCGAGGAGGATGGAATGCGAACGTTTCTCTTGACCTACGCGATGACGGTGGGCGTGCTCCTGCGCGCCGGCGCCGGACTCGCCCTGCACGGCCTCCTGCGGCCGCGCAGCGACTGCGCCATCGAGCGCGCCACCGGCCGGGTGGCGCGGGCATGACCAGCGCGCAGATCGCGGTCGGACGCAACATCGTCAACGTCATCTCCGTGCTCGCGCTCGTGCTCGTCGTCTCGCTCGTGGGTCTCATCGCCCTCGGCGCCGTCGACGGCGACGCAGGCGTGCGTGGCACCCTGACCCACGTATTGGAGACGGTCCTCGGCGTCTTCGTCGGCCTCGCCGCCGGCCGCCTCGCCAGCACTAACAGCGCCAGGCCCGCGTCCTCGGGTAGTTAAGGACTGGAGAGGGTGATAGCTCATACGCTATCATCCTCTCTGTGGGTCTCGCCGAGGACATCGAGCGACTGAAGACAAGCCGCCGCAACGTGCGGCCCCAGGTTCTTCACCGGCTCCTGCTCCAGGCGGGGTTCACAAGGAGGTTCGGAAAAGGCGATCACTGGGTGTATCGACACCCTGATTGGTCAGGTTCGCGGCTTGTCATTGACCCCCGGACACCGCTGCTACCGTCCTATGTATCGAAGGCCATTCGCGCAATGGAAGAGGTGTTGGAGTGAAGACCGAATCGATTGAGAGCTACCTTAGGCGCCCCTATCACATCGAGATCGTCTGGAGCGAGAGCGAGGACGGGGATGCCGGCTGGGTAGCTGAAGTAAAGGAATTTCGCGGTTGTATTGCGCAGGGACGCACCCGGGAAGAGCTCCTTCGCAACGTCGACCGGGCCATGGAAGCGTGGATCGACGATGCGCTCGAAGCAGGGGATCCCGTGCCGGAGCCCCGGGCGGATGCCTCCTACAGCGGCAAGGTGCTCGTGAGGATGCCGCCGTACCTTCACGGTGAGCTTGCGGCCGAGGCGGAGCGGCAGGGGGTCAGCCTCAACCAGCTCGCAGTTACCCTGCTGGCTCGCGGGACTGGGGCGGCGAGCGAGAGCCGAGAGCGCTCCGCGCCCCGCTGACTCCTTCCACCCGGTACCCTTGGCGTCAACACCGAACAAGGGATCGAGGGGGGACGCCATGGAGAAGCTGGTCGATGGCGATCTCGGGATCGTGCGGGCCGGGCCCGCCGGATTCGGCAACAACATCTACATCGTGATCGACGAGGCGTCTCGCGAGGCCGCCTTTATCGACGCTCCCGACGAGGTCGAGAAGAGCATCGCCGCCGTCGAGTTCGCCGGCATCGAACCCTCCACCATCCTGCTGACCCACTCGCATCCGGACCACACGGCCAGCATCGTCGCGCTCAAGGAGCGCTACGGCTGCCGGCTCATCGCCGACCCGGCAGAGCCCTGGATCCCCGAGGGCACGCTCGACGAAGTCATTACCGACGGCGACACCGTCAAAGTCGGCGGCATCACCTTCGACGTCGTTTCCATCCCCGGCCACACGCCCGCGAGCACGGCCTTCATCCACGGCGCCCACGCCTTCGTCGGCGACACGCTCTTCCCCGGTGGTCCCGGCCACTCCCGCTCGAGGGAGCTCTTCCAGCAGGAGATCGCGTCCATAACCACCCGCCTCTACGCCCTCCCCGACGACACGACCGTCTGGCCCGGCCACGGCGGCAACACGACGATCGGCGCCAGCAAGGCGGAATACGAGGTATTCGCTTCCCGCGACCACGCCCCCGACCTGCACGGCGACGTCCTCTGGCTGGAGTCGTAGGAAAGCACTCGCTGAGGAGATCGCGAGGTTGACCGGCCAACTGTCGTCACGTGACAATGCCGGTACTGGTCCCGCAGAGAGCATCCGCGGGCGCGACGCCCCTCCAGATGGCGGGGCGTCTCTCATGTCCGAGGCACTGGGTTCTCCGATGCCAGCCGCGTGCTCCACTCAGCGAGCGTAGCGAGCGCTTTCCTCGCCAGCGGCGCGCGATTCCCGTACGATCCCCGCTTATGGCAATCGTTTCTGAGTCGGGGATCGACCAGGCGCGCGTGCGCTCGGCCGTCGTGCAGATGCTCGAAGCGATCGGGGAAGACCCCGGCCGCGAGGGTCTACTCGATACGCCCCGGCGCATCGCCGAGATGTACGCCGAGATCTTTCAGGGGCTCTACGAGGACCCTGCCGCCTACCTCAAGGTCGGCTTCGAGGTCGCGCACGATGAGATGGTCATCCTGCGCAACATCCCCTTCTACAGCGTGTGCGAGCACCACCTGCTTCCCTTCCACGGCGAGGCGCACGTGGGCTACCTCCCCGACGGCCGGGTCGTCGGCATCAGCAAGCTCGCGCGCGTGGTGGAGTCCTTCGCCAGGCGGCCCCAGATCCAGGAACGCCTCACGAGCCAGGTGGCCGAAGCCGTCATCGGAGCGCTCGAGGCGGACGGGGTCGCGGTTGTCGTCGAGGCCGAGCACCTGTGCATGACCATGCGCGGCGTGCGGAAACCCGGCAGCCGCATGGTCACGAGCGCGATGCGCGGGCAGTTCAAGCGATCGAGCGTGACTCGCTCCGAGTTCCTCGCGCTCGTCCACGGCTCCTCCTAAAAGTCCATGTCCGACGCGCCAGACGGTGGCGAACCCCTCTTCGAGGACGGGCCTCTGCCGCTCATCACCTCCGAACCGTTTGAGTCCCTCGCCCCTGAGTGGGTTGAGCTGCACCGCTCCGTTCCCGACGCCCTGCCGTTCTCCCACCCCGTCTGGCACGAAGCCTGGCTGCGCCACTGCGGGGGCCACGCCTTTCCCGTGTTCCTCGCGCTCCGGTCGCCCGCTGGCGAGGAGGGCGAGGTGCCCCTCGCGGGTGTTATCCCTCTCGATGTCGGGGGCGCGGAGCCGCGCTTCCTTGGAGACCCGGACCTGAGCGACCACTCCGGCGCTGTGATCGCGCCAGGGCAGGAGGTGGGGGCTGCGGCCGCGCTCATCGAGTGGCTCATGGAGGACCTGTCGCCGGGCTTCGAGGGGTGGGGACTGCCGGAGGCTGGTCGCCTCCGCCCCGCCCTTCTTGCCGCCGCCGCACGTTACGGCTGGACGGCAAGCGAGGAACCCGAAGCGGTCACGCCGACGGTCGAGCTGCCGGATACGTGGGAGGCGTACGTGGCGGCGCTCCCGAAGAAGTACCGCCACGAGTTGCGCCGCAAGCTCCGCAACATCGAGCGCGCCGGTGAGGTCGGCTTCGTCGCAGCGACGAAGCCGGAGGACGTAGCGGAGGTGGTGGAGGGGCTGCTCGCGATGATGCGCGAGAGCCGCGAGGAGAAGGCCGCCTTCCTCACGCCCGAACGCGAGACGTTCTTCCGCGACCTCGCGACCGAGCTCAGCGAGCACGGGCTCGCGCGCATCGCCACGCTCACGTTCGACGGCCAGCCCGCCGCTCGCATCTTCGCCCTCGAAGGTGGCGGCGCGACGATGCTCTACAACAGCGGCTTCGACCCCTCCCGCTCGCAGCTGGCGGTGGGCCTGTTGTCGAAGGCCCTCCTCGTGCGCGACGCCATCGATCGCGGCTGTCACGCCGTCGACTTCCTGCGTGGCACGGAGCCGTACAAGCGCCACCTCGGGGGCCAGCCCCGCGACATCGTCACCGTGCACCTCTCGGGGGCGTGATGCCGGGCATGCCGCATACAGAAGGCCGCGATAGCGCTACGCTATCGGGACGCTCATGCGAATAGCGCAAGTCTCCTACCACACGAATCCCGTGGCCCCGCTCGGTGGGCGGCACACCGGCGGGATGAACGTGTACGTCCACGAGCTCGCCCGCGAACTTGCCCGGCTGGGGAACCAGGTCGACATCTTCACGCGGCTCGAGGGCGAGCTGCCGGAGGTCACGACCCTCGCGCCGAACCTGCGCCTCGTGCAGCTGCCCGCCGGTCCGGCGGCCCCGCTCGACAAGGCCCTGCTCACGCCCTACGTGCCTGCCTTCGTCGCCGAGATGAACCGCTTCGCCGCCGACGAGGGCCAGTCGTACGACCTCGTGCACAGCCACTACTGGCAGGCGATCGCCGCGGGCGAGCCGTTCGCGCGGGCGCAGGACGCTCCCCACCTCGTGATGTTCCACACCCTGGGCGAGGTGAAGAACCGGGCGCGCGTCTCCGAGGAGGAGCCGGGGGAACGCATCCGCCGCGAACGCGAGCTCGCCGCCTCCGCCGACGCGATCATTACGGCCAGCGGGCACGAGCACGACCTGCTCGCCCGCTACTACGGCGCCGACCCCGCCCGCATGGTCAGCATCCCCTGTGGCATCGACACCGACCGCTTCCGCCCCCGCGACCGCGACGAGTGCCGGCGCGCGCTCGACATCGAGCTTGACCGCCCCGTCCTGCTCTGGGTCGGTCGCCTGGAGAAGCTGAAAGGCGTCGATATCCTCATCGACGCCGTCGCCGAGCTGGAGGACCCGGAGATCCTGCTGCTGGTCGTCGGGGGCGACGAACACGGCGAGGAGCTGCGCGCCGAGCTCGAGGAGCAGGCGCGCGAAGCCGGCCTGGCGGGGGGCGTGCGCTTCACCGGCGCCGTCCCGCACGAGGATCTGCCCGCCTGGTACAGCGCCGCCGACGTCTGCGTGGTGCCGAGCTACTACGAGAGCTTCGGGCTGGTCGCCGTCGAGGCGATGGCCTGCGGCACGCCGGTCGTCGCCTCGCGCGTCGGCGGGCTCGTCTCGACCGTGACCGACGGCGTGAACGGCTACCTCATCCCCTGGCGCTGCCCCGAGCCGTTCGCGGAGAAGCTCGAGGTGCTCATCCGCAACCCCGAGTTGCGGGCGAACTTCGCCCGCGCTGCCCGCGACTCCGTCCAGCGTTTCCGCTGGGACGAGGTCGCGTTGCGCATGGAGGCCCTCTACCGGGACGTCATCGCCGCCCGTGCGGGCGAGGAGGTTCCGGCATGACGCTCGCTGACACGGTCCGTGCCGTCGGCCGCTGGTTCGCTGGCGGCGACCAGGAGCCCGAGCCCGACCCCAACGCCCTCGGCACCCCCGAGCGCGCAATGGTCGTGATGGCCCACCCGGACGACGCCGAGTTCGTCTGCGGTGGCACGGTGGCGCGCTGGTGCGCCGAAGGCTCCGAGGTCGTCTACGTCGTCGTCACCGGCGGCGACAAAGGCACGCATGACCCGGAGATGCACCCGGAGAAGCTCGCCGCCATCCGCGAGGAGGAGCAGCGTGCCGCCTGCCGCGCCCTGGGCGTGAAGGAGTGCGTGTTCCTCGGCCATCCCGATGGCCACACGATCGACGAGGAGGAACTACGCGGCCAGATCGTGCGCCTCATCCGCATGCACCGCCCCGACGTCATCGTGACCTGGGACGCCTTCCGCCGAGGCTTCAACCACCGCGACCACCGCAACGTCGGCATCCTCACCGCCGACGCCGTCTACCCCCTCGTGCGCGACCGCCTCTACTACCCGCGCGACGAGGAGGACGGCCTCCCCTCGCACGAGGTGAACGAGGTGCTCTTCGCCGGCAGCGAGGACGCCGACTACACCATCGATGTCACGGACCACTGGGAGACGCGCCTCGAAGCGGTGCTTTGCCACGCCAGCCAGATCGGCGGTCGCACGCGCGAGGACTTCCTGCGCATGCGCGAGGAGATGATCGCGCGCCAGGGCCACGGCCGCATGGAAGAGCGCTTCCGCCGCTGGTCGATCCGCCGCTCCCCACCCCCGCCCCGCGAGGCCGCCAACCCGCAGGCTCGGAGCTAGCCCGCCCCGAACCCCACCGCCCCGCCGCGCAGCGCGATGCCGCCTGCGTGGATCGTGACCTCGCGCCCCGCTGAGGCGGTGGCCGCGCCCAGCCGCCACCCCGCGATGCCGCAGGCCTCGCCCAGCGCGAGGGCGCGGTCGGCTTCCGACTCCGGCACGACTGCGCAGAAGCCCGCGCCCATGTTGTATTCGGCGTACATGGTCGCGTCGTCGAGCCCGGCGAGGTTCTGGATGACCGTGAAGATGGCCGGGATTGGCGGCAGTGTCTCGATGTCGAAGCCGGCCTCGGCCTCGAGGCGGCGCAGGTTCAGGAAACCGCCGCCAGTCAGGTGGAAGAGCGCCCGCACGTCGAGCTCCCGCAGCAGGGCCATGGCCAGGTCGACGTACATGGCGGTCGGCTCGAGCAGCTCCTCGCCGAGCGTCCGTCCGAACTCCTCGACGTAGCGGCCGAGCTCCCAGCCCGCCTCCCGGAAGGTGCGGCGCGCCAGCGTGAGGCCGTTGCTGTGGATGCCGGACGAGGCGAACCCGACGAGCGCGTCGCCGGGGGCGACGCCCGCGCCCGTAAGGATGCGGTCCCGCTCGACGAGCCCCGCGCAGGTGCCGCCGAGGTCGAAGGCGCGTCCGGGGACGGCCCCCCGCAGCATCTCCGGGACGCGCGCGGTCTCGCCGCCGGGGATGGAGATGCGCGCCCGCCGCGCCCCCTCCCGCAGCCCTGCCGCGATCTCCGCGAGGAACGCCTCTTCCATCTCCTCCACGAGCATGCAGTCGACCATCGCGATGGGCTCCGCGCCGACGCAGACGATGTCGTTGGCGTTCATGGCCACGCAGTCGATGCCGGCCGTGTCGTACGTGCCCATCGCCTGGGCGACGAGCGCCTTCGTGCCGATCGTGTCGGTGGCCAGCGCGAGCGCCTGCGGGCCGCCCGTATCGATGACGGTGGCGTAGTGCCCGAAGCCCAGAAGCGGCCGCGCCCGGCCCGAGAACGAGAACGTCTCCGTGAGCAGTTGCAGGCCCTCGGGGAGGGTGTCGGCGCCGGCGTCACCTGGGGTGGCGGTCACTCCCGCACGCTACCACGTTCCCCCGTGGCGAGCCTCCGGCGTCACGCGAAACATCGTTGAAACAATGGACGCGCAAGATACGCGCCACTCAAGCGGATGCTGCCCCGCGCCCGGTGCGCGGGGTCGCGGGGGGTGCGCGTGTCCGACTTCCAAATCGACGCTGGCAACACGGCCTGGATGCTGGCTGCCTCGGCCCTGGTGCTCTTCATGACGCCGGGGCTGGCGTTCTTCTACGGGGGACTCACCCGTAGCAAGAACGTCGTTGGCACCATCATGCATTCGTTCATCACCATCGGCGTGGTGGGCGTGCTCTGGGTGGTCGTCGGCTATTCGCTGGCCTTCGGCCCCGACCAGGGTCTCGGCCTCATCGGCAACCTCGACCACTTCGGCCTTCGCGGGGTCGGCGTCGATTCCGGCGCCGGGGGCGTGCCCGACCTGCTCTTCATGGCCTTCCAGATGATGTTCGCCATCATCACGCCCGCGCTCATCACGGGCGCCTTCGCCGAACGCGCCCGCTTCGGGCCGTTCCTCCTCTTCATCGCCCTCTGGTCGCTCATCGTCTACGCCCCGATCGCCCACTGGGTGTTCGGCGTGAACGGGTGGCTCAACACCTTCTCCGGCGAGGGCGTTCCCGCCGACATCGGTATCAACGGCCTCGACTTCGCCGGTGGCCTCGCCATCCACGTGAACGCGGGCGTGGCCGCGCTGGCCGCCGTCTTCGTGTTCAAGAAGCGCCGCGGCTACGGCGTCGAGCCCATGGAGCCGCACGACATCACGATGGTCGTGCTGGGCGCGGCCATGCTCTGGTTCGGCTGGTTCGGCTTCAATGCCGGCAGCGCCGTGGGCGCGACCGGCCAGGCCGTCTACGCCTTCGTCAACACGAACGTGGCCGCTGCCATGGCGGCCCTCACCTGGACGCTCATTAGCTGGAAGGTGTCCGGGAAACCGAGCGTGGTGGGCGCCGCCTCCGGCGCTGTCGCCGGACTGGTGGCCGTCACGCCCGCCTCCGGCTACGTCGAACCCATGGAGGCGCTCGCGATCGGCTTCGGCGCGGGGCTCTTCTGCTACTTCGCCGTTCGCCTGCGCCAGTACCTCCGCTTCGACGACTCCCTCGATGTCGTCGCCGTCCACGGCGTCGGCGGCCTCTGGGGCGCCATCGGTACGGGACTCTTCGCGACGGCCGTCGTGGGCGCGCCCGAGTTCCGCGAAGGCCTCATCCACGGCGAGTGGCGCCTGCTCTGGGACCAGGTCGTCGGCATCGGCGCCGTTAGCGCCTACTCCTTCATCGTCACCTTCATCATCCTCAAGGTGCTGGATATGACGATGGGCGTGCGTGTCAACGAGGAAGACGAGGAGGTCGGCCTCGACGTGACCCAGCACGGCGAACGCGCCTATCAGAGCGATGAGGCCGGTATCGCCATCCCGGTCGGTATCATCGAACCCGAGCCTGCCGCTGGGCAGGAGCCCGAGATCGGCAGGAGCGAGTCATGAAAAAGATCGAGGCCATCATCCGACCCGAGCGCATGCACGAGGTGAAGGACGCCCTCGAGGCGCAGGGCATCCACGGCCTGAACATCATCTCCGTCACCGGTCGGGGCGCGCAGCGGGGCATCGCCCACCAGGGCCGCGGCGGCGAGACCATCGTCGTGGACCTGCTGCCGAAGATGAAGCTCGAGATGGTCGTGAACGACGACGCCGTCGAGAACGCCATCAGCGCCATCATCGAGGCCGCCGGCACCGGCAACATCGGCGACGGCAAGATATTCGTCATTCCCGTGGAGGAGGCCATTCGCGTCCGCACGGGCGAGCGGGGGGATGTCGCGATCTGAGCGCACGCGACATCCAGCCGTAACACGAACTTCATCGCCAGGCCCCCGGCGGGCGTTGCCCCTACGCCCACGGGCTGGCGATGATCATTCCCGCATCCCTGCGCCCGCGCGGGCGCGCCAGCACCGACCCTAGAGAGGTAGCGCAATGACGACCCCTGAAGAAGTCCAACAGCTGATCGCCGACGAAGGCGTGCAGATCATCGATGTGAAGTTCACGGACCTGCTCGGTGCGTGGCAGCACTTCTCCGTGACCCCCAGCGAGTGGAGCCCGGATACGTTCGAGGAGGGGCTCGGGTTCGACGGGTCCAGCATCCGCGGCTTCCAGGGCATCCAGCGCTCGGACATGATCCTCATCCCCGATCCCGACACTGCGGTGCTCGACCCCTTCGCCGCCCACACCACCCTCAGCATCACGGCCGATATCAAGGATCCCGTGACCGCCGAGGGCTACCACAAGGATCCCCGCGCCGTTGCCCAGCGCGCCGAGGAGTACCTGAAGCTGACGGGCGTCGCCGACGAGTCCTTCTGGGGCCCCGAGGCCGAGTTCTTCGTGTTCGACAGCGTCAGCTACGACTCCGAGCGCGACCAGTCCTTCTATCGCGTCGACTCCGTCGAGGCGGCCTGGAACACGGGCGTCGACATGGAGCACGAGGGCGGCCCCAACCTCGGCTACAAGACCGAGCACAAGGAGGGGTACTTCCCCGTTCCCCCGCGCGACACCCTGCAGGACCTCCGCACCGAGATGGTGCTGAAGATGCAGGAGGTCGGCATCCAGGTGGAGATCCACCACCATGAGGTGGCCACCGCTGGCCAGTGCGAGATCGACATGCGCTACGCGCCCCTCGTGCAGATGGCCGACAACCTCCAGTGGTACAAGCACGTCGTTCGCAACGTCGCCCGCAACGCGGGCAAGACCGCCACCTTCATGCCCAAGCCCGTCTTCGAGGACAACGGCAACGGCATGCACGTCCACCAGTCACTCTGGAAGGACGGGGTCAACCTGTTCTTCGACAAGGACGGCTACGGGATGATCTCCGAGACGGCGCGCTACTACATCGGCGGGCTGATCAAGCACGGCCCCGCCCTCATGGCCTTCTGCGCCCCCACGACGAACTCGTACAAGCGGCTGGTGCCCGGCTACGAGGCTCCCAACGTGCTCGTCTACAGCGCCCGCAACCGCAGCTCCGGCATCCGCATCCCGATGCTCTCCGCGAACCCGAAGTCGAAGCGCCTCGAGTTCCGCTCGCCGGACCCGACCTGCAACCCCTACCTCGGCTTCTCCGCCATGCTCATGGCGGGCCTCGACGGCATCGCCAACCGCATCGACCCGGGCGACCCGGTCGATGACGTCGACCTCTTCGAGATCGACCCGCACGAGCACGGCTACCCAGTGCTGCCGGGGTCGCTCGGCGGCGTCCTCGACGCGCTCGAGGAGGACCACGACTTCCTGCTCCAGGGCGAGGTCTTCGACGAGGACCTGATCCGCACCTGGATCGACTACAAGCGCGAGAACGAGGTGGCCGCGGTCGATATCCGCCCGCATCCGCACGAGTTCTCCCTCTACTTCGACGCCTAGAGCGCATTCCGCACCAGGCACATTCAAAGGCGCCGGCCTCAGGGCCGGCGCCTCTTCCTTGTGCCGGTTGGGGGCTGGGGTAATTGGGGCGTCTGGTGACTTAGGCTCTTCGCGGGGGTTGCGTGCCTGTTCTCGACGTCGCTCGTTCGCGGCGCTGGCTCTCCAGCCACCGCCATCGGCTGGTCATGGCGGCAGCGACCGTTCCTGCAGTCGCGCTACTCATGGCTCTCCTGTGGCTCCCTGTCTATCCGTGGGTGCCGCTGGCGGGGGTTGTGCCTATCGCTGCTGCGACAGTGCCCCGTGTTTCGCCCGGCAGGGAGCTTGTCTTCAATTGGCTCCTCTTGGTCGCACTAGTCGGGATCGCGGCGTTCCACGGCACCTCCTTCAATGAGAACACAGCCGGGTCGCATAACCATGACCTGCTCGACTGGTATCACGGGTTCGGTGTATTGAGTTTGCTGGGCTTCATTACCACTGGCCTGATTGTCGCGCGGCATACGCAGGTGAAAGACGTCGAGGCCTTCCGGATCGGCTACTTGCTCCTGGTGCCGGGTTGTACTGTTCTGTTAGTAGTGTGGTGGGCCGGCGTGGCGTTCGGCGAGTGGTAGGTTGAGGATGGCATGGAGGGGGCGAGTTCAGTTCGCTTCCCTTCGTCGGCTCGTTTCGGCGACTCGACCTTTCGGCTAGGCTCCCCGCGTGCTTCTCGACGCCGTCCTGACCGTTGCCGGCCTTGCCGTCCTGCTGCTGGGGGCGTGGCTGCTTGTGCGCTCCGCCTCCCTGCTGGCGATGACCTTCGGCCTGTCGCCCCTGCTTGTGGGGGCCACGGTGGTCGCCTTCGGTACCTCCGCGCCCGAGTTCGTCGTCAGTCTCGTCGCTGGCATCCAGGGTTCGGGCGACCTCGCCGTCGGCAGCGTCTTCGGCTCGAACATCACCAACGTCGCCCTCGTGCTCGGGCTCGCCGCCGTCATCCGGCCGATGGACGTGCATCCGCGGCTGCTGCGCTGGGAGATGCCGGTCCTGCTGGGCGCGACGGTCGCCATCGCCGTGCTCGGCTTCACCGCCGGCATCGGGCACATCGCCGGAGCGGTCCTCTTCGTGGCGCTGCTCGCCTTCGTCGGGCTCTCGCTGTGGCGGCAACCGGACGCCGCCGAGACGCTCGCCGCCGACCACGTCCCGGCAGCGCACGACCCGCTCACGCGTCCGGAAATCGCCCGCGAGGCGGTCCTCCTGCTCCTTGGCATGGGCGGGCTCGCCCTCGGCTCCGACCTGGCCGTCGAGGGGGCGTCCGGGATCGCCATGCGCGCCGGCATCAGCGAGGTCGCCATCGGCGTCACGGTGGTGGCGATTGGCACGAGCCTGCCCGAGATCGTGACGACGGCCGTCGCCGCCTTCCGCGGGAACCACGACATCGCCCTCGCCAACGTCGTCGGGTCCAACATCTTCAACCTGCTCGGCGTTCTCGGCCTGACCGGCGCCGTGGCGACGCTCTCGGTCGATAGCTCCCTGTACCTGTTCGAGGTGCCGGCCCTCGCCGTCTCGACCGTGCTGCTCCTCGCCCTCTCCTGGACGGACACGCACCTCAACCGCAAGGAAGGCGCCGTCCTCCTCGCCGCCTACTTTGCCGTGGTTGCGGTCGTGCTCGTCCGAGGGGTGGCGTAGCGGGCGGGGGAGTCCGCCCGGCTCCGTCCCTGCGTGCGGAAGCGCCTCGCGCGTCCCTTGCCGTAGGCGGGTTGACGTCCGTGCCACCGATATTGATACTCGGTATCAAGAGAACGGACAGCGCGGGACTGGCCGTTGTCGACGTGTCGCTCGGGGGATTACGAAGCGTCGGCATTGTGGCTGGTGAGAGCGCGCGGGGCAGCGAGCAGATGCGCGGGGGTTGGTTCGTTGAGCAGCATTGACACACCGTTCCAGGCGCCGCCGAGCGACGCAGGCTGGTTGGAAGCGGCCGAGGCGTTGATGAACGACCAGTGCTGGTGCTGGGGCCAGGATGTGCTCTACCCCCGTGATAATCTGCTCATTCGCTATGGACTTGAGCGCATCGGCCTGCCTGGACCGGGCGGGCGAACGGCGGGCTACACCTGCTCGATTAGCGATCACGGCGGCATCTGGCTGCGCGGGTCCGGGGTGCTCTACTCGCCCGGGTCCGGGGCGGGCGTCCTGCTCGGCCGATACGACATGCGCCCGCGAGTGACCACTCCCGACCTCCCGCCGGTCGAAACCTGGATTGAAGATGGTTTCGTCCCCTTCCCGCTCGCTGCGGCCTCTGAGCAAGGAATCGAGGTGGCGCGCACCCTCGTACCCGAGGTCTGCGCCTGGATTGGCGACTACGAGCACTGGATCGTGGAGACGGTGGGCATCGAGCATCGTGAACAGTGCCTCCAGCGCTGGCCGAAACGCCAGACGCCGGCCGGAGAGTTCGCGCAGCGCTGGCACGCGCTCAGTCGTGGCTTTCACGCGGGGGCGCCCTCCTACTGGTAAGCGGGCGCGGGGCCACGTGGCCCGCCCCCTCCCCGACTGGCCCCCACCCACGCCAGGTGGCAGGCTGACGCCGTACGAATCCCCGGTACGATCTTGGACGGGGTGTCCCTGTGACCGAAGCTCAAGCGCCGGCTGCACCACCTGGCCCCCTCGAACGGTACGGGCTGACACTGGTCACGATCGCTTCCTTCGCGGCCCTGACGTTCCTGGCGAGGATGTTCTACCCCTTCCTGCCGTACTTCCTGGTCGCCGCGCTGACCATCGGGACGGTCGCCGCGGCCCCACGCCTTCCACGCCTCGAAGCCGGACTTTCGCGCTGGCTCCTCACCGTCGCCTTCGTCGCTATGACCGCGGTGACCCTGAGCACGCTTCCCCCGGAAGTCCACCCCAATGACGGGCCACGCTGCCCGGGGTCCGGGCCACCCCTGTGCGCGGAGTTGAAGGAGTGGTGGGATGCACACCTTCGCGCCCGTGGCCAGCACGAGAGAGGAATCGCAGTCCTGGGTTGGTCGTCCCTCATCGCGGCCGGCGTGCTGGCCGGGCGCCTCTCGCAGGTGAGAACGGCAGCGGTTCCCCGCGACAGGAGGCCCCGAATCTCCGCGGTTCCCGATGCCCTCTCCCGCGTGCTCAGCATCGTATTCCTCGGCCTGAATGGCCTGGTGCTCTGGGCCGTCTGGTTCGTGGTCGCCTTTGAAATGAGGGAGTCATGACGAGGCGCGCGTACTACGGGTCTGCCGCGGGGTTGCATGTGCTCGGGGTCGTTCGGCCTGTGCGCGCTCCTTCTGGCCGGGTTGGTTGAAGCCTGGACTCTGCCGCTGCTCCTTGGCGCCTCGTGCTGGATTGGCACCGGCCTGCTGCTGGTGAAGGGCCCCCGGGCCTTCGGTCAGGTTCCCTGGCCCGACTTCTTGGTGCACTGACCCCACTGGCCCCCGCCGACGCCAGGTGGCAGGCTGACGCCGTACGAATCCCCGGAGGTGACCCGTGCCCATTCCCGCCCCTGACCGCTGGACCATGACCCTCGGCGACGCCATGTACACCATGCGCGCCATTCGCCGCTTCCGCCCCGACCCCATTGAGGAGGGCGACCTGCGCGACATCCTCGATGCCGCCCGGCAGGCCCCCAACGGCGGCAACCGCCAGGGCTGGCGCTTCCTGCTCGTGACCGACCCGGAGAAGCGCGCCGCCCTCGGCGATCTCTACGAGGAGGCCTGGTGGGCCAAGCGCAAGGACGAAGGCATCAACGGACCCGACGACATCCCGCCCGGGAAGGGCGTGCGCCAGTCCGCCATGCGCCTCTCCGGCGAGTTCGGGAACACGCCCGCCATGGTGCTGGTCTGCTCGACGGCGCGCGGCCGCGGCGCGATCGAGTCGGTCATCCCCGCCGTCCAGAACCTGTTGCTGGCGGCTCGCTCGATCGGCATCGGCGGCACCATCACGACGCTCCACGCCGTGGTCGAGGAGCGCGTCCACGAGCTGTTCGGTATCCCCGCCGATGCTGAGGTCGTCTACTGCGTGCCCCTCGGCTACCCGCGCGGACGCTTCGGCCCCCTCACCCGCAAGCCCCTGTCGGAAGTGGCCGCCCTCGACTCCTGGGACAACACCCCGGACTGGCTCGCGACCTGAGGCGCTAGCGCCGGCTGCCCACTCCGAAATTGTCGATGTTGGTCTGCAGGGATGTCTCCAGGGCGTCGCCGAGGAGGAACACCAGCTCCGGCGTCGCTGCGGTTTCGATCGAGAAGCGGGTCGCGCCCGCTATCTTGCGCATCACCTCGAGGCCCATGAGCGGGATCAGTTCGCCCTGCTGGGCCCACGGCGGGCTGGTCCAGGAGTCGGCCACTTCCGCCGCCTGGTCGACTCGCCAGGTCACATCATTGGATGGCTGGTGTTCACCCGTTTTCAGCAGAAGCACGTGCTGGTCGGAGCTGGAATACAGGAGCAGCGTGGCCGTTCGCGCTCGCCCTTCACTGTCATGCCACGGCTCGGAATCAATCCAGACAGCTATCCGGAGGCGGTTGGTGGGGAGTTCCATTGCATCACCCTCCGGAATCCAGATTAGTCGGCGAAAACACCCTCCCGAAGCTGTCCGCTGAGCCTCTTTACGTAGCGATCACTGCCCCTTTCCAGTTCCCATCCCCGGTCCTCCAGCAGCCGCTGGAGCGGCGCTGTCTGCTCCGTTAGCGGCAGCTCCGCCGTGTGCGACCCGTGCGTCCCGGCGTAGTCGGCGGCGCGCTCGACCATCCATGCGTCCAGACCCCGCCCCTCGTACCCCGCCGCCAGCACCGGCTCGCGGATAGCGGCCAGACCGCCCCCCGTGTCCCGCGCCTGGATGACGCCCACCACCCGGTCCCCGTCGGAAGCGACGAACCAGCCCGGCCGCGTCCCCTGTTCGAAAGGCCACGGGTCCTCGTCCGCCAGCGCCGCGATCGCCTCTGCGTCGCTGCGGCGCTGCTCGCGCACCGTCAGCAGCGGCAGCCGCCGCTCGACCGTGAGCACGGCGAGCGGTCCGCCCCGGAACTCCTCGTTGGCGCGAGCGATGGGCAGGTAGCCCAGCGCCGCGAAATAGTCGGCCAGCCGAGCTTCGTCGGGAAGCCGCGCGCGTACGAGCCGCAGGCCGCCGTCCTGCGCGCCGGCCTCAACCGCCCGCACGAGGGATCTCCCCGCCCCCGCCTCCCGCGACGCCAGCAGGTCGAAGCTCGCGATCCCCTCTTCCTCGCTCCGCCGCACCACCCCAGCGACCCCGCCCTCGCCCTCCGCCAGCAGGAACGCCTCGCCCGTCTGCATGCGCACGGCGAGGTCTGCCTCGGAGGGAGGTTCCGGTTCGGGATAGCACGCGCTCGATCCCGCGAACGCCTCCGCCAGCAGCTCCGCCAGCTCGGGTGCGTCGTCGCTGTCGGCGGCACGGACGGCGAAGCGGCTCACGCCGCAATCGTAGAGGGCCGGCCGCTCAGGTGCCTGCGCCCTTGGGAGGCGGAGGGGCTACAATGTCGCGCACAATTCCGGCGGCGCGCGCCGCCGCTCCCAGGGAAGGTACCGCCATGGAAGATGTTGTCCTCGCAAGCGGCGTTCGCACCGCAATCGGCACGTTCAACGGCTCGCTCGCCAATACCCCCGCCAGTGAGCTTGGCTCCACCGTCATCGCCGAGGCCGTCAATCGTGCCGGCGTCGACGTTGGCGAGGTCGACCAGATCGTCATGGGCATCGTCGGCCAGGTGGCCGAGGACGCCTACCTCTCGCGCGTCTCCGGCATCAGGGCCGGCATCCCCGTCGAGACGCCCGCGGTCAACATCAACCGCCTCTGCGGCAGCGGCCTCGAGGCCATCAACACCGCCGCGCGCTACATCGAGACGGGAGACGCCGACGTCGTCGTCGCCGGCGGCGCCGAGAACATGACGCGTCTGCCCTTCTACCTGCGCAAGGCTCGCTCCGGCTACCGACTCGGCCACGACACCATCGAGGACGGCATCGTCAAGCTCCTCAGCGACCCCTTCGAGGACACCCATATGGGAATCACCGCGGAGAAGCTGGCCGAGGAGTACGAGATCTCCCGCACCGCCCAGGACGAGTTCTCCGCCGAGAGCCAGCGCCGTGCCCTGAACGCCATCGAGAACGGCTACTTCAAGGACCAGATCGTTCCCGTCACGGTGCGCGAGCGTCGCGAGGAGCGGGTCTTCGACACCGACGAGTTCCCCCGCGCGAGCACGCCCGACCAGCTCGCCAAGCTGCGCCCCGCCTTCAAGAAGGACGGCATGGTGACGCCCGGCAACGCCAGCGGCATCAACGACGGCGCCGCCGCCACGGTCGTGATGAGCGCGGCCAAGGCCGACGCACTGGGCGTGAAGCCGCGCATGCGCCTCATCGCCCGCGCCGAGGCCGGCGTCGACCCGTCGATCATGGGCAGCGGCCCCATCCCGGCCGTGCACAAGGTGCTCGACAAGGCCGACATGTCCCTCGACCAGATGGACGTGATCGAGCTGAACGAGGCCTTCGCCAGCGTTGCCTGCGCCTGCTCGAACGAGCTCTCGCTCGACCCGCAGAAGACGAATCCCAACGGCGGCGCCATCGCCCTCGGCCACCCCGTGGGCGCGACCGGCACCATCCTGACGGTGAAGCTGATGCACGAGCTGGAGCGCACGGGCGGCCGCTACGGCCTTGTCAGCCTCTGCATCGGCGGCGGCCAGGGCATCGCCACCATCTTCGAGCGCCTCGACTAGGAGAGTGCCGCGCTCCGCTTCGCTGCGCGCGGCTGAGTGGAGCGCTCGCGCCTCCGGCGCCTCGCTGAGGAGAGCGGCGGACGCTGTCCGCCTGAGTGGAGCGCGCGGCTCCCGCCGCGCTGAGTGATCGCAGTGGTCGAAAGCCTTAGGTACGTTTCCTAGATTTTGTGTGCAGCAAAGGTTATGCTGGCGGCGTGCCCGAGCCCTCGAACGCCGATCTACTCGCCAAGCTCGTTCAGCACGATGCTGCCCTTGTGACTCATGCTGCTGAACTCGCCCATCTGAGTGCGCGCTTCGATGGTCTTTCAGCTCGAGTCGGCGGCCTTCCGGAGCGCTTCGATGGCCTGTCCAATCGCGTTGATAGCATTGCGGAGGTCGTGAGCGGTCACACCGACCTGCTTCGGGATCTGCAGGACGCCCTTGTGGGCCATGGCGCCGAGATCATGGACATCAAGGTCCGGCTCGGTCATCACGAGGAGAAGCTGGATTCCCACACGGCGATTCTGGAAACCCACACGGCGACTCTGGAGAACCACACGGCTATGTTGCAGGATCACGGCCGAAGGTTGACCAGCCACGGCGACTTGCTCGCAACGATCCTCGCGACCGTTACCCGAATCGAAGCCCGGCTCGCTGACCGTTAGTGCGGCCCACTCAGCGCGGCGATAGCCGCGCGCTTTCCTCAGGCCGGGCGCAGCCCGCCGCTCTCCTCAGCCGCGCGCCAGCGCGGCGCTCCACTCAGCGAGCCTCGCGAGCGCGAAGCAGTCGAGCGGAGAATTCCGGGAAAGCGCTCTTCTAGTCGATCTGCGCGATGCGGCGGGCGTGGCGGCCGCCGTCGAAGGGCGTGTCGAGCCAGGTCGCGACGATGTCGAGCGCCGTCTCCAGCGTGACCATGCGCTGGCCGATGGAGATGACGTTGGCGTCGTTGTGGCGACGCCCCATCTCCGCCGACTCGCGGCTCCAGCAGAGGGCGCAGCGCACCCCCGCCACACGGTTCGCGACGATCGCCTCCCCGTTCCCCGAGCCCCCGAGCACGATGCCGCGCTCGCAGTTGCCGCTCGCGACTGCCTCGGCGGCGGGGCGGATGAAGAGGGGGTAGTCGCACGACTCGTCCGAGTCCGTGCCGAAGTCGACCGGCTCGTGGCCACGCTCCGCGAGGAACGCCTTGATCGCCTCCTTGTACTCGTAGCCGGCGTGGTCGGAGGCGATGGCGATGCGCATGGCGCGAGTCTACCGGCTGGGCCCTCAGGGCCAACGGCGGCGGCGGCAATCGCGGGACAGCAACAGGCCCCGGTCTCCCGGGGCCTGTATAGGTCTCTTCGCGGTACTGCCTCCGCCCTGCACCCGTTCTGGGCTGGAGGCTTCCCGCTTCGGCCCGCGCGATGCGGGCCTCAGAACTGCACGATCAATACTCCGAGGAGGAGGTGAGTCTTGACGTGGTACACGTGCGACCTCCCTACGGTGTTCTGGGCTCACCTTACACCGGCTGTCAAGGTCACGAGGTGGGCTCGCTGACCTATACCTGGTCCGGGTCCTCGAGCCCGAAGGCCGCGTGCAGGGCGTTCACCGCCTGCCCCATGTGGTCCTCGTGGACGATGCAGGTGATGCGGATTTCGCTCGTCGTGATCAGGTCGATATTCACGTCCGCGTCGGCGAGCGCGCGGAACATCCGCGCCGCGTAGCCCGGCTCCGTCTGGATGCCCGCGCCCACGATGCTCACCTTCCCGAGGTTCCGGTCGGCCGTGTAGCCGTCCGCCCCGATCGACTCGCAGATGGCCTCCATCAGGCCCTCCGCGCGGCGCAGGTCCTCGCGCGCGAGCGTGAACGTGAGGTCCGTCAGGTTCCGCTCGCTCGCGTTCTGCACGATCGTGTCGACGCTCACGCCGGCCCCGGCCAGCGGCTCGAATATCTGGGCGGCGATGCCGCGCCGGTCGGGCACGTGCCGCAGCGTCACCTTCGCGATGTCGTGATCGTCCACGACGCCGCGGACGCGGTTGCGTTCTTCCATCTCGGGACCTCCATGGATGAGGGTGCCTGGCCCGTCGACCATGCTCGACGCGACCAGGATGGGCAGCTCGTTCACCGCCGCCAGCTCGACGGCGCGGTTGTGCATCACCTGCGAGCCCTGCGTGGCCATCTCCAGCATCTCTTCGTAGTGAACGTCGGCCAGGCGGCGGGCGGCGGGGACGATGCGGGGGTCGGCCGTATAGACGCCCTCGACGTCCTTGTACGTCTCGCAGCGGTCGGCGCCGAGGGCCACGCCCAGCGCCACCGCCGTCAGGTCGCTCGCGCCACGCCCCAGCGTGACGTAGTCGGCCGCCTCGGTGACGCCCTGGAAGCCGGCCACGATGGGGATGCGCCCGGCGCGCAGCTCGTCCTCGATACGGTCAGCGTCGATGCGCTGGATGCGGCCGGAACCGTGGGACGCGCGCGAGTAGATGCCCGCCTGGCTGCCCGTGAGCCCGACGGCCTCCTGGTCCATTGCGTGCAGGGCCATCGCCAGCAGCGCCGCCGACATGTGCTCGCCGGTGGCGAGCAACTGGTCGAGCTCGCGCGGGTCCGGGTCGGGCGAGACCTCGAGGGCGAGGTCGATGAGCTCGTCAGTGCGGTTTCCCATGGCCGAGACGACCACGACCACCTCGTCGCCCGCGCTCACGCGACCGGCGACCTGCCCGGCCACGTGCCGGATGCGCTCCGCATCCGCGACGGACGTCCCCCCGAACTTCTGCACGACCCGCATGGAAAGAGGATGCGCCAGCGCGCCCTCAGGCGCTATTCGCCAGCAGGTGCCGGCTGCTCGTCGAACAGGCTCTCGGCGATCGCGATCAGGACGTTGATGTCCCGCACGTCGTCGGAGTACGCGACGAGCAGGTAACCCCCTCCCGTGGCGCTGTCGAACACACGGACCTTGGAAGAGAAGCGGGGGATGTTCCCCGGGCCAGGGGGGCTGAACGACACCAGGGCGGCTTTGCCAGCGATGACACGCGTCTCCGTGGTCACGCGGCGACCATCCGAGAGCTCACCCTCGGCGGCAGGAAAGTCCACGCCCCTCCGTGTGTGGAAGAAGCCAACGATCCCTAGCCCGACGCCTCCACGGCGGGTCCTGTAGGTCGCGTCGTAGCCATGCTCAGGGTCGCCCTGGCCACCGCTGAGGACCATTCCCAGGCTCCAGCCTTCCGGCAAGTCCGGATCACTCCAGTAAGGCAGCGTGTCCAACACTTCCTTGGAGGGGTTAGATACATGCAGGTCGGGGCTGCGAGCATCGGCGGGTACGGAGTGGTACTCGTAGGCGCGGACGTCGCCCTCCCACTTCTGCGGTACCAACTGGTAGGCGCCGTGCATCACCGGCGCAGTGAGACCGGTCCCGCCGAGGTCAGGAAGGTCACCCCACATGAGAGTGGCAGAGACATCGGGTGCGATGTCCCCCGCGCAGCCGGTGAAGGCGTACGTCATCCACTCGACGGCCAGCAGCTTGCGGGGCACATCGCCGGCCGGGTCCGGCCCGACCTCCGTGACCAGGTAGCGCACGAAGCAGTCGTCGGCCTTGTGCCACTCGAACAGGTCGCCGACCTCGACGGCGTCGTAGACCCCGTCCCGCGCGACGCCGTCGGCGTCAGAGGTGTGGACAAGGAGGGCGGTGGCGGTGCCGTCGCGCAGGCCCTCGTAGGTCGTGACGGCGGTCGTGGTGTCGTCCGGGTCGGCGAGGAAGGCGTAGCTCCCGCCGGTCGCCACGGCGCCGGTCGTGTCGTAGGTGTCGTACCGGAAGGTCGTTGCGTCCGGGACGTCTGGAGTGTTCTCGAACATGCTCTGGGCGAACCTGAGGAGGGTCGCCACGTCGGGGGATCCCCTGAGCCTGTAGAGGACGTCTGTCGCCTCATCCCAAACGTACACCTCCGCACGGTCCTGAGGGTCGTGCGGGCTGTGCATCAGCATCGCCGGGCGGCCAGCGACCTGTAGAGTCAGAGTTTCGTGTGCGATGGTCCCGCTAGGGCGATTGTAGGTCGTGACAGCCTCGAACGTCCCGTACCTTGCGGTGATTCCGCTAGCTGAGACGACGAGGCGGAAGTCGTCGTAGAACGCTTCGAAGTAGCCTGCCTCGGGCTCGTCCCCGCTCACCGCCTGGGTGAACGTCCACCCTTCCGGCAGTTCGGGCTCGCGCCAGTGAGGGAGCCTCCGCGCCTCAGCCAGACTCGTCGTGTAGACGGTGGGGACCGGGTCACGTGCGGGGAACCTGGGACCCACCGCCTTCGTTTCGCCTTCCCAGCCGGGCGGAACGATTTGGAAGATACCGTGCACCACTGGCACGGTCAGCGATGTCCCGCCCAAGTTGGGCAGCGGCCCCCAGTCAAGGGTTGCGATAGTGTCCGCGGGAATGGCGCCGCTGCAGCCCGTGAAGGCGTACGTCATCCACTCGACCCCGAACTCCCTCCTGAAGGTGGTTCCGGGCGGCTCGGCCTTCACCTCGGTGATGCGGTAACGGACAAAACAATCGTCGGCCACTTGCCACTCCACGAGATCGCCTGCTCGAACGCTGTCCAGAATCGCGGTCCGCGAGGCGCCATTGGCGTCGGAGGTGTGGATGAGGAGGGCGGTGGCGGTGCCGTCGCGCAGCTCCTCGTAGGTCGTGACGGCGGTCGTGGTGTCGTCCGGGTCGGCGAGGAAGGCGTAGCTCCCCGGCGTCGCGACGGCACCCGTCGTGTCGTAGGTGTCGTACCGGAACGTCGTCGCGGTTGGGGATTGTGTTGACGTGGACGTGGTGGGAGTCGGGGTCGGAGTAGGGGATGCCGTGGGGGTTGTGGTTGGCGTCGGGGACGGTGTGGGCGAAGGGGTCGCGCTGGGGGCAGGAGTTGGGGTCTCCTGTGGGGTGGGCGTGGGGGTGGGGGTCGCCGTGGCAGTGGGCTCGGGGGTGGCCGTTGGTGAAGCCGTCGCGGTGGCGGGTGTTGGCGTGGCAGCTGGGCTGGACGGCAGCTCGTCAGGCTCGCCCCCGCACGCGACGACAGTCGCCACCGCAAGGGCGACCGCTGCCGCGAGTGTTCCGCGAAGGGCGTGTGTCACGCAGGAACCGTACCAGCCGCGCAGGGGAATTACCCCACCCGGACAGCAGGAAGGGCGCCCCTCTGGGGGCGCCCTCCGGATGGGGTGGCGGATGGGCCGGGGCTAGGGGCGGACGCCCGTCAGCCGGGCCAGGGCGAGGGTGTTGAAGAGCGCGAGGCCCGCGTACCACTTCACCCGCAGGCGCGTCGCGTCCTTCGACTCCAGCGCCCCCACGCGATCGACGGAGAGGCCGCTCGGCGCCGAGAGCCCGGCCAGGGTGCCCTCGCCGAACTGCATCGCGTAAACCGTCGAGGCGTCGCGGCTGCTGCCCGCCGTCTGCGCGTCGCTGATGTAGTCGTTGATGCCGATGGGGATGCCGTCGTAGTACTGCACCATCCCCCCGAACTCGTCGCGGTCCGCCTCCAGGAAGGTTCCCGCGTCGCGCGCCAGCTCGTTCAGCTTGCGACGCGAGCGGCGGCTCATCAGCAGCATCTGCGGCTTCCCCGGGCGCACTTTGTCGACCAGCTCGTCGAGCTTGGCCAGCGTCAGCGTCGCGCCGTTGTTGCCCATGCTCACGGCCTGCGCGTTCGCGCAGAGCCGGTCGAGGCCGTCGAAGCTCTCGGTGTCGGTGGTCGCGTTGCCGGTGACGAACGTCTTGTCGAAGAGCGCCTGCACGGCCCGCGCCTTCAGCTGGAGCACGGCCGCCTCGAGGTCCTGGACGTTGGAGCGCGTCTCCTTGAGGAAGTTATCGATGTCGGCGTCGCCCCCGAGGATCTTGAGGGAGGCCGTCTGCTGCGTGAACGTGGGCGCGTCCTCGTCCCAGTCGTCGCCCACCGCGTAGAAGTCGGCCGCGGGGGCCGAGTCCTCGCGGTTGTAGGTGAGGCCGTTACCGGTGATCTCGATGAAGGGCAGCCGCTGCAGGATGGGGCTCTCCTCGGCCATCGTCTCGATGACCCCGGCGAGCAGGGTGTCGTTGCTGAGCTTCGCCGCGTCGGTGAGCGTCAGCGCCATGAGTCGCACCTCCAGGTGTCTCGTGTTGGCGCCCACCTTCCGCCCGCCCGCGCCCACCTCCCACCCCGCCCTGTCACCGACCCCTCAGCGCTTCCCCCGCTCCCGCCCGACTCTCCCCACGTGCCCGACCCACTCCTCCCCCTTCGTCGCCGCCCCGCCCTGCGCGCGTACCAGGCGCGCGTCCTGCGCGGGCTCCTGAGTGCCGTTGCCGCCCGCCCCGCTGCGCCCCTGACCGTGCTCATGCCAAGGCAGTCGGGGAAGAACGAGATCGCCGCCGCGCTCGTCGCCTGCTTGCTGCGGGCGAACGCACATGAGGGCGGGACCGTGGTCGTCTGCGCGCCCACGCTCGACCCGCAGGCGCGCATCAGCGCCGACCGCATCCGTGCCGCGCTGGCCGCCACCGACTCGCTCGTGCCCCCTGCGGGCCACAGCCGCTCGCGTGGCGACACGGTCTCTGTCGGGAGGGCGCGGGCGGTGCTGCTCAGCGCGAACCTGCAGGCGAGCGTGGCCGGCCACACCGCCTCCATCGCGCTCATCGCTGACGAGGCGCAGGACATCGACGAGGCGTGGTTCAACCGCCAGTTTCGGCCCATGGCCGCCAGCACCGGCGCGCCGACAGTCCTGTTCGGCACGGCCTGGAACGGACGCACCCTGCTCGAACGCGCGGTCGATGCGAACCGCGCCCACGACGCGGCGGCGTCGCACGGCGTGCGACGCCACCACCAGGCGTCGTGGCGCGAGGTAGCAGCGGTGCTGCCTGCCTACGGCGCCTACGTCGAGTCGGAGCGCGAGCGGCTGGGCGCGACCCACCCGCTCTTCCTGAGCCAGTACGAGCTCGTCCCGGGCGAGGTCGCGGGCCGCCTCCTGACGCGCGACCTGCTGCTGGCTCTCGAGGGCGGCCACGAGCCGCTCTCCGCGCCCGAACCGGGGGAGCGCTACGTCGCCGGGCTCGACTTCGGCGGCGAGGGCGAGGACGCCGACGCCACCGTCCTCACGATCGCCCGTGCCGATGCGTCTGCGGGGAACGGCGCGGTTGCCTGCCGCGTCGTCGCCCAGCGCGAGTGGCGGGGGGCGCCCTACGCGCGCGTCCTCGACGAGGTCCGCGCGCTCGACCGCCTCTGGCGCTTCGAGCGCGTCAGCGCCGACGCGACGGGGCTCGGCGCCCCACTCGTCGCGCAACTGCGACCACAGCTCGGCGCGCGCCTCGACGAGGTCGTGTTCACCGCCGCCTCCAAGAGCGCCCTCGGCTATGCCCTCCTCGCCGCCGCCCGCACCGGCCGCCTGGCCCTCCCCCGCGACGACGGCAGCACTGAGGCGTCCCGCTGTCGCGAGGAGCTCGCCGCCTGCGAGGCGTCGCTGGCGTTCGGCGGGCGGCTCGCCTGGGGCAACGATCGCGGCCACGACGACTACGTCGTGTCGCTCGCACTCTGCCTGCGCGCCGCCGAGTCGGCCGGCCCGCCTCGGTTGGCCGTGGGCCGGGGACTGCGTTAGACAGTCGAGCAAAGGTTGCCGAAGAGATGGTACTGAATGTAGTATCATTGCGATGGCGAGACGGGAGCGGCGCATCGAGCGGTTACGCCGTTCCCAGACCGATGTCTCGCCGGAGCAACTGCAGGCGGCGCGCGAGTCGGTTGGGTTTGAGCTCGCGAGCATTGTCGGCAGTCACTGGCACTACCGTCACCGCTCTCGGGCTGGCAAGCTGACCATTCCCTACCGCAGGCCAATGCTCCCCGTATACGTTCGTAATGCGCTCAAGGCTATTGATGAGGTGACCAAAGATGACCGCAACTGAGAAGGCGTCGACCGCTCAAGTACTTCCCCTGTCCGGGCCCGTCGAACCCGCCATCGCGGCGAAGGTCGCCGAGTATATGCAGCTGCCTTATACCATCTGTCTCTACTTCGATGACGAAGTCGAGCCCGTCTGGATGGCCTACGTCGAGGAGCTCGAAGGGTGCATGAGCCACGGCGATACTCCCGAAGAGGCTACCCAAATGATCCGGGAGGCAATGGAGGGATGGCTTCAGGTCGCCGTTGCCTATGGCGACGAGATCCCCCCGCCGAAGGACCACTTCCCCGAGCACAGCGGGAAGTTCCAGGTCCGGCTCCCCGTCGGACTCCATGGGAAGCTGGCCGCCGTCGCGAAAGAGCAGGAGGTTTCCCTGAACCAGCTCGTGACGGCCATCCTCGCCGAGGGCGTCGGCTGGCGGCCGGCGGGGACGCGCAAGGCTCCCCGCACGTGATCCGTCGCGTCCTCTATGCTTGATTCATGCCCGAACAGTACGTCGCCACCGACAAGCGCACCGGCCTCGAGGTGGCCGTCACCGGGGAGTTTCCCCCGCACCACGACGACCGCATCCGCATCGCCCGCACCTGCACGCTCTTCACGCGCCTGCTCGCCACCATCCTCAGCAACGAGAGCGAGAGCGACCGGCGCGAGCAGTTCGTCGCCATCGAGACGCAGCTCGAGCTCGCGGAGGCCCTCATCCGGGGCGATCTCGCGGAGGTGCAACGCCTCCTGCAGCAGACGATGGAGCGGATGGGCATGGGGCCGGAGCAGCTCGACGAGGTGGCGCGCCGCATCCTGAAGGAGTTCGGCGAAGGCGACCCGCCAGATCTCTCCAGCCTTGGCAACATCCGCGACGCCGGTGAGGCTGCTCCCCCCGACCTGGGGGGCCTCGGCGATCTGGACGACCTCGGCGACCTCGACCCTAACTCCCCGCCCCCGCCTCCCGACGACGGCCCCCCCGAGCCGGAGGAGGACCGCCCCTAGGGTCCCCCGGTCGACCTCAGGGCGAAGTCTTCTCTTCGAGGATTGCCTGGGACGCGAAGTAGAGAGCGGGGTACCCCGAAGCCTGGGCGCGTAACCACTCCGGCTCGGCGTAGACGTCGATTTCGAAGACGATCCAGCCCGTTCGCGCCTCCGAACCAGGCAGGATGAAGCCATCTCCCAGGACCATGCCCGGCGTGGCGGCTCTGGGTTCGTGCTCGTTCCCCCACGCGTCCCGCAGCTTCCACGCCGGGGTGTCCATGCGCTCCGCGCCGGTGTTCTCGACCCTGACCTGCGCGGCCCAGTACCACTTGCGCGGGGCCGGGCTGCGCATCAAGGCTCGCGCTTCGGTCCCGTCCACGACCCGGAGGATGGTGACGCGAACCGATCGCGTGCGGTCGCCCTCCTCCTTGATGTCGCCACTGATGCCTTCGCCGAGGCGCACGTAGACGCTCGTGTCGGGCTCGCTGGCGAAGGGGTCGAGGAGAAGGGCGTTGATGCCGAGTGCGACGGCGACGATCACGAACGCCATGAGCGTAGCGGGCGCCGTGCGAACCACCGTCCCGAGCGGCCCCGGCAGCATGTCGCTCCAGTGCGCGGGCGCCATCCGCGTGTGTAGAGGAATTTCCTCGATTGGACGGCTTGTGGTGGCGAGAGCCGCGGCGAGCCGCGCTTTCCGCTTGGGGCGCTCCACCGTGAGTTCCCACACGAAGATCAAAGCAAGCACGAAGCCCGCCACGGCGAACGCACTTGCCAGCACATAGAGCGCGAATATCACGGCGATCAGGACACCGGTGCCCATGAGCAATGCCGTGCCCTGGATGAGCATTTCCAGGGGTGTTCGCGGATTTCGCAGCAAGCGCACGGATCGAGCATACAGCGGCGCGAGGCCCGCCCGGCCGCCAGCCATGCCTGTGTGCCGTGGCACCTACCCCGACTGTCAGGCGGGCTCGATGGTGGCCGTGAGGCCGCGCGACTCCAGCGCTTCGCGGTAGTGCTCCGCCGTCTCCTTCGGGCACTCAATCACGGTCGCCTGGCCCTCGTTGTGCGCCTCGAACATGATCGCCGCTGCCGCCTCCACCGTGAGCGAGGGCACGCACTGCACCAGCGACTCGACCACGTGGTCCATCGTGTTGTGGTCGTCGTTGTGCAGGACCACGCGGTAGGGCGGGAGGAGCGCCAGCAGCGACTCCTCGTCGACGCCCGTCTCCGGCAGCGCCGGCTCGGCTGCGACGGGCGGGCGCGTCGCCGTCATCGCGGCGCCAGTTTTCCGAGGGCGAGGGCGGCGCGCTCGACCGTCGGGAACACGGCCAGGCCCGCCTCGATCAGCTCAGCGCGGACCGAGTCGACGAGTGTTCGCTGCCACTCGACCGTCAGCTCCGTGGCGCCCAGCACGACGGCGATGGGGATAGGCGACCCCGCGATCGCTTCCCGCAGGCGCGTGCACGCGTGACGCAGGCGCCCTTCCGCCTCGGGACGTCCGAGGAACCACTCCTCGCCCACGTTCGCGATGCCGAGGTCGTAGGCGCCCGAGCCCGCCATCATCGCGAGCATGCCGTTCGCCGAGAGCCCGCTGCCCGCCAGGATCGACTGGTCGACAGGGTTCCGGATCCAGTCAGCGAGCGCCGGGGCGCGTTCCGCGACGCGCTCCCGCACATCCGCGGGCAGGGGTGGCAGCGCCAGGCCCTGCTCCGCGCACGCGTCCGCCGATTGCACGCTCCGGCCGCCCCCTCCCCCGGCCACTGCTACCCGCCGCCCGCGCGGCCGCTCCAACAGCGAGGCCGCCACCATCAGGTCGAGGAGTTGCTCCTGGCTCCGCGCCTCGATCGCCCCCGCTTGCCGCAGCATCCCCGACCAGATCGCCGCCTCGCCCGCGAGCGCCGCCGTGTGCGAGGCGGCCGCCCCCGCCCCCTCCGCGGACCGCCCCGCCTTCTGGATGATGACGGGCTTGCGCGAGGCCGCCCGCCGCAGGCCCTCGTAGAACCCGCGTCCATCCGCCACCCCCTCCACGTACGCGCCGATGACCTCCGTCCCGGGGTCCTCGGCGAGCCAGCCGAGCAGCTCGCCGGGAGTCAGGTCGAGCCCGTTGCCGTAGTTCGCCACCTTGCCGAAGCCCAGCCCCCGCGCCACCCCCCGGATGACGACCTCGACGGCGTTGTTCCCGCTCTGGCTGAGGAAGGCGACCGTGCCGGACGTGCGGGGCAGGTCGGGGCGGAAGGCGATGCGTCCCGCCGGGTGGTAGACGCCGAGCCCGTTCGGACCGAGCAGGCGCACCTCTCGTGCTCGCGCCTTCGCGGCGATCTCCGCCTCGAGCGCGGCCGCCTCCGCGTCTCCCGTCTCGCTCAGCCGCCCCGTGAAGAGGTGCAGGAAGGGGATACCCGCCTCCCCGCAGGCGTCTATCACGTCGGGGACGCCGTTCGCCGGAATGCAGCAGATGACGAGGTCGATGGCGCCGGGTACGTCCCCGAGCGCCGGGTAGGCGCGGTAGCCCGCGACCTCATCGGCCCGCGGGTTGATCGGGTAGACCTCGCCCTCGAAGCCGAACTCCCGCAGCCCTCGCACGTAGTCGTGACCCGGCGAGTCCACGTTCGTGGAGGCCCCCACCACTGCCACCGCGCTGGGCGAGAAGAGCCGGTCAAGGTCCTGCGCGGGCATGGCGCGATTGTAGGGCGCGCGTCGCTACGCTCTCGTCCCCCGACCCGCTACCCTGTTTGCATGACCGCGATGACCGGCCGCAAGCCCGACTGGCTGCGCGTGCGCTTCCCCGTGGGGGGCGGCTACGAGCGCCTGCGCGACCTGATGCGCGAGCAGGAGCTGCACACCGTCTGCGAGGAAGCCCGCTGCCCCAACATCGGCGACTGCTGGAACCGCGGCACCGCCACCTTCATGATCCTCGGCGACACCTGCACGCGGTCCTGTGGCTTCTGCGCCGTCACCACTGGACGCCCCGGCGAGCTCGACCTCGGCGAGCCGAAGCGCGTGGCCTTCGCCATCCAGCAAATGGACCTGCGCCACGCCGTCATCACCAGCGTGAATCGCGACGACGTGGCAGACGGCGGCGCCGGCATCTTCGCCGAGACCATCCGCTGGACCCGCCGGCTCTCCCCTGGAACGACAATCGAGGTGCTCATCCCCGACTTCATGGGCGACTGGGACGCCCTCGGGACGGTGCTCGACGCGGCCCCCGAGATCCTCAACCACAACACCGAGACGGTGCCCCGCCTCTACGGCCGCGTTCGCCCCAAGGCGAAGTACGAGCGCTCCCTCGAGCTGCTCAAGCGCGCGAAGGCGGCCGCCCCCGAGCGCCTCACGAAGAGCGGCCTCATGGCCGGCCTCGGGGAGACGCACGACGAGCTCCTCTCCGTCTTCGCCGACCTCCGCGCGAGCGATGTCGACATCCTCACGCTGGGCCAGTACCTGCGCCCCGACCAGGACCACCTCCCTATCGAACGCTACTACCACCCGGACGAGTTCGCGGAGCTGGGCGAGGCGGCGAAGAAGATGGGCTTCGCCCACGTCGAGTCCGGCCCGCTGGTGCGCAGCTCCTATCACGCCGAGGAGCAGGCCGCCCCCGTCCTCCCCCTCCCTCCCGTCGCCGCCGGCGACGAACTCCTGCCGCTGGTGGATTAACGCCCGCGGGAAGCCCTAGCGCCCGATCTCGTAGATGGCCACGAACTTCTCGCCGTCGACCGCCACCACGTCGAACAGGATGAAGTAGTCCCCGAAGTCACGAATCCTCTGCGTGAATCCGGCGGTCTCAACTTGGTAGGTGGTCCTGTTGTCTACCTGTGGGCTTCTACAGACCTGAAAGACGCACTGCAGAATGAAAGCCCGGTCTTCGGGCTCCAGGTTCGACACGTAGCTGAGGACGGAGGGTGCGAAGCGATAATCTAGCACTTGCCTTCGATATCGCTCATGGTGAAGCCGCCCCCACCGTTCTTGAAGTACAGATAGCCCTCGCGGGCACGTTCTATGGTCCCCTTGGGTGGCATCCACCAGAGGCGCTGGGAAAGGCGCACCATGTCGGTTCCCTGGGGTTCCTGGTCAGGGTGCTCGGGCTTCGCTGAGGTGTCTAGGGCCATGGTGAAACTCGTCCCTCTCCGACCCTCATGGTGGCCGGACATCAGTCCCTTGTCAACGGCCATACCTGTCGGGTGACGAGATCTGTCAGGCCATGCCCCAAGAGAAGGCTATCCCCGCAGTAGGGCCGGGATATCCGCGAGCGCGTCCGCGACGTGGATGCCGGCGTCGCGTAGCAGCGATGCCTTCGCCGCGGCGCTGTCCTCGTCGCGCTGCACGAGCGCTCCCGCGTGACCGAAGCGCACGCCCGGCATCTCCGCCATGAAGTTCCCCGCGATGAAGCTCACGATGCGCAAACCTGTTCCCTGCTCCCGTATGACCTCGACCAGCTCCGCCTCCATCGCCCCGCCCGGCTCGCTGAACGTGACCACCGCCTCCGTCTCAGGGTCGGCTTCGAAGAGGGGCAGGAGGCTCGCGAAGGAGGACCCCGTGATTGGGTCGCCGCCGATCGAGATGGCCGTCGAGACGCCGAGGCCCTGCTGCGCCAGCAGGCTCGCGATCTCCGTTGTCATCCCGCCCGAGCGCGACATGATCCCCGTGCTCCCCGGCACGAAGCTGCGGGCCGTGTCGGCAGCGGGACCGCCAACGCTCCCGACCTTCGTCTTGCCCGGCGAGATGAGCCCCATGCTGTTCGGCCCGATGACGCGCACGCCCTCGCGCGCCGCCAGCTCCACCACCTGCGCCGCGTCCAGCCGGGGGACGCGCTCCGTCACGATGACGACGAGCGGGATGCCGTAGGCGATGCACTCGAAGGCGGCGTCCCGCAGCGCTCGCGGCGGCACGGCGATGACCGCGGCGTTCGGCTCGTGTGCGGCCACCGCCTCCCGCACGGTGTCGTAGACGGGCACGCCGTGAACGTCACGCCCGCCCCGGCCGGGCGTGACCCCCGCCACCACCTGCCCCCCGTAGTCGAGCGTGTCGCGCGTGAAGGAGACCGCCTCCCGCCCGGTGATGCCGAGCACGAGGATGCGCGTCGCCTCGTCGATGAGGATGCTCACGCGGGCCCTCCGATTGGCAGGGTTACGTCCTCGCTGCGCCACAGGTACCAGCAGGCGAGGGTCGCCCACGGGTGCCAGGGCGCCCCGATGCGCTCGACCTCGTCGGGCGTCGCCGGCGCGTCAAGGCCGTAGAGGCGCATCATCGCCCGGTTCAGGCCCACGTCGGCCGTCGGCAGGACATCCGGTCGCCGCAGCTGGAACATCAGGAACATCTGCGCGGTCCAGCGCCCGATCCCGCGCACCGGCAGCAGGTGAGCGATGACCTCCTCGTCGCTCCACTCCCCGAAGCGCTCGATGCTGAGCTTGCCCTCGGCGAAGTGCGCCGCCAGGTCGCGCAGCGCCGCCGCCTTCTGACGCGACACCCCCGCCGTGCGCATCGCCTCGTCGTCGATGCTCAGCACCTCGCCGGGTTCGGGGAAGAAGCCGGACACGGCGTCCTCCGCCGTCGCGCCCTCGCGGAACAGCGCCACGAAGCGCCCGAGGATCGTGCTCGCCGCCTTGCCGCTGAGCTGCTGGAAGATGATCGAGCGCGCCAGCGCCTGGAACGCCGTCGGCGACGGCTCTCGCAGCTGCGGCGGCCCAACCGCCTCGATGACCATGTCCATGACGCTGTCCGCCCGGCGCAGGTGCGCCACCGCCCGTTCCGTATCGATCGTTGCCCCCACCGGAGGAAGGTAGCGGCTGCCGGGGGCAGACGCGAACGCCCCGCCTAGCTCACCCCTGCCCGGCGCAGGACCGCCGCCGGCGCCCGGAGCCGCCACGAGTCGCGTAGCACCTCTGTCAGCTCCTCCCGGTCGATGGCGGCGAGCCGCACCTGGATCCACGGGTGCCGGTCGTAGTGCGGTGTCCAGAAGAACTTCTCCGGTTCCGCCTGCGCGAGCGCCTCGCGCTCGTCCATGTCGACCCGCACCACGAGCGACTCGCCGTCCTGATGCAGCCGCGCGAAGAGCCGGTCCTTCACGCGGAAGCCGGGCGTGCCGTACGACGGCTTCTCCGTCGTTTCCGGCAGGGCGAGGGCGAGTTCGCGCACGTCGTCGGGCGTAACCACGGCGCGAATCGTACCCGCTCGGTACACTCCGGCGGCGGCAGGCAGCGGGAGGCGCTCCGGGAATGGACATGGACCTCGAAGGCAAGACCGCGATCGTGACAGGCGGCTCGCGCGGCATCGGCTACGCCATCGCCGAGGCGTTCGTCGACGCCGGCGCCCGCGTCGTCATCACCGCGCGCGGCAAGGAGGCCCTCGACGAGGCCGCGAAGCGCCTCGGGCCGAACGCCATCGCCATCCCCTGCGACATTGCCGACCCTGAGGCCGTCCGCGCCCTCGTCGAGAACGCCAGCCGCCTCGGGCTCGTCGACGTGCTCGTGAACAACGCCGGGATTAGCCCCTTCTACAAGCGCGTCGAGCACACGACCGCCGAGGAGCTCGATCAGCTCATGGGGGTGAACCTGCGGGGCGCCTGGTGCTGCAGCATCGAGGTAGCGACCCGCCTCTTCGAGGCGGAGCGGCCCGGCAGCATCATCAACGTCAGCTCCATGCTCGGCATCCAGCCCGACGAGCGCCAGGGCGCCTACGGGGTCACGAAGGCTGGCCTCATCCACATGGCGAAGGTGTTCGCGCTGGAGTGGGCCGACCGCGGCATTCGCGCCAACGCCCTTGCCCCCGGCTGGACCGAGAGCGACCTGACGAACGCCCTCTTCGAGAGCCGGCACGGACCCCGCCTCAAGGGCGATGTGCCCCTCGGCCGTTTCGCCACCCCCGAGGATGTCGCCGGCGCCGCCATCTACCTCGCCAGCGACGCCAGCAGCTACGTCACGGGCGCCGTCATCACCATCGACGGCGGCCGCTCGCTCCGTTAGCAATGCCTGTCAGCCAATTGACCCCCGAAAGCCGAGAGCGCGCCGTCGACTTCGTGCTGACGCACGCCCTCCCGCTCGACAAGGCCGTCTTCTATCACCACCTCCTCGACGGTGACCCCGACACGGTCCTCGACGAGCTGACCGCCCTCCAGAACGACGACGGCGGCTTCCACGGCATGGAGGCGGACTTCCAGGACGACGCCTCGTCGGTGCTCTGCACCCTGCGCGCCCTTGAGATCGCCGAGGAGCTCGGTACCCCCGCGAACGACCCCCTGGCCGCCCGCGCCACCGACTACCTGCTCGCGTCCTACGTTCCCGAGTGGCTCTCCTGGCCCCTCGTTCCCCGGCACGACAACGTCGCCCCCCACGCCCCCTGGTGGCACTGGACCGACGAGTTCGACGAGGGCTGGGGCTACTTCGCCGACAACCCCCGCCCCTCCGTCGCCGCCGCCCTGCACGCATTCCCCGGGAATGTCGAAGCGGACTTCCTGCGTGAGATCACCGAGGTCGTCGTGGAGCGCGCCGCCGAAGTCGACCCCGCCGCCGTCCAGAAGGACGCGCTGGAGTGCTACATCCGCTTCGCCACCACTCCCGCCGTCCCGGACGCCGCCCGCGAGGCCGTGCTGGCGCGCCTCCCCGAGTTCGTCGAGGCCACGCTGGTCACCGACCCGGAGCAGTGGGGCGGTTACGGCCTCCAGCCCCTCGACGCCGCCGGCTCCCCCGACTCACCCCTCTACGCCCCCTTCCGCGAGCACGTCGACCGCCACCTCGACTACGTCATCGAAGCGCAGGGCGAGGACGGCGCCTGGGCGCCCAACTGGAGCTGGATGGGCACGTTCCCCGAGGCCTGGGAGCAGGCCGAGGTCGCCTGGAAGGGTGTCCTGACCGTGAAGCGGCTACGCCAACTCGCCGCCTTCGGCCGCGTCGCCTGAGCCGCTTCCCCTCGGCCGATCCGTGGGCCAAGATCGCCGGGTCGCCGCCCGGCGGCCTGGAGGCACCCGTGTCGAAACCCGTCGCACTCATAACCGGCGCCAGCCGCGGCATCGGCAAGCAGCTCGCCATCGACCTCGCCGCCGACGGCTACGACCTCGTCGTCTGCGCCCGCTCGACCGCCGACTCTCCGGCCAGGCTGCCCGGCACCATCGACGAGACCGCCGAGCTCGCCCGCGAGCAGGGCGCCGACGTGCTTGTCGCGCCGCTCGACGTGCGCGACGAGGAGGCGGTCGCCGCCCTCGCCGACACGGTCTACGAGCGCTTCGGCCGCTGCGACCTGCTGGTCAACAACGCCGCCGTCGGCGTCCCCGGCGCCACCCTCGAGAACTCGACGAAGCGCTGGCGGCTCGCAACAGACATCAACATCCACGGCCCCTTCTACCTCATCTACTACTTCTGCCCGCGCATGCGCGAGGCGGGCGAGGGGCGCGTCATCAACATCTCTTCGGGCGCCTCCGTGAACCCCGGCTTCCGCCGCATCAGCTACACGACCACGAAACGCGCACTCGAAGCGATGACCGAGGGCTTCGCCATCGAGCTCGAGGACTCGGTTGCGGTGAACTGCATCCGACTCGAGCTCGGCGTCTGGACCGAGGGCTACGCCTTCACCCTCGGCGACGTTGACCGCTCCGACTTCGAGGACCCCGTCATCATGTCGGACGCCGTCCTCTGGATGGCGAAGCAGCCGCTCGACTACACCGGCCAGGTCGTCACCATCGCCGACCTGCGCGCGCAGGGCGCCGTCCGCCCGAAGACGACCGCGGGCTAGGGATTGCCCTCAGATGCCCTCTCGACCATAGACTCGCGTGTCAGGCATTCCGTCGGTTTCGACGGCACCCCACACGAGACCCTCCAGGAAGGCGGGCGGTTCTGGAATTTCCACCCCCATCCGCGTAGCCAGCTTTTGCTCAGCCTCCGCGAGCTTCGGGTTCAACCACTCCGTGTAGTCCACCCAGCACGGAGGGCAAATGACAATGCTGAAAGGTGCATCCGTCCTTCCGCGAGGATCGTGGCTACAGGGGTGGAATCCGTTCTGTTCCGGGTCACCTCCAGAGAACGGGTACCGCTGACTCAGGAAGTCGTAGTAGCGCAGCCCCTTGTATTCCTCGTTGCCAAACATGTCTCCTCCACCGAAGGCCACCAAATGGAGATCGAAAGACATCAGCCGTATCAGGCTCTCTTGTGCTTGCCGCTTGCTCATCGCTGTATGGATCCTTCCTTGTAGGCCCTGAATGTCTCCCTCTATAGGTACGCCTCCCAGAGTACAGCTGTTGCGTTGTGTAAGTTCCTTCCAAGTGTTAAGACTCCGACAGTCGACTAGATGGTTCGTCCGCGACCCGCTAGGGCCGCCCTGCTAGACTCGCCGCACTTCCTGCTTGGAGCCCCGCCATGCGCTTCACCCACGAGAGCGACGTCGAGTCCTTCCGCGACGAGGTTCGCCAGTTCATCGCCGATGAGCTTCCTTCCGAGGAGGAGCGCCAGGAGCGCGCCCTGCAGGGCGGTTTCGAGACGGTCCAGGAAGAGTACGACTACACGATGGGCTTCCAGAAGAAGCTCGCCGATCGCGATTGGCTGGCCATGGCCTGGCCCGAGGAGTACGGCGGCGGCGGCGCTTCCCACATGCGCCAGCTCGTCTACAACGAGGAGATGTCGTACGCGGGCGCGCCCGTCATGAACATGGGCATCTCCTGGGTCGGCCCCTCGCTCATGCTCTACGGCACCGAGGAGCAGAAGCAGAAGTACATCCCGCCCATCACGAGTGCTGACCAGTGGTGGTGCACGCTCTACAGCGAACCGGGTGCCGGCAGCGACCTCGCCTCCCTCCAGACGAGCGCCATCCGCGACGGCGACGACTATGTGATCAACGGCCAGAAGATCTGGACATCCGGCGGCCACCTCTCCGACTGGGGTTGGCTCGCGGCCCGCACCGATCCCGACGCCCCCAAGCACAAGGGCATCTCCCTCCTCATGCTCGACATGAAGTCACCCGGCATCAGCGTGCAGCCGCTCGTGAACATCGCCGACCAGCACGCCTTCAACGAGGTCTTCTTCGAGGACGTGCGCGTCCCCGTCGAGCAGCGCGTGGGGGAGGAGAACCGGGGCTGGTACCACCTCGCCGTCGCCCTTGACTTCGAGCGCAGCGGCATCGCCGCCTACTCTGGCGGCCGGCGAAACGTCGAGCGGCTCACCGACATCGCCGAGGAAAACCCGCAGCTCATCGAGCAGCGCCCCGGCGTCCGTTACGAGCTGGCCGACCGCATGGTCGAGGTGAATGTGGGCACGTTCCTCGCGTATCGCGTGGCGACGATGCAGGCCCAGGGCCTCCTGCCGAACCACGAAGCGAGCGCGAGCAAGCTCTTCGGCAGCGAGCTCGGCCAGCGCATCGCCCGCACGGGCATGCACCTGCTCGGCATGGCTGGTCAGCTGCGGGGCGACTCCTCGCGTTTCGACATCGACCAGGCCCAGAACTACCTCTACACCGTCTCGGGCACGATCGCGGCGGGCACGAGCGAGATCCAGCGCAACATCATGGCCACCCGCGGCCTCGGCCTCCCCAGGGGGTAGGCTTAAGGCATGACCACGTTCACCGCATACGTCGAATGGGACGAGGAAGTAAGTCTCTTCGTCGGTACTGTTCCCGGCATTCGCGGGGCCCATACGCAGGCTGCCACTCTCGACGAGCTTCGCGACAACCTGCGCGAGGTGCTCGAACTGCTCGCTGAAGAGGGTCAGCTGTCTGGCTGACGTCCTGGCAGGCCGCTAGCGAACCCTCTGCTAGACTCGCTCCACTTCCTTCCCGGAGCCCGCCATGCGCTTCACCCACGAAAGCGACATCGAGTCTTTCCGCGCCGAGGTCCGCCAGTTCATCGCGGATGAGCTTCCTCCCGAGGAGGAGCGCCTCGAGCGCGCCCGGCGCGGCGGCTTCGCGACGAACGAGGAAGAGTACGACTACACGATGGGCTTTCAGAAGAAGCTGGCCGAGCGTGGCTGGCTCGCCATGGCCTGGCCGGAGGAGTACGGCGGCGGCGGCGCGCCCCACATGCGCCAGCTCGTTTACAACGAGGAGATGTCCTACGCAGGGGCGCCCGTCGGGAACATGGGCATCGCCTGGGTGGGCCCCTCCCTCATGCTCTACGGCACCGAGGAGCAGAAGCAGAAGTACATTCCACCCATCACGAGCGCCGACCAGTGGTGGTGCACCCTCTACAGCGAGCCCGGCGCGGGCAGCGACCTCGCCTCCCTGCAGACCAGCGCTATCCGCGACGGCGACGACTACGTGATCAACGGCCAGAAGATCTGGACCTCCGGCGGCCACCTCGCCGACTGGGGCTGGCTCGCCGCCCGCACCGATGCCGACGCCCCCAAGCACAAGGGCATCTCCCTGCTCATGCTCGACATGAAGTCGCCCGGGATCACCGTGCGGCCGCTCATCAACCTCGGCGACCAGCACAGCTTCAACGAGGTCTTCTTCGAGGACGTGCGCGTGCCCGTCGAGCAGCGCGTCGGTGAGGAGAATCGGGGCTGGTACCACCTCGCCGTCGCCCTCGACTTCGAACGCAGCGGCATCGGCGCCTACGCCGGCGGCCGCCGCACGATCGAGCGCTTCACCAGGCTCGTGGAGGAACGGCCGGAGCTCTGGCAGCACCGCAAGACCATCCGCACCGAGCTCGCCGAGCGCGCCATCGAGGTCAACGTCGGCACGTTCCTCGCCTACCGCGTCGCGACGATGCAGGCGCAGGGCCTCGTCCCTAACCACGAGGCCAGCGCCAGCAAGCTCTTCGGCAGCGAACTCAATCAGCGCCTGCAACTGACGGGCATGCACATCCTCGGGATGTCCGGGATGCTGCGGGGCGAGTCCTCGCGCGTCTGGTTCGACCAGGGGCAGGTGTTCCTGCGCTCCGCCGCGAACACGGTCGAGGCGGGCACGAGCGAGATCCAGCGCAACATCATGGCCACCCGCGGCCTCGGCCTCCCCAGGGGGTAGGTTCCGCTGTCACCCCGCACTGAACCCGACCCCGTCCGCCTCTACCTGGTGCGACACGCACAGGCGCGTGCCGACGACGGCTCGTACGGCCCCGACACGCCTCTCTCCCCGCTTGGTCGACGGCAGGCCGAGGCCGTCGCCGTGGCGCTAGCGCACGCCGGGCTGGCCGCCATCTACGCGAGCCCCATGCGCCGTGCGCGCGAAACGGCCGAGCCGCTCTCCCGCGTGACCGGCCTCGAGGTTCAGGTCGATGACCGCCTGACCGAGTTCCTGCTCGAGGACTGGGGTCCCGATCACGAGTTCGACTGGACCATCTGGCGTGGCGAGCACGCCGGCGTTCCCAGTGGCGAGACGCTGCAGGCCTTCGCCGAGCGCGTCGGTGCCGCCTGCGACGACATCGTGTCCCCTCACGCCGGCGACGCCATCGCCATCGTCGCCCACTCCGGAACGACCGACGCCATCCTGCGCTGGGTCATGAGCATCCCCGCGGACAGCCCCTGGTCCCACGAGTTCGACCTGCCCAACGCCGCGATCGTCGAGCTACTCGTCTGGCCGCACGGCCGCCATCCCGATGGGGCGCCGCGCTACGGAGTCATCGAGCGCGCCCCCAATCTCGACCACCTCCCGGAGCCCCTCCGCAGCGACACCTGAGCGGGAGGCGCGGCCGCTAGCTCTCGGCTGGACCCGCGCGCCACGCCCGCAACGCCGTCGAGACCGCAAGGACTGCCACGCCAGCGTCGATGAGTCGCCAGTACTGCACGTCGGCCTGCGCGTCACCCCGCCCCCATTCCCAGGCGAACCAGTTCCAGAAGAAGAGGAGCGCGAAGAAAACGGTGGAATAGAGGGCAGCCTTGGCCGTGAGCCATGACCTCGTGACGGGCGCCCCGGGCTCGTGGCCCGCGGCCCGGCTCTCGTGGATGACGGTCGCCAGCATCAGGACCAGGGCGACGGCCATCAGCCAGGAGATGATCCTCCAGCCGTCGGCCGCCGCGTCGACCGAGTCGTAGAAACTCTGGAGCACGAACTGCGCGGCCGTCCCCACGCCCACGACCCCCAGGTAGATCGCCACCAGTTTCCGAAACGCCTGCATCGTTGCCATGCGGTGCCTCCTCCTTGCCCCCGTGCGTCAAGCCTACACATCGCGGGCAGGGGCTCGCGTTGGCCGGGCGGGAGGCGGCGTACGATGCGGCAATCGACGCGAGAGGGTGCGACCATGCGGATCGACGACGTTTTCCTGACCACGTTCGGCTGGGACGTGCCTCACGGCGCCTATCCCGGCTCCTCCATTGCCTACGGGGGCGAGCGCCAGATGGGGGTGCTCACCATCCGCACCGACGAAGGGGTGGAGGGGCACTCCTTCCTCGGCTCCGCGAGCCGCGATACGACCATGGACGCGGAGGCGTTGCTGACCCTCCTGAAGCCCGTCGTGATGGGCGAGAACCCGCTCGACATCGGGCGCTTCTGGCACGCGATGTGGAAGCGCCGGCGGGGTGTCTCCTTCCGCGCGATCGGCGCCGTCGATGTCGCCCTCTGGGACCTTGCCGGGAAGGTCGCTGGTCTGCCGGTGCACCGCCTGCTCGGTTCCTGCCGCAGCTCCGTACCCGCCTACGCCAGCTCCGCCTCCCTCCCTTCCCCCGAGGCGTACGCAGAGGAGGCGAAGTCCTTCCAGGATCGCGGCTGGTCCGCCTACAAGATCCACCCCGACACGCGGCCGCTCGTCGACATCGACATCTGCCGTGCCGCCCGCGAGGCCGTCGGCCCCGACATGCGGCTGATGCTCGACTCCGTCTGGGCCTACAGCTACGAGGACGCCGTCCGCGTGGGCCGCGCCATCGAGGACCTCGACTATTACTGGTACGAGGACCCGCTCGAGGAGGAGGACGTCTACGGCTACGTGAAGCTGCGCCAGAAGCTCGACATCCCCATCCTCGCCACCGAGTTCGCCCCCGCCAGCTTCTACGGCATGCAGCAGTGGGTGCAGCAGCAGGCCACCGACATCCTGCGCGGCGACGTGGCCGTCTCCGGCGGCATCACCGCCCTCCACAAGATCGCGAACCTCGCCGACGCCTTCCGCATGAAGTGCGAGGTCCACCACGGGGGCAACTCGCTCAACAACGTCGCCAACCTGCACGTCATCATGGCCGTGAATAACTGCGAGTACTTCGAGGTGCTCCTGCCCGACGCCGCCCAGAAGTACGGCCTCGTGAACGACATCGAGGTCGACGCGGATGGTCTCGTCCACGCCCCCGAGGAGCCCGGCCTCGGCTACGAGATCGACTGGGACCTCGTCCGCCGCCGCCAGATCAGCGAGCTGCGCTAGCGCCGCCGTCGGGTCCTGGCCGCCCTTCGACTCCAGCGAGGGCGCCCAGGTCGAGCCGCCGGGAGGCATGGTCGATGTCTATCCCGGCGACACCGCCCTCGGCGTTGATGTCGATGACGACACCGTCGGCAACCTCGAACGAATCAACGCTCGGTGCGTCCCCGAGGTCGATGTAGAGGGAGTCGGTGGCCTGGTCGTAGCGCAACTTCATGGTCTGGTTCCACCGTTCCTTGTGAGGATAGCAAACCGGCGATCGGGAAAGGCGTTGTGCACCGTCTCCCCGTCTTCGAGCGTAACGACCCGCAGGAAGCGTCCGCCGAGCTCATCAATGGGGCCCCAGTAACGGAACCGGCCGTCCGGTTGCTGCAGCACGGCACTGGGGTTGCGTAATACTCGCTCGCACCAATCTCGTCGGAGGTACGGTCGCTTCCGCATGACAACGTTCTCGAAATAGCTGGTGGTCTTCAGGCTGTGCCTCCAGTCACCCTCACTCCGTGACGAGCGTGACCGTGTTCGGTTCCCGCACCAGCTTCGAGAGGGGACAGCGCTCGGCGGCGTAGCCGTGCAGCGTCGCGACCTGCTCGGCGGAGGCGTCCGGCGCCTCCAGGGAGACCCGCGCCGTGATGTCGAACGGCACGTCCGGGTCCGCGCTCTCGATGCCGAGGAAGTGGGCGTCGTTGTTCGACGAGCTGACCGTCACCTCCACCCGGTCGAGGGCGATGTCGAGGGTGGCGGCGGCGATCAGGTAGGTGTGCGTGAGGCAGGTGCTGATGACCCCGCAGAACAGCTCCGGCGAGCTCGGCCCGAGGCCCTGGCCGCCGAAGTCGCGACCGGAGTCGCCGATGAGTTCCCAGTCGCGCATGCGCAGCTTGCGCACGCCCGTCGCGTCGTCGGCGACGCACGTTGCCGAGACCGTCTCGCGCCACTGCTCGCCGCGCGGCTTCGCCGCCGCGGCGGAACGCATGGCGCGCGCCTTCTGGTGCAGGTAGTCGCGCAGCCCGCGGCTCTCGCTCATTCCGGCTCGCTTCGCTCGGTCACTCGACTGCTGCGCTGCGCTGCGCGCTCGCTCATCGGAACGACCACTCCGTGCCCTCGGGCCCGTCGTGCAGCTCGACTCCGAGCTCCACGAGCCCGTCGCGGACCCTGTCCGCGAGCGCGTACTGCTTCGCCTCTCGTAGCTCCGACCGCATTTCGACCAGCAGGTCGACGAACGGGGCCGCGTTCTCGTCGCGATGGGGCGGCTCGTGCAGCGTGAAGCCCAGCACGCCCGCCAGCTCGCGGAGTGTCGCCTGCGCGGCACTGGCGTCATGACCCTCGTCATGGGCGCGGTTGATCGCCCGCGCCAGGTCGAAGAGCGCGGCCAGCGCGCGGGGCGTGTTCAGGTCGTCGTCCATCGCCTCCGTGAAGCGTTCCCGAGCCTCCCTCGGGTCCAGCGAATGCCCGTTCGCGACGCCCTTCGAGAACGCCGCCTGCCGCAGGCGCTCCGCGCCCGCGCGGGCGGAGTCGAGCGCCTCCTCGCTGTAGGTGACGGGGCTGCGGTAGTGGCTCGTCACGATGAACATGCGGAGCGCGTCCGTCCCGTAGCGGTCGAGCACCTCGTCGATCCCGATGATGTTGCCAACCGACTTCGACATCTTCTCCTCGCCCAGCTGGAGAAGAGCGTTGTGCACCCAGAAGCTGGCGAAGGGCGGCTTGCCCGTGAACGACTCGCTTTGCGCGATTTCGTTCTCGTGGTGGGGGAAGATCAGATCCGCGCCGCCGCCGTGGATGTCGATCTGTTCGCCCAGGGCGTTCATCGCCATCGCCGAGCACTCGATGTGCCAGCCCGGCCGCCCTGGTCCCCAGGGGCTGTCCCAGTGCGGCTCGCCCGGCTTGGCGCCCTTCCAGAGCGCAAAGTCGAGCGGGTCGTCCTTTAGCTCGCTCAGGTCCACGCGCGCGCCGCTGCGGAGGTCGTTCACGTCCCGCTTCGAGAGCTTCCCGTAGTCCGCCTTCTCGCGGACGCGGTAGTAGACGTCGCCGCCCGAGGCGTAGGCGACGCCCTTCGCGACCAGCCCCTCGATGAAGCTGACGATGTTCGGAATCTCTTCCGTCGCTCGCGGGTACTCGGTTGCGGGCAGGACGTTCAGACGCGTGAGCTGCGCCATGTAGGTATCGGAGTAGCGCTCCGCCAGTTCCTCGACGGGCGTGCCCGTCTCGTGCGACCGCTCGATGAGCTTGTCGTCGATGTCGGTGAAGTTCTGGATGTGGCGCACGCCGTATCCGCGCCACTCGAGATAGCGGCGCAGCACGTCGAACACGATCGAGAAGAGCGCGTGGCCGAGGTGGGCATCGCTGTACGGCGTCACGCCGCAGACGTAGAGGCGCACATCCCCCGCGATGGGCGAAAGCTCCCGCTTCTCACCGGTAAGGGTGTCTCGCAGGTGGAACATGGTCAGCTGCGCGGCGGCGCTTCGGCGGGCGAGCGCTCCTCGGAGTGGTGGTCGTCGTGGAGGCCGTCCACGTGCTCCTCGAGGTGCGTGATCAGCTCGCGCAACTCGTCGACGCGCTCATCCAGCTGGTTCAGGCGATCCCACTCCGGGTCGGGCAGACGCTGCATGACGCCGTTCGAGTCGTCGTGGAAAGCGACGATGTGACCGGGAACGCCGACGATGGTGGCCCGGGGAGGCACGTTCGTGATGACGACCGAGCCCGCCCCGATACGGGCGCTCTCGCCGATCTCGACGGCGCCGATCACCTTTGCGCCGGCGCCGACCACGTTGTTGCCGATCAACGTCGGGTGCCGCTTCGTGCGGCGCGTGCTCGTACCGCCGAGCGTGACGCCCTGGTAGATCGTGACGTCGGGCCCGATCTCGGTCGTCTCGCCGATGACGATGCCCATCCCGTGGTCGATGACGAAGCGCGGTCCGATGACCGCCCCGGGGTGGATCTCGATGCCGGTGAGGAAGCGCACGACCTGCATGATGCCGCGCGGAATGAGCGGCACGCCGCGCTGGTGAAGGGCGTGCGCGAGCCGGTGCGCGAGGCGCGCGTGGAAGCCGGGATAGAAGAGGACGACCTCGATCGCGCTCGTGGCCGCCGGGTCGCGGTCCATCGTCGCGCGGATGTCGTCGCGGATCTCGCTAGGGAGAGACATAAGGTTCGCTACCTCTCGGGACTGGGCGGGCAGGCTGCTGTCGGGGCCCGCTAGGCGCGGGACCCCGCCATACAGGTGCAGCGTCGCTGCATGCCGTCCGAGGAGTGCGTCATGGCTGTCGAGCTTACGTCACGTTGTGGGCTACTGGCTATGTCAGGCGCGCTGCCACCCGGTCCAGAATCGCGTGGGCGACGGCGTACTTGCTCAGCAGCGGCAGCCGCTCCGCCTCGCCCTCGCGGTGGAAGATGGTGACCTCGTTCGTCTCCGTGCCGAAGCCGCTGCCCGCGGCCGTCACGTCGTTCGCGACGATGAAGTCGGCGCGCTTGGCCGCCAGCTTGGCGGTGGCGTTCGCCTTCAGGTTCTCGGTCTCGGCGGCGAACGCGACCCGCACGCCGCCTCCGGGCAGCGTCGAGATGATGTCCGGCGTCTCCGTCAGCGGGAGCGTCATGTCGTCCTCGTTGAGGGTGGCCTTCTTGATCTTCTGGCCGGACGCCTCCAGGGGTCGGAAGTCGGCGGGCGCCGCCGCCATCAAGAGGGCGTCGCAGCGCTCGGTCAGCGGTTCCAGCGCCCCCAGCATCTCCTCGACCGTCTTCACGTCGATCCGGTCCACGCCGTAGGGCGTCGTGAGCTGGGACGGACCCGTGACCAGCGACACCCGCGCCCCGCGGTCGCGGGCGGCGGCCGCGAGGGAGAAGCCCATGCGCCCGCTCGAGCGGTTGCCGATATAGCGGACGGGGTCGAGCGGCTCCTGCGTGCCTCCGGCGGTGACGATGACCGCCCGCCCGCAGAGGTCGCCCTCGCGCCGGCCGATGGCGGCGCGCACCGCCCCGAGGATCGCCGGCGTCTCGGCTAGGCGACCCGCCCCGAAACGTCCGCTCGCGAGCCGTCCTTCAGCCGGTCCCACGACCTCGACGCCGCGCTCGATGAGCGCCCCGACGTTCGCCTCCACCGCCGCGTTCGCCCACATCTGCGAGTCCATCGCGGGGGCGACGACGACCGGCGCCGTCGTCGCGAGCGCGGTCAGCGTCACCATGTCGCCGCCGCCGCCGTAGGCGAGGCGCGCCAGGCAGTCGGCCGTGGCCGGTGCGATCAGGAACGCGTCGGCGCGGCGTGCGACCTCGACGTGCGCCTCCGCCTCCTCCGTCTCGAACATGTCGACGATCGCTGCCTGCCCGGTAAGCGACTGGAACGTGAGCGGCGCGATGAAGCGCGTCGCCGCCTCCGTCATCAGCACCTCGACAGTGGCGCCGGCCTGGCGCAGCTTGCTCGCGAGATCCGCGGCCTTGTAGGCGGAGATGCTGCCGGTGACGCCGAGGGCGATGGTGCGCCCGTCGAGCGGGCGCTCACGGTAGGTTCCCGTCGTCTCAGCCAATGTTGAGGTCATGGATTAGCCGCAGCCCCTGTAGTGTGAGGTTCTGGTCGACGGTGTCGATGACGTCCGTTTCGGCTGCGATCTCGCTCGCCCAGCCGCCCGTGCCGATCACGGTCGCGCCGCCCCCCAGCTCTTCCTGGAAGCGCGCCACCATGCCCTCCACCAGCCCCACGTACCCGAGCAGGATGCCCGACTGGAGGGCGTGGGTGGTGTTCCGCCCGATCGCCGCCGGCGGGCGTTCGAGCTGGACGCGCGAGAGCATCGCCGCCCGGCTGAAGAGCGTCTCGCTGGCGATGCCGATGCCCGGAGCGATCGCGCCCCCGAGGTAGTCGCCCTGCGCGTCGATGGCGTCGAAGACCGTCGCCGTCCCGAAGTCGACGACGATGGCGGGCGACCCATAGATACTGATCGCCGCCACCGCATCGACAACGCGGTCGGCGCCCACCTGCCGGGGGTTGTCGTAGAGGATTCGCACGCCCGTCCGTAGCCCGTGTCCCACCACCATCGCGTCGTGGCCGAAGTAGCGCGCGCAGACTCGCTGGAAGGTGGGGAGGAGGGGGGGAACCGCGCAGCCGATGATGCAGGCGTCGACCGATTCCGCCGTCAGGTCGCTCGTGGCGAGGAGGTTCAGCATCAGGACGCCGTATTCATCGGCGGAGCGTTCCGCTTCCACCCCGACGCGCCAAGTCGCCGCCAGGTTCTCGCCGGCGAACAGTCCCATATGGACCGATGTGTTGCCGATGTCGAGGGCGAGAAGCATGTCGCCGCCGCTCTGGGCTCCAGGGAGTCCCGTGCTGGCTTAAGCCTAGGCGTCCCCCCGACGTACACACAACAGGAAGCGGCTACACTTACCCGCATGACCACCACCCTTTCGCGCGTCCGCGAGCAGGCCGAGGCCGCGCGAGCGGCTTCCCGGCGTCTTGGCGTTGCTTCCACCGACGCCAAGAACGACGCGCTCGAGCGCATCGCCGCCCTCCTGCTCGAGCGCGAGGACGCCATCCTCGCCGCGAACGAGAAGGACCTCGTCGCGGGCCGCGAAGCTGGACTCGATGACTACTTCCTCGAGCGCCTGACGCTGACCCCCGCCCGCATCGCCGGCATGGCCGCCGATACACGCCACATCGCCTCCCTCCCCGACCCCGTCGGCGAGACGATCGACGCGCGCACCCTCCCGAACGGCCTTCAGATATCGCGCAAGCGCGTGCCCCTGGGCGTGGTCGCCTGCATCTACGAGTCGCGTCCGAACGTGACGATCGATATCGCAACGCTCTGCCTCAAGAGCGGCAATGCCTCTGTGCTTCGTGGTGGCAAGGAAGCCGTGCACAGCACCGCCGTCCTCGGCGACGTGCTGGGGGATGCCCTGGAGGGCTCAGAGCTTCCTGCGGAGTCCGTGCAGGTTATCCGCGACCCCGATCGCGCCCACATCGACGAGCTGCTGCGCATGCACGACGTCATCGACCTGATGGTGCCGCGCGGCGGGGCCGGGCTCATCGACTACGTGCGCGAGACCGCGACCATGCCAGTCGTCGCGCACGGCGAGGCCGTCTCCCACACCTACGTCGACGCCGAAGCCGACCTGGCGATGGCCCTGAAGGTGGTCGACAACGCCAAGACCCGCCGCTACAGCATCTGCAACGCCCTCGATACGTTGCTCGTGCACGAGGCGGTCGCCCCCGACCTGCTGCGCTCCCTCGGCGAGCGCTGGGCGGGCACGGTCACCCTGCTCGGCGACGACCGTTCACTCGACCTGCTGGCGGGATTGAACATCCCCGGCTTGAACGTCGAGACCGCAGGCCCCGACGACTGGGACACGGAGCACCTCGCCCTGCGTGCGGGCGTGCGCATCGTCCCCTCGATGGACGAGGCGCTGGCGCACATCGAGGCGCACAGCAGCAAGCACAGCGAGGCCGTCATCACCGACAGCTACGAGAACGCCATGCGCTTCACGTCCGAGGTCGACGCGGCCGTGGTGTACGTGAACGCAAGCACGCAGTTCACCGACGGCGCCCAGTTCGGGCTCGGCGCCGAGATCGGCATCTCCACGCAGAAAATGCACGCCCGCGGGCCCATGGGGCTCGTCGAACTCACCAGTTACAAGTGGATGGTCCTTGGCGCGGGCCACGTCCGGCCCGCATGAGCGGACCGACCCTGCTGTTCCCTCACTACCAGACTTATCGGGAGGACCGAACGTGATCAGCTTCGACCGCGAGGTGCGCACACCTCACTCCGAGTCCTACACGGTGCTGGATGACGGCGAGATCGTGGGGCGCGTGGACCTGCACATCCAGGGGGCCAACATCCACGCCACCCTTTGCACCACTGCCGACGCCAGCGACGACCGCGTGCGCGAGCTCATCGACGCCGTCGACGAGCAGCTCGCGATGACTGCCGACCCCTTCCGCGAGGACTTCATCGTGACGGTCTGGAAGGGCGTCCCGGCCGGCGTCTACGGCGATGCCGAAGCTGGCGATGACACGATCAGTCTCGGGGAGATCGGCCAGAGCTAGCCGCTACGGCAGGCGGATGAGGCCGGAAGCGCTCACCTCGAACAGGGCTGAGGCCGCACGGTCGGTGGCCTCGAAGGCGGGCTGCGGGTACACGCCGATGAAGAGCACGCCCAGCAGCAGCAGTCCCGCCAGCGCGCCCAGCAGGGGCGAGGGCCGGAACCGCGTCTGCCCTTCGGGCGGATCGAATAGGTACATCTGTCGCATGACCATGAGGTAGTAGTAGAGGCTTACGAAGCTGTTTGCCGCCGCCAGACCCACCAGCCACAGCAGCCCCTCCGTCGTGCTCGCCTGGAACAGCAGCAGCTTGGTCGCGAAGCCTGCAAAGAACGGTAACCCCGCGAACGAGAAGAGCGAGGCCGTGATCACCAGCGCCAGGAACGGCTGCGTCTCGGCCAGGCCACGCAGCCCGGCGATGCTGTCGTCGCCCGTGCGGTTGTAGTGCGCCGTCAGCGCCGTGAACAGCGCCAGTGTCGAGACCGTGTAGCCCACGATGTGCAGGAGCAGCGCGCTCGAGGCGCTCTCCGCCGTGGCGGCGTCGCCGTACCCGATCGCGGCGATGGCCACGAGCATGTAGCCCACCTGCCCGATCGAGCTGTACGCGACCAGCCGCTTCAGGTTCGTCTGCTGGATGGCGAGGAGGTTGCCCGCCGTCATCGTGATCGCCGCCAGAGCCGCGATCACCGCCCGCCACTCCACCGCGTCTACCACCAGCGCGCCCGTGAAGAGCCGCAGGATGAGGGCGAAGCCAGCCGCCTTCGAGGCCGTCGAGAGGAATGCCGTGATCGGCAGCGGGGCGCCTTGGTAGGCGTCAGGCGCCCACATGTGGAACGGCGCCGCCGACACCTTGAAGCCGACGCCCGCCACGATCAGCATGATGCCTACGACCGTTGCCGCGTCGGTACCGCCTTCGCGTGCCGCCAGCGCCTCGGCGATGCCCTCGTACGAGGTCGTGCCCGTGACGCCGTAGATGAGACTGATGCCGTAGAGGAGCATGGCGCTGGAGAAGGCGCCCAGCAGGATGTACTTCAGGCTCGCCTCGTTGCTCAGCCGGTCGCGCTTGAAGTAGCCGACCAGGATGTACAGCGAGAAGCTCAGCAGCTCGAGGGACATGTAGGCCGTCAGCAGCTCGCGCGAGGCGGCCATCAGCACCATGCCCGTGCCGGCCACGAGCAGGAGGCCGTAGTACTCGCCTGCGGTGCTCGTGCGGTCGCGCATGTAGTGCGCCGAGATGAGCGCGATCGCCATCACGATGCCCGCCGCGAGGATGCGGAAGTACGTCGTGAAGTCGTCCGTGAGGAGCACGCCCTCGAAGTCGCCGGCCGTGTCGCCGATGTAGGGGATGGCCGCGATGAGCCAGCCGAGCGCGCCTGCAGCCGTCGCGTAGGCGAGGTAGTCCTTCCGGATCTTCGGCCAGATAAGCTCCGCCGCGAGGATCGCGATGGCTCCCGAAATGGCGATGAATTCGGGGATGAAGAGGGTGAAATCACGCATCAGCTAATCACCCCCGGGAGGCTCGTGACCGTATTCGCCAGCCGGTCTGTGAAGGGCGACCACCAGAGGCCCATCGCCAGCATGGAGAGGATGAGGAGCGCCGCCGAGATCGTCTCAAGGGGCGAGAGATCCTTCAGATCCTTCCAGCGGGGGTTGAGCGGTCCGAAGAACACCACGCCGAACATGCGCAGCATGTACGCCGCCGCGATCGCCGCCGCGAGGATGGCTAACCCTCCAAAGACCGGATACGTGCGGAACGCCCCGACGAAGATGTGGAACTCCGCCGTGAAGCCCGAGAGGCCGGGTAAGCCTACGTTCGCGAGGCCCGCCACCACGTAGGCGATCACCCATAAGGGCATCACCTTCGCCACACCGCCGAAGTCGCTCAGGTCGCGCGTGTGCGCCTGATCGTAGAGCGCCCCGATGAGGAGGAAGACGAGGGCCGTCATCACGCCGTGGCTGAACATCTGCAGGGCGGCGCCGCTGACGCCGACCTCGTGCAGGGTCGCCAGGCCGATGAGCACGTAGCCCATGTGGCTCACGGAGCTGTAGCCGCTGATCAGCTTGAAGTCCCGCTGCGTGAGCGCCGCGATCGCGCCGTAGAGGGCGCCGATCGTGCCCAGCACCAGCAGCGCCGGCATCCAGAACTCCGCGCCCTCGGGCAGGATCTGGATGCCCAGGCGGATGATGCCGAAGGCGCCTAGCTTCATCAGCACGCCCGCGTGCACCATCGAGACCGAGGTGGGCGCCGACATGTGGCCGTCGGGCGACCACGTGTGCAGCGGCCAGAGGCCCGCCAGCACGCCGCAGCCCACGGCGAAGAAGGGGAAGATGATCTTCTGCGTCTCGGCGCTGATGAGACCGTTCTGGCCGGCCTCCCAGAGGGTGGGCAGGTCGAAGGTGCCGAGGCCCGCCTCGTGCACGACCGCGAAGATGCCGATCCAGATGCCGACGGAGCCGCCCACCAGCATCAGCGTGAGCTTCATCGCGCCGTATTCCTTGCGCGTCGAGCCCCAGATGCCGATGAGCATGTAGAGCGGCACCACCGCCAGCTCGTAGAAGAAGAAGAAGAAGAACAGGTCCAGCGCGAAGAACGTTCCGTAGACGCCCGCGATCAGGATCCAGAAAAGGATGAAGAAGTCTTTGGCGCGGTACTCCAGCTTCCACGCGATGAGCGTGCCCGCGAAGGCGACCACGCCCGTGAGCAGCGTCAGCAGTGCGGAGATGCCGTCGACGCCCAGGTGCAGGGAGATGCCGTTCTCACCGAGGAAGCCGACGTTCTCGATCCAGGCCCAGCGCAGTTGCATCTGGAGCACGTCGCCGCCCGCCTGGTAGGCGAGGAAGACGTACACGGAGAGTCCCAGCAGGATCGCGCCGATGACGGCCGAGAAGTAGCGGGCCATCATCTTCTGCGAGCCCGGCACGAACAGCAGCACGCCCGCCGCCAGTAGCGGCAGCGCGAGCGCGGTTACCAGTACGTAGCCCTGCGCGGTATCCATGCCCTAGCTCCCGACCGCCAGGCTGATGAGCGTGAGGGCGACTACGCCCGCCGCGATCGCCATCGCGTAGTTCGGCACGCGCCCCGTCTGCAGGTGTTTGAGCAGGAATCCCGCGTAGCCCGTCATCGTCGCCGACCCGTCGACGCCCGTGTCGTTCACGGCGAAGCGGTCGAACCAGCTCACGAGGTAGCTGAAGCCCAGCACCACGCGGTCGATGAGGAACTGGTACAGGTCATCGAAGTAGAACTTGCGCTGCACCATCTCGTAGACCTTCGGCTGCCACTCGGCCATCACCGTCGAGCGGTCCAGGCGGCCGTTCCAGTAGAACCAGGCGCCGCCGAAGGTGCCGATCACGAAGAGCGCCGTGGAAAGGCCGACGAGGCCCCAGTCCACGTGGAACGCATGCGGGTAGTGCAGGAACACGAACTCGCTGAACCCGCCCGGGAAGCCGAACGCGCTGCCGAAGTCGTGGAAGATGAAGAAGCCTGCCACGATCGACATGAAGGCGAGGAAGACGAGCGGCAGCGTCATGACGGGGCCGGTCTCGCGCGTGTGGCTGGCGATCTCCTCGTCCTGTGGCTTGCCCAGGAAGGTGCGGACGAAGAGCCGCGCCGTATAGAAGGCCGTCATGATCGCGGCGATCGAGATGAGGAAGAAGAAGAAGGTTCCCTGGCCCTCAACCGCGTGCAGGATCTCGTCCTTGCTCCAGAAGCCCGCCAGCGGGAACAGCCCCGCCAGGGCTAACGAGCCTATGAGGAAGGTGCCCGCGGTAATGGGCATCTTCCGCCATAACCCTCCCAGCTGGCCCATCTCCTGGTGGTGGTGCGTGCCGATGATGACCGACCCCGCCCCCAGGAAGAGCAGCGCCTTGAAGAAGGCGTGCGTGAACAGGTGGAACATGCCGGCGCTCGCGTACCCCGCCCCCAGGGCGACGAACATGAACCCCAGCTGGCTCACCGTGGAATAGGCGAGCACCTTCTTGATATCCGTTTGCGCGAAGGCCACCACCCCGCTGAAGAGGGCCGTCAGCAGCCCGATGACCAGAACGACGTCGAGTGCGCCGGCCGCCTCGAACACGGGCAGCAGGCGCGCCACCAGGTAGACGCCCGCCACCACCATCGTGGCCGCGTGGATGAGAGCGCTGACCGGCGTCGGGCCCTCCATCGCGTCGGGGAGCCAGACGTGGAAGGGCAGCTGCGCGCTCTTCCCCATCGCCCCCAGCAGGATGAACATCATCGTCACGAAGAGGCGGGTATCGCCGATGGCGCCCTCTTCGACGTAGTGGATGATGTCGAGGATGTTGAAGGTCCCCGTCGCTTCCCAGAACAGGATGATGCCGATGAGGAGGCCGACGTCGCCCACGCGGGTCGTGATGAACGCCTTCTTCGCCGCCTCCACCGCCGAGCGCCGCTCCCAGTAGTGTCCGATGAGCAGGAACGAGCTCAAGCCCACCAGCTCCCAGGCCACGTAGAGCAGGAGCAGGTTGTCGGCCAGCACCAGCATCAGCATCGAGGCGACGAACAGCTGCAGGACGGCGAAGTACCACCAGTAGCGCGGCTCACCCTTCATGTAGCCGACTGAGAAGATGTTCACCATCAGCGCCACCGTCGTGATGACGGCTAGCATCACGATCGTGATCGGGTCCACGGCGATGCCCATGTTCAGCTTGAAGTCCCCGATCGCCGTCCACTCGATGCTGTTCAGGACGGGCCAGGCGCCGCCTCCAAGGTTGAGGAAGTTCGCCAGCACGGCGAAGAAGAGGCCGAAGATGCTCGTCGCGCAGAGCACCGCCAGCCAGTCGCCCTGGCGCGGGAGATTGCGGCCAAGAGCCGCCATCACGATGAAGGCAATGCCGGGGACGGCCGCCAGGATCCAGGCGTGCTCAGCCATGGACCGCTCCCCCTACCACCGCATCGTGGCCGCCTCGTCCACGTTGGCAGTCGAACGGTTGCGGAAGAGCCGGATGACGATGGCGAGCGCCAGGCCAACCTCGGCGGCGGCCACGGCGATGACGAAGACAGCGAAGATGATGCCCGTCGCCTTGTCCGGGTCGAGGTAGGCGGAGAACGCCACGAAGTTCAGGCTGACCGCGTTCAGCATCAGCTCCACGCTCATCAGCACCAGCACCGCGTTGCGGCGCGCGAGCACGCCGTAGACGCCGAGCGAGAAGATGATCCCGCTGAGGACCAGGTAGTTCTCCATCGGAACCACTAGTCTTCGTCCTCCTGCCGGGCGATGACGATCGCTCCGATGAAGGCGACCAACAGCAACGCGGCCGTGATCATGAAGGGCGCCCCGAAGTTCTGGAACATCTGCTCACCGATGTTCTCGATCGAGACCGCCACGGCGTTCTGGCCGAGGTCACCGGGCCAGGCGGTAGAGACGGCGACACCGATGAGCGTCGCCATCAGTCCAGCCGCCACCAGCGCGCCGAACGGCGCCTGCACGCCCGTGGTCGGTTCCGGTCTCCCCGCGATGCCCATGCGCGTCAGCATGAGCGCCAGCAGGATGAGGACCGTGACCGCCCCGCCGTAGATGAGGAACTGCACGAGCGCGATGAACTCGATCGTGAGGAAGAGGTACATCGCCCCCACGCCCGCGAGGCTGAGGATGAGGAAGATGGCCGAGTGGATGACCGTGCGCGCGAACACCACGCCCGCGGAGACCGCCACGATGGCGACCGCGAAGATCCACCACAGGACTTCGGTGGTCACGCGCTGCCGCCCCCTCCGCTGTCCTCAGCGGCCGGCAGCGTACCGCCGAGCTCGGTAATGGTCGCGACGATGTCCTCGGGGATGGGCTCGCCCTTCTCGACGTGCTCGCGTGCGGTGCGCTCGGCCTTCATGCGGCGGGCGCGCAGCTTGCGCGGGGAGTTCGGGTCGCCCTGCGCGCCGGCGGCAGCCGGGGCGGCGGCGGGAGCCGCAGCCGGGGCCGCGCCCGCGGGGGCCGGGTCGTTCCCCGTGATCTCCTTGTAGAGCGCGCTCTCGGTGTCGTTCAGCGTCTGCAGGAGCTCCGCCGGGACCTCCTCGCCCTTCTCGATGTGCTCGCGCGCGCCGCGCTCGGCCTTCATGCGGCGGGCTCGGACCTTGCGCGGCGAGTTCGGGTCGCCAACGTCGCCTGCGGGGGCGGCTGCCGCTGCCGGGGCGGCCGGGGCGGCCGCCGGCGCGGGGGTGCCGATGGGCGGCACGGGCTCACCCGTGATCTCCGTGTACATCTCGCTGGCGTAGCGCCGCAGCGAGGCGATGGTCTCCTCGCTCACCTCGCCCGCTTCGCGCTCGGCCCGCGCTTCGCGCTCCGCCTTCATGCGGCGGGCGCGCAGCTTGCGCGGCGAGAGCGAGGCGACCTCGTCGTCCTCGGCGGTGGCGCCCGCGGCGGCCGTCGCCGCCTGCGCCTGTACCTCCGGCTCGCGTTCCTGAATGGCCGCGCCCAGACCCTGCGCGATGCGCTCGGCCTGCGCGTCCTGCGCCTCCGGCCGCGCCCCGGAGAAGCCGATGGCGGGCGGCTCCTCGCCCTCGGCCAGGGCCGCGTTGGTCTCGATGTTGTCCAGCGGGCGGAAGGGGTTGGGCAGCCTGCCGCTCTTGCTCGCCTCCAGCAGGTCCTCGATGTCCTTGTGCAGGTCGCGGCGGTCGTAGGCGGAGTGCTCGTGCCCCTCCCACGTGTTGTCCATCGCGATCGCCTCGAAGGGGCAGACCTCGATGCAGATGTTGCAGCGCATGCAGCGCGCGTAGTCGATCCAGAACTTCTCGATGATCTTGCGGCGGTCGCTCGTGCCCTCGGGGTGCTTCGGGTTGTCGTGCATCACGGCCGTCATGCAGTCGACCGGGCAGTTCCGCACGCAGATGTTGCAGCCCGTGCAGAAGGGCTCGTCGTGGTCGAAGTCCCACGTCAGCACGGGGAAGCTGCGCTGACGCTCGGAGAGCTCGTGCTTCTCGTCCGGGTACTGGATGGTCACCGGACGCCGCGTGAACGTCGAGAAGGTGGTCGCGAGGCCTTTCAGAATGCCGATCATGGGTTGGGAACCTCAGCGTGCTTGTAGCTCCCCACGAGATTCTTCGTGGAGGGCTTGCGGGCGGCCCGAAGGTAGATGCCGCCCAGGAACAGGATCGCCCCCACCCAGTTGACCGCCGCCAGGATCGGCTCCGGCCAGTCGTAGTAGAGGAAGAGGCCATTCACCAGCAGGAGGGCGAAGCTCACCTCGATGAGCGCCTTCCAGCAGAAGCTCATGAGCTGGTCCATGCGCAGCCGCGGCAGCGTGGCCCGCACCCAGAAGATGAGCATGATCATGATGAGGCTCTTGATCAGCGTCAGGACCAGCTGCCAGCCCCAGCCCCAGTCCTCGCCGAAGGGGAACGCCCAGCCGCCCAGGAAGATGGCCGACCCGAAGATGCTGAACGCCCACAGCGAGGCGTACTCCGCCAGCTGGAACATGCTCCAGCGGATGCCCGAGTACTCCACGAAGTAGCCGCCCACGATCTCCGATTCCGCCACGGGAATGTCGAAGGGCGCGCGGTGCAGCTCCGAGAGCATGGCCGTGAAGAAGATGACGAAGGCCAGCGGCTGGATGAGGATGAACGGCCGCGAGTCCTGCATCCCCACGATGGCGTTCAGGTCGAGCGTCCCCGCCACCATCGCGACCGCGAGCAGGGCCACCACCAGCGGGATCTCGTAGCTGATCATCTGCGCAGCGGCGCGTACGCCTCCGAGCAGCGCGTACTTGTTGCCCGAGCCGAGCCCGGCCATCAGCACGCCCACGATGTTCAGCCCCAGCACGGCGAACACGAAGAACATGCCCAACGCCAGGTTGCGTACGCCCCAGTCCTGCGCGAAGGGCAGCGCCACGAGCACGAGGAAGACGGGGATGAACGTCAGGTACGGCGCGAACTCGAACACCCAGCGGTCGGCGTTGCGTGGGCGCACGTCTTCCTTGATCAGCAGCTTGATCGCGTCGGCGAAGCCCTGCAGCAGGCCAATCGGCCCCGTCCGCGTCGGGCCGAGCCGCATCTGGAAGCGCGCCACCACCTTGCGTTCGCCGTAGGTCAGGTAGACGACGACGAGCGTCATCACGAGCACGACGATGACGATGCGGATGATCGCGTCGAGCCAGCTCAGCCCGAAGAACGGATCGGCGAACGGGAACTCGCTCACTTGTCCACCTCGCCCAGCACGATGTCGAGCGACCCGAGGATGATGATGGCGTCGGCCACGTAGCTGCCGACCACCAGCTCCGTCAGGGCGGAGAGGTTGCAGAAGGAGGGGGAGCGCAGCTTGGCGCGGTACGGATTCGTGCCGCCCTGCGCCATCAGGTAGACGCCGTACTCGCCCTTCGTGCCTTCCGTCGGCATGTACAGCTCGCCGTCGTTGATGCGAAGCGTCTTCGGCAGCTTCGGCGCGAGCACGCGGCCCTCGGGCATCTGCTCGAGGCACTGCTCGATGATGCGCACGCTCTGGTAGCACTCCGCCAGGCGCACATGGAAGCGGTCGAACACGTCGCCCTGCACGCCCACGGGAATCTCGAAGTCAATCTGCGGGTAGACGCTGTAGGGCTCGGCCTTGCGGATGTCCCAGGGCACGCCCGTGGCCCGCAGCATCGGACCGGTGAAGCCCCAGGCGATCGCCTGCTCGGGCGTCACCGGCGTGAGCCCCCGGCAGCGCTCGACGAACACCTCGTTGCCCGTCAGCAGGCCGTCCATGTCCTCGAGGCCCTGCTTGATCGAGCCGAGCACCCAGCGGCAGCGCGACTCGAAGTTGTCGGGCAGGTCCATCGTCACGCCGCCGATGCGGAAGTAGGTGGGGAACATGCGGTCCCCGGCCACCTCCTCGAACAGGTCGTAGATGCGCTCCCGCTCGCGCCAGGCGTAGACGAAGCTCGTGCCGAACGAGCCCACGTCCGCCCCGAAGGCGCCCAGGAACATGAAGTGCGAGTTGATGCGCGACAGCTCCATCATGATCACGCGGATGTAGTCCGCGCGTTCCGGAACCTCGATGCCGGCCAGCCGCTCGACCGCCATCGTGTAGGCGCCCTCGCAGCACATGCCTGCGAGGTAGTCGGTGCGGTCCCACCAGCCCATCGCCTGGCGGTAGTCGGCGTTCTCGGAGAGCTTCTCCAGGCCCCGGTGCAGGTAGCCGATGTACGGCTCGCAGCCGACGACGAGCTCGCCGTCGACCGTCAGCACCATGCGGAACACGCCGTGCGTGGCCGGGTGCTGGGGCCCGACGTTCACGGTCATGTCGACCGTGTCGAGATCGCTGTCCGCGGCGGCGACGCGCTCCTCGGGCCAGATCGACATCTAGACCTCCACCCCGGGCGGCCCGTCTTCGATGCCCTGCAGGATCTCGGCCTTCTGCAGCGGGTGCGCCTTGCGCAGGGGATGGATGCGGAGGTCCTCCTCCAGCAGCAGGTTGCGCGGGTCGGGATGCCCCGTGAACACCAGCCCCACCATCTCCGCCGCCTCCCGCTCGTGCCAGTTCGCCGCCGGGTAGAGGCCGGTCAGCGACGGCAGCTCGCAGCTCGGGATGGGCGCAGGCACCGTGATCTGGAGGGCGTGGCCGTGGGGGAAGGAGTAGAGCTGGTACTTCGCCTCGAGCCCCGCCTCTTCCATGTCCAGCGCGACGATGTTGCGCAGCAGGTCGAAGGAGAGCTCGGCGTCGTCGCGCAGGCCGGTCACGAGCGCGAGGAAGTGCTCGGGCGCGACCCGCAGGTCGGCGTAGGTTTTCGTCTCGGAGGCCTCGAAGGGGATGTCCGGCAGCCGCTCCCGCACGAGCGCCGCGATTTCCGGCTCGCCGATGACCGGTTCCGAACTCACCCGACCATCCTCTTCTCTTCCATGATCTTCTCCTGCAGCCGCAGGAAGCCGTCGAGCAGCGACTCGGGACGGGGCGGGCAGCCCGGCACGTACACGTCCACCGGGATGATCTTGTCGACGCCCTGGAGCACGCGGTCGTACTCGGTGTAGGGCCCGCCGTTGGTCGCGCAGGCGCCCATGGAGATGACGTACTTCGGGTTCGGCATCTGCTCGTAGAGCAACTTGATCGCCGGCGCCATCTTCTTCGTGACCGTGCCCGAGACGACCATCACGTCGCTCTGGCGGGGGCTGGGCCAGGGCACGATGCCGAAGCGGTCGAGGTCGTGGTTGGCCATGAAGGTGCCGATCATCTCGATCGCGCAGCAGGCCAGCCCGAAGGTCATCGGCCAGAGGGAGCTCTTGCGGCTCATCGCCAGCACCGTGTCGACGCCCGTCTGCAGGATGCCCGGCATCACGATGCGGTAGGCGGCCGTCTGCTCCGGCAGGTCGACGGGCGTCAGGCGCTCCGCCTCGTTCCCAAAATCGGGCACGTAGGCGGGCATCGCCGGTCCGTCGGCGGGGGTGGTCGCTTCGTCGCTCATTTCCACTCCAGCACGCCGCGCCGCCAGGCGTACAGCAGCCCGGCGCTCAGCACCACGATGAAGACGAACATGTACCAGAAGGCATAGACGGGCAGGTCGAAGAAGACGACCGCCCACGGGAAGATGAAGATCGTCTCCACATCGAAGATGAGGAACATGATCGCGAAGATGTAGTAGCGGACGTGGACCTGCGCCCAGTTGCGCCCGATCGGGAGCATGCCGCACTCATAGGAGACGCCCTTGCCGCGCTCCCTGGCGAAGGGTCCGAGCAGCCGCGCCCCGACGAGGGCGGTGAAGACGAGGATGAAGCCCGCGACCGTCGCGATAAAGACGGCGGACCATTCGTCGTAAAAGCTCATGGCCTCGCTTTCGCCGTCGAGCGCCGGGAGGGCGCTGCGGGCCGCGCAAGAACGACCGCCAAGGCCGCCCCCGAAGCCCTTGTGATTTGCGCCACAAAGATAAGCGCGAGGGGTGGGGGCAGCAAGCCGGAGGGGGTTGTGGAGGTGGGTTTGCGGGCCAGGCGAAGTGAGACGAGCTCACCGAGCATGGCGTTGGTTCACCGAAGGCATGACATGACAGGGCTTTATTCGACGCGACATGACGCGGCACAACCTGCATGGACATGCCAGCGGGTGGGAGAGTCACGCTGGCATGCCGCCCTCGCGCAGGTGCGATAGCCTTGCCCACTCCGCTGGGAAACTCCGGGCGAGGGAGGCCAACTTCATGATGCGCTGGGGTGATGTGACCATTCCGGCCATCGGACCGCTCCTGTTCATTGTGGCGATGGCAGCTCTGGTACTGGTGCCCGTTGGGCTGCGCTGCGCCGGCGAGAAGGATGACCCGGTCAGGGTGGGACCGGAAGTTGTGTGGGAATGGTCGCGGGGAGAGGGCACCATTCGCCTCACGTCGCCGGGCGACGTGAACGTGCGCCTGGTGGCCGCTGACGCTTGGGACGCGAACGAGGGTGTGCGGGACGTTGACGCGGTATGGGTCGTCCGGGCGCTGTCGCCTGGAAAGGCGGCGATCGGCGTGCTCACATGCCGGCGCGCCTCCTGGGTGGGCCCGTGCCTGGGGCCGCTGAGAATCGACCACGTTGTCGGGGAGGGCGAGGAGGCGGGGAAGCATCGGGAGATCCTGCGGCGAATCGCTGCGTCGTACGAGTGGGAGCCGGAGTAATGAGCCGCCCTGCCCCAGTCGCCTGTCCCGGGCTGGCGCTCCCCCACATGCTGGTACGCCCGCCACTGGTACCCTGCCCCCGTGAACGCCGCCGCCCCCTACCTCCACGCCCTTGCCGGCATGGCCCCCCTCGTCGCCGACGAGGCGGAGCGCTCCGAGCGTGAGGCGCGCACGACCCCGCCCGTCGCTGAGCGCATCATCGACGCCGGTCTGTACCGGCTGTACCTGCCCCGCTCGCTCGGCGCGCCCGAGCTCGACGTTCCGCCCGCCCTCGAGGTGTTCGAGGCGGCCTCGCGTATCGACGGCTCCTTCGGCTGGGCCGTGACGATCGGCTCGGGCGGCGGGCTCTTCGCGGGCGCCCTCGAACCAGCGACGGCCGCCGAGATCTTCGGGCCGAGAGAGGCCCTCATCGCCGGCTCCGGGAAGCCCGGCGGCACGGCCAAGCCCGTCGACAGCGGTTACCTCGCCGGCGGGCGCTGGAATTTCGCCAGCGGAGCCCACCACGCCACCTTCTTTACCGCCAACTGCTTCCTTGAAGGCGAACGGCCCGCGGACGGCGGCGACGGACCCGTCATCCGTGCTATGGCCTTCCCTGCGAGCGAGGTCGAGGTCGTCGAGACCTGGGACCCCGCCGGCATGCGCGGGACCGGTAGCCACGACTTCCGCGTCGAGAGCAGCCTCGTGCCCCTGCGCCGTACCTTCGGCGTCTTCGACGACTGGCCCTACGAGCGCGGCCCCCTCTACCAGTACCCCTTCAACCACCACGCCGAGACGTCCTTCGCGGCGGTCGCGCTCGGCATCGGGCGTCACGCCATCGACGAGTTCCTGGAGCTCGCGTCACGCCCTTCCCTCTATACAGGGGACCCGCTGGGTGACCGCCAGGGCGCGCGTGTCCGCCTCGGCGAGGCGGAAGCGCTCGTGAGCGCCGCCCGCGCCTGGTTCTTCGAGGTCGCGCGGTCGAGCTGGGACACGGTCGTCGGGGGTGAGGCGCTGGACACCGACGAGGCCGCGCACGTCTCGCTGGCCTCCATCCACGCCGCCACCAGCGCCGCCCGCGCCGCGACCCTCCTCTTCGAGGCGGGCGGCTCCGCCTCCCTCGACGCCGGATCGCCGCTCGCCCGCGCCTGGCGCGACGTACACGCCCTGTCGAAGCACGTGGCAGTGTCGCCGCTGGGCTACGAGGCCGCGGCCGCGGGGTTGCTCGATACCGACGAGTAGCCGGCTTCCTGGCCGTCGGGCGGGCCGTGCCTGCGCGCCTCGCGCAGGATGAACGTGCCGCAGATGAACACCAGCGCCGCCGTCGTAGGCCACCCGAACAGACGGCCGTACACGAGGTACTCCCCGATCGAGAGGTTCAGCAGCATCCACGTCAGCACGAGCGCCTTTACCGCTTCGTAGCCGGCCCAGACCAGCGTCACCTTCACGAAGATGGGCGCGTTCACGGGCAGGTTCCCCACCATGCTCGGCGAGATCTCCCGCCCGATGGCCCCGATCAGCGGCCAGCCCCGCCAGAGCGTCCACGCGTAGAGCGGCAGGATGAGCGCGTCGCCGACCGGTCCCGCGGCCAGGTACGCCTTCTCGCTCGTCAGCAGGATGCCCGCCAGCGCCGATCCCGCCGTAACGAGGTACCCGTAGATGGCGATGAGTCGCAGCAGCGGCGTCTCCCGGGTGAACAGGAAGACGACCGTTACCGCCGCGAACCCGCCCCCGATGGCGACCTCCGCGGGCGCCACCTTCGTCAGCCCGTAGAAAAGGAGGACCGGCAGCATCGTGAGGAAGACGCGAGGGTTGGGCTGCCACTCGACGGGGAGGCGCCTCAGCAGGGGCACACCGGCGTACCAGCCGGAAGATTCGCTCTCGGTCGCGATGCCCCGGATGCCAAGCGCTGTCATGGCCTATCCAGTCTCGCATTCGTACGGGTGATCTCCCTTAACCCGTCGAGGTGCTCCGCCGCCAGCCCCGCGTACCGCCCCGGGTTGTTCTCCACCCACTCCTGCGAGGGCGTTCCTTTAATGGAACGCTTCACCTCGGCGGGCGTTCCGGCCGCCAGCATCCCCGCAGGAATCTCGGTGTCCGGCAGCACCACCGACCCCGCCGCCACCAGCGCCCCCTCCCCGACCACCGCCCCATCGAGCACCTGCGCCCCGTTCGCGATGAGCGCCCGCGCTCCGATCGTCGCCCCGTGGATCACGGCGTTGTGCGCGACCGAGGCCTCCTCGCCGATGAGCGCGGGCGCGGTTGCCCGCCCGTGCACCACCGCCCCGTCCTGGATGTTCGCCCCCGCCCCGATGACCGCATAGGAGGTGTCCCCCCGCACCACCGCCCCGTACCAGATCGACGCTCCCGCTTCGATGCGCACGTCCCCCACCACCGTGGCCGTGGGCGCGATGAAGGCGCTCTCGTGGATTACGGGAACCTTCTCCCCGACGGCGTACACCGGCATCCGTTCAGCCCCTCCAAGTTGGGCGCGTATCCTAGCCGGTCGCCCGTGGAGGTGGAGATGGGTCAGACAACCGGGCTAGGCGATGTCTACAACGTCCCTGTTCGCACCGGCGACGAGTCGGTAGCAGCGGGTGCAACTCTCCTCGACTTCTGGCGCTGGGTGGGCGCGGACCTGGTCACGAACACCATGCGGGGTTCTTTTGCCGAGTTCCTCGTGGCTCTTGCGGTGGGCGCTGCGGACGGGGTGCGGCAGGAGTGGGCGCCGTACGACGTTGAGGCGGAGGGCGGAGTCAAGATCGAGGTGAAGGCGTCGGCTTACCTGCAGTACTGGTCCCAGGAAGCGCTGTCCACACCCAAGTTCGATATCGCCCCCAAGAAGGCGTGGGATCCAGCGACAGGGAGGTACTCGGGAGAGGCGAAGCGCTGGTCGGATGTCTACGTGTTTTGCCTGCACCACCACCAGGACAAGGCCACCGTTGAGCCGCTGGATCTTTCGCAGTGGACCTTCTTCATCCTTTCCACTGCCCGCCTTGATGCCGAGCGTCGGGGGCAGAAGAGCATCGGATTGAGCGCGTTGCAGGAACTCGGGGCGGAGCGGGTGTCCTTCGAGGGGATCGCTACGGCGGTCTGCGAGGCTGCGCGCCCTTCGCGAGGGCAGCGGGTATCCTAGCCCCTCGCGCCCGCCCGAGCGGTGCGCCGGAGGTACCTACTCATGGAAGTCGATTCCTTCGCGGAAATCGCCGAGCAGTTCAACGACCGCGTCAACCGCCTCGTCTGGTGCACCGTCACCACCATCGACCGCAAGGGACGCCCCCGCTCCCGCATCCTCCACCCCGTCTGGGAGGGCTCGACCGGTTGGATCGCGACCGGCCGCACGTCCCTCAAGTCGAAGCACATCGAGGAGAACCCCTACGTCTCCGTCACCTACTTCGACCTGCCCGCCGGCAACCCCCTCGGCCAGCAGCAGATCTACGCCGAGTGCAAGGCCGAGTGGGACGACGACCCCGCCGAGAAGCAGCGCGTCTGGGACCTCATCAAGAACGCGCCCCCGCCCGTCGGCTACGACCCGGCCATGTTCTTCCAGTCGGTCGACAACCCCGAGTTCGGGGCGCTCAAGCTCATCCCCTGGCGCGTCGAACTCTCGGCCCTGAGCGACCTGATGACCGGCGCGGAGCCGAAGATCTGGCGCCAGGACGCCTAGCGACTCGCTGAACCGTCGCCGGGAGGCCCGAGGCCCCATGGACGAGATCGTTCCTGCCGAGCTTGAGGAGTACGCGGCCGCCAGCACGACTCCCGAGCCGCCCCTTCTCCAGGAGGTCGCCCGCAAGACCGAGGCGCTCGGCGAACGCGCGCGCATGCTCACCGGGCGGCTCGAAGGGCGGCTGCTGAACTTCCTCGTGGGCATCCTCCAGCCCCGGCAGGTCCTCGAGATCGGCTGCTTCACCGGCTACTCCGCCCTCTCCATGGCCGAGGCCCTGCCCGAGGGCGGCAAGCTCTACACCTGCGAGATCAGCCGCGAACATGCCGACATAGCTCAGGCCAACTTCGACCGCAGCCCCGTCGGCGACCGCATCGAGCTCCGCTTCGGCCCCGCCCTCGACACCATCGCGGAGCTCGACGGCCCCTTCGCGTTCGTGTTCGTCGATGCCGACAAGGCCAACTACCCCGCCTACTACGAGGCCGTCCTGCCGAAGCTCGCTGAGGGCGGCCTCATCGCCTTCGACAACGTCCTCTGGTCCGGCCGCGTCCTCGACGACTCCGACCAGACCGCCGATACGAAGGCCATCCGCGCCCTCAACGAGCAGCTCGCCCGCGACGAGCGCGTCGAGGTGGTCATGCTCACCGTCCGCGACGGCCTCACCCTCGTCCGTCGCCGGGCCAGCCACTGACCGCAAAACGGCCTAAGCTAGCAGCACGAGATAGAAGACAGCCGCCGGGCAGGCGCGGGAGAAGGCCATGAGCGAAAACGGAGCGAGCGAGCGCGGAACCTGGACGGTCAAGGCCGGCCTGGCGCAGATGCTCAAGGGCGGCGTCATCATGGACGTCGTATCGCCCGAGCATGCCCGCATCGCCGAGGAAGCCGGGGCCTGCGCTGTCATGGCCCTCGAGCGTGTCCCCGCTGACATCCGCAAGGACGGCGGCGTCGCCCGCATGAGCGATCCCGAGATCATCGTGCGCATCACCGAGGCCGTCAGCATCCCGGTCATGGCCAAGGCCCGCATCGGCCACTTCGTCGAGGCCGGCGTCCTCCAGGCCCTCGGCGTCGACTACATCGACGAGTCCGAGGTGCTCACCCCCGCCGACGAGGCCCATCACATCAACAAGCACGAGTTCACCGTGCCCTTCGTCTGCGGTTGTCGTGACCTGGGCGAGGCCCTCCGCCGCATCGCCGAGGGCGCCGCGATGATCCGCACCAAGGGCGAAGCCGGCACCGGCGACATCGTCGAGGCCGTGCGCCACATGCGCGCCGTCCAGGACGAGATCCGCCGCCTTCGCAACCTCTCCGAGGACGAGGTCTACACCGCCTCCAAGAACCTCGGCGCCCCCGTCGAGCTCGTGCAGCGCGTCCGCGACGAAGGCCGTCTGCCCGTCGTCAATTTCGCCGCCGGCGGCGTCGCCACGCCCGCCGACGCCGCCCTGATGATGCGACTCGGCGCCGACGGCGTGTTCGTCGGCTCCGGCATCTTCAAGTCGGAGGATCCGCCCGCCGTCGCCAACGCCATCGTCCAGGCCGTTACCCACTACGAGGACGACGAGCTGCTGGCGCAGGTCTCCCGCGGCCTCGGAGCCGCCATGCGCGGCCTCTCCGTGGCCTCCCTGCCGGAGGAAGAGGTCCTCGCCAAGCGCGGCTGGTAGGCCGGCCTACGCCGGTCTCCCCCGGAGCCGGTCCTTCCTTCCCGGTGTAGCCAGCAGGAAGGCGATGATCTCGCGCCAGTGGTGGCTCACGTAGTACTGGCCGGCAAGCGCCGCCGCCGTCCCCACGCCCACGACCGCCCACTCGCCCGCGTTGATCGGGGAGAAGTCGAAGAAGTCGCGGAGCCACGGCGTGTACACCGTCAGGACGAGCAGGAACCCCAGCAGTCCCCCGAGGAATAAGGTCATGACGGGACGCGTCAGGCTGCGGAACGACGCTCCCTGGAAGCCCAGCACCTCGATCATGAAGCCGATGCTGGTGAACCCTATCACCAGCGACACCAGCGTCCGCGATTCCTCAACGCCCTGGTTGAACGCCCACTCGACGAAGACCTGCACGATCATCGCCACGATGGCCAGTGAGATGCCGGCCGGCAACGCGAAGCGCAGGACGTTCGTGAGGAAGTCCTTGCCTGCCTGGGGCGGTGGGATGCTGATGGAGATGAAGACCGCGGGGATGCCCAGCGCGAGCGTCGCCGTCAGCGACCCGTGCCGCGGCAGGAAGGGGAAGTCCAGGCCCAGCAGGCTCGTCGCGAAGATGAGGAGGTAGGCGTACACGCTCTTCGCCATGAAGAGCTTGCTCAGCCGGGCCGAGTTCCCGAGCACGAACTTGGCCTCCTGCGCCCCCCGGATCAGCGCCGAGAACGAATCCCGGACGAGCACGATTCCCGCCACCCCCCGCGCCGTCGACGTGCCCGACTCCATCGCCACGGCGATGTCGGCCGCCCGCAGCGCGTGCACGTCGTTCGCCCCGTCCCCGACCATCGCCACGAAGCGTCCCTGCTCCCGCAGGACTTCGACGATGCGGCTCTTCTGTTGCGGCGAGATGCGTCCGAAGATGCTGTGTGACTCAACCGCCTCGGCGAACGCTGCTCCGGAGAGCTTGTCCAGGTCCGACCCCGAGATTGCGCCGCCGGGAGTCACGATGCGGAGCTGCTGGAGCAGCGCCGCCACCGTCTGTGGGTTGTCCCCACTGATGATCTTCGGCTCGATCCCCAGTTGCTCCATCAGCCGGAACGCTTCCTTCACCTCCGGACGCAGCACGTCCCCGATGGTGATGAGCGCGAGCGGGCGCACGTTCACGAGAGGCGCGTCCGGGTCGGGTAGCGCTGTCACCTCCGCGAACGCCACGCCCCGCAGGCCCCGCGCGCTCGCCGACTCGTATGCCGCCAGCAGCTCGTCTGCCTGCCCCACCGTGATCAGCGCCTCCGGCGCCCCCAGCACGAACGTCCGCCGCTCGGGGCCCGCCGACAGCTGCACCGCGCTCCAGCGCCGCGCCGAGCTGAACGGCACCTGCGCGTCTGGAACCGCTGCGTTCTTCCCCCCCGCGAAGCGGTCCGCCAGAGCCGACGCCGTCTTGCTCTCGTCCGCCGTGGCCGACGCGAACGCCCCCAGCCACCCCTCCAGGCCCGAGACCCCCGACGCCCAGGTGACCCCTTGCACCGTGAGCCGGTTCGCCGTCAGTGTGCCCGTCTTGTCGAGGCAGACGACGTCCGCGTAGTTGAGCGCCTCCACCGCCTGGATGTCCTGCACGATCGCCCCCGCCCGCGACACCCGCACCGCCCCCACCGCGAACGCCACCGTTATCCCCAGCAGGAGACCCACCGGCACGACCGTCGTCACCGTCGCTGTCGTCGCCTTGAGCGACTCCGCGAGTCCGCGGTCGTCGACGCTGTACGAGATCACGATCGCCAGCGTCAGCACGATCGTCGCTCCCACCAGCACGCGCAGCAGCCGCCTCAGATGGATCTGCAGCGGCGTCATGCGGCGCACGAGCTGGCGCGCGTCCGATGTCAGCTTGAGCGCGTACGCCTCGTTCCCGACCCGCTCCGCCGTGTAGTACAGGTCTCCCGCCACGCAGAACGATCCCGACAGCAGCTCGTCGCCCGGAACCTTCCGGATCGAGTCCGCCTCCCCTGTCAGGAGTGACTCGTCGACCTCCGCCGCCCGCCCCGTCACCGGCCCGTCCGCCACCACTTGGTCCCCCGGTAGCAGGTGCACGACGTCCCCCCGCACGACCTCTTCCGCCGGGACCTCGCGCTCCTCGCCGCCCCGCACCACCCGCGCCCGCGGCGCCGTCAGCGCCACCAGCGACCGCAGCGTCCGTACGGCGTGCAGCTCCTGGTACGTCGAGACGACCACGTTCGCGAACACGACCACCCCCACGAACAGCCCGTCCCGGAACTCTCCCACCACCAGCAGCGCCACGATCATCACGAGCAGGACCACGTTGAAGAACGTGAGTGCGTTCGACCGCACCACGTCCCAGTCCGTGCGTTGCCGCGTCGTATCGACGTTCCCCTCGCCCGCCTCCAGCCGCCGCGCCGCCTCCGCCTCCGTCAGCCCCGTCCCCGGACCAAGGCCCTCGCTTACACCGACCGCCGCGCTCGCCATACCTTTAAGGGTAAGCGCTCGGGGCTATTGGCTCTTGGCGACCACCCTGGTTAGAACAGCAGCGCTGCGGCCGCCAGTGAAACCCCCGCCGTCCCGATCACCAGTCCCGCCAGGCTCAGCCCCAGCACCATCAGCGTGTGGTGGAGCTCCGCCCGCTGCCTCTCGAATCCCGCTTCCAGCCGCGCGTCGAGGTATTCCCGCGTGACCAGCGGGCTCGTGGCCTCCGCCACCATCTCCACCATCCCCTCCGCCGCAGGCTCATCGACCCCACGCTCGCGGAGCCGCTGGACCGCCTGCAACGTGTCGAACGTGAACGACATCCCAGTGCTACCCGCGAACCATTGTAAAGATGTCTCCATCGTCCTACAAGTGTGTCACCCTGCAAGAGCGATGGCCCTTACCTTCAACTCGCGCGAAGCCGTCCAGAAGCTCCTTGGCCGCGGACTCCCCGAGCCCGCCGCCGACGGCATCGTCGAAGTCGTCGAGGAAGCCACCAGCGAAGTCGTCACCCGCGACATCCTCCGCGCCGAGCTGCAGGTCGTCCGAACGGAGATGGCCGAATTCCGCGCCGAGTTCTATCGCGCCGCCCTCATCCAGGGAGGCGTCATCATCGGCGCCGTCGTCGCCCTCGTGAAGCTGCTCTAGCCCCCAAACCGACCCCGCACCAGCCGCACCGCCACCGTTACCCCGCTTGCCACCCCCAGCACGACCAGCGTCCAGTAGCACTGCCCCGCCACCGTCCCCGCCGCCGCCACCAACAGACGCACGTCCCGCGTCGCCAGCATCCCCAGCCCACCGACCACCGACCACCGACCACCGACCACCCCCCACACCCCCTCCGCCTCCGCCCGCGCACGGCTGTAGCTCACCGTCAGCGACCCCGCCAGCGCCAGCGCCCCCACCACCGCCGCGTTCGGCCAGTCCTCGAAGCGCGCCGCGTACACCGTCATCCCCCCCAGGATGGCCGCGTCCGCGTACCGGTCCGCGATCGCGTCCAGCGCCGCCCCGAAGCGCGACGTCTTCCCCGTCAGCCGCGCCAGGTCCCCGTCCACCCCGTCGATGATGCTTGCCAGCTGGATGCCGATGCCCCCCGCCACGTGCTGCCCCACCGCCACCAGCGCCCCCATCCCCAGCGAGAACGCCAGCGTGAACCACGTCGCCCCGTTCGGCGTCACCGGCGTGTGCGCGAGCCCGGCCGCCAGCGGACGGCTCACCCGCCGGTTCACGTGTCGCGAAACAATCCCATCCATGGTGGTCAGTGGTCGGTCGTCGGTGGTCGGTGGGGTTGTGGGGACCGATCACCGATCACCGATCACCAACCACCGGCGGCGCTCCGCGCCGCCCCTACCCCATCCCGCCCAGGGACAGCCCCACCAGCAGCCCGATGAACCCCAGGCACACGACGCTCAGAACCCCGATCGTTCTCCACATGCGCGCAGTCTACCCGGTGGTCGGTGACTGGTGATCGGTGGTTGGTTGGCTCGCGTTGCTCGCCGGCCCCCGGGGTGGGGATGTGGGGACCGACCACCGACCACCGACCACTGACCACCGCGAGCGCAGCTCGCCCGCCGCCCCTCAGTCCCCTTCCCCCGCGACAATGCACAGCAGCTCTTCTTCCTGGAGCCGCGCGTACTCCTCGCAGACGTACCCGTCCCCGTCATCGTCGTACTCCAGCGGCACGCGGAAGTCCGGGAACCCGCCCCCGTCATCGAACGCCCGTGGCGAGAGGTAGCGCGCCGCCTCCCCGCACGACCCGTACGCCAGCGCCAGCATGTTCGTCCGCTCCCGCGCCGCCCACGCCTCGAAGTCCTGGTAGAAGCGCAGCAGCGAGACCCCGAACCACTCCTCGAAGGCCGTGTGGATCTCCGCCCCGTCCAGCAGGTCCTCGTAGAGCGCCAGCCAGCTCTCCTCCGTCCCGTACCTCTCGAGCGCGAACAGCGCCGCCGCCGTCATCAGGTCGTCGTGACCCCGCCCCTGCCGCAGCGCCGTCGCCTCCTGGTGGAAGATTGCCGACCGGTAGCGGTCGTCCCGCACCGTCGGCGGCTTCCCCGTCCGGTACAGCGTGTAGTAGTACTCCGCCGTCGCCACCCCCAGCCAGCGCACGCTCACGTAGTGAGCCTTCACCGCGTAGGTGAACCACTCCCGGGCGATCGCGTCGGGGTTCTCCCGGCACTGGGGCGCGAAAAAGAAGTGCGTCCCCCGCTGGAACGAGCACTCGTCCGGCAGCTCCTCGAGCGTTTCCCCGAACGCATCCTCGTACCGGACCAGCAGCCCCCCGGGCGTCCACGAGATGTTGATCGTGATCGACCCCTCGTGCGTCAGCCCGAAGTTCGTGCGCGCGAACGCGATCACCTTGCGCATCTCCGCCGAGATCGCGCGCTGCGCCGAGCGGTTGTCCGGCATACCCCGCACCCTGCAGCACCGCCCCCGCCCCGAGGGCTCTTCTCCCGGCGGCAGGTGCGGCGCCGCTGCCGGCAGGGGCGTGAGGGGGGGCGGGTCCGCTACCTCCAGATCGAATGTGACCGGTACGGAGAGCGTCACCGGCTCGCTCACCAGCAGGCTCGACGTTGGGGAGTAGGGGCTGAGCTCCACGTGGAAGTCATGCGTGATCCACTCGCCCCCGTCCTCCTGGCGGGTGCTCACGAACGCCGTGGAAGAATTAACGTCGACCCAGAACTCCATCTCCAGATCGACGCTTGTCTCTATCGTGCGGGTCGCGGCAAACGCGCCGAACGCTCCCCCGATGGCGATGATCGCCACGAGCGCCGCGATGACGGCCGCTTTCATGGTCGTAGTCTATGCCCGGGGGCGGATCGTGGACGGTAGGGGAGCCTACCCCGCGCCCCCTACTGCGTGGGTGGAAGCTTCGTCGGCGCGATGAAGCCCTCGCACACGACGCCATCGCCGTCGTCGTCCTCCTCCAGCGGCACCCGGTAGTCCGGGTAGCCGAAGCCGACGCCGACCGAGCCCGCTTGTCGCCTGAGGTGCTCCGAGGCCGCCAGGCACGACGGGAACGCGGTCGAGATGAGAATGATCTTCTGGTGGTCCGCCCATTCCTCGAAGTCCGCGTAGAACTCCTGCAGGGTCGCGCTGAAGATGCTCTCGAATGCGACCTCCGCATCCAGGCCCGAGAGGACGGCGCCGTAGAACCGCCGCCAGTCCGCGAACTCCCCGTAGTCGGTGATCGCGTACAGCATGGCCAGCGTCTGCAGGTCCTCCGCTGCCCGGTCCTGGCGGATGTCCCGCACCCGTTCGTAGAAGATCGCCCGCCGCATGCGGTCGTCGGTCAACTCGGGGGGCGCCCCCTCGATGTAGTGCGTGACGAGATAGTCGAAGACGCCGTTCTCGATCCAGCTCGGCGTCAAGTCCGCTCTCCCCACCGCGCGCGCGAACCACTCCGACGCGATCGCGCGGCTGTTGTCCCGGCAATCGGCCGTGAGGAAGAGGTGCTCGCCCCGCTGGAACGCGCAGTCGTCCGGCAGTTCGTCCAGATCCTCCCCGAACGCATCCTCGTACCGGTTACGCAGGCCGTTGTCGGAG